>NZ_CP061177.1:2912500-3512500 GCF_017355405.1 Roseomonas haemaphysalidis
CTGGTCCTCCATCCGCAGGAGCTTGGCACGCTCGCCTTCCAGCATCTTCTCCACCGGAACGCCGGTCCAGCGGCTGACCACGGCGGCGATGCTTTCTTCCGTCACCGCCTCGTTGACCAAGCGGCCGCCCTCGCCATCGCCCCCGGCGATCTGGCGCTCCAGCTCGGGAATGCGTCCGTAGAGCAGCTCGCCCGCCTTGGCGTAGTCACCCTTGCGCTGGGCGACCTCCACCTCGGTCCGCGCGCGGTCCAGTTCTTCCTTGGCCTTCTGCGCCTCGCTCAGCTTGCCCTTTTCCGCCTGCCAGGCGGTGGTCAGGGCGTCGGACTTCTCCTCGAGCTCCGCCAGTTCCTTTTCCAGCTTTTCCAGGCGGTCGCGGCTCGCGGTGTCGGTTTCCTTCTTCAGGGCTTCGCGCTCGATCTTGAGCATCAGCACCCGGCGGTCCACCTCGTCCAGCTCCTCCGGCTTGCTGTCCACCTGCATGCGCAGGCGACTAGCGGCCTCGTCCATGAGATCGATGGCCTTGTCCGGCAGGAAACGGTCGGTGATGTAGCGGTTGGACAAGGTGGCGGCCGCCACCAGTGCGCTGTCCGCGATGCGGACGCCGTGGTGCAGCTCGTACTTCTCCTTGATGCCGCGCAGAATGGAGACGGTATCCTCCACGCTCGGCTCGCCCACGAAGACGGGCTGGAAGCGACGGGCCAGGGCGGCGTCCTTTTCCACGTGCTTGCGGTACTCGTCCAGCGTGGTCGCGCCGATGCAATGCAGTTCGCCACGCGCCAGGGCAGGCTTGAGCAGGTTGGAGGCATCCATCGCCCCATCCGCCTTGCCGGCACCGATCAAGGTGTGCATCTCGTCGATGAACAGGATCACCTCGCCGGCCGCGCCCTCGATCTCGGTGAGCACGCCCTTAAGCCGCTCCTCGAACTCGCCGCGGTACTTGGCGCCGGCGACCATGGCGCCGAGGTCGAGCGCCAGCACGCGCTTGTCGCGCAGCGCCTCGGGCACGTCGCCATTGACGATGCGCAGCGCCAGCCCCTCGACGATGGCCGTCTTGCCCACGCCCGGCTCGCCGATCAGCACCGGGTTGTTCTTGGTGCGGCGGGCCAGCACCTGAATGGCGCGGCGGATCTCCTCGTCGCGGCCGATCACCGGGTCCAGCTTGCCCGTGCGCGCGGCATCCGTCAGGTCGCGCGCATACTTCTTCAGCGCGTCGAACTGCTGTTCGGCACTGGCGCTGTCGACCTTGCGGCCCTTGCGGACGGCCTCGACGGCGGCTTCCAGCTTCTGCGCGGTGGCCCCGGCGGCGACCAGCGCGCGGCCGGCCGGCGTGTCGCTGGCGGCCAGCGCCACCAGCAGGCGGTCCTGCGCCACGAAGCTGTCGCCGGCCTTGGTGGCCTGCTGCTGCGCGGTGTCCAGCACGCGCACGATCTCGGGCACGAACTGCGGCTGGCCGGCGCCGCCGCCCTGCACCTTGGGCTGGCGCCCGATCTCGGCGTCCACGGCGGCCTTGACCGGCATGGGGTCGGCGCCGGCCGCGCGGATCAAACCGGCGGCGGCACCCTGCTCGTCGTCCAGCAGCGCCTTGAGCAGGTGCTCCGGCGTCACACGCTGGTGATATTCGCGGATGGCGATGGTCTGCGCGGCCTGCAGAAAGCCACGGGCGCGCTCGGTGAACTTCTCGATGTCCATAAATGGCCCCTCCTGATTGAAGCGGACCGGTGCCGGGCGCCCCATGAAGGCGACACCCCGCACCGCAGCTATCGCCGATGTGGTAAGCTGGCCCGGCCGGCTTCAAGGCCCCGCCTGAGCAAAAATTCCCAGGAGACCCTTCGCCCATGCGTGTCGAGACATTGTACCGCTACCCTGTGAAGGGCCTGACCGCCGAAGCACTGGAGGAGGTGTCCCTGCGGGCCGGCGAATGCATCCTGCACGACCGCCGCTTCGCCCTGGCCCAGGGGGATGCACCATTCGACGCTGCCGCCCCGGCCTTTCTGCCCAAGCGACACTTCGGCTGCCTGATGGTGAACGAGCGGCTGGCCCTGGTGTCGGCGGTGTTCGACGGGCACAGTGGCCAGCTGCTTTTGCGCGTGCCGGGTGCGGCCCCCATGGCCGCCGACACCAACACCGAAGCCGGCCGCCAGGCGATCGCCACGGCCCTGACCACCTATCTGGGCGAGGAAGCCCGGGGCACGCCCCGCTTCGTGTCCGCCCCCGGCCATGCCTTCGCGGATGACCGGCACAAGGGCGTGACGCTGATCAACCTCGCCTCCATCGCAGCGCTGGAACAGGCGGCGGGCGTGCGCCTGGACCCGCTGCGCTTCCGCGCCAACGTGTATTTCAGCGGCCTGCCAGCCTGGGCCGAGTTCGACTGGGTGGGGCAGCAGGTGCTGCTGGGCGGCGCCACGCTGCGGATCGAGAAGCGAACGGTGCGCTGCCCCGCCACCCAGGTGAACCCCGCCAATGGCCAGCGGGACATCAACGTGCCCAAGCTGCTGCGCGAATATTTCGGCCATGCCGACCTGGGTGTCCACGCCGTGGTGGAGGAAGACGGCCGCGTGGCGCTGGGCGACGCGCTGGAACCCCTGCCGGCCTGAAACGCGAAAAGGCCGGACCGTCGCCGGTCCGGCCTTTTCGATCATGCCACCACCGCTTACTGGGCGGCGGCCTGGGGCTGCTCGTCGTCGGCGTCGGTCTGCACGTCGGGCTGCGGCAGCGGGCCATTGGCCTGCGGTGCCTGAGGCTGCTGGTCGCCGTCCTGGCCGTCCATCTGGTCGCCGTCCGTCGCCTGGTCGTAATTGCCCTGCGGGCGGCGCTGCTGCGGCGCCGGCTGGTTCTGCTGCGCGGCCTGGGCCATCGCGTTCAGGATGCGGAAGTAGTGCTCGGCATGCTGGAAATAGCTTTCCGCCATCACCCGGTCGCCGGAGCCAGTCGCGTCGCGCCCCAGTTGCAGATACTTCTCGAACAGCTGCTGGGCCGTGCCACGCAGCCGCATGTCCGGCCCGCTCGAATCAAAGACGTGGTTGCGGTTCATCGGCTGGTGGCCGCCGCCACCACCCCCGCCCCCGGCCTGGCGGAACTGGCCGCCGCCGCCCCCGCCGCCACCTTGACGATGGCCGCCACGGCCGCGCATGCGCTTCATGTTCATGGGTATTGCGTTCGCCGTCTCATGCTCGCGTTGGCCGACAAGGGGGCATCATGCCCCGGCTGGCCGGCATCGTCGCGGATGGTTGGTTAAGTCGCTGCGGTGCCGGGCGCCCGGGCCAACCGGCCCTGCTGACATCCCCGGCGGCTTTCAGGCCTGCTCCTGCATGACCCGCCGCTGCTGTGCACCCTAGCCGCCGGTTTCGCTGCCGCCAAACGATTTTTTCAGCCCTGCTGCAGGACCAGGGCGCGCTCCACCCCGCCAAGATCGGCATGGGTCCCGAGCACGACCAGGCCAGCGGCCCGCGCCAGTCCCGCCACCGCGGGTCCCTGCCCCTGCCCCAGCTCCAGCACCGCCCTGCCCCGGGGCAGCAGCAGGCGCGGCAGGTCGGCCACGATCAGGCGATAGGCATCCAGCCCGTCCGGGCCGCCATCCAGGGCCCGGGCCGGCTCATGCACCGCCACCTCGGGCATCAGCCCAGGGATGGCGGCGGTCTCGATATAAGGCGGGTTGGACAGCACCAGATCAAAGCCACCGGCCAGGGCAGCGGCCCAGGACCCGGCCAGAAAACTGCAACGGTCCCGCAGGCCGGTGGCAGCCGCGTTGCGCGCCGCCAGCGCCGCCGCGCCCGGCGACAGGTCCACCCCCACCCCGAAGGCGCCGGGGTGCTCGGACAGCACCGCCAGCAGCAGGCAGCCCGTGCCGGTGCCGAGGTCCAGCACCCGCACCGGCGCAGGCCCCTGAAGGGCAGCCTCCACCACCGCTTCCGAATCCGCGCGGGGGATCAGGGTATCGGGCGAGACTTCCAGTTCCAGCGTCCAGAACCCCTGGCGGCCCAGGATGAAGCCCATCGGCTCATGCGCCAGCCGGCGCCGGAGCATGGCACCGAAGCGGGTGGCGGCCCCGGGCGGCACCGGGGCGCGGGGGTCGCGCAGCAGTGCCGCAAGGTCTACCCCCATCGCCTCGCCCAGCAGCAACCGCGCTTCCAGGCGGGGGCTGTCGATCGCCGCCGCCCGCAGCAGCTGCCCGGCGCGGCACAGGATGCCGCCGACGCTGCCTTCCGGGTCGGCGCAGGCCGTCAAAGGTCGGCGGCGGCCAGGCGGCTGGCCTGGTCCTCGGCGGTCAAGGCATCGATGATGTCGTCCAGGTCGCCCTGCATGACCTTGTCGATCTTGTGCAGCGTCAGGCCGATGCGGTGGTCCGTCACCCGCCCCTGGGGAAAGTTGTAGGTGCGGATGCGCTCCGACCGGTCGCCGGTGCCGACCTGCGAGCGGCGGTCGCCGGCGCGGGCATTGTCGGCGGCCATGCGCTGCGCGTCGTAGATGCGGCTCCGCAGCACCTTCATGGCCTTGGCGCGGTTCTTGTGCTGGCTGCGCTCCTCCTGCATCGCCACCACGGTGCCGGTGGGAATGTGGGTGATGCGCACGGCGCTGTCGGTCTTGTTGACGTGCTGGCCGCCGGCGCCGCTGGCGCGGTAGGTGTCGATCCGCAGGTCGCTCTCGTTGATCTGCACGTCCACCTCCTCGGCCTCCGGCAGCACCGCCACCGTGACGGTCGAGGTATGGATGCGGCCCTGCGTCTCGGTGGCCGGCACGCGCTGCACCCGGTGCACGCCGCTCTCGTACTTCAGCTTGGCGAAGACGCCCCTGCCCTGCACCTCGGCGGTCGCGCCCTTGATGCCGCCAACCTCGCTGTCGTCGTAGTCCATCACCTCGAAACGCCAGCCCTGGGCGGCGGCATAACGCTGGTAGGCACCAAACAGCTCAGCCGCGAAGAGCCCGGCCTCGTCACCACCGGCGGCGGGGCGGATCTCCAGGATGGCGTTGCCCTCGTCGGCCGCGTCCTTGGGCAGCAGCATCAGCTGCAGGGCGCGTTCCAGCACCGGCACGGCGTCGCGCTGGGCGTAGAACTCCCCCTCCGCCAGCTCGCGCATCTCAGGGTCGGCCATCATCGCCTCGGCCTCGTCGCGCGCCTGGCGGGCGGCGCGCAGCGCGGCCACCTGCTCCACCACGGGGTCTAGCTCCGACAGCTCGCGCGCCAGGGCGCCGATCTGCCCACCCTCGGCCCGCTCCAGCAGCGCGCGGAGCTCATCCGCCCGGTACAGCAGGCGGTCGAGCTTTTCGTCCAGTCCGGAAGAAGTGCCGCTCATGCCGTCTCGTCGTCACCCTCGAAGCCGGCCTCGATGTTCTCGATCATCTGCTCCAGCATCGCGTCCTCGACGCCCGCGGCGGCCAGGGCCGGCAACAGCGCCGCGCTGTCCACCCGGTCCTGGGAGCCGTCCGTCAGGTTGCGGACGATGTACATGCCCTCCGCCACCTCGGCCTCGCCGATGATGATGGCGGCCTGGGCGTTGATCCTGTTGGCCCGCTCCATGCGCCGCTTCAGGTTGCCCTTGTAGGCGATCTCGCAGGGGATGCCGGCCTGGCGCAGCATCTGGGTCATGGCCAGGGCCGCCGGCTCCTCCGCCAGCCCGACCGGGATGACGGCCACGGGGCGCGTCGCCTCCGGGCTTTCCGGCAGCAGCTCGGCCAATCGCTCGACGCCGGCGGCCCAGCCGACGGCGGGGGTCGGCGGGCCGCCCATCTCCTGCACCAGCCCCTCGTAGCGGCCGCCGCCCATCACGGTGCCCTGGGCGCCCAGACGGTCGGTGACGAACTCAAAGGCGGTGTGGCTGTAGTAGTCCAGGCCGCGCACGATGCGCGGGTTGCGGCGGTAGGGCACGCCGAACTGCTCCAGGTATCCCAGCACCTTGTCGAAGAATTCCTTCGCATGCGGCGTCAGGTACGCATCGATGGTCGGCGCCGCCGCCACCAGCCGCCGGTCGCCCTCATCCTTGCTGTCGAGGATGCGCATGGGGTTCTTTTCCAGCCGCGCCTGGCTGTCGGCGGACAGGCTGGCGGCGTGCTGGCGGAAATAGGCGACCAGCGCGGCGCGGTAGGCATCGCGCGACATGCTGTCGCCGAGCGTGTTGATCTCCAGCACCACGCCGTCGTCGATGCCGAGCTGCTGGATGATCTGCCAGCCCATGGCGATCACCTCGGCGTCCGCCAGCGGCTCGGCGGTGCCCAGGATTTCGGCGCCGATCTGGTGGAACTGGCGGAAACGCCCCTTCTGCGGCCGCTCGTAGCGGAACATCGGGCCGGCATAGAATACCTTGCGCGGCAGGTTGCCCTGGGTCAGGCCGTTGCTCACCAGCGCGCGGCAAACGCCCGCCGTGCCCTCGGGCCGCAGGGTCAGGCTGTCGCCGCCGCGGTCCTCGAAGGTGTACATCTCCTTGGACACGACGTCCGAGGTCTCGCCGAGCGAGCGGGCGAAGACGCTGGTCGCCTCGAAGATCGGCGTCGCCCACTCCTCCATGCCGTAGAGGTTCGAAACGTGGCGGGCGACCTCGATCACCCCGTGCTGGCGGCGGAAGGTTTCGCCGATCAGGTCGCGCGTGCCGCGCACGGGCTGCACATCCTGGCGCCCGCGCGCCGGCTTGGTCTCGCTCAACTCGTTCACTCCGCCGCCTGCTTGGCGATCACCGCGGCCGCCGCGATCTCGGCGGCCTTCTTCTCGACCAGTTCCACGATGTGGTCGACCATCGTGGCGCCCTCGACCGTGTGGTCGGTGCGCCCGGCGTGATAAACCATGTGGCGCCCGGCGCCACCGCCGGTGACGCCGATATCGGTCATCAGCGCCTCGCCCGGGCCATTCACCACGCAGCCGATGATGCTCAGGCTCATCGGCGTGCGGATATGCGCCAGCCGCTCCTCCAGCACCGAGACGGTCTCGATCACGTTGAAGCCCTGGCGGGCGCAGGAGGGGCAGGAGATGATCTTCACCCCCCGGTGCCGGATGCCGAGCGACTTCAGGATGTCCCAGCCGACCAGCACCTCCTCCTCCGGCTCGGCGGAGAGCGAGACCCGGATGGTGTCGCCCACGCCGGCCCAGAGCAGGCTGCCCATGCCGATGGAGGACTTCACGGTGCCGGCGCGCTTGGTGCCGGCTTCCGTGATGCCGACATGCAGCGGGTGGTCGCAGGCCTCGGCCAGCTGGTTGTAGGCGGCCACGGCCAGGAACACGTCGCTGGCCTTGACGCTGATCTTGAACTCGTCGAACCCGTTCTGCAGCAGGTGGTCGGCGTGCCACAGGGCGCTTTCCACCAGCGCGTCGGGGTTGGGCTCGCCGTACTTCTCCAGCAGGTGGCGCTCCAGGCTGCCGGCATTGACGCCGATGCGGATGGAGCAGCCGTAGTCCCGCGCCGCCTTGATCACTTCCTTCACCCGCTCGGGCGAGCCGATGTTGCCCGGGTTGATGCGCAGGCAGGCGGCGCCGGCCTGGGCGGCCTCGATGGCACGCTTATAATGGAAGTGGATGTCGGCCACGATCGGCACGTTGACCTCGTGCACGATCTCCTTCAGCGCGGCGGTCGAGGCCTCGTCCGGGCAGGACACGCGCACGATATCCACGCCCGCGATCTCGGCGCGGCGGATCTGGGCGATGGTGGCCGCCGCATCCTCGGTCGGCGTGTTGGTCATGGTCTGGACGCTGACGGGCGCGTCGCCTCCCACCAGCACGTTGCCAACCCGGATCTGGCGGGACTTGCGACGGACGATCTGCTGATACGGACGATAGGACAAGGCGGCCTCCCGCTACGGTCTGCGCGGGATATGGCAGCACCGCCGCCGCTCGCCAAGCCACGGGCGCGGAAGGGCAGCCCTGCGGCCGCCCTCCCCGCCCGTCCGGGTCAGGCCCCGGCGCGGCGCGCGGCCAGGGCGGCCGAGGCCTGGGACAGCAGTTCACCGATGATCTCGGCCGCCGGCTGCTCCCGCGTCACCATGCCGACGCTTTGGCCCGCCATCAGCGAGCCGTTCTCCACGTCGCCATCCACCACGGCGCGGCGCAGGGCGCCGGCCCAGAAGTGCTCGATCTCCAGCTGGCCGGCGTCCTTGGCCACCTCGCCCGCCTTGTAGCGGGCCACCACGGCAGCCTGGTGCTCCAGAAAGCGCTTGGTGCCGCCGTTCTGCAGCGCGCGGACCGGGATCACCGGGAAGGCCTCGTCCAGCTGCACCGTCGGCATGGCGTCGCGCGCCGCGCCGCGGATAAAGGCACGCTTGAAGTTCTCATGGGCGATGCTTTCGCTCGCGCACACGAAGCGGGTGCCGATCTGCACGCCCGCCGCGCCCATCTCCAGGTAGGACAGGATCGCCTCGCCCCGCCCGATGCCACCGGCCACGTAGACTGGTACGTCGCGGATATGCGGCAGGATCTCCTGCGCCAGCACGGTCAAGGACACCGGGCCGATATGCCCGCCGGCCTCCGAGCCCTCGATCACCAGCGCATCGGCGCCGGAGCGGACCAGCTTCTTGGCCAGCGCCAGCGCGGGGGCGAAGCAGATCACCTTGGCACCGCCGTCCTTGGCCGCCTTGATGGCGGGGCCGGGCGGAATGCCGCCCGCGAAGACGATGTGGCCCACCTGCGCGTCCAGGCAGACCTGCACCAGCTCCATCAGGTTGGGATGCATGGTGATCAGGTTGACGCCGAAGGGCTTGTCCGTCAGCGCCTGGGTGCCGGCGATCTCCTCGCGCAGCCGGTCCGGCATCATGGCGCCGCAGGCGATCACGCCGAAGGCCCCCGCATTGGACAGCGCCGCCACCAGGTTGCGCTCGCTCACCCAGCTCATGGCGCCGCCCAGGATAGCGTAGGGGCTGCCCAAAAAGGCGGCGCCGCGCGCCATCAGCGAGTCCAGCGACGGGTCGAGGGCCACGGGTGCCAGCGCGTCCATGCTCATCAGCCTTCCGCGTCCAGCCCGTAGGCGGTGTGCAGGGCGCGCACCGCCAGCTCGGTGTATTCCAGGCCCACCAGCACGCTGGTCTTGATCTCGGAGGTCGAGATCACCTGGATGTTGATGCCCTTCTCGCTCAGGGTCTTGAACATCGTGGCGGCCACGCCCGCGTGCGAGCGCATGCCGATGCCGACGATGGAGATCTTGGCCACGTCCGGGTCCGTGATCATGCTGCCGTACTGGATCACCGGCCGCGCCTTCTCCAACACGTCCCGCGCCCGCGGCAGGTCGGTCTTGCCGACCGTGAAGGTCATGTCCGTGGTGCCATCGGCACCGAGGTTCTGCACGATCATGTCGACGTTCACATTGGCCGCCGACAGCGGCACGAAGACCTCGGCCGCGATGCCCGGCTTGTCCGGCACCGCGCGCAGCGTCACCTTGGCCTCGTCGCGCGAATAGGCGACGCCCGTCACCAGCGGCTGTTCCACGATCTCATCCTCGTCCACGACCAAAGAACCCGGCTTGTCCTCGAAGGAGGACAGCACCTGCACCCGCACCCGCTGCTTCATGGCCAGTTCGACCGAGCGGGTCTGCAACACCTTGGCGCCGACCGAGGCCAGCTCCAGCATTTCCTCGTAGGCCACCGCCGGCAGCTTGCGCGCGCGGGGCACGATGCGCGGGTCGGTGGTGTAGATGCCGTCCACGTCCGTGTAGATGTCGCAGCGGTCGGCCTTCACCGCCGCCGCGATGGCGACCGCCGAAAGGTCCGAGCCGCCGCGGCCCAGCGTGGTGATGCGGTTGTCGGGGCCGAGCCCCTGGAACCCCGCCACCACCGGCACCTGCCCCGCCCGCATGCGCTCGATCAGCGCCGCGCCCTCGATCTCCTCGACGCGAGCCTTGCCATGCGCGTCGTCGGTGCGGATCGGGATCTGCCAGCCCTGCCAGGAGCGTGCGTCCACGCCGATGGTCTGCAGCGCGATGGCCAGCAGGCCGATGGTCACCTGCTCGCCGGTGGCCACCACCACGTCGTATTCGCGGGCATCGTGCAGCGGCGACAACTCGGTGCACCACTTCACCAGCTGGTTGGTGGTGCCGGACATGGCGGACACCACCACGGCGACCTCGTGGCCCGCATCGACCTCGCGCTTCACCCGGTTGGCGACGTTGCGGATACGGTCCAGGTCGGCGACGGAGGTGCCGCCGAACTTCATCACGATACGGGCCATGCGGATCCGGAAGCTTGGTCGAAGAAGGGAAAGCCGAACCGCCACGGGTTGCGGCCGGCGCAAGGAGGCGACAGATAACGGCCACCGCGCCGCGCCGCAACCAGGCCCGTACTTGAACCAGGAATGGATGCCCCCATGACCGCCACCGCCACGCCTGGAGAGATCGCCAAGTTCGACGCCCTGGCGGCCGACTGGTGGGACCCGCGCGGCCCCATGGCGCCGCTGCATGCCATGAACCCGCTGCGCTGCGGGTGGGTGGCGCGGCACCTGGCGCCGGCGCATGGCGGCAACCCCGGGCATCTGGCGGGCGCCACGGTGCTGGATGTCGGCTGCGGCGCCGGGCTGGCGGCGGAGGGCCTGGCACGGCTCGGCGCCCGGGTCACCGGGCTGGACGCCGCCCCCGCCGCCATCGCCGCCGCCCGCGCCCACGCGGCAGCGGAGGGCCTGGACATCGACTACCGGCAAGGCATGCCGGAAGACCTGAGCGCCGAGGGCGCGCGCTTCGACGCCGTGATGGCGCTGGAGGTGATCGAGCACGTGGCGGACCGCGGCGCCTTTCTGCGGGCGCTCGCCGGGCTGACCCGGCCGGGCGGCACCGTATTCCTGTCCACGCTGAACCGCACCGCGCGGTCCTGGCTGTTCGCCAAGGCGGGGGCCGAATACGTGCTGCGCCTGCTGCCGCGCGGCACCCATGACTGGAAGATGTTTGTTTCCCCCGCCGAGCTGGGCGCCGAGGCCCGGCGCGCCGGGCTGCGCGTGGCGGCGATCAGCGGCATGGTGCCGCAGGGCGCGCCCAATGGCCCCTGGCGCGAAAGCCGGGACGTGGCGGTCAACTACATCGTGGCACTGGCCCGCGACTGACCGGCCGCCCGCTTCAGCCGTCGGCGCGGGGGACCCAGGGCAGGCGGGCGATGTCGATGCCCTCCTCGCGTAGCTCCTCGGCGTCCGTGTCGCTGGCCTCACCGTAGATGCCGCGGAACTCGGTTTCGCCCTTGTGCATGCGCCGCGCTTCCTCGGCAAAGCCCGGGCCGACGTAGTCGCAGTTCTTTTCCACCTCGGCCCGCATCTTCTGCAGCAACGCCACCATCTGCGCCGGGATCGGCCCCGCCGCGGCCTGCTGCTGCGGCAAGGGCTGCGGCTGGGCGGCCACCGGCTCCTCGGTACGTGCCGGGCGCGCCTTGGCGATGGCCGGCGCCATCAGCGCGCGCGAAACCTTGTCAGAGCCGCAGACCGGGCATTCCACCATGCCGGCGGCCGACAGCTTCCCGAAGGCATCGCTATCGCGGTACCAGCCGTCGAACTCGTGCGCCTGCTCGCAGCGGAGCTGGTAGTGGATCATCAGCCGGCCTGCAGCAGCGCGTCCAGCTTGCCGGCCCGCTCCAGCGCGAACAGGTCGTCGCAACCGCCGATCGCCTGGTCGTCGATGAAGATCTGCGGCACCGTGGTGCGGCCGCCGGACCGGCTGATCGCGGCCTCGCGCGCGGCGGAGCCGTGCGGGCTGTCGTGCTCGGTGAAGCTGATGCCCTTGCGGCCCAGCAGCGTCTTGGCGCGCGAGCAATACGGGCAGAACGGGGTGGTGTAGATTTCAACCTTGGCCATGCGGTCACACATCGTTGCCCTGCCAGTCGCGGTCAAGTGGAATGCGGCGGGATGGCAGGTCCGCGCCATCCGCCAGGGTCGGGTCCGGCACCCGGGCCGCCGCCAGCACGTCCACGGAGGCCGCCCCCGCCGCGAGCAGCGCCTCCGCGCAGGCCCGCGCCGTGGCGCCGGAGGTCATCACGTCATCCACCAGCAGCAGCCGCCGGCCGGCGATGCGCGCCGCCCCGCCCCCTGCCAGCCGGAAGGCCCCTTCCAGCGCCGCGATGCGCTCGCCGGCGGAAAGCCCGCCCAGCGCGGGGGTGGAGCGGCGGCGGCGCAGCAGGTCGGGCGCCCAGGGCACGCCGGACACACGGGACAGCCGCTTGGCCAGCAGCCCCGCCTGGTTGTACTTGCGCGACAGCAGGCGCCGGAAATGCAGCGGTACCGGCACCAGCAGTTCCGCCCGCGCCAGCAGCTCCCTTCCGGCAAAGGCCATCTGGCGGGCCAGCGGCTTCACCAGCTCTGTGCGATCCGCGTATTTCAAGGGCAACAGCAGCCGCCGGCTGGCCTTGTCGTAGATCCAGGCGGCTCGCGCTTGGCGGTATGCCGGCGGGTTGTTGGTGCACCGCTGGCAATGCAGAGGCCCCCCGGCCATGGTGCGGACGCCCTGGCCGCTGTGCAGGAACGGCACGCCGCAGCAATGGCATTGCGGCTCGCCGATCAGCGTCATCTCGCGAAAGCAGGCGGCGCAGACGGTGCCGTCCGTCGGCACCAGCTCGGCGCACACCAGGCAGCGCGGCGGCAGAAGCAGATCCACCGCCGCCATGCCGGCCTGGCGAAGGCCCTGCCACACCGTCCTGTTATCCATGCGCCTATCATATCACGCATCCGTGAGTGGGATGAAGCCCTTGCGCGGCACCGGCCGGCGGGCGCATCAGCCCCGCATGAGCGATGCGATGCAGGTGTTCGACCGCGCCCTGGTGCGGCGGCGGCGGGAACGGGCGGCGGCCGGGATCGGCGCGGTGCGGCCGGTGCTGGAAGCTGCGGCCGAGCGCCTGCTGGACCGGTTGGACGACACCACCCGTCGCTTCGAATCCGCGCTGGAGATCGGCGGCCGGGGCAGCGTCGCGCCCATGTTGACGGCACGCGGCATTCCCTTCGTGGCTTCCATGGACCTGTCGCCGGCCATGGCCCGCGGCGCCGGGGGGCTGGCCGTGGCGGGGGACGAGGAATGGCTGCCCTTCGGGGCCGGCAGCTTCGACCTGGTGGTGGCCAGCCTGTCGCTGCATTGGGTGAACGACCTGCCGGGCGCACTGGTGCAGATCCGCCGCGCGCTGAAGCCGGATGGGCTGTTCCTGGCCAGCCTGCCCGCACTGGGCACCTTGCAGCCGTTGCGCGAAGCCCTCGGCACCGCCGAAAGCGAGCTGCGCGGCGGCATCAGCCCGCGCGTTTCGCCGTTCCCGGAGTTGCGGGACGGCGCCAGCCTGCTGCAGCGTGCCGGCTTCGCCCTGCCGGTCGCGGACCGCGAAACGCTGGATCTGCGCTACCGCACGCCGCTCGCGCTGCTGCGTGACTTGCGCGCCGCCGGCGAAGGCAATGCGGTGCTGGCCGCCGACCGCCGCACGCCGCCGCGCGCGCTGTTCCCGCTCGCGCTGTCCCGCCTGCCCGCCCCGGGCGACGGGTTGCCGGTGGCGCTGCAGATGCTGGTGCTGACCGGCTGGGCCCCCGCCCCGTCCCAGCCGCAGCCCGCCCGCCCCGGCAGCGCCAATGCCCGGCTGGCCGATGCCCTGGGCACCGTGGAGCACAAGGCGGGCGACCCCACCCGGCCGCATTGAGGGGCAGCCATACGCGCGCGACTCTTGCAACCGCCGGTCGGCGGTCGCATCTTCGGCCACCATGGAACAATCGGCTTCTGAGTCCCGCCGCATCACCCTGCATGCGCCGGAAGATTTCGTCGGCATGCGCCGCGCGGGCCAGCTCGCCGCCGCTACGCTGGACATGATCACCGAGCACGTGCGGCCCGGCGCCGTGACCGAGGCGCTGGACAAGCTGATCCTCGACTACGTGGAAGCGCATGGCGCGACCTCCGCCACCGTGGGCTACCGTGGCTACCGCCACGCGTCCTGCATCTCCATCAACCACGTGGTCTGCCACGGCATCCCCGGCGCCAAGGTGCTGGCGGATGGCGACATCCTGAACATCGACGTCACGGTCATCCTGGATGGCTGGTTCGGCGACACCAGCCGCATGTACGTGGCCGGCACCGCCTCCACCAAGGCCAAGCTGCTGATGGACGTGACGCATGAAAGCCTGGTGCGCGGCATCAAGGCGGTGCGCCCCGGGGCGCGGCTTGGCGATGTCGGCCACGCCATCCAGTCCTACGTGGAGAAGCAGCGTTTTTCCGTGGTGCGGGACTTCTGCGGCCACGGCATCGGCCGCACCTTCCACGCCGCGCCCAACGTCCTGCACTTCGGCCGCCCCGGCGAAGGCCCGGTGCTGAAGCCCGGCATGTTCTTCACCATCGAGCCGATGGTCAACGCAGGCCGCCCCGAGGTGAAGGTGCTGGACGACGGCTGGACCGCCGTGACACGCGACCGCAGCCTGTCCGCGCAGTTCGAGCACATGATCGGCGTGACCGAGGACGGCTGCGAGGTCTTCACCTATTCGCCCGCCGGCATGCACAAGCCGCCCTACGCCTGACTGGACGCCGCCCGCCGTTCCGCCCAAGCTGGGGCGGAGCGGATGGAGGCGGGATGCGCAGGACCAAGGGCATGGCCGAGGCGGGGCTCGGGCTGGACATGCCCCCCGCGCCACCGGTGCCCAGCGCCGCCGAGGGCCACCGCGCCCGCATGCGTGGCAAGTTGATTTCCGCCGGCCCCGACGCGCTGCTGGACCATGAGCTGCTGGAAATGCAGCTCTTCCTCGCCCTGCCCCGCCGCGACACCAAGCCCATCGCCCACGCCCTGCTGGCGCGCTTCGGTTCCTTCGGCAACGCCATCGCCGCCAGCCCGCAGGAGCTGCGGCAGGTGGAGGGGCTGGGCGAGGCCGGCATCGCGGCGCTCAAGACCGTGCAGGCCGCCGCCCTGCGGCTGATGCGGCAGGAGGTGCTGGACCGCCCGGTGCTGGGCAACTGGGACCGGCTGATCGGCTACCTCAACGCCGTGATGGCGCGGGAAAAGACCGAGCAGTTCCGCGTGCTGTTCCTGGACAACCGCAACCGGCTGCTGGCCGACGAGGCGCAGGCCCGCGGCACCGTCAACCACACCCCCGTCTACCCGCGCGAGGTGGTGCGGCGCGCGCTGGAACTGCAAGCCAGCGCCCTGGTGCTGGTGCACAACCACCCGAGCGGCGACCCCGCCGCCTCGCGTGCCGACATCAGCATGACGGCGGAGGTCAAGGCGGCGGCCGATGCGCTGGGCATCGCGCTGCACGACCACCTGATCATCGGCAACGGCCGCCACCTGTCCTTTCGACGGGAAGGCTTGCTGTAGCGCCTGCCCTGGCCAGCACGGCCGCCCCGCGCCACACTGACGCCAAGCCCTGGCTTCACAGGGGCACGGGACGGAAGGGCGGACGCGGACCTTGAGATTGCCTGTCTGGGCGCTTGCCCTGCTTGCCACGCTGATCGCGCAGACCGTCAGTTCCTTTTCCCTGATCGCCCTGCCGCTCCTGGGGCCGCCGCTGATGCAGCGTGCCGGGCTGCCGCCGGAAGGCATCGGGCTGGTGTCCGCCCTGACCTCCGCCGGCACCTGCTGGTGCCTGGCCAGCGGCGGGCCGATGCTGCTGCACCATGGCCCCGTCCGGACCCTGCAGATCGGGCTCGGCTGCATGGCGCTGGGCTTGCTGGTGTTGTCGCAGCCGCTGGGGCTGCTCGGGCTGCTGGCCGCGGTGGTGATCGGCTTCGGGGCCGGGCCCAACACGCCGGCCGGCAGCCAGATCCTGATCCGCACGGCGCCGCCCCGCCACCGCACGCTGATCTTCTCCATCAAGCAGGCCGGCGTGCCGCTGGGCGGTGCGCTGGCGGGGCTGGCGGTGGCGCCGCTGGTGCTGGGGCACGGGGTGCCGTGGGCGTTGGGCGCCATCATCGCCGTGGTGCTGTTGACCGTGCTGGTAATGCAGCCCTTCCGGGCACGGCTGGACGGTGCGGAACGCACCGGCAGCCCGGGCTGGGTCCGGGCACTGTTGTCGCCCTCTGCCATGGCCCGGTCGATCGGCGCGCTGCGGGCGCACCCGGCCTTGCCGCTGCTCACGGCCCTGGGCACCTCCTTCACGGTGGTGCAGTCCTGTCTGAACGCCTTCACCGCCACCTATGCCGTCACCCGCCACGGCGCCTCGCTGGTCGAGGCGGGGCAGATCATGGCGTTGATGCAGGGTTCCAGCATGGTCGGGCGCATCGCCATGGGCTGGGTGGCGGACCGCATGGGGCATGCCGTGCGTCACCTGGCGTTGCAAGCCGTGGCATCCGCGCTGGCGGTGCTGCTGCTGATCACGCTGGGCGGGCAAGGCACCGGCGCGCTGTACGGCTGCGCGGCGCTGGTGGGCTTCACCGCCATCGGCTGGAACGGGGTGCACATCGCGGAACTGGCCCGCGTCGCGCCGCTGCACCTGGTCAGCGACGTCACCTCCGCCGCCAGCCTGTTCGGCTTTGCCGGCTCCGTATGCGGCCCGCTGCTGTTCACGCTGGTGGTGGGCTGGACGGGTAGCTATGCCCTGGCCTTTGGACTGGTTGCCGCCCAGCTCGCCGCCTTCGGGCTGGCCAGCGTGGCATTTATGTCCCGGTCCGGCGGCGCAAGCTGAGCGGGCGTCGATCCGGCCCTGGTGCTGGCCGCCTTTCTTCTGTCCAAGTGGCGGCGTAACGCCGGGCACCATGCCTTGATCGCCTGCCGGAAAGCTGATGCTGATGCCGCTGCACATGCCCCACATCCATCCCGGCCGCCGCTTCGGGGCGATGCGCGGCTGGTTGCGGCAGACCGAGCTGGGGCTGATCGCGCTGGCCGTGCTGGTAGGCGCCGCCAGCGGCCTGCTCGCGGTGGCCATCGGCGGCTTTGCGCGCATGATGCACGTGGTCTTCTTCGGACCGGAGGCGGCGCATGGCCTGTCATCCATCCGCAACGCCTCGCCCTGGGCGCTGCTGTTGCTGCCGGCACTGGGTGGTCTGCTGCTGGGTGGGCTGAACCTGTTGCTGGCGCGCATCCGCCCGCGCACGCCGGTCGATCCCATCGAGGCCAACGCACTGCACGGCGGCCGGCTGTCGCTGAACGACGGGCTGGTGGTGGTAGCGCAGAACCTGGTGTCCAACGGCTTCGGCGCCTCGGTGGGGCTGGAGGCGGGCTACACGCAGATCGCCGGCGGCGCGGCATCGCGGCTCGGCCGGCTGATCGGATTGCGGCGGGGCGACCTGCGGGTTCTGGTGGGCTGCGGGGCCGCCGGCGCCATCTCCGCCGCCTTTGACGCCCCGCTGACCGGCACCTTCTATGCCTTTGAACTGGTGGTGGGCTTGTATTCCATCGCCACCCTCGCGCCCGTGGTGACGGCGGCCGTCACCGCCCTGGCGGTGTCCCGCGCGCTGCGGGGCGACAATCCCGTGCTGGCAGTGGGCAGCGCCGATGGGGCCGATCTGCAAGGCTATGCCCTGGCCCTGCTGCTCGGCCTGCTGTGCGGGTTGGCGGGCATCGCGCTGATGCGCGGCGTGACGCTGACGGAACACTGGCTGCGGCGTGGCGTGCCCTGGCAGCACCTGCGGCCACTGGCCGGCGGGCTGGTGGTGGGTGCCCTGGCGCTGGTCACGCCCGGCGTGCTGTCGGCCGGCCATGCCTCGCTGCACCGGCTGTTCGGGGTGGAAAACACCCTGCAGGCCGTGCTGGTGCTGCTGGTGCTGAAGGCGATCGCGTCGGCCGTGTCGATCGGCGCCGGGTTCCGCGGTGGCCTGTTCTTCGCCTCATTACTCCTGGGTGCGCTGGTGGGGCAGGTTTTCGCACTCCTGCTGGCCATCGTCATGCCGCCGGGGGTGGATGCCACCTTTCTGATCACCGTAGGCACCAGCGCCTTCGGCGCCGCCGTGATCGGCGCGCCGCTGGCGATGACGTTTCTGGCGCTGGAAATGACCGGCAGCTTCGGCCTGACCGGCGCCGTGCTGGTGGCGGTGATCGCCAGCAGCGTCACGGTGCGGCGGCTGTTCGGCTATTCCTTCGCCACCTGGCGCTTCCACCTGCGTGGCGAAACCATCCGCAGCGCCCGTGACATCGGCTGGCTGCGTGACCTGACGGTGGGCAAGCTGATGCGGCGGGACGTGCGCACCGTGAAGCACGACACGCGCATCTCCTCCTTCCGCCGGGACTTTCCGCTGGGGGCGGAGGCGCGGGTGGTGGTGGTGGACGATGCCGGGCGCTACGCCGGCATCGTGAACGTGCCCGATGCCCACACCGAGACCGCCGATGACATGGACACGGTGGCGCCCCTGGTCTGGGGCGGCAAGACACCCCTGTTGCCCGCCATGAACGCCAAGGAAGCCATGGCGGTGTTCGAGGCCACGGAAAGCGAGGCGCTGGCGGTGATCGACACCACCGACGCGCGCAATGTCCTGGGTCTGGTCACCCAGTCCCACCTGCTGCGCCGCTACGGCGAGGAGCTTGAAAAGCGCCGGACCGAGGAACTGGGCGGCGCATGACGGACTCTTTAGCCCAGTCAGTCTGGACAGCGTTGCTGCGCATCCTGGGCCTCCGGCGCCGGGTGCCCGGGGGCCGCCCAGCGGACGCGGCCGAGGGCCCAGCCCTGGATCTGACCGACGAGGAATTCATCCGATGGCGGTCAGAAAAGATGAACGAGATCTGCGGCGGCCCGCCGGTCCTCACGGAGGAACAGCTGAGGCCGCGGCGGAGTGGCTGGAGATGGGTCCCCAGCCGACCTCAGACCGTCGGCGGCACGCCCGCTTCCTTGAGCGCGGTCGCCTGCCGGTTCGCCAGGTCCTCCTGCTTGTAGCCGGCGATCAGTTCGTTGAACATGCGGTGCCAGTTCAGCTCCGCGCCCAGGCGCATGAAGGCGCTGCCGAGGCCCACCGCGCTGCGGTCCACCAGCACGAACTCACGCGGCGGGCGCACGCCACCGGTGCGCTTCAGCCCGGCATGCACCTCCGCCGCCACCTTGCGGCCGAAGTCGGGGTCGCCGCCGGTCTGGATCGGCCGCACCCGGTCGTCCAGCAGCGGCTCGTGCAGGAAGCGCGCCCACAGGTCGAGCACTTCCATCTTTTCGCGCGTCAGGTTGGTGAAGCCCCAGTCGCGATAGGCCTGCTCGGCCTTGTCCTTGTCGCCGTCGCGCATCGCCTCGTACAGCGTGATGACGCCGGTCAGGAACTGTGGCGGGAAGACGCGGATGGTGCCGAAGTCCAGCAGGTTGATGCCCGCCGGCGCATCGCCGCTGGCCTGCCGCACCTGGTAGTTGCCCAGATGCGGGTCCCCGTGGATGACGCCGAAGCGGTAGAAGGGCGTGTACCAGGCGTGGAACAGCGCGCGCGCGTACGCGTTGCGCTCCTCCAGCGACGGGCCTTCCGCCAGCCGCTCCAGGATCGGCCGCCCGTCCAGCCAGGACATGGTCAGCAGGCGCTTGGAGCAGTAGCCCTCCACCGGCATCGGCACGTCCACGTCGGACTCGCCTTCCAGCATGCGGTTGTACAGCCGCATCTGGGCGGCTTCCCGCTCGTAATCGAGCTCCTCGCGCAGGCGGTCGCTCAGTTCCAGATACACGTCGTCATGCTGAATGGCGTCGTCCATGCGGGCGAACAGCCCCATGGCCAGCTTCAACTGGCGCAGGTCGGCTTCCACCACGCTGCTCATGTCCGGGTACTGCAGCTTGCAGGCCACCAGTTGCCCGTCCGGCAGGGTGGCGCGGTGCACCTGGCCCAGGCTGGCGGCGGCGGCGGCCTCCTGCCCGAAGGAGCGAAACCTCGACTGCCAGTCCGGCCCCAGCTCGCTGGCCATGCGGCGGCGCACGAAGTTCCAGCCCATCGGCGGCGCATTGGCCTGCAGCGCCGCCAGCTCCTGCTGGTATTCCGGCGGCAGGGCATTGGGTACGGTGGACAGGAATTGCGCCACCTTCATCAGCGGGCCCTTCAGCCCGCCGAGCAGCGCCTTCAGGTCGTTGGCGTGGTTTGCCTTGTCGGTCTTGATGCCGAGGTAGCGGGCCCCCGCCATGCGGGCAGCGATGCCCCCCACGGCGCCCGAGGTCTGCGCCATGCGCCGCACCTCGCCGAAGAGGGTGCGACCCTCGCGATCCTCAGCCATCCGCGCGCTCCAGTTCGTCGCGCCCGTCGGCGCGTTCCAGTTCGTCGATAAAGCCGGAAATGACATCGAGCCCCTTCTGCCAGAAGGCGGGGTCGGCGGCGTTCAACCCGAAGGGGGCCAGCAGCTCCTGGTGCCGCAGCGTGCCACCGGCCCGCAGAAGCTCAAGGTACTTGGCAGGGAAGTCGGCCACCTTGCCATCCTGGAACACACCATACAGCGCGTTCACCAAGCAGTCCCCGAAGGCATAGGCGTAGACGTAGAACGGCGAATGCACGAAGTGGGGGATGTAGGACCAGTAGATCTCGTAGTCCGGCGTGAACTCGAAGGCCGGGCCGAGGCTTTCCACCTGCACCTGCATCCACAGCGCGCCGATTTCCTCGCGCGACAGTTCGCCGTTGCGGCGGGCGTCGTGCAGCAGCGTCTCGAAGCGGTAGAACGCAATCTGGCGCACCACCGTGTTCAGCATGTCCTCCACCTTGCCGGCCAGCAGGGCGCGGCGGCGGCGGGGGTCCGTTTCGGCATCCAGCACGGCGCGGAAGGTCAGCATCTCGCCGAACACGCTGGCCGTCTCGGCCAGCGTCAGCGGCGTGCCGGACATCAGGTAGCCCTGGTCGGCCGCCAGCACCTGATGCACGCCATGGCCCAGCTCATGCGCCAGCGTCATCACGTCGCGCGACTTGCCGTGGTAATTGACCAGCAGATACGGGTGCGCGGCCGGCACGGTGGGGTGCGCGAAGGCGCCGCTGGCCTTGCCGGGGCGCAGCGCCGCGTCGATCCAGGGCCGGTCGAAGAAACGCTTGCCGATGCTGCCGAGCTGCGGGTCGAAACCGGAATAGGCCGCCAGCACGCGGTCCCGCGCGGCGTCCCACGGAATCTCGCTGTCATCCTCGTCCGGCAGGGGGGCGTTGCGGTCCCAGTGCTGCATCTTATCCAGCCCCAGCCACTTCGCCTTCATGGCGTAGTAGCGGTGCGACAGCCGGGGGAAGGAGGCGACGACGGCGCCGACCAGCGCGTCCACCACCTCGTCCTCGACCATGTTGGCGCGGTTGCGGCTGCTGCCGGGGCGTGGGTAGTTGCGCCAGCCGTCCACGATCTCCTTGTCCTTGGACAGGGTGTTGGTGATCAGCGTGAAAAGCCGGGCATTCGCCCCGAAGGCGGCCGAAACACCGCGGGCCGCAGCTTCGCGAACGCCGCGGTCACGGTCGGACAGCTTGTTCAGCGCGGCCGACACGTTCAGCGTTTCCTCGCCGACCTTGACCTCCATGCCGGCCACCGTCTCGTCGAACAGGCGGTTCCAGGCCGACCGGCCCGTCACCTCCTTCTCATGCAGCAGGCGCTCCGCCTCGTCAGACAGCTGGTGCGGGCGGAACACCCGCAGGTCGCGCAGGAAGGGGCGGTAGCGCGCCAGCGCCGGGCTCTGCGCCAGCTTGGCCTCCAGCGGCGCTTCCTCCAGCTTGTTCAGCTCCAGCGTGAAGAACAGCAGGTTGGAGGAGATGGCCGTCACCCGCTCCTGCATGGTCTGGTAGAAGCGGCCGTTGGCGGCATCCTGCGCGTCGCCCGCGAAGACCAGCTGGGCATAGGACATGATCCGCCCCAGCACTTCCTCGATGCGCTCATAGGTGGCGATGGCGGCGGCCAGGGCGTCGCCGGGCAGGTCAGCCAGCTTGCCGGCATGAGCCGCCTGGAACGCCGCGGACTCTGCCGTGGATCGCTGCAGGTCGGCTTCCAGCACCGGATCGGCGGGGCCGGCATACAGGTCCGACAGGTCCCAGACCGGCAGGCTGCCTTCCCCGCCCACGGCCTGGCTGCGGGATTCGGTGTCGCGGGGAAGCGGGCTGTCGGGAGTGAACTGCACGGTACGCCTTGCGGTTGTGGTTCTGTCCCTCCCGATATAAGCCCAATGACCGGCAGGCCAAGCGCCCGCCGCCACACGCCGGCAAAACAACCGCCGCGATCCGCGAAGACAGGGAGCTACGCTTGGCCGACAGCACCGCCACGGACCCCGCCTGGAACAGCCTGCCGGGCATGATGCTGTCCCTCGCCCGGCGCTGGCCGCAGCGGCCGATGCTGCGGTTCTGGCGGGACGGCGCCTGGCATAGCACAAGCTGGGCCGAATACGCCCTGGCCGTGGCCGCCGTCGCCGCCGGGCTGCGGGCGCGCGGCGTTTCGCCGGGTGACCGCGTGCTGCTGGTGTCGGAAAACCGGCCGGAATTCATCATCGCCGACACCGCCGTGATGGCGATCGGCGCCGTGTCCGTGCCCACCTACACCACCAACACGGCAGCCGACCACGCGCATATCCTGCGCGACTCAGGGGCGCGCGTGGCCGTCGTTTCCACCGCCAAGCTGGCTCGGGCGGTGCGCGACGCGGCGGGGCCGGACGGGCTCGACGTCCTGGTGCAGATGGAGCCCGGCGACGGCGTGGGATGGGCCGAGTTGCTGGCTACCCCCGCCGACCTGCCCATGCTGGTGGCCGAGGTGGACCACATCCCGCCCGGCCGGCTGGCCTGCCTGATCTATACCTCCGGCACCGGCGGCACCCCCAAGGGCGTGATGCTGCCGCACAGGGCCATGCTGGCCAACCGCCACGGCATCGCCGGCTTCATCGAGAAGCTGAACATGCCGGAAGGGTCCTGCTACCTGTCCTTTCTGCCCCTGAGCCATGCCTATGAGCACACGGTGGGCAACTTCCTGTTGCCGTCCTTCGGGCTGGAGGTGGTGTACAGCCGTGGCGCCGAGAAACTGGCGGCCGAGCTGCAAAGCATCCGCCCCGCCATGGTGACCGCCGTGCCCCGGCTGTTCGAGGTGCTGCGCGCCCGCATCCTGGCCGGGCTGGAAAAGGAAAAGCCGCTGGCCCGCAAGCTGTTCGACCGGGCCCTGGCGCTCGGGCTGCGGCGCATGGACGGGCCGAAGCTCGGGTTGCTGGAGCGGCTGGAGGATGCCGTTCTGGACCGGCTGGTGCGCAACAAGACGCGCGAGCGCTTCGGCGGCAAGGTGGCGGCGCTGGTATCCGGCGGCGCGCGGCTGGACCCGGGCCTGTCGGGCTTCTTTATCGCGCTCGGCCTGCCGGTGATCCAGGGCTACGGCCAGACCGAGGCCGGGCCGGTGATCAGCGTCAACCTGCCGTGGGACAACCGCCGCCACACCGTCGGCCGCCTGCTGGACGGCGTGGAGGCACGCATCGCCGGGGATGGCGAGGTGCTGGTCCGGGGCGCGCTGGTGATGGACGGCTACTGGAACAATCCGGACGCCACCGCCCAGGCACTGGTGGAACTGCCGGACGGCGGCGACCCCTGGCTGCACACCGGCGACGTGGGTGAGATCCACGACGGCTACCTGCGGATCACCGACCGCAAGCGCGACATCATCAAGACCCTGGGGGGCGACATGGTCAGCCCCGCGCGGATCGAGGGCATGCTGATGGCGGAGCCCGAGATCGCCCAGGCCGTGGTGGCCGGCGACGGCCGCCCCGGCATCGCCGCCTTGTTGGTGCCGGCGGACGGCATGCAGGACAAGGTGGCGGAGGCCGTGAAGCGGGTGAACGCCCGCCTGTCCTCCATCGAGCGTATCCGCTTCAGCAAGGTGATGCCGCCCTTCACCGCCGAGGATGGGCTGCTGACGCCGACCATGAAGATTAAGCGCCGCGCCGTGCTGACGGCCCACGCCGCGGTGCTGGACAGCCTTTACCGCTGACCAGCCCCGATGCGCGGGCCGGAGGCTGATCAGGCCGATTGCGGGATGATGCTGATCATCTCGTCTTCGCTGGGCTCCTTGGCCGGCTTCAGCTTCAGCGCCTGATCGGGCTGCACGGAGCGGCTGCGCTGCGCCGGCTCCAGCGTCACGGTCTCGCCGCTGTCCAGCGAGCGTTCCACCGCCTCCAGCACCCGCATGTCGAACAGCCCTTCCTCGCCATCGGCTTCCGGATGGCGGTCGTTCAGGATGCAATCCGAGAAATACTGCGTTTCGTTGCCGAACTGCTCCACCGGATCGAAGCTGTGGGTCTTCTCGCCATTCTTGGTCTTCTCGACATATTCGATACCGGTCGTCGGGCCGAACATGAAGGCGGGCGAGGCATGGATGCTGGCCTCGGTGCCGGCGAGGTCGAAGAACTCCGCCGGGGCGGTCGCGTAGCTGACGGTGAACTGCGCCAGCCGGTCACCGGGAAAGCGCAGCGTGACCGCCACCGTGTCATGGAAGTTGAAGCCGCGGCCCGGGGTCTTGGTCCCCACCGCGTGCACGGAAATGGGTTCCAGGCCGAACAGGTTGCGCGCGGCGTTCAGCGGATAGGTGCCCATGTCCGGCACCGGGCCGCCCCAGTAGCCGTTGTGCCCCCGTGAATTCGCTTCCGCGACGTTTTGGGCGAAGGTGGAAACAAAGGCGCGCAGGTCGCCGAACTCGCCGGCCCGGGCCCGGGTGATCATCTCCACCGTGCCCGGCTCATGGTGCAGGCGGTAGGCGATCATCAGCTTGGCGCCAGACTTCTGCTGCGCCGCCAGGATCTGCTCGGCTTCCGCCACGCTGGACGCCATCGGCTTTTCCAGCAGCACGTGAATGCCGGCCTCCAGCGCCGGGACGGTGTATTTCAGGTGCAGGAAGTTGGGCGTGGCGACGTAGACGGCGTCGATCTCGCCGGACGCCAGCAGCGCGTCGTATTGCTCATACGACCACGCCTTGATGCCGTAGAGCTTGGCCAGCTTGTCCGCCTTCACCGGATCGCCGGTGACCAGCGCCGCCAGCTCGGAATTGCTGGTGCGGGCGATGCCCGGCATGAAGGCCTGCTGCGAGATCTGCCCGCCGGCGACCACGGCGTAGCGGATCTTCTTCTTGAACCCGAACATGATGCAACCCCACTGAATGAACCCGGTCGCCGGGCCAACGCGGGGCCTCGTCGGGGGGTTGCCGCCGCCGGGCACGGCGCGGGCCGCCCCGTCCTGCGGCGGCCCCGTCCGGGGAGCGGGGCGACATCGCGAATGGCCGGGGAGGGACAGCCGCCCTCCCCGGCCCGGTCACATGCCCAGCGCGCGGCGGTACAGGTCCAGCAGGGTTTCCTGCTCTTCCACATCCGCCGGCTCCTGCTTGCGGATGCGGATGATCTGGCGAATCACCTTGACCTCGAACCCGGCCGACTTCGCTTCGGCGAAGATGTCCTTGATGTCGTCGGCCAGCGCCTTGCGCTCTTCCTCCAGGCGCTCCACCCGCTCGATGATCGAGCGCAGGCGGTCGGCGGCGATGCCACCGACTTCGCTTTCTGGGTCGGCCGCCTGGCGGTCGCGGCTGGCCTTCGCGTCCTGTTCGTCGAATTCGTCCATCAGGGGTCTCCGGCCAAGGTGCGAAACACACGTCCAAACAAGACCGGCGCCATGAAGGCGCCGGGGGCCGGGATATAGCCGGGCGGACCGGGGGCGGCAATCGCGCCGCCCAAGGCTCAGTGGGAGTGGTCGCCCTTGGAGAAGGCGGCCTGCTGCTGCGGGTTGGCTGCCTTCTGGTGCTTCGCCTGCCATTCCTTGTACGGCATGCCGTAGACCGTTTCGCGCGCCTCGGCATCCGGCAGCGGGATGCCCTGCCCTTCCGCCGCCTCGCGGTACCAGCGGCTCAGGCAGTTGCGGCAGAACCCGGCCAGGTTCATCAGGTCGATGTTCTGCACGTCCGTCCGCTCCCGCAGGTGCTCGACCAGGCGGCGGAAGGCGGCGGCTTCCAGCTCGGTGCGGGTGGCGGCGTCGATCTCGGTGGTCATGGGCGTGGCCCTCCTTGTCACCGCGACAGGTGGGGCGGGAGGGCCGCCCGGTTCAAGCGTTGCCGGACAGGTAGTCCATGGCCGCCTGCACACCGCCGCTCTGATGCGGCACGCCGGCCAGCCGCAGCCCCATCTCCACCCCCGTCAGCGTACCCATCACCTGCAGGTCGCCGATGTCGCCCAGGTGCCCGATGCGGAACACCCGGTCGTTCAGCCGGCCGAGGCCATTGCCCAGGCTCATGTTGAACTTGTCCAGGATGGCGGCGCGCAGCCCGTTGGCGGAATGGCCTTCCGGCAGGCGCACGGCGGTGAGCACGGGGGAATAATGGCGCGGGTCCTCGCACTGGATTTCCAGGCCCCAGGCGCGCACGGCGCGGCGGGTAGCCTCGCCATGGCGCTCATGCCGCGCGAAGACGTCGTCCAACCCCTGCTCCTGCAGCATGTCCAGCGCCGCATCCAGCGCGTACAGCATGTTGGTGGCGGGGGTGTAGGGAAAGTAGCCGGTGGCGTTGCTGGCCAGCATCGGCCGCCAGTCCCAGAAGGACCGCGGCAGCTTCGCCCCTTCCGCCGCCTTCAGCGCCTTGTCCGAGATGGCGTTGAAGGACAGCCCCGGCGGCAGCATCAGCCCCTTCTGGGAGCCGGAGATCGTGACGTCCACCCCCCACTCGTCGTGCTTGTACTCGACCGAACCCAGCGAGGAGATGGTGTCCACCAGCAGCAGCGCGGGGTGGCCCGCCGCATCCATGGCGGCGCGCACCTCGTCGATCCGGCTGGTGGCGCCGGTGGAGGTTTCGTTGTGCACCACCGCCACGGCCTTGATGGCGTGCCCCGTGTCGGCCCGCAGTCGCTCGCCGATCGCCGCCACGTCGGCACCACGCCGCCAGTCGGTTTCGATCAACAGGGGCTTCAGCCCCAGCCGCTCGGCCATCTCGCGCCACAAGGCGGCGAACTGCCCGGTTTCGCACATCAGCACCGCGTCGCCGGGGGACAGGGTGTTGACCAGCGCCGCTTCCCACGCGCCGGTGCCGGAGGCGGGGTAGATGATCACCGGCCCCCGGGTGCCGAACACCGGCTTCACCTTTTCCAGCAACTGCTTGCCGAACAGGCCGAAGTCGGGGCCGCGATGGTCCATGGTCGGGTTGTCCATGGCGCGCAGCACGCGGTCCGGCACGTTGGACGGCCCCGGGATCTGCAGAAAATGCCGCCCGGCGGTGGGCTTGGACTGGAAATAGGCCATGGTGCTCGGTTCTCCCTGGGGCACAGCCGTAGCCGCCATCCATGCGCCGAGCCAATGAGTTCGGCTTGTCGGATCAATGAGCATTATAGATCGGACAGGCGCCTTTCCGCCGGGTAGCATCCGGGCAAAAGGGAATGCCATGAACGCCATCACCACCTCCCGCGTCCTGCCCGGCGACCCCGCCCTGGCCGCCCGCCTGAAGCGTGAAACGGAAGGCGAGGTTCGCTTTTCCCCCGCCGACCGCGGCCGCTACAGCACGGATGCCAGCATTTATCAGGTGGAGCCGGTGGGCGTTCTGGTGCCACGCACGGTGGCGGACGTGGAGGCGGCCATGGCCATCTGCCGCGAGGCGGGCGTGCCCGTCCTGGCGCGCGGCGGTGGCACCAGCCAGTGCGGCCAGACCGTCAACCGCGCTCTGGTGATCGACTGCAGCAAGCACCTGCGGCAGGTGCTGGCGGTCGATGCGGCGGCGGGCATGGCGCGGGTGCAGCCCGGCATCGCGCTGGGCGCCCTGAACGACGCGCTGAAGGGCGAGAAACTGTTCTTCCCGGTCGATCCCTCCACCTGGGCGCGCTGCACCATCGGCGGCATGGCGGCCAACAACTCTTGCGGCTCCAAATCGATCCGCTACGGGCTGATGGCGGACAACGTGCTGGGCATCGACGCCATCCTGCCTTCCGGCACCCGCTTCGCCTTCGACGACGCACCGGGCGAGATGCCGCCAGAGGTCGCGGCCCTGGTGCGGTCGCTCCACGCGCTAGGCGAGCGCGAGGCGGCGGAGATCGCGGAACGCTTCCCGAAGCAGCTTCGCCGCGTCGGCGGCTACAATCTAGAGGCGCTGACGCCGGCCGGGCGCGGCAATCTGTCGCGGCTCCTGGTGGGCAGCGAAGGGACGCTGGCCTTCTCGGCCGCCATTGATCTGAAGCTCTGGCCGATCAAGCCGCGCAAGGCGCTGGGCATCTGCCAGTTCCCGACGTTTCGCGCCGCCATGGCCGCCAGCCAGCACCTGGTGACGCTGAACCCCGAGGCGGTGGAACTGGTGGACCGCACCATGATCGACCTCGGCCGCTCCATCCCGATCTACCGCGCCACCATCGACAGCATCGTGCGCGGCGAGCCGGACAGCCTGCTGATCGTCGAGTTCCATGGCCAGGAGGATGCGGCCCTGGCGCGCGAGCTGGACCGGCTGGAGGAGATGATGGGCGACCTCGGCTACCCCGATGCCGTGGTTCGCGTGATCGACAGCGGCTTCCAGGCGCAGGTGGCGGCGGTGCGGGAGGCCGGGCTCAACATCATGATGTCCATGAAGGGCGACGGAAAGCCGGTTTCCTTTATCGAGGATACCGCCGTCGACCTGCCCGACCTCGCCGACTACACCGAGCGGCTGAACGAGGTCTTCGAGAAGCATGGCACCAAGGGCACCTGGTACGCCCATGCCTCCGTCGGTTGCCTGCATGTCCGCCCCGTTCTGAACATGAAGGACGGCGCGGAGGTGGCCAAGATGCGTGCCATCGCCGAGGAATGCTTCGCCCTGGTCCGCGAATACAAGGGCAGCCACTCCGGCGAGCATGGCGATGGCATCGTCCGGTCCGAGTTCCACGAAAGCATGTTCGGCCCCCGCATCGTCCGCGCCTTCGAGGCGGTGAAGGATGCCTTCGACCCGCAGGGGCTGATGAACCCCGGCCGCGTGGTGCGCCCGCCGCGCATGGACGACCGCACGCTGTTCCGCTACCCGCCGGAATATGCCGCGGACCCGGCGGTGAAGCCGGCGCTGGACTGGTCCGCCTGGCCCGGCCCGCAGCGCGGATTCCTGGGCGCCGTGGAGATGTGCAACAACAACGGCACATGCCGGAAATTCGACGCCGATGTGATGTGCCCGTCCTATCGCATCACGCGGGACGAGCAGCACCTGACGCGCGGCCGCGCCAACACGCTGCGCCTGGCGCTCACCGGCCAGCTCGGCCCCGACGCCCTGGCGGGCGACGAGGTGGCGGAGGCGATGTCGCTTTGCGTGTCCTGCAAGGGCTGCAAGCGCGAATGCCCGACCGGCGTGGACATGGCCAAGATGAAGATCGAGGCCGCGCATGCCCGGGCCCAGAAGCACGGCATCCGGCTGAAGGACCGCATCATTGCCGAGCTGCCCCGCTGGGCACCCTGGGCGGCGAGGCTGCCCGGGCTGGCCAATGCGCGCGATGGCATTCCCGGGCTGGCGAGGTTGTCCGAGCGCGCCCTCGGCCTCGCCGCCGGCCGCGCCCTGCCCCGCTTCCGCCGGGACGTGTTCCGCGATGCCGAGGCGAACCGCCCCGGCGGCGAGGAGGCGGTCATCCTCTTCGCCGATACCTTCAACCGCTACTATGAGCCGGAAAACCTGCGCGACGCCGTGACGGTGCTGGCCGCCGCCGGCTGCTCCGTGACACCGGCCGCCGCGCCGGACGGCCGGCCGCTGTGCTGCGGCCGCACCTACCTCGCCGCCGGCATGGTGGACGAGGCGCGCGCCGAGGCGAAGCGGACGCTCGACGCCCTGTCGCAGTCCGACGCGCCGGTGATCGGGCTGGAGCCATCCTGCCTGACCACGCTGCGCGACGAATTCCTGTCCCTGCTGCCGGGCGAGGCCAGCACCCGCCTCGCCGCCCGCGCCCGGTTGACCGGCGAGTTCCTGGCCGGGCGGGACCTGCCGCTGCGACCCATCGGCACAGCGCAGGCGCATGTCCACGGGCATTGCCACCAGAAAGCCTTTGGTGCCTTCGCCCCCGCCGTGAAGGCGCTGAAGCAGGTGCCGGGGCTGGCGGTGGCGCCCATCGCCTCCTCCTGCTGCGGCATGGCCGGCAGCTTCGGCTATGAGGCCCGGAACCAGGATGCCAGCCGCGCCATGGCCGAGCTGTCCCTGCTGCCCGCCATCCGCGCCACGGCGCCGGAGGATGCCGTCGTCGCCGACGGAACCTCCTGCCGCCACCAGATCCGCGACCTGTCGGGGCGCGAGGCGGTGCATTCCATCCGCCTGCTGGCGCGCGCGGTGGCGCCATGAACACCGCGCGCGACGTCCTGCAATTCTGGTTCGCCGGCGACATGGCGACCGCCCGCCCCGCCTGGTTCCAGAAGGACGCGGCGTTCGACGCCGAGATCGCCCGCCGCTTCGGCTCCCTGGTCGGCCCGGCGCGTGACGGACAGCTGGACCATTGGAGGGCGGATGCCGAGGGCACGCTGGCCCTGCTGGTGCTGCTGGACCAGTTTCCGCGCAACCTGTTCCGGGGCCGGGCCGAGGCCTTCGCCTCCGACCCGCATGCCCGCGCCGTGGCGCGCGATGCCGTGCTGCGCCGGCAGCAGGACCTGGCGGTACCCCCCGCGGCGCGCAGCTTCTTTTATCTTCCCTTCGAGCACGCCGAAACGATGGCGGACCAGGACCTGTCCGTCGCCCTGTTCGAGGGATTGCGCGACCATGCCCCGGCGCGGGCCGCCGGCGGGAGCATCGACTATGCGTGGCGCCACCGGCGCGTGATCGACCGCTTCGGGCGCTTTCCACACCGCAACGCCGCGCTCGCGCGCCAGGACACCCCGGCCGAGGCAGTCTACCTGGCGCAGCCTAGCGCCGGGTTTTGACCGAGCTTAAGCTTTGCACGCAGACCTGCCCCGCGTTTCACGATCATCACGCCGATGTCATCGCAACCTATGCTGGTGCTGCTGGTCCAAACGGCCTCGTTCGAGGCATATGGCAAGCGAGTGAGAAGCTGTGACTCCAGGATAAACGCCACCCCTCCGAGCCCCAAACCGTTGATCTACAACGTGCCTCGCAGGAAGTATGGCATTTCTGCCACAGTGATCTTCATTCAACCGAAATAAAGCAACTGGCCCATGCAACCCGGGTTCTCCACTTGCCCGCACACTGGGTTCGCTGAGGAAAAACGATCATGACCTTCCGTCACCTGCTGCTTGCCGCGACCGCCGCGGTCGCCCTGCCCGGCGCCGCCATGGCGCAGTCCTCCTGGCTGCCGACCGCCGCTGCGCAGCCGATCACCGGCGTGTATCTCGGCGCCGGCGCTGGCTGGAACCACTACGGCCAGAACAACATGACGGCTGAGGGCCGCAACGCCCAGTACTTCGACGCCACGCGCGCCAGCCGCCAGGGCAACCTGGACTTCAACGAGGGCGGCGTCGGCGTGCTGTCGCTCGGCTACGGCTTCGGCAACGGCTTCCGCACGGAGATCGAGGGTTCCTACCGCTACAACGAGCTGGACAAGCTCGGTGGCTTCCCGGGCCGCAACGGTGGCGTCGCCACGTCCAACTTCCGCAACTTCGACGGCGAAGTGCAGCAGTACGGCGTGATGGCCAACGTCTACTACGACTTCCAGCTGCCTCAGTGGTTCCCGACCATGCCGGTCGCCGTCGTGCCGTACATCGGTGGTGGCGTTGGCTACATGTGGACGGACATCGACGCCAAGGGCAGCCGCGCTGCCGCCAACGGCAACACCGTGTCGATCAACGACACCGCTGGCCAGTTCGCGTACCAGGGCATCGCCGGTCTCGCCTTCCCGATCACCTCGGTGCCGGGCCTGTCGATCACCGCCGAGTACCGCTACACGGGCGCCCTGCAGTCCAAGTACGACGGTGACGTGCGCACCCCGACCGGCGCGACCGTTGCCACCGGCAAGTTCGAAGTCGACCAGGCGCACAACCACTCCGCCCTGATCGGTGTTCGCTACGCGCTGTACACCCCGGCCGCGGTTGCGCCGGCTCCGGTGGCGCCCGTCGCCCCCGCCGCCGCGCCGGCCCCGACCCGCACCTACCTGGTGTTCTTCGACTTCGACCGCGCCGACCTGACGGACCGTGCCCGCCAGATCATCGCCGAAGCCGCGCAGAACGCTGGCCGCGTGCAGACGACCCGCATCGAAGTGGCCGGCCACGCCGACCGCTCGGGCTCGCCGCAGTACAACCAGCGCCTGTCGCAGCGCCGCGCCGACGCCGTCGCTGCCGAGCTGACCCGCCAGGGCGTGTCGCGCTCGAACATCTCGGTGCAGGCCTTCGGCGAGAGCCGTCCGCTGGTCGCCACCGCCGATGGCGTGCGCGAGCCGCAGAACCGCCGCGTCGAGATCGTCCTGCGCTGATCACGCAGGACGGACGGAGGGTCTTGGCCCTCCGCTCGACCAAGGAAAAGGGCGCCGCAAGGCGCCCTTTTTCGTGTCCGCGCGCCTGCCGACGCTATGGGACCGTCCGGCCCGCGATGCGTGACGCGCAGAGCTGGCCCATGCTGGCCTTGCCGCGGGGAGCGGGGCAAGCTTCCGGCCTGATGTGCAAGGACCACGCCGCATGAGCCAGACCCATTCCGCGCCGCCCGATGGACTGCCGCCGGGCCAGCGGCTTTGGGCCATGGCCGCCATCGCGGTCGCCATCGCCCTGGCGGTGATGGACAGCTCGGTGGCCAACGTCGCCCTGCCCGCCATTTCACGCGATCTCGGCGCCGAGCCATCGGATGTCATCCTGGTGGTCAACGCCTATCAGATCGCCACCATCGTTTCGCTGCTGCCTTTCGCCTCGCTGGGCGAGAAGGTGGGGCACGAGCGGGTCTATACAGTGGGGCTCGCGGTGTTCACGGCCGCCTCGGTAGCCTGTGCCCTGTCCAGCTCACTGCCGTCGCTGATCGCGGCCCGGGCCATCCAGGGCTTCGGGGCGGCCGGGCTGATGAGCGTCAACACCGCGCTGATCCGCTACATCTGGCCGCAGGCCCTGCTGGGGCGCGGCGTCGGGACCAATGCGCTGATCGTCGCGGCCGCCTCGGTCGCCGGGCCACCCGTCGGCTCCGCGGTGCTGGCCGTGGCGCACTGGCCCTGGATCTTCGCCATCAACCTGCCGCTGGGGCTGGCCGCGCTGGCCTTGTCACGGTTCCTGCCACGCACCCACCGCAGTGGCCGCAGGTTCGATGCCGCCAGCGCGCTGCTCAGCGCCGCCACCTTCGGGCTGCTGACCCTCGGCCTGGAACAGTTCACCCGTGGCGCCGCCTGGTGGGTGGTGGTGCTGTTCGTCGCGGGCTTTCTGGGCTTCGGGCTCGCGCTGGTGCGGCGGCAGGCCGGGCGGCCCTCGCCCCTCTTGCCGGTGGACCTGCTGCGCATTCCCGTGTTCGCACTGTCCATCGCCACCTCCATCTGCTCCTTCACCGCGCAGATGCTGGCCTTCGTGGCCATGCCCTTCCTGTTCCAGCACGCGCTCGGGCGTTCGGCGGTGGAAAGCGGGTTGTTGATCACCCCGTGGCCGCTGGTGCTGATCGTGGTGGCGCCGTTGTCCGGGCGGCTGGCCGACCGCATCAACCCCGGCCTGCTGGGCGGTGTCGGCTTGGCGCTGCTGGCTGGCGGCATGGCGCTGCTGGCCACCCTTCCCTCCGCGCCCAGCGCCTTCGAGATCGGCTGGCGGGTCGCGCTGTGCGGCGCGGGCTTCGGCCTGTTTCAAAGCCCCAACAACCGGGTGCTGCTGGCTTCCGCCCCGCGCGAGCGGAGCGGGGGCGCCAGCGGCATGTTGTCCACGGCCCGGCTGCTGGGGCAGACCACCGGCGCGGCGCTGGCCGGGCTGGCGCTCAGCCCGCTGCTGGGCAGCAAGGATGGCGCTTCCCTCGCCATGATGATCGGCGCCGCCGTCGCGGCGCTGGCCGCCGTGGTCAGCCTCAGCCGTTTGGCGGCGACCCGGCGTGCGTGACCTCTGCGTCACCTTCCGCCGCCGCCTCTTGGAACCGCCGCGCCGAAGCCCCACCCTGCGCCCATCGCATGCCTGAGAGCCCCGCCGCATGAGCACCGCCAGCAACGCCGACCTTTCCGCCGAGATCCTGCGGCGCACCGCCGCCGCCGCGGCCGGCAAGTCCATCTGCCCCAGCGAGGTGGCGCGCCATTTCGCGCCCCCCGGCGACGAGGCCACCTGGCGCCCGCTGATGCCAAGGGTGCGCAAGGCCGCGCTCGCCCTCCAGGCCGAGGGGCGGGTGGAGATCCTGCGCAAGGGCAAGCCCGTCCCAGCCGAGGAGGTGCGCGGCGTGATCCGCCTGCGCGCGCCGCAGCCGGCCGGCGGACCCGACGGCGAATGAGCCGCCTCGACGGCTTCAAGGGCGTGCTGCGGGATGCCTGGGCCCTGGCCAAGCCCTACTGGAACAGCGAGGAAAAGTGGAAGGCACGCGGGCTGCTCGCCGTGATCGTCGCCCTTCAGCTCGGGCTGGTCGCGCTGAACGTGGTGCTGACCTACTGGCAGAACGCCTTCTACAACACCATGCAGAACAAGGACGGCGAGGCCTTCACCCAGCTTCTCGTCTGGGGCCACCGGCTGGAGGACGGCACCTTCATGCCGGGCTTCTCCATTCTGGCCGCGCTGTACATCGTGGTGGCCGTTTACGCCCTCTACCTGAACCAGGCGCTGCAGATCCGCTGGCGGCGCTGGCTGGTCGGCCACATGCTGTCCGACTGGCTGGGGCGGCATGCCTATTACCGCATGGCGCTGACCGAGGGCGGCGCCGACAACCCGGACCAGCGCATCGCCGACGACACGCGGCTTTATGTCAGCACCACCCTGAGCCTCGCGCTGGGGCTGATGAGCGCGGTGGTGACGCTGCTGTCGTTCATCGTCGTGCTGTGGGGGCTGTCCGGCGACATGACGCTGTTCGGCATCCAGATCCCTGGCTACCTCGTCTGGGTGGCGCTGATCTATTCCGTGGTCGGCACCGGCATCGCGCATCTGATCGGCCGCCGGCTGATCGCGCTGAACTTCAACCAGCAGCGCGTGGAAGCCGATTTCCGCTTCAACCTCGTCCGCGTGCGCGAGAACGTCGAGGGCATCGCCCTGCATGGCGGCGAGGCCGAGGAAGGCACCGGGCTGCGCCACCGCTTCGGCGCCGTGATGCGGAACTGGTGGAACATCATGCGCGTCACCAAGCAGCTCAGCTTCTTCACGGTGGGCTTCGCGCAGGTGGCCTCGATCTTTCCGCTGATCGTCGCCTCCCCCGCCTTCTTCGCCGGGCGCATTCCGCTGGGCACGCTGATCCAGACCAGCACCGCCTTCGGCTCCGTGCAGGGCGCGATGTCCTGGATCGTCACCAACTACGACGACATCGCATCCTGGCGCGCGACGGTGGAGCGCCTCACCGGGTTTCACCGTGCCGTCGCCGCCGCGCGCGCCGCGGCCGACGATGGGCCGCAGGTGGCGGCTGGCGCCGGCCCCGCGCTCGCCGCCAGCGGCCTGGACCTGGTCTTGCCGGATGGCCGGGAGTTGACGCGCGATGCCGCGCTGGAACTGCGGCCTGGGGAAGCGGTGCTGGTCACCGGCGCTTCCGGCAGCGGCAAGTCCACCCTGTTCCGCGCGCTGGCCGGCATCTGGCCCTTCGGCACCGGGCAGGTGTCGCGCCCGCCGGGCGAGGCGCTATTCCTGCCGCAGCGCCCCTACATGCCGCTCGGCACCCTGAAGCGTGCCGTCTGCTACCCGCAGGATGAAGCCGGGCATCCGGACGCCGAGGTCGTGGCGGCGCTGGAAGCCGCCGGTCTTTCCGACCTCGCCCCCCGGCTGCACGAAGCGGATGCCTGGGAGCGGCGGCTGTCGGGCGGCGAGCAGCAGCGGCTCGCCATCGCGCGTGCGCTGGTCAACAAGCCGCAATGGCTGTTCCTGGACGAAGCCACCGCCAGCCTGGACCCGGAAGGCGAGCGCGCCCTCTACACGACCCTGAAGCAGGCGCTGCCTGGCACCGCCATTCTTTCGATCGCCCATCGCCCGGCGGTCGCGCAGTTCCACGACCGGGTGCTGCGGCTGGCCGATGGCCGGCTGCACCCCGTGCCCCCGCAGGAGACGCCCGCATGAGTGCCATTCCCCCGCCCCGCTTCGACCACGTGGTCGTTTATGTGGAGGACCGGCTGGACGACGCCGCCGCGCAATACCAGCGCCTGGGCTTCCAGCTGACGGAACGCGGGCACCATACGCTGGGCTCATCCAACCATCTGGCGATCTTCGGTGACGACTATCTGGAGCTGCTGGGCTACGAGCCCGCGCGGGCCGGCAGTGCCAAGGGCGCCTGGGCCATGCCGCCGGGTTTGGGCGGCTTGGTCTTCAAGCCCGGTCCCGATGCCGGCTTCCGCGACGAGGTTCTGGCGCGCGGCGTGCCGGTCGAGGAGTCACGCGAATTCTCCCGTCCCGTCGAGGTCGATGGCGGCGAGCGGGACGCCAAGTTCCGCGTGACGCACCTGAAGCCCGAGGTAGCCTTCAACGGCCGTGTGTTCTTCTGCCACCACTTCACGCCGGAGCTGGTGTGGCGGCCGGAATGGCAAAAGCACGCCAATGGGGTATCGGGCATCGCCGAGTTCGTCGTGTGCAGCACCGACCCGGCCCGCGCGGCCGCGCCTTACCGCAAGCTGTATGGCGACGCGGTCTTTTCCGAAATCCCCGGCGGCGTCGCGCTGCGGGCGGGGACGGGCCGGCTGCTGATCCTGTCGCCCGACGCTGCCCGCGCCCATCTGGGCGAGGCTTTGCCGGAGTTGCCGGCGGACGGCGCCGACAAGATGGTCGGGCTGGTGCTGCGCACGGCATCGCTGTCCCAGGCGCGCGAAGCCTTGTCGGGGGGCGCGGTGCCCTTCATGGACGAAGGCAACCGCCTGCTGGTGGCTCCCGCGAGCGCCTGCGGGCTCGCCCTGGGTTTCGTCGCCTAGGCAAACCAATCGGGGTGCTGCGCCCGCACGGCGGGGATGCGCGTCAGCGTGGCGGAAAAGTTCTGCCGCAGCGCCGCCTCGGCCGCCGGAGCGTCACCCGCCGCGATGGCGCGGGCGATCTCGGCATGCTCGCCCACCACGGCCTGCATCTTGCCCGGCCCGGGCAGGTTCAGGCGCCGCAGCCGGTCCAGGTGGCCGCTGCGGCTCCGCACCAGGGGCCAAAGCCCGCCGATGTTGGCGGCCTCGTACAGCGCGGCATGGAAGGCATCGTCCGCTTGGGCGAAGCCATCCTGCCCCACCAGCCTCCGCTGATCATCCAGCATCGCCTGCAATGCCGCAGCCAATGCCGGCGGCGGCGCGGCGGCCAGGCGCCGCACCATCTCAACCTCCACGGCCGTGCGTAGGAACTGCGCCTGAGCCACGCTGCCGAGGTCGATGCGGGCCACGTGGGTGGAAGCGCTGGGCACCACCGTAACCAGCCCTTCCGCCTGCAGGCGGCTCAGCGCCTCGCGCACCGGCGTCTGGCTGAGGCCGAGGCGCAGCGCGATCTCCGCGCGTGACAGCGGCGACCCTGGTGGCAGGACCAGTTCGACGATGGCTTGCCGCAGGCTTGCATAGGCGGCGTCACCGGCCAGCGGGCGTGGGGCGATCGGCTGCAACATGGAGCCCAGCATAGCGCCTGAGACCAAAATCCGAAATATCGGTTGCTGGACGGGCTGGCGGGCCGGGTCTAGCATCGCCCGAACGGACCCAGAGCCGCGAGAGGAACACGCCCCCATGACCCCATCCCACCCGGTGACCGCATGAGCGCGCCGCGCCTCCTGCTCGCCCGCCGCATCACCCCTGCCGCGGAGGAGCGCGCGCGGCGGGACTTCGATGCCCTGGTCGCCGACCATGACCTGGATGCCGCCGAAACCATCGCCATGGCCAAGCAGCACAAGGCGGAGGCGCTGCTGATCGGCTCCCCCTGCAAGCTGGATGCGGCGGCGATCAATGCCTTGCCGGACCACGTCAAGGTCATCGCCAACGCCAGCGTCGGCTACGACCACATGGATGCCGAGGCCGCCAAGGCGCGCGGCATCGTCGTCACCAACACGCCGGACGTGCTGACGGATTGCACCGCCGACCTCGCCTTCATGCTGCTGCTGGCCGCCTGCCGGCGGGGCTATGAGTACGACAAGATGATGCGGGACGGCTGGGGCATCCGCATGGGGCTGGCCGATTGGCTGGGCCTGAAGCCCAGCGGCAAGACCATCGGCATTGTCGGCATGGGGCGCATCGGGCGGGCCATGGCGCAGCGCGCGCGTGGCTTCGGCATGAAGGTGATCTACCACAACCGCAAGCGCCTCGACCCCGAGCTGGAGCAGGGCGCCGAATACTTCGCCGACCTGAAGCAGATGCTGCCGCACAGCCAGATCCTGTCGCTGCACCTGCCCGCCGGCGGCGGCACGCTGATGACGCGCGAAACCTTTGCCCTGCTGCCCAAGGGCGCGGTCTTCGTGAATTCCGCGCGCGGCGCGCTGGTGGACGAGGATGCGCTGATCGAGGCGCTGTCCAGCGGCCACCTGTTCGCCGCCGGGCTAGATGTGTTCCGGAAAGAGCCTGACTACGACAGGCGTTTCGCGGATCTGCCCAACGTCTTCCTGTCGCCGCACATGGCCAGCGCCACGCAGGAAACGCGGGACGCGATGGGCAATCTCGCGCTCGACAACCTGGCCGCGGTCTGCGCCGGCCGCCCTGCCCTCACCCCCGTCTGAGCGGAAGCCCCGTCATCATGACCGCATCGCCCCTGCCGAAAATCAAGACTGCCGAGGAGCTGCGCTCGCGCCGCTGGTTCGGCCCCGCCGACCTCCGCAGCTTCGGCCACCGCTCCCGCGCCATGCAGATGGGCTACTCGCCCGAGGAATGGACCGGCAAGCCGGTGATCGCCATCCTCAACACCTGGTCGGACCTGCAGCCCTGCCACGCGCACTTCAAGACGCGCGTGGATGACGTCAAGCGCGGCATCCTGATGGCGGGCGGCTTTCCGGTGGAGTTGCCGGCGCTGTCGGTCAGCGAAAGCTATGTGAAGCCGACCACCATGCTGTACCGCAACATGCTGGCCATGGAGACGGAGGAGCTGCTGCGCTCCCACCCCGTTGACGGCGCGGTGCTGATGGGCGGGTGCGACAAGACCACGCCGGGGCTGCTGCTGGGCGCCACCAGCATGAACATCCCGGCCATCTTCCTGCCCGCCGGGCCGATGCTGCGCGGCAACTGGCAGGGCAAGCACCTGGGCTCGGGCTCGGACTCTTGGAAGTACTGGGACGAACTGCGCGCCGGCAAGATCACCGACCAGGACTGGCTGGCGGTGGAGGGCGGCATCGCCCGCTCCTACGGCACCTGCATGACCATGGGCACGGCGTCCACCATGACCGCCATCGCGGAAGCGGCGGGCATGGTGCTGCCGGGCGGCTCCTCCATGCTCGCGGCCGATGCCGGGCACATCCGCCTGGCCAGCGAAAGCGGCCGCCGCATCGTGGACATGGTGTGGGAAGACCTGACGCCGCAGAAGATCCAGAGCCGCGCGGCCTTCGAGAATGCCATCGCGGTGGCCATGGCCATGGGCTGTTCCACCAATGCCATCATCCACCTGATCGCCATGGCGCGGCGCGCCGGGCAGGACATCGGGCTGGACGACTTCGAGCGCTACAGCAGGAAGGTTCCGGTCATCGGCAATGTCCGCCCCAGCGGCAATGCCTACCTGATGGAGGATTTCTACTACGCCGGCGGCATCAAGGCGCTGATGAACAACATCCGCGAGCACCTCGACCTCACCTGCCTCACCGTGTCCGGCCGTACGCTGGGCGAGAACATCGAGGGTGCCAAGGTCCACAACGACGATGTCATCCGCCCGACCTCCAACCCCATCTACGGCGAGGGGTCGCTCGCGGTGCTGAAGGGCAACTTGGCGCCGGACGGCTGCGTCATCAAGCCCGCCGCCATGGACCAGCGCTTCCTGAAGCATTCCGGCCCCGCCGTCGTGTTCGACGACTACCCCAGCATGAAGAAAGCGGTGGACGACGAGAGCTATCCCTTCACGCCCGACACCGTGATGGTGCTGCGCAACGCCGGCCCGCAGGGCGGCCCGGGCATGCCGGAATGGGGCATGTTGCCGATGCCGAAGAAGCTGCTGAAGGAAGGCCACCGCGACATGATGCGGCTGTCCGACGCCCGCATGTCCGGCACCTCCTACGGCGCCTGCGTCTTGCACGTCTCGCCGGAAAGCTGGATCGGCGGCCCCCTGGCGCTGTTGAAGACCGGTGACATGGTGGAAGTCGATGTCGCGTCCCGCAGCATCAACATGCAGGTCTCCGACAACGAATTGGCCGAGCGCCGCGCCGCGCTGCAGGCGCCGGAGCCGCGCTACGAGCGGGGCTATGGCTGGATGTTCACCAAGCACATCCAGCAGGCCAGCGACGGCTGCGACTTCGACTTCCTGAAGACCGACTTCGGCCGCCCGGTCGATGAACCCGTGATCTACTGAGGCCGCGCCCGATGAGCATGAACCCCGACACCCGCGCCAAGCTGAAGACCGTCAGCACCGCGACGCTGGCCACTGCGCTGTTCAAGCGCGGCCTGCGCAACCAGATGATTCAGGGCGCGCAGCCCGTGGGTGGCACCAAGCGCGCGGAAAGCATGGTGGGCGAGGCCTTCACGCTGCGCTACATGCCGGCGCGCGAGGACCTCAACACGCTCGCCGTGTTCCGCGACCGCGGCCACCCGCAGCGCAAGGCGGTGGAGGAATGCCCGCCCGGCGCCGTGATGGTAATGGACAGCCGCAAGGATGCCCGCGCCGCCTCGGCCGGCGGCATCCTGGTGACGCGGCTGATGATGCGCGGCGTGGCCGGCGTGGTGACGGATGGCGGCTTCCGGGATTCCGCCGAGATCGCCTCGCTGGAGATGCCGGCCTATCACACCCGCCCCTCGGCACCCACCAACCTGACGCTGCATCAGGCAATCGACATCAACGTGCCGATCGGCTGCGGCGACGCGCCGGTCTTCCCGGGCGATGTGATCGTCGGCGATGCCGATGGCGTCATCGTCATCCCCGCCGAGATCGCCGACGAGATCGCGGCCGAGGCGGTGGAGATGACCGCCTTCGAGGATTTCGTGACGGAGCGGGTGCAGGGTGGTCAGGGCATCCTCGGCCTGTATCCGCCGACCGACGAGGGCAACCTCGCCACCTTCGCGAAATGGCGGCAGCAGAAGGACCGGTAGGATTTCCGCTTCGCTTCCCGGCGGTTCACCTCCCGCCCGCGTCTCCTATCTCGACTCGCTCCGTGGTTTGGCCGCCGTGCAGGTTCTATTGCTCCACTTCGCAACAGGCCTGCTGCCAGGCCTTGCCCTGTCCACGCCGAAGCAGGGCACGCTGGCCGGCTTCGTCCACGCTTCGCCGCTGTTCGTGCTGTATGACGGCTATTCCGCCGTGTACCTGTTCTTCATCCTCAGCGGTTACGTGCTGACGCTGGCGTTCCAGGCGCGTGAAACCCGCCCCCTGCCGGCCCTGGCCGGGCGACTGGTGCGGCTCGGCCTGCCTGCCCTGGTGGCGGGCATCCTGTCCGCCACGATCTTCGCCGTTTTCGGTGGCCTGAACCCGGAGGTCGGGCGGCTGGTCGACTCCACTTGGTACGCCCACCTGTGGCAACCGACCCTCGGTGTCACGAACCTCGTCAAGGATGTCGTGGTCAGCGGGCTGCTGCTTGGCTACCTCCCGGTGGAACCCTGGATGGGCCTGTTGCCCGGCTGGCGCCTGACGCTGGACGTGTCGCTCAGCGCGCCGCTGTGGACCCTGTCGGTCGAGCTGTATGGCTCGGTGCTCATCTGGCTCCTGGTCGCGCTGGAACGGCGGGGGGTCTGGCCCTGGCGCATCGGCCTCGCCGTCGCTCTGCTGTTGCTGTTGCGCGGGCCTTATCTCTGCTTTCTGGCCGGCCACCTGATGGCCCGTCACCGCTTCGCGGAGCGGGCACCGGTGGTCGCGCGCTTGCCGGCGTTGCTGCTCATCCTGGGCGGGTTGGCGCTGTGCGTCATGGCGGAGTTCCGCATGCTGCCACCTGTCACCGCCTTCTGCGCGGCAAACCTGCCCCTGGTGCCCTGCTCCCCCGGCGGCCTGCAGCAGAAGATCTATGGCAGCCTGCTGGTCTTCGTCGGTCTGGTGCAGCTTCCATGGCTGCGACAGGCGCTGCAGGCCCGATGGGCAAGGGGATTGGGCGAGATATCCTTCTCGCTCTACCTCACCCATTGGCCGCTGCTGTTCGGGCCGGTGGCGGCGCTGGTGCTGGCACTGCAGGGACCGCTGGGCCTGCCGCCGGCGCGGCTGCTCGCCATCGTGGCGGGCCTCGCGCTGTCCTTCGCGCTGGCCCGCCTGTTTCTGCCGGTGGACCGGCTGGCGGTGCGGCTGTCCCGCAGGGTGCAGGGCCGCCGCCCCGCGATCAGTCGAAGCTGAGAAAGCCCGGCATCGCCGAGATCGGTGGTGCCGCGCGCAGCTTCGCCAGATCCGGCACCGGGCGGGACAAGGTGGCATCCCCCGCCACCGCCGCCTCGATCGCCGCCGCCACCGCGATCACCTTGGCATCCGCGCCGCGGGCCCCGACGATCTGCATCCCGAAGGGCAGGCCCGCGCGGTCCAGGCCCATCGGCAGGCTGATGGCCGGGTGGCCGGGCAGCGTCACCGCATAGGCGTTGGCCAGCCACTGGAAGTAGGTGCGCGTCGGCTGACCGTCGATCTCGGCGGGGTACAGCTCACTCCACGGGCGGGGCGAGATGGTGATGGCGGGCGCCAGGATGACGTCCACGTCGCCGGCGAAGAAAGCCTGCCACCGGCGGTAGATCTGCGTTTGCAGCACCTGCGCCCGCGCCACGTCGGCGGCCGAATAGGTCCAGCCGCGCTCCACATCCGCCCGCACGTTGGGGCCGACGCTGTCCGGTGCCTTGCGCACCCGCTCGTCGAACCCGGCCAGGAAGCTGACGGCGCGCAGCACCTCGAAGGCCTCGTCGGAACCGCTGCAATCGGGCGAGCGGTGCTCGACGGAAGCGAACAGCGGCGCCAGCGCCGCGAGGCGGGAGGCGAAGACCTCGCGCACGTGCCGTTCCGTCGGGGCGAAGCCGAAATCCTCCGTCGCTGCCACGCGGATCGCCGACAGATCCACCCTGCCCTGCCAGGACATGTTCTGACGCACGTCGGTGCCCGGCAGCGTGTAGGCCAGCGGGTCGATGTTCGCGTCCCCCGCCATGACGGACAGCAGCAGCGCCACGTCCCCCACGTCGCGTGCCATGGGGCCGAGCACGGACAGGCCCGACCAGCCCAGCGCGCGGCGGCTGTTGGGCACCAGCCCCGGGCTGGGGCGGAAGCCGGTGATGCCGTTGAAGGCTGCCGGGTTGCGCAGCGAGCCGCCGGTGTCCGAGCCGCTGGCCAGCGGCACCATGCCGGTGGCCAGCACCACCGCCGAACCGCCGGAGGACCCGGCGGCCGAGCGCGTGGGATCGAAGGGGTTGCCGGTGGCGCCGTAGACGGCGTTGCGGGTGTTGCCGCCCGCCCCGAACTCCGGCGTGTTGGTCTTGCCCAGGATGTTGCCGCCGGCGGCGCGGATCGCCGCCACGTGGTGGTCATCCTGCTTGGGCACGTTGTCGCGGAAGATCGGGCTGCCGAAGGTGGTGGCCAGCCCTTCGGTGGAATCCAGGTCCTTGATGCCGATGGGCAGGCCATGCAGCGGGCCGAGCGTGTCGCCGCGCATCACCGCCGCCTCGGCGGCCCGGGCGTTGCTGCGCGCGCGGTCCTCGTCCATCGCCACCATGGCGTTGACGGCGTGGTTCACCTCCGCCACGCGCTTGAGACAGGAGTCCAGCAGTTCCACCGGGGACAGCGCCTTGGCGCCGATCATTCGCCGCGCGGCGACGGCGGACAGGTCACAGGGTTCGGTCATGTCGGGAATTCCTCAGTAGCCCAGCGCGCAGCCGTCCTTGCGCGGGTCGGACCCGCCGATCAGCACGCCCCGCGCACGGTCGATCAGGATGGCCTGGCCGCCGCCATGCGGCTTGTCGATCATCTCGAGCTGGTGACCCATGCGGGCCAGCCGGTCGATCGCGGCGGCCGGGATGCCGCGCTCCACCTGCAGCTTGCCGGCGTAGGGGAACAGCCGCGGCAGGTCGAGCGCGGCCTGCACGTCCAGCCCGTATTCGAAGTGGTTGGACAGGAACCACGTCTGCCCCATCGGCTGGAAGTGGCCGCCCATGACGCCGAAGGGCATCAGCGGCACGCCGTCGCGCATCACCATGCCGGGGATGATGGTGTGCATGGGCCGCTTGTGGGGCGCGATGCAGTTGGGGTGCCCTTCCTCCAGCCGGAAGCCGAAGCCGCGGTTGTGCAGCATCACGCCACTCTTCTCGGCCAGGATGCCGGAGCCGAAGCTTTCGAACAGCGAGTTGATGAAGGAGCAGGCGTTGCCCTCGGCATCCACCACGCAAAGGTACACCGTGTCCTTGTGCACCGGCAGCATCTCGGCGAGGCCGGCGGGCGGCATCTCGCGCATCGCGCGCTCGTCGTCGATCAACGCACGCAGCTTGGCGGTGTAGTCGGGCGAGGTCAGCTTCGCCACCGGCACGTCCACCTGGCTGGGGTCGGCCAGAAAGCCGTCGCGGTCGCGATAGGCGAGCCGCGCGACCTCCACATGGCGGTGCATGCGGGTGACGGACAGCGGATCGCCCGCCGGGGTCTCGAAGCCACCCAATGTTCCGAGCATGGACAGCACCAGCATGCCTGAGCCGTTGGGCGGGCACTGGAACACGTCCAGCCCCTTCCAGCGCGTCTGGATCGGCTCCACGAACTGCGCGATGTCGATGCCGGCGGCGAAGTCGGCTTCCGTGTGGCTGCCCCCGGCGGCCTGCAGCGTGGCCACCATGTCGGCGGCCACCTCACCCTCGTAGAAGCCCCGGGCGCCCTCGGCGGCGATCTTGCGCAGGGTCTTGGCCAGGGCCGGCTGGCGGAACACGTCGCCCACCTGCGGGCTGTGGCCGCCGGGCAGGAAATGGCGCGCGGTCTGCGGATGCTTGGCCAGCTTCGCGGCGGCGACCTCCCAATCGGCGGCCACGCGTGGATGCACCGGGTGGCCTTCCTCGGCCAAGCGGATGGCGGGCGCCAGGATCTCATCCAGACCCTTGCGGCCGTGCGCGGCATTCAGCTTCACCCAGGCGGAGACGGCGCCCGGCACCGTGACGGAATGCGCGGAAGTCGCCTCCATCTTGTCCAGCCCGTCGGCGCGCAGCCGCTCCGGCGTCGCACCGGCGGGCGCCCAGCCGGAGCCGTTCATCGCCACGACCTTGCTTTGCCCGGCGGGCACGTAGAGGCAGAAGTTGTCGCCACCGATGCCGGTCGACTGCGGCTCCACCACCGCCAGCACGGCGGCCGCGGCAATGGCGGCATCCATGGCATTGCCGCCCGCCCGCAGCATGTCCACCGCCGCCAGCGTCGCCGCCGGCATGGAGGTGGCGGCCATGCCGTTCATGGCCAGGACCGGGCTGCGGCCGGGGTGGTGGAAGTCGCGCATGCAAAACTCTCTTTTCGGCGGAATGTCGGACAATCGCGGCGCGAACGCTGGCACGGCCGGGCCGTCGCGTCCATCCACCCTTCCGGCCAGCCGCCGCCTGCGCTATCCCGTTGCAATGAGCAGCACCGCGACCATCGAGGATTTCGAGCGCATCGACATCCGCGTCGGCACCATCCTCGATGCCCAGCCGCTGGAAGGCGCGCGCAAGCCCGCCATCCGGCTGGAAATCGACCTGGGGCCGGAAATCGGGGTGAAGCGCTCTTCCGCCCAGATCACCGTGCATTATGCGCCGGACAAGCTGATCGGCCGGCAGGTGCTGTGCGTGGTGAACTTTCCGCCGCGCCGCATTGCCGGGTTCCAGAGCGAGGTGCTGACCCTCGGCCTGCCCGATCCCGACGGCGCGGTGGTCCTTCTCCGACCCGATCTCGCCGTGCCCAACGGCGGCAGGATGTTTTGAATGGCGCCGCGCTACTACACCGTTTCCTGGGACCAGCTGCACCGCGACGGCAAGGCCCTCGCCTGGCGGCTGGTCGAGCGCGGGCCGTGGCAGGGCATCGTCGCCATCACGCGCGGCGGGCTGATCCCGGCCGCCATCGTGGCGCGCGAGTTGGATTGCCGCATGATCGAGAGCGCTTCCATCGTCACCTATGACGAGGAGGTGAAGGGCGACCCCGTGGTGGCCAAGCCCCCCGCCGCCGCGCTGGAAAGCCAGGGCGAGCACTGGCTGGTGCTGGACGACCTGGTGGACACCGGCACCACGCTGCGCGTGGTGCGCAACCTGTTGCCCAAGGCGCATTACGCCACGGTCTACGCCAAGCCCGCCGGCAAGCCGCTGGTCGACACCTTCGTGACCGAGGTCAGCCAGGACACCTGGATCCTGTTCCCCTGGGACACCGAGCAGCAGTTCGTGCCCCCCATCGCCAAGGCCGCCGCCGGCAAGTAGCCGGCGGCGACCCGCCGCTCAGTACCCGGCCTGCGGGTCGATGCGGTTGGCCATGGGCTTGCCCTCCCGCGCCGCGCGCAGATTGGCGAACAGGATGTCCAGGCTGTCGTCGTTGTAGGTTTCCGGGTCGTCCACCGACATGTGCGGGGTGATGAACAGCCCCGGCACGCTCCACAGACGGTGGCCGGGTGGCAGCGGCTCCGGCACCGCCACGTCCGTCAGCGCACCGCCGAGGCGGCCGGCTTCCAGCGCATCGGCCACCGCGTCCTGGTCCCACACCGGGCCACGCGCGATGTTCACCAGCTTGGCCCCCTGGGGCAGCAGCCCGACGCGGCGGCGGTCCAGCAGCCCGCGCGTGGCCGGCGTCAGCGGGCAGGCCAGGACCAGGAATTCGGCGTCCGGCAGCACGCTGTCCAGCGCGTCCTGCGTCACCACGCGCTCGCAGGCCTCATGCGGCCGGTCGGTGTTGCGCACGCCCGTCACCCGCATGCCGAACTGCGCCGCGCGCGTGGCCACCGCACCGCCCAGCGAGCCCAGGCCCACCACGATCAGGCGGCGCCCGGCCAGCACGGAACCGAAGCGCGGCGCCCATTCGCCGCGCTGCTGCGCCTGGGCAAAGGCCGGCAGGTGGTTGGCCAGCATGAGCAGCGCCATCAGCCCGAACTCGCCGGCCTTGACGCTGTGCGCGCCGCGGTTGTTCAGCAGTGCCACATCCTCCGGCAGCCAGTCGAAGGGGGCCAGGCGGTCCAGCCCGGCGGAGGTGCAGAAGATGGTCCGCAGCTTCGGCGCCAGTGGCTTCAGCCCCTCATGCGCCAGGCGCTGGTGCACGATGCGCACCCAGGTGACCAGCAGCTCGGCCTCGCCGATCGCGGCCTGAAAGCCGGCCTCGTCCGCGGCGAAGCTCGGGCGTAGTCCGGCCATGTCGGGGTTGCGCTTCACCGCTGCCGCCCATTGCGCCGGCGTGACGGGAAACAGGGTTTCGTTTTCGGGGTTCTGAATATGGACTCGCATGGCGCGCACCCTGCCACGCCGCGCCTGCCCGACCAACTGCTTGACACCTGCGCCTGATGCCGGGGGAATGCGCGGCAACCGAAACGACCGCCCAGGAGTCCTGTCCGATGCCCCGCGCCTTCCGCCTTGCCGCGCCATTGGCGCTGGCCACGCTCCTGGCCGTGCCCGCCGTGGCGCAGAACCTGACCGTCGGCATCCAGGGCGAGCCGAGCACGCTGGACCCGCAGTTCAACCTGCTGGGCACCAACACCTCGGCCCTGCGCAACATCTACGACACGCTGGTGTCGCGCGACCCGGCGTTGCAGATCCGCCCGTCGCTGGCGGAATCCTGGCGCGCGGTGGACGAGACGACCTGGGAATTCAAGCTTCGCCCCGGCGTCACCTTCCATGACGGCAGCCCGCTGACGGCGGAGGACGTGCGCTTCAGCATCGCCCGCCTGCCCAATGTGCAGGGCAACCCGAACAGCTATGCCACCTACATCCAGGGCATCAGGGAGGTGCAGGTGGTGGACCCGCTGACGGTCCGCTTCATCACCGACGGCCCGGTGCCGCTGCTGCCCATCAACCTGACCAGCGTGTTCATCCTCTCCTCCGCCAAGGGGGTGCAGACGACCAGCGCCTTCAACAACGGTTCGGCCGCCATCGGCACGGGTCCTTATCGTTTCGTGTCCTGGCAGCCGGGGCAGCCCATGGTGCTGGACCGCAACGACGCCTATTTCGGCGGCCGCCCCGACTGGTCGCGCGTCAGCTTCCGCCCCATCCCGGCCGATGGCGCGCGCGTCGGCGCGCTGCTGGCGGGCGACGTGGATTTCATCAACGCCGTGCCGTTGCAGGACGTGAAGCGGCTGGAAGCGGAAGGCGCAGGCCAGCGCTTCAAGGTCTTCGGCGGCGTATCTTCCTACGTCTACATGCTGTTCCCCGAGATGGGGAAGGACAGCATGCCCGGGCTGCGTGACGCCCAGGGCCAGCCGCTGAACAGGAACCCCTGGCAGGACGCGCGGGTGCGCGAGGCGGTGTCGCTGGCGCTGAACCGGCAGAGCATCGTGGAGCGGCTGATGGAAGGCCGTGCGCGCGTCGCAAACCAAGCCATTCCGGAAGGATTCTTCGGCTATTCCCCCGCCGTGCCGCCCGCGCGCTTCGACCTGGAGCGCGCGCGGGCATTGCTGCGGGAGGCCGGCTATCCCAACGGCTTCCAGACCAGCCTGTCCTGCCCCAGCGACCGCTTCGTCAACGACAGCAAGATCTGTGAGGCCGCGGCGCAGCAGTTGCAGCGCGCCGGCATCAAGGTGGACCTGAACGTCATGCCGCGCGCCACCTTCTTTCCCGCCCGCGCGCGGCGCGAATGGCCGCTGCACGCCGCCGGCTGGGGCAGCCTGACGGGCGAAAGCAGCTACTTCCTGACCAGCCAGATCCACACGCCGAGCCGCGAGCTGGGCCTCGGCGCCATCAATTATTCCGGCATCTCGGTGCCCGGCATCGACACGTTGATCCAGCAGGCCCGCCGCACGCTGGACGAGGGCGCCCGGCGCGCCTTGCTGGAACAGGCCATGCAGCAGACCATGGCGCAGCACCTGGTGATTCCCATCCTGACCTTCGAATCCCTGTGGGCCGGGCGCGGCGACCGCCTGGACTTCACGCCCCGCGCCGACGAGGAAACGCTGGCCATCGAGATCCGGGCCCGCCGCTGATGCCCTTGTCCATCGATCTTTCGGGCAAGCGCGCGCTGGTCACCGGCGCGGGCACCGACGGCATCGGTCGCGCCACCGCGCGGCTGCTGGCGGAGGCCGGCGCGCGGGTGGCCGTGCACCACATGGCCGAGCCGGCCGTGGCCATGGCGCTGGCCGCCACGACCGGTGGCGTGGCGCTGCAGGCCGACCTGTCTGACGTGGAGGCCGCATGTGCCCTGCCGCACCGGGCGGCCGAGGCGCTCGGCGGCCTGGACATCCTGGTGTCCAACGCCGGGGTGCTGCTGCGCAAGCCGCTGGCGGAAACGACGGACGCCGAGTTCGCCCGGGTGCACGCCATCAACCTCGCGGCCGGCTTCGCGCTGGGGCGGGAAGCGGCGGGCATCATGCGCGCGGGCGGCGGGGGCGGGCGGATCGTCTTCACCTCCTCCGTCAACCAGTGGATGCCCAATCCGGGGCTGGTGGCCTATGGCAGCGCCAAGGGCGGGCTGATGCAGCTGGCGCGGCAGATGGCGCTGGAGCTGGCGGCGGAGAACATCACGGTGAACCTCGTCGCCCCCGGCACCATCGAAACGGAATTCAACCGCGTGGCGCGGGAAAGCCCCGGCTGGCGCGACGCCAAGCTGGCCCTGATCCCGGCCGCCCGCACCGGCACGCCGGAGGACGTGGCCGGCGCCATCCTGTTTCTGGCCAGCGGCCTCGCCGGCTATGTGACCGGCAGCACCGTCACGGTGGACGGCGGGCTGTCCTTGATGGGAATGCGCCCGTGACCTGGGAAGCCTATGCCGTCCGCTACGCCGAGGATACGCACCGCACGGAGGCTCGCAGCTTTCTGGGCGGGGCCGGCGGCGACGCGCCCTTCCCCTTCGCCTACCACGCCTTCCTGTTGAAAGGGCCGGATGGCTGGGTGGCCTTCGACACCGGCGCCGACGAGGCCGCCTGCGCCCGCTACGGCAAGAGCTTCGTGCAGGGGCTGCCCCGCGCCATGGCGCTGCTGGGCATCGACCCGGCGGCGGTGCGGCACGTGGTGCAGACCCACCTGCACTGGGACCACGCGGGGCAGCCCGGGCTGTTCCCCAATGCCACCTTCCACATGCAGGCGCGGGAGATGGCCTTTGTCACCGGCCCCGCCATGCGCCACCCCATGCTGCGGGCAGGCTATGAGGCCGCCGACATCGCCGCGCATGTCGCCTTGCTGCACCAGGGGCGGCTCATGCTGCATGACGGGCGGGTGGACCTGCTGCCGGGCCTGACGCTGCTGCATGCCGGCGGCCATACGGACGGGCTGCAATTCGCGGTGCTCGGCACCCGGCGCGGCCGCATGGTGCTGGCGGGCGACGTGGTGGCGACGCGCGCGCATCTGGACCGCCGCATCCCCTTCCCCTCGCTGTTCCACGTGGGCGACGCGCTGGCGGGGTTCGAGGCCGTGCTGGCGGCGGCCGATGCGCCGGAGCTGGTGATCCCCTCGCACGACCCCTGGGTGGCCCTGGCGCACCCGCCCGCCCTCGCGGGGGGCGAGGGCTGGCTGGTGCGGCTGGACTAGCCCTGGCGCTTGCGGGCGCCGTTCTTGCGAAGCAGGAACTCGCGGCCGATCTTCACCTGCGGCTTGCCGTCATACTCGATGATGTCGGCGGTCGCGTAGGTTTCGCTCCAGGTGTTGGGAATGAAGCTGCCGGTGCCCACCACGTCCACCGGCGCCTTGGCTTCCGCCATCACCCGGCACTTAGTGACACCGAAGCCGGAGGAGGCGACGATCTTCACCTTGGGGTATCCCGCCTGGTCCAGGGCTTCCCGCATCCGCCAGATGGCGGCGGCCGAGACGCCGGTGCCGACCAGGTGGCGCAGTTCCGTTTCGCTGCGATAGCGGCGGATGGTGCTGGGGGCATGGCGCTCCAGCACCGCGTAGCTTTCCGCCGGGTCCAGCCCTTCCAGGAACCGGCCGCCATGGGTGTCCAGCCGCACCGACAGCCGCCCCCCGGCCGCGAGCTCGGCGAAGCGGGCGCAGACCTCGATGCCGTCCGTGACCTCCCGCCCGAAATAGTCGACCAGCACGGTCAGGCTTTCATCGGGAAAGGTCTCGAAGAACATCTCGGCCGCGCGCACGGTGCTGCCGGCGTAGCCGATCAACGCATGCGGCATGGTGCCGTAGCCGCGCGCATTGCCGAACCAGTGCGCGGTCTGGTCGTTGGCGTTGCCGATGAACCCCTGGGCCCCTTCGCGCTTCGCGGCGGCGGAGCCGACGGAAGCGGCGTAGGCCATCATCTCCTGCATCTCGGCGCCGGCGCAGTGCCGCGCCTCCATGGCCAGAAACGGCACCTGCGGCAGTTCCAGCGCCATCTGATAGGCGTTGTGCGCCGCGACGCAGGGTGCGCCGAGCTTCTGCAGGTACAGCGTTTCCAGATCCGCGAGCTGCGTGAAGGAGCCTGTGATGTAGAGGATCGGGTCGCCCGCCCCCACCCACTCGCCTTCCTTGTGCATCAGCTCGATCTCGATCTCCGTGCCGCGCTCAACGGCCACGGAGGCCAGCCATTCCAGCGCCAGCCGCGGTGCCGAAACCACAGGGCGGCGCAGAAACACCGCGTAGGTGACGCGGCAATCGCCGAAGCGCGAAACGATCGCCTTGGTGCGGTTGAAGTAGACGTCCGTGCGCCCGGCGATCAGCGCGTCGCCAGGGGTCAGCACCGGGGTGTCGGCGGTCACTGCGCGGCCACCAGCGGCATGCGGCTGCCTTCGGGGCGGCGGGCCTTCAGCTCCTCCGCCACCAGGAAGGCCAGCTCCAGCGCCTGCTCGGCATTCAGCCGCGGGTCGCACTGGGTGGCGTAGTTGGCGGCGAGGTCGGCCTCGGTCAGCTTGTGCGCGCCGCCGATGCATTCCGTCACGTCGCGCCCCGTCATCTCCACATGCACGCCGCCGGGCCATGTGCCGGCCTCGCCATGCGCGTCAAAGAAGCCGCGCACCTCCGTCAGGATGCTGTCAAAGGAACGGGTCTTGTAGGCGCCGGCGGTGTGGGTGTTGCCGTGCATGGGGTCGCACAGCCACACCACCTCGCGCCCCGCGTCGCGCACCGCGCGCAGCAGCGGCGGCAGCTTTTCCGCCACCTTGCCGGCGCCCATGCGGCTGATCAGCGTCAGCCGGCCAGGCGCGTTGCCGGGGTTCAGCAGCTCGCACAGCCGCACCAGCTCGGACGGGTCGGTGGTGGGGCCGACCTTCAGGCCCAGTGGGTTTTTCACCCCGCGCAGGAACTCCACATGCGCGCCATCCGGCTGCCGCGTGCGGTCGCCGATCCACAGGAAGTGGGCGGAACAGGCGTACCAGTCGCCCGTGGTGGAATCCACGCGGGTCAGCGCTTCCTCGTAGGGCAGCAGCAGCGCCTCGTGGCTGGTGTAGAACTCGGTTTCGCGCACCTGCGGCGCGTTGGACATGCCGCAGGCCGCCATGAAGCGCAGCGTCTCGTCGATGCGCGACGCCAGGTCCTGGTAGCGCTCGGCCAGCGGGCTGCGCTCCACGAAGCCGAGATTCCAGCGGTGCACCTGGTGCAGGTCGGCGTAGCCGCCGGTGGCAAAAGCGCGCAGCAGGTTCAGCGTGCCCGCCGACTGCATGTAGGCGAATTCCATGCGCGACGGCTCGGGCAGCCGCGCCTCGGGCGTGAACTCGGGGCCGTTGATGATGTCGCCGCGATAGGACGGCAGCGTCACCCCGCCCTGCGTCTCGGTGTCGGAGGAGCGCGGCTTGGCGAATTGCCCGGCCATGCGGCCCAGCTTCACCACCGGCAGCCCGCCGCCGAAGGTCAGCACCACCGCCATCTGCAGCAGCACCCGGAAGGTGTCGCGGATGGTGTTGGCGTTGAAGTCGGGGAAGCCCTCGGCACAATCGCCGCCCTGCAGGATAAAGGCGCGCCCCTGCCCGGCATCGGCCAGCTGCTGCTGCAGGCGCCGGGCCTCGCCGGCGAAGACCAAGGGCGGAAAGCCGGCGAGCTTCGCCTCCATCGCCTTCAGCTTCGTCGCGTCCGGATAGTCTGGCACCTGCCGGATCGGCATGTCGCGCCAGCTTCCGGGCTGCCACCCGCGCACCGTCATCACACTCGTCTTCCTCGTCTCAAGCTTATTGGCCGGAACGATAGACCGAGCCGGGGGCCGAGGGCTACCGGGCAGGCGCGCGGCTGCCCTGCGGCAGGCTCAGCGCAGCAGCGGCAGGACGCTGGCGGCCAGCAGCAGACCCATGGCGAGGTTGAAGCGCCGCCATGCGCGCGGCGTGTGCAAAAGCCGCCCCGCGCCCCGGCCCACCGCTACCCAGACCAGCAGGCAGGGCAGCGACACGGCCCCGAAGACCAGCGCCACGCGCAGCCCGGTGGCTAGCGCGCCCTCCCCCGGCTGGGCAAAGGCCGGGATCGCGGCCAGCGCCACCATCCACGCCTTGGGGTTGACCCACTGGAACCCGGCGGCGCCCCAGAAGCCAAAGCCGCGCGGGGCGGCACCGGAGACGGGCGCCGGCGCGCGGCCGATCTTCCAGGCCAGATACAGCAGCCAGGCCACGCCGAGGTAGCGGAGGATGCCCTGCAAGGGCGGGCTGGCCGCCAGCGGCGCCGCCAGCCCCAGGGCGGCGGCCAGCAAAAGCGCCATGAAACCTAGGCTGATGCCCAGCAGCGCCGGCAGCGTGCCGCGAAGCCCGCCCGCCGCCGCCATGGCGCTGACCATCAGCGTGTTCGGCCCGGGCGTGACGCTGGAGGCCACGGCGAAGCCCAGCAGGGGCAGGATCGTTTCCATGCCGGGCAGCGTGGCGCGCCGCCCGGTTTAGGTCAATGCTTCTGACCTACCTGCCGCGCGTCACCAGCCGCCCCGGCTTCTGGCCGGTCGCCTTGCCCTCGGCGAAGGACAGCACGCCATTCGCCCAGACCCGCTCGATGCCGACGCTCATCTGGATCGGGTCCTCGAAGGTGGCGTTGTCGATCACGGTGGCGGGGTCAAACAGCACCAAGTCGGCATAGGCGCCCTCCCGGATCACGCCGCGGTCCACCATGCCGAACACGCCCGCCGCGCGGCCGGTCATCTTGTGTACCGCCGTCTCCAGGTCGAACAGGCCGAGCTGGCGGGAATAGAAGCCCAGCACGCGCGGAAAGGTACCCCACAGGCGCGGATGCGGCTTCTCGTCATGTGGCAGGCCGTCGGAGCCGATCATGGACAGCGGGTGGCGCATGATGCGGCGCACGTCCTCCTCGTCCATCTGGAAGGTCACGGCGCCGGCCGGGGTCAGCCGCTCGGCCGCGGCGCGCAGGTCGGTGTTCCATCCGCGCGCGATCTCGGACAGGTCCTTGCCCGCCATCTCCGGGTAGGGCACCGACCAGGTGATGATGGTGCGCAGGTCCGACCGAACCTTGTCCGCCATCAGCACGGTGGAGCCGGCGGGATAGGGATACATGTCGAAGGCCACTTCCTGCATGGAGGCGGCGGCGCCGATCAGCCCCAGAGTCTGCACGCTGCGGCCGTAGTTCTCCGGCATCGAGCACTTGTGGTGGCTGATCACCACCGGCCGCCCGATGCGCGTGCCGATCCGCAGCGTTTCCTCGATCGAGGCGCAGACGTGGTTGGCCTCGTCGCGCATGTGGCTGGTGTAGAGGCCATCCGTGGTGCGCAGCGCGTCCGCCACCGCGATCACCTCTTCCGTCGTCGCCGCGCTGTTCAGCGGATAGTACAGGCCGGTCGAGAAGCCGGACGCGCCTTCCAGCAGTGACTGCTTCAGCCGCGCGTGCATGCGGTCGATCTCGCTGTCGCGCGCCACGCGGTGCACGTCGCCGTTCATGGATTCCACCCGCAGCGTCTGGTGGCCGATCAGCGCGTAGGTGTTGACCTCGCTGCCCTGGGTCTTCAGCGCGTCCGCGTAGTCGCCGAAGCTGTCGAAGGTCCACCAGGCCTCGTCGCCCAGCAGGTCCAGCGGCGCCGGCGGGCGCTTGGCGGTGTGGCGCATGGGCGAAAGGCTGATGCCGCAGTTGCCCACCACCACGGTGGTGACGCCCTGGCTGATCTTGCACAGCGTGCAGGCGGGGCCGCACAGCACGGCGCGGTCGTCATGCGTGTGGGCGTCGATGAAGCCCGGCGCCAGGGCCTTGCCGGTGCCGATCACCTCGCGCTCGGCCCGCGCGCCACCCAGGTCGCCCACGCCCACGATCCGGTCGCCGCTGACGCCCACGTCGCCGATGCGCCGGGGCGCGCCCGTGCCGTCGAAGATGGTGGCATCGCGGATGATGGTGTCGCAGTGCAGCGCCATGGCGGAACGCTCCTCAGGAAAGCCGGCAGGGGATGCGATCATGCCCCCGTCCGCCACGTTGCGCCAGCCGCCCCCCGCCCCTAGCCTTCCCGCCGCCCGAGCTGGAGGAACGCCCCGATGAACCAAACCACACCGCACGAAACCCTGACGGTCCCGGGGCTGCAGGCGCCGGCCTCCATCGTGGTGGACCGCTGGGGCGTGCCGCACCTGCGTGCCGAGTCCGAGGCCGACCTGTGGTTCACCCAGGGCTTCAACGCGGCGCGCGACCGGCTGTGGCAGATCGACCTGTGGCGCAAGCGCGGGCTCGGCCTGCTGGCGGCCGATTTCGGCCCCGGCTTCCTGGCCCAGGACCGCGCGTCCCGCCTGTTCCTGTACCGCGGCAACATGGATGCCGAGTTCGCCGCCTATGCGCCCGACGCGCGCGACATCTGCGCCGCCTTCGCCAGCGGCATCAACGCCTATGTCGACCTTTGCGCGCGCGAGCCGGAGCGCCTGCCACCGGAATTCGCGTTGCTCGGCACCACCCCGCGCCACTGGGCGGCGGAGGACGTGGTGCGCATCCGCAGCCACAGCCTGACGCGCAACGCCCTGTCGGAAGTGCTGCGCGCCGTGGTGCTGTCGCGTGCCGACCTCGCCACCGACCTGCTGCGCCGCGACATCGAGCCGATGCGCGAGCCGACGCGGCCGCGCGGCCTGGACCTCGCCTCCATCGCGCCGGAATGCCTCGACGTCTTCAAGCTCGCCACCGCCGGCGTCACCTTCAGCCCCGAGCGGCTGGCCGCGCCGCTGGAGGACTGGCGTCGCTGGAGCAAGGTGGCCGACAGCGGCGAGGTGATGCGCGCGGCGGAGATGGACGGCTCCAACAACTGGGCCGTGCATGGCAGCCGCACGGAAAGCGGCCGCCCCATCCTGGCCAGCGACCCGCACCGCGCCCATGCGGCGCCGGGCCTGCGCTACATCGTTCACCTGGATTCGCCGGGCTTCAACGCCATTGGCGCCGGCGAGCCGGCGGTGCCCGGCATCTCCATCGGCCACAACGGCACCAGTGCCTTCGCGCTGACCATCCACGGCGCCGACCAGGAAGACGTGATGGTCTACGAGACCGTCGCCGAAGGCCGCGCCTACCGCTACGGCGACGGCGAGGAGGACTTCGTCGAGGATGTCGCCGAATTCGCCGTGAAGGGCCACCCGTCGCAGACCCTGACGCTGCGCTTCACCCGCCACGGCCCCGTGCTGGCCGAAGGCGCCGGCCAGGCGGTGGCCATCCGCAGCGTGTGGTCGCTGCCCGGCTCGGCGCCCTATCTGCGCAGCCTGTCCGGCATGCGCGCCACCACGCTGGACGACTACGCCGCGGCGATGCGCGGCTGGGGCACGCCCTCGGTCAACCACGTCTATGCCGATACCGGCGGCACCATCGCCTGGATGCCCGCGGGCTTCGCGCCGCAGCGCCCCAACTGGGATGGGCTGCTGCCGATGCCGGGGGATGGCCGCTACGAATGGTCCGGGCTGCTCGACCAGTCGCTGAACCCCACGCTGGTGAACCCGCCGGAAGGGTTTGTCGCCTCCGCCAACGAGCAGAACCTGCCGCCCGACTGGCCGCACCTGGAAAAGATGTACGGCTTCGAGTGGACGGAGGCATCGCGGGCCAGGCGCATCCGCGAAGTGCTGGGCGCCACCGGCGTCAACGGCGCGCCGCTGCACCGGGTGGAGGATTCGGCGGCGTTGCAGACCGACGTGCTGTCGATCCCCGCCCGCCGCCTTTGCGCCCTGCTGCTGCGCCTGCCGCGCGCCGGCGCGCCGCCGGAACTCTGGGCCGCGCTGATGCTGCTGGAGGACTGGGATTTCCGCCTGCGTGCCTCCTCCCCGGCCGCGGCGCTGTTCGAGGTGTTCCTGGCGAAGTTCCTGAAGCCGCGCATGCTGGCGGCGCTGGTGCCCGACGCATCGCTCCGCCCGCTGCTGCTGCCGCAGGATACCGAGGTGCTGCTGCGTGTTCTGGAAACGCCGGACAGGCGCTTCGGCAACGACCCCCGCACGGCACGTGACACGCTGCTGAGCGAATGCCTGGTGGACGCCTTCCGCGATTGCGAGAAGCGCATGGGCGCCTCGCCTTCCGGCTGGGAATGGGGGCACCTGCACCACGGCTACTTCCAGCACGCGCTGGCCGGGTTGCCGGATGCCCCGGCGCAGCTCGATGTCGGGCCGCTGCCGGTGGGCGGCTCCGCTTCCACGCCCATGCACACCGGCTACCGGCCCAGCGACTTCCGCGCCATGCACGGCGCTTCCGTCCGGCTGGTGATGGATGTGGGCGAATGGGACAACAGCATCGCCATCAACGCCCCGGGCCAGTCGGGCGACCCGCGCTCGCCGCACTACGCGGACCTCGCGCCGCATTGGGCGCGCGGCGAATACGTGCCGCTGCTGTATTCGCGCGACAAGGTGGACGCCATGGAGATGCAGCGCATCGACCTGCTGCCGGGCTAGCCGTTCAGCGCGCCGGCGCCTCGACCCGCTGCACGAAGAGGCGCTGGCTGGAATAGGACAGCCACAGGCGGCGGGACCGCATGAAGTCCTGCCCCAGCACCATGTCGAAGGGCTCGGTGTCGGGCAGCGCCGTGACGCCCACCACCATGCCCTGCGTCACGTCCTGCCCCACCTGCATGGTGTTGAAGCGAAACGCGCGGACATCCAGCCGGTCCTGCCCGGCGCCGTGCACCTGCCCCGCCACGGGCTGCGCCAGCACGGCGGCGGGCATGCCGATCCGCAGCGCCGTGGACTGGCGGAAGGTGCTGAGCGCGGCGCCGGTGTCCAGCAGCGCCTCGACCGGCTGCCCGTCCATCAGCACCCGCACCAGCACCCAGCCGCCCGGCAGCACCCGCACCGGCACCGTGTCGAAGGAGCCCGCCCAGGGGGGCTGGCTCGCGCTGCACGCCCCCCCTCCGTGCAGCGTCAGCCGCCGGGCGGGGATGTCGATCTCCAGGTCCGAGATGCCCAGGAAGTCCGCCCCCAGCACGCCCGCCATGACCGGCTGGCCGGGCATGCCATGCGCGATCACCGGTACGGTCAGGTTGTTGACCGCCCGCCGGCCCACCCGCAGCTCGCCTACCACGACATTGTTGGCGGAAAAGCCGCCGCCGATGCCGCGCCCCCGGGTCACGCGCGTCGCATCGGTGGGCAACCGCAGCCGCTCCACGCCCTCGGGCAGCATCACGGTGTTGGTGGCGCCGGTATCCAGCAGGAACGGCGTGGGCGTGCCGTTCACATGCGCCTGCACGATGGGCACGCCGCGCAGCATGGTCAGGTTCAACGCGTCGCCGGCATCGGGCGCGCAGGGTGCGGCGCAGGCGGCCAGCAGCCCCGCCAGCGCCAGCGCCGCCCCGCGCATCACCATTCGATCGGCCGCCACAGCGCCACGGGGGGCGAGGCCTTGGCGCGGATCGCCGCCTGGCATTCGGTTTCCAGCGCCGACAAAAAGCGGGACTTGTCGGAGCCCTGCATCGGCGCCGGCCCGCGCGTGGTGGCGCCGGTGGAGCGCAGGTGCTCCGCCACCGCGCGCCCGGCCAGCGCCGAGCCGATGTTGTCCGTGGTCCAGAGCCTGCCGTTGCTGCTGATGGCGCGGGCACCCTTTTCCAGGCAGCGGGACGCGAGCGGGATGTCGGAGGTCACGCAGACATCCTGCGCCGAGACATGCTCCGCGATCCAGTCATCCGCGACGTCGGCGCCGGCTTCCACGATCACCCGCCGGATCCAGTCGACCTCCGGCAGGCGGATGCCGCGCGAACCGTTGCTGACCACATGCACCGTGAGGCCGAGCCGCTCGGCCACGCGGAACACCTCGTCCCGCACCGGGCAGGCGTCCGCGTCGATGTAGATGTCCGGCTTCAACCCGCCGCCTCGGTCAGCCACTGCGTCACCACGGCGCAGGCGGCGGAGAAGTCCTCCATGCGCATGGCCTCGTGCGGATTGTGGCTGCCGTTCTGGTTGCGCACGAACAGCATGCCGGACGGAATGCCCGCCGCCGCGAAGGCCGCCGCGTCATGCCCGCCGCCGGATGCCATCTCGATGCAGCCGACGCCCGCCGCCGCCGCCGCGCGCGCCAGCCCGGCCCGCACGCCCGCATCCATGGGCGAGGCCAGGGAGCCGGTTTCCGGGCCAAGTTCGAAGCGCACGCCACGCCGTGCCTCGATCTCCGGCACCAGCTCGGCCAGCCGTGCGAACACGGCGTCCACGCTGGCCGGGTTCACCGCGCGCACGTCCAGCATGAAGGTCGCCTCGCCGGCGATCTTGGTGAAGCCCGCCTCGGCGGTGGTGGCCATGGTGCAGAAGGTGCAGACCAGCCGGTGGCCATGGGCTTCCAGCCGCGCCCATTCCTCGTCCAGCCCCAGCGCGAACTCGGCCAGCGCGATGGCGGCGTCGCGGCGGAAGCGGCGGGGGGTGCCGCCGGAATGGTTGTATTCCCCGACCACGCGGCCCTGCCGCAGGCGGCGCGAGCCGGGAATGCCCGTGACCACCGCGACCGGAACCTGCTCCGCGTCCAGCACCGGTCCCTGCTCGATGTGCAGTTCCAGGAAGGCTGCGGTGTTGGCGGGCGTGAGCACCGTCTCGCCACGTTCGGCGAAGCCGGGGTCGAAGCCTTCCTCGCGCATGTGGTCGGCCAGCGAGCGGCCGGTGTCCTGCCGCTTCACCTGCAGCTCGGCCGCCTTGAGCATTCCCAGCGCGCCGCGGCTGCCAGGGTAGGAGGTGGGGAACCACGCCCCCGCCTCCTCCGCCCGCGTCGCGATCACGGTGATGTCGCGCGCCGGGCGGAAGCCCGCGCGCTTCAGCCCGGCCACCGCCGCCAGCCCCGCCAGCACGCCGGCGGCGCCGTCGAAGTTGCCGCCTTCCTTCACCGAATCCAGATGGCTGCCGAGCAGCACCTGTGGCGCCGCCCGGTCGTTGCCCGGCAGGGTCATGTAAAGGTTGCCGACGGGGTCCGCCTTGACCTCCAGGCCCAGGGCCTCCGCCTCGCGGCGGGCCAGGGCATGCGCCATCCGCTCGCCGGGGCCATAAGCGTCGCGCGTGACGCCCAGGCCGTCGGTGCTGTTGGCGCGCAGCTCGTCGAACATGCGCGACGCCAGGTCCACATCCGGCGTCAGGTTGGCGCGCCGCGGTTCAGACACCGACCACGGCCCCGCCATCGACCAGGTGGATGCGCCCGGTGGTATAGGCGGCGCGGTCGGAAGCCAGGAAGGCGCCCATCGGCCCGAACTCATCCGGGGTGCCGTAGCGGCCGGCCGGAATGGTCTTGCTGCGCGCCTGGATGATCTCCTCGGCGGTCTTGCCCTGCTTCTGCGCGGCGCCGGAGGCCAGCTCCACGCTGCGGTCGGTGCGAATGGCGCCGGGGGCCAGGATGTTGCAGGTCACGCCATCGCCGGCCACCTCGGCCGCCAGCGTCTTGTTCCAGCCCACCATCGCGGCGCGCAGGGTGTTGGACAGCGCCAGGTTCGCCAGCGGCTGCACCATGCCCGAGGAGCCGATGATGATGATGCGGCCCCACTTGCGCTCGCGCATCGCCGGCAGCGCGCGGGTCGCGGCGCGGATGGGCGACAGCACGATGCGCTGGAACCAGGTGGACAGGTCCTCCTGCTTGATGTCGGCCGCCGTGCACTGCGGCGGGCCGCCGTGGTTCAGCACCAGGATATCGATGCCGCCCAGCTCCGCGATGGCCTTGTCCACCAGCGCGTCCATCTGCGCGCCGTCCGCCACGTCGGCCGGGATGCCCACGGCCTTGCTGGCGCCGAGCTTGGTCAGCTCCCCCGCCACGCGGTCGAGGCTGGCCTGCTCGCGGCCGGACACGGCAATGGCCACGCCCTCGGCCGCCAGCGCGTCGGCCACCGAGCGGCCAAGGCCCTTGGAGCCACCCATCACCAGCGCGCGCTTGCCCTTGAGACCCAGATCCATGTGTCGTCCTCCCGTATCGGTCGGGCGGGACGGTGGCGGGTCCGCCGCCGGAAGGCAAGACCGGGCCGGCCCTTGGCGGCGGCGCCCGCCCCCTCCAAGCTGTGCCCGAGGAACGCAATCCTGGAGCCCCGATGCCCAAGCCGCCGCTGCTGATGACCCGCCACTTCCCGCCCGCCGTGGAGGCCCGCGCCGCGCGCGACTACGCCACCGTGCCCAACGCCGCCGACACGCCGATGAGCGGGGCCGAGATCGCCCGCGCGGCGGCACAGGCCGGGGTGGCGGGCATCCTCTGCGCGGCGGGGGACGCCATGACGGCGGAAGCCATCGCGGCGCTGCCGGACAGCGTGCAGATCATCGCCACCTTCAGCGCCGGCACCGACCACATCGACCTCAAGGCCGCGGCCGCGCGGGGCATTCCCGTCACCAACACGCCGGACGTGCTCAGCGTCGCCACCGCCGAGATCGCCATGCTGCTGATCCTGGCCACCGCCCGCCGCGCCGGCGAGGGCGAGCGATTCCTCCGTGCCCGGCAATGGACCGGCTGGGCGCCCACGCAGCTGATGGGGGTCACGCTGGCGGGCAAGAAGCTCGGCATCCTGGGCATGGGGCGGATCGGGCAGGAGCTGGCGCGGATGGCGCGCGGCTTCGGCATGGAAATCCATTACCGCAACCGCCACCCCCTGCCGGATGCCGAGGCGGGCGGCGCACGATATCACGATAGCGATGAGGGTTTTCTGGGCGCGATCGACGTCCTGTCCATGCATATCCCCGGCGGCGCCGCCACGCGACACTGGCTGGATGCGCGGCGCCTGGCGCTGCTCCGCCCCGGCAGCATCGTGGTGAACACCGGGCGCGGCTCCACGGTGGACGACGCGGCGCTGTGCGCGGCACTGGGCAGCGGCCATCTGCGCGCCGCGGGACTGGATGTCTTCGATGGCGAGCCACAGCTGTTCGAAGGCTATCACACCACCCAGAACCTTGTTCTGCTGCCGCATCTCGGCAGTGCCACCGTGGAAACGCGCGACGCCATGGGCCACCTCGCCCTCGACAATCTGGACGCGGTCCTGCTGCGCGGCGAGTCACCGCCGAACCGGGTCGGCTGACGACCGTCCAATAAATTACGATGGCTAACGGCATAAATATTTTACTAGCGACCGATTCTTGTTAAAACTGTCGCCGGACCCGACCGGCGACAGGAGACCTCGATGCCCGACCCCGACCGCAGCCCCCGGGATACCGCCTGCCACAGGGGCGGCCGGCCGTGAGCGCCACCACCGCCACCCCGGCGGCGCTCGTCGTCCCCGCCCGGGCGGGGCCGCGCCGCTGGTCGCTGGGCCGCGCCCGCCGCTTCGTGGTGCCGCTGCTGCTCGTGCTGGCGTGGCAGGCGGCCGCGCAATCCGGGTTGATCTCCACCCGGCTGCTGGCGCCGCCTTCCGCCATCCTGGCCGCGGCATGGACGCTGACCGCCTCGGGCGAGCTGGGTCACCACCTGCTGGTGTCGCTGCAGCGGGTCGGCATCGGCCTTGCCATCGCCATCGTGCTGGGCACCGGGCTGGGGCTGCTGTCCGGCCTGTCCCGCCGGGGCGAGGACGCGATCGACGCCACCTTGCAGATGCTGCGCGCCCTGCCCTTTCTGGCGCTGGTGCCGCTGCTGATCCTTTGGCTCGGCATCGGCGAGGCCACCAAGATCACCCTGGTGGCGCTCGGCGCGACCTTTCCGATCTACCTGACGCTGTTCGGCGGCATTCGCGGCACCGACCCGAAGCTGCTGGAGGCCGGGCGCGTGCTCGGCCTGTCGTCCGCCGCGCGCATCCGCCATATCGTGCTGCCGTCGGCCTTGCCGCAGGCACTGGTCGGGCTGCGCTACGCCCTGGGCACCGCCTGGCTGTCCCTGGTGGTCGGCGAGCAGATCAACGCCACCGCCGGCATCGGCTTTCTGGTGATGGACGCCCGGGAATTCCTGCGCACCGACATCATCGTGGTGGGGCTGATGGTTTACGCCCTGCTCGGCCTCGGCGCGGACCAGCTGGTGCGGGTGCTGGAACGCCACGCCCTGGCCTGGCGCCCCACCCTGGTACGGGAGGATTGAGCATGACCGCCCCCGTCGTTTCCCTGCGCGGCCTCACCCGCCGCTTTCACGGCCCGGACAGGCCGGCGGTGCTGGATGGCATCGACCTGTCCATCCAGGCCGGTGAGTTCGTGGCGCTGCTCGGCCGCTCCGGCTCCGGCAAGACCACCTTGCTGCGCACCCTGGCAGGGCTCGACCCGGTTGCGGAAGGACATGCCACCCTGCCGGACCGCCGCGCCGTGGTGTTTCAGGAGCCCCGGCTGCTGCCGTGGAAATCCGTGCAGGACAATGTCGCCCTCGGCTTGCCGGGCAATGCCGCGCAGAACCGCGCCCGCGCCCTGGCGGCGCTGGCCGAGGTGGAGCTGACCCACCGCGCCGGCGCCTGGCCGCTGACCCTGTCGGGTGGTGAAGCGCAGCGGGTCGGGCTGGCGCGCGCTCTGGTGCGTGCGCCGGAGCTCTTGTTGCTGGACGAGCCCTTCGCGGCGCTGGACGCGCTCACGCGGCTGCGCATGCAGTCGCTGGTGGCGCAGCTCGTGCAACTGCACCGGCCGGCCGTGCTGCTGGTGACGCACGACGTGGAGGAGGCGCTGCTCCTGGCCGACCGCGTGCTCGTGCTCGCCGGCGGGCATCTGGTGGAGGATATCCCCGTGTCCCTGCCCCGCCCGCGCCGCCGCGCCGAGGCCGGGTTCGACGCATTGCGGCTCCGCCTGCTGGCCGCACTGGGCGTGGACGAGGATGGCAATGACCGGGCCGCGGCGCGGAACGCCGCCTGATGCGTCCCGCATTGTCATTCCGGGGCCGATGTCGGCGGCGCTGAGCCGCTCCCAGCCCCACCCCCATCAGGACGATCCTACATGACGAACACGCCCTTCACGGCACCGCGCCGCCGCGCGCTGCTGGCCGCCGCCGCCGCCACGCTCGCCTTTCCCGCCATTGCGCGGGCCCAGTCGCTGCCCGTGCTGCGCGTGGGCAACCAGAGGGGTGGCGTCCGCTCCCTCCTGGAAGCTTCGGGCCAGGACAAGGGCATGCCGTTTCGCATCGAGTGGAGCGAGTTTCCCGCCGCGGCGCCATTGCTGGAAGCGTTGAACGCCGGCGCACTGGACCTGGGCAGCCAGGGCGAGTTCCCGTTTCTGGCCGTCTACGCCAATGGCGCGCCCATTCGCGCCGTCGGTGCCACCCGCGCCGATCCGCGCAGCCAGGCGATCCTGGTACGGGGCGACAGCCCGCTGAAGACGGTGGCCGACCTGCGGGGCCGCCGGATCGCCATCAATCGCGGCGGCTGGGGCCATTTCCTGGCCAGGGCCGCGCTGGCCGAGGCCAAGGTGGATGCCAGCGAGGTGACCCTGGTGCCCCTCGGCCCCGTGGATGCGGCCCTGGCCTTCCGGTCCGGCGCCATCGACGCCTGGCCGGTGTGGCAACCCTACGTAGCCATCGAGACCGAAACCTTCGGCGCCCGCGTGCTGCGCGATGGCGCGGGCCTGTGCCCTTCCGTCACGCTAACCTCCGCCCATGCCGATGCACTGCAAAGCAAGCGCCCGCTGATCCAGGATTTCCTGCGCCGGCAGCAGGAAGGTTGGGATTGGGCGCGGGGCCACCTGCCCGCCTTTGCCGCCACCACCGCGGCGCTGACCCGCATCCCCGAGCCGTTGATGCGCATCGCCCAGGCCAGCCAGGACACCCGGAGCGTGGCGCTGGACCAGGCCCTCATCGCGGAGCTGCAGCAGGCGGCCGATCGCGCCGTGGAATACGGCGTGCTGTCCCGCAAGGTCAGCGTGGCGGCGGCACTGGATACGGAGTTCGTGTCGGGCTGAGGCGGGTCGGTCAGGCGCCAGGCAGCCAGGCGCCGATCAGGCGGTCGGCCGCCTCGGCCACCGCCACGGCGGGCCCGCCGGCGCCGAACAACTGCCCCGACACGTAGGCACCCTCGATCAGCAGCAGCAGGCCGTCACCCAGCGCGTCCGGCGCGCCCATCTCGCGCGCCAGGGCGCGCAAGCGGCGGCGCAGCTCGTTCTTGCTGCTCTCGCTCACCTTTCGCGCCGGGTGGCCCTGCTCGGGGTATTCCACGGCGGCGTTGGTCAGGCCGCAGCCACGGAAACCCGTCTTGGCCGCGCGTTCCGCCAAAGGCCGCAGGAAGGCCGCGATCTGCGCGCGCGGGGCGCCAGGGTGCGCGGCCGCGGCGGCATCGAACCGCTGCCAGAACCGGGCGTCGTAATCGCGCAGGTAGCAGGCGGCGAGCGCGTCCTTGGACGGAAAGGACCGGTAAAGGCTCGGCTTGGTGACGCCGGCCGAGGTGACGATCTGCTCCACCCCCACGGCACGGATGCCTTCCCGGTAGAACAGCTCGGCGGCGCTGCCGCGGATCCGCGCGGCGGCGGTGGGCTTGGATTCGCTCATGCGGCTGACAGGGCCCTTGACGATGTTACCGCTCGGTACGTAGGCTGCGGAAACGCAACGTACCGATCGGTCACATGAACCTAGTCCGTCAGCGGCCTCTTGGCCAGAAATATGCATTTGTCGTGCTGGCCGTCATCTTTGTGGCGCTGCTGGTATCGGCCGCGCAGCGCTCCACCCCCGGCGTCCTGATCCTGCCGCTGGAACAGGCCTTCGGCTGGGGGCGCGGCACCACGGCGCTGGCCGCCGGCATCGGCATCTTCCTGTACGGGCTGGTCGGTCCCTTCGCCGCGGCGCTGATGGCGAATTTCGGCCTGCGCCGCACCGTGCTCGGCGCACTGGTGCTGATGACCGGCGCCACGGCCCTGTCCGCCTTCATGACGCAGCCCTGGCACCTGGTGCTGTGCTGGGGCGTGATGTCGGGCATCGGCTGCGGCGCGGTCGCCATGGTGCTGGGTGCCACCATCACCAACCGCTGGTTCGTCAGCCACCGCGGGCTGGTCATGGGCCTGCTGACGGCCAGCACCGCCACCGGCACCTTGTTGTTCCTGCCGGCCCTGGCGGCGATCGCCCAGGCCGGCGGCTGGCGCCCCGTGGTGCTCAGCGTATCCGCCGCCACGGCCCTGGTGATCCCGCTGGTCTGGCTGCTGGTGCCGGAAAAGCCGCAATCGGCCGGGCTGGTGCCCTATGGCGCCGGCGCCGACTGGCAGCCGCCGCCACCGCCGCGCGGCCTGCTGGCCACCACCTTCGGCAGCCTGGGGCGCGCCGCCCGCACGCGGGCCTTCTGGTACCTGTTCGCCACCTTCTTCGTTTGTGGCTTCACCACCAACGGGCTGGTCGGCACCCACCTGATCGCCTTGTGCGGCGACATGGGCATCCCCGAGGTGCGGGCGGCCGGCCTGCTGGCGGTGATGGGGGTGTTCGACCTGGTGGGCACCACCCTGTCGGGCTGGCTGACCGACCGCTACGACCCGCGCAAGCTGCTGTTCATCTATTACGCGCTGCGGGGGCTGTCGCTGATCTACCTGCCGTATTCCGATTTCTCTTTCTACGGCCTCAGCCTTTTCGCCGTGTTCTATGGCCTGGACTGGATCGCCACCGTGCCCCCCACCCTGCGGCTGGCCACAGAGGCCTTCGGCGAGCGCGACGCGCCGGTGGTCTTCGGCTGGATCGCCGCCGGGCACCAGATCGGCGCCGCCAGCGCCGCCTTCCTGGGCGGGGTGATGCGTGACAGCCAGGGCGACTACCTGGGCATGTTCCTGCTGGCCGGCGTCACGGGGCTGGCGGCGGCCGGCATCTCGCTCGCCATCAAGCGCGGCCCGGCCGCCGCCGCCAGCGCCTGACTGGACAGCACCGGGCGGCGCCCCGCACCATGCCGTGCCCCACAGGACCCGCCCGATGCTGTTCGACTTCACCACCCTGCCCACCAAGGACCGCTACAAGCTGATCACCGCGACGGTGGTGCCACGGCCGATCGCCTGGGTGGTCACGCAGGATGCGGCCGGCGTGCTGAACGCCGCTCCCTTTTCCTTTTTCAATGCCGTGTCCAGCGACCCGCCGATCCTGGCGCTGAGCATCGGCGGGGCCACCGGCGCGGAGCTGAACAAGGACACGCTGGCCAACATTCAGGCCACCGGCCAGTTCACCCTGTGCCTGGTGCCGGAAGACGCGCTGGACGCCATGAACGTCACCGCCATCAACCTGCCGCCGGAGGTGGACGAGCTGGCCGAGGCCGGGCTGGATACCCTGCCTTCCAGCAAGGTCGCCCCGCCGCGCATCGCGCGCAGCCCCGTGGCCTTCGAATGCGAAACCCACCAGCTCATCCCGCTGGGCGGCAACACCCTGGTGCTGGGCCGTATCCTGGCGCTGCACGTGCGCGACGACTGCGTGCTGGACGCCGCGCGCCACCATGTCGACACGCCCCGCCTGGGGCTGGTGGGCCGCATGCATGGCGGCGGCTGGTACCTGCGCACCACGGACCGCGTGGAGGTGCCGCGCATCCCGCTGCCGGACTGGTTGGCCCGCAAGCAGCTCTGAAACGACGAAAGGCCGGGGAAACGAGGTTCCCCGGCCTTCCGATTTGGCGATGCGGCAGCCTTAGTCGCCGGCGACGGCGCGCAGGCGCGGCGCGTTCGCGGCGTCGATCAGCTCCTGGTACAGGTCCAGGTAGTCCTGCGCCATGCGGCGGGCGGTGAAGCGCTGGTCGAACCGCTTGCGCACGGCGGCGCGGTCCAGCTGCGGCAGCCGGCCGATGGCGGCCAGCGCCTCCTCCTCCGTCTCGACGACGAAGCCGGTCAGCCCGTCCTCCATCACCTCGGGCACCGAGCCATGGCGGAAGGCGATCACCGGGGTGCCGCAAGCCATGCTCTCGATCATCACCAGGCCGAACGGCTCCGGCCAGCGGATCGGGAACAGCAGCGCGTGGGCGCCGGACAGGAACTCGGGCTTCTGGTCGTCGTTGATCTCGCCGATGAACTCGACATCGCCGATGCTCAGCAGCGGCTTGATCTCGTTTTCCCAGTAGTCCTTGTCCGCGTTGTCGACCTTGGCGGCGACCTTCAGCTTCATGCCGGCGGCGGCCGCGATGCGGATCGCGCGGTCCAGGCCCTTTTCCGGCGAAACACGGCCCAGGAACGCCAGATACTCCTGCTTCACGTCCAACGGCCGGAGGCGCTCGGCCGGCATGCCGTGCAGCACGGTGCGCGCCCAGTGCAGCTGCGGGATCGGGCCGCGCTGGTGGTCGGAGATGGAGACAAAGGGCGTGTGCTTGTAGGTGCCGTAGATCTCGCCGAACTCGGGCAGGTCCAGGCGGCCGTGCAGCGTGGTCAGGAACGGCGTGCGCTGGCGCGTCAGCAGCCCCAGCGGGAAGTAGTCGATGTGCGAATGGATGACGTCGAACTCGTCGGCGCGGCGGCCCACGGTTTCCACCATCTTCATGTAATGCGCCACCCAGTCCTTCACCGTCGGGTCCAGGCGCAGCGCCTCGGGGCGCATGGCGGCCAGCTTGGCGCTGGTCACGGAATCACCGCTGGCGAACAGCGTGACGTCGTGACCCATCGCGACCAGCTCCTCGGTCAGCGAATGCACCACCCGCTCCGTCCCGCCGTAAAGCTTGGGCGGGACTGCCTCGAACAGCGGGGCGATTTGCGCGATACGCATGAAGCGTTCCCTCAGGACTGTACCTGCAACCACAGGTACGAAGATGGACTTGAGCAATACTGAAAAATTGGCGAGCGTGACTGGTTGTCGGCCAGCGTTACACCCTCACCCAGCTAAAGTACTAGCGTTTGATTATGGCGAAATATGGGCTCGTTGCATTGCGGCGCAGACATGCCGGGTTCACCGCCGCGCCACGGATTCGGCCGCCACCCGGCGCAATTCTGCCTGAATCGCGCCCTCCCATGCGGCTCGCAACCTGTGCCAGGGCGAAGCCAGATGTCCCGCCTGATCGTCGTTTCCAACCGCGTCGCCCCCATCACGGAAGGCGAGCCCACCGCCGGCGGCCTCGCCGCCGGCGTGATGGACGCGCTGCGGCAAAAGGGCGGCCGCTGGTTCGGCTGGAGCGGTTCGGTGGTGCCGGACATGGTGACGCCGCCGCTGCCGGTGACGGAACAGCGCTCCGGCCCCGTCAGCCTCTACACCATGGACCTCAACCAGGGCGACTACGACGCCTACTACAAGGGCTTCGCCAACGGCACGTTGTGGCCGGTGTTCCATTACCAGGCGGGCCTGTCGCGCTTCGACTGGGCGGAGTTCGCGGGCTACCGCCGCGTCAACGGCCGCTTCGCCGATGCGCTGCTGCCGCTGGTGGCGCCGCAGGATGTGGTCTGGGTGCATGACTACCACCTGCTCTGCCTGGCCGAGGCGCTGCGCGCCCGCGGCGCCGGTAACCGCATCGGGCTGTTCCTGCACATCCCCTTTCCGGCGCCGGCGCTGCTGATGAACATCCCGGCGCATGCCGAGCTGATGGCGGCAATGGTGCAATACGACCTGATCGGCTTCCAGACCGAGCCCGACCGCCAGGCCTTCGCCGACTACGTGCAGCGCGAGATGGGCGGCGAGGCCCGCGCCGAGGGCGTGCTCGCCGTGGGCGGCCGCGTGCTGCGCACCGGCGTCTACCCCATCGGCGTGCAGGACGACCTGCTGCGCGCCGAGGCGGCACAGGACAGCCCCCCCGTCGCCGCGTTGCGGGACAGCCTGCGTGGCCGCGCCCTGGTGATGAGCGTGGACCGGCTGGATTATTCCAAGGGCCTGCCGCAGCGCTTCCACGCCTATGAGCGCTTTCTGGCGGAGAACCCGGCCTGGCACCGCCGCGTGGAATTCGCGCAGATCGCCGTGCCGTCGCGCTCCGACGTGCAGGCCTACCAGGAAATCCGCCGTGAACTGGAAGGCGAGGCCGGTCGCATCAACGGCCGCTTCGCGGAGCTGGACTGGACGCCGCTGCGCTACCTCAACCGCTCCTTCGCGCGGCGCGACCTGATGCCGATGTATGCCGGCGCGCAGGTCGGGCTGGTGACGCCGCTGCGCGACGGCATGAACCTCGTGGCCAAGGAATACGTGGCGGCGCAGAACCCCGCCGATCCGGGCGTGCTGGTGCTGTCGCGCTTCGCCGGCGCGGCGCGGGAGCTGGACGCCGCGCTGCTGGTCAACCCGCATGACGAGCAGGGCATGGCCGCCGCCCTGCTCCAGGCGCTGGAGATGCCGCTGGCCGAGCGGCGCGAGCGCCACGCCGCCATGTTCGCCGCCATGCGCCACAACAGCCTGGACCGCTGGCGCGACCGCTTCGAGCGCGACCTGCGCCAGCCCGCGGCGCTGCCCGCCGTCGCCTGAACCGCCACCAGGGGTGGCGCGGGCGCCGCCGCTGGTCCAGATGGTCGGCGATGCGTGACAACGCCCCAACCTCCGGCTGGCTCAGGCTGCTGTCGCCGCTGGCGCTGCTGCTGCTGTGGCAGCTTGCCAGTGCCTGCGGCCTGCTGCCGCCCCGCGTGCTGGCGTCCCCCGCGCAGATCGTCGCGACCGCCTGGGAACTGACGCGCGCCGGGACCTTGCCGCAGGGGCTGGCGGTTTCCGTGCTGCGGGTGGCGGCGGGCTTCGGCATCGCGCTGGGGCTGGCCGTGCCGCTGGCGATCCTGGCCGGCCTGTTCCGGTTGGGCGAGCTTGTGCTCGATCCGCCGCTGCAGATGCTCAAGGCCATGCCGTTTCTTGGCCTGCTTCCCCTGTTCATCCTGTGGTTCGGCATTGGCGAGGCGCCCAAGGTCGGGCTGGTCGCCATCGGCGCCGTGTTTCCCATCTACCTGACGTTGCATGCGGGCATCCGCGGCACCGACGCCCGGTTGCTGGAAGCCGGGCGCACCCTGGGCCTGTCCTGGCTGGGGCAGGTGCGCCACGTCGTTCTCCCGGGGGCCTTGCCGGCGCTGCTGGTGGGCATCCGCTATGGCCTCAGCCTCGCCTGGCTGAGCCTGGTGGTGGCGGAGCAGATCAACGCCGGCAGCGGGCTGGGCGCGCTGATCGCCACGGCGCGGGATTTTCTGCAAACCGACGTCATCATCGTCTGCCTGCTGGTCTATGCGGCGATGGGGCTGGCCACCGACGGGCTGGTGCGGCTGCTGGAAGCCCGCGCGCTGCGCTGGCGCCCGGACCTGCCCGCCGCATGACCTTTTCCCGGAGAACCCGACCCATGCCCCTCCTGCCCCGCCGCCAGGCCCTTGGCCTGCTGGGTGCCGCGGCCTTGCCACTGCCGGCCGTGGCTCAGGCCACCCCCGTCCGCATCGGCTGGCTGCGCGCACCCAACGATATCACCACCGGCCGGGCGCGGGGCACGCTGGAACGGGCCCTGGCGGCCCTGGGTGCCAGGGTGGAATGGGCCGGGCCCTTCGCCGCCGCCGCCCCGGCGCTGGAAGCGTTGAACGCCGGCAGCATCGACATCACGGCCGGCTCCTCCACCGCCTCCATCGCCGCCCTGGCGGCCGGCATCCCGATGCAGGTCTTCGCCTACCAGAAGATCGCGCCGGGCGGCGAAGGCATCCTGGTGAAAGACGACAGCCCGGTCCGCCGCCTGGCCGACCTCGCGAACCGCAGCGTCGCGGTCAACCGCGGCGGCACCGGCGAATATCTCCTGATGCGGGCGCTGGACACCAACGGCGTGCCGGCGGCGGCGGTGCGGCGGGTTTACCTGTCCCCCGGCGACAGCGGCGCCGCATTCGCCCAGGGCCATGTGGACGCCTGGGCCACCTGGGACCCCTTCGTGACCATCGCGCTGCAAAGCTACGGCGCCCGGATGCTGGCGGATGGCGCCGCCATCGGCTCCGACAACGCCGTGACGCTGCTGTGCGCCCGCGACTTCGCGGCCCGCCGCCGCCCGCTGCTGCAGGCGGTGCTGGATTGCTGCCGGGCGGACAACCGCTGGGCGCAGGACAACACGGCGGAAGCCGGCCGCATCTGGGCCGAGGCCATGAGCCTGCCCGCCGCGCTGGCCCCCGCCATCGGGCGCAACAACGCGGTGCCGACCCGCGCCGTGTCGGATGCCGACATCGCGCAGATCGGGCTGATCGCGGACTGGTACGTGGCGAGCGGCATCATCCCCCGGCGGCCCGATGTCGCGGCCGGCGTGGTGCGGCTGGACTAGGCGGTTGTTGCGCGCCCGGGGTCTTCGCGCCCTGCGCGAAAGCGACAAGCCATGACACAGCAACCCTAGGCTCCGGGCCGCGCGGCGGGCACATTGCGAATCATGCGCATCTACCTCGCCGGTCCCGACGTCTTCCTGCCCGACGCCAACGCCATCGCGGAGGCCAAAAAGGACATCTGCGCCCGGCATGGGATGCAGGGCGTATTTCCGCTGGACCCGATCCATTGCGCCGCGGCCGATGCGGTGCCCGACCGCTTCCTGCAGATCTATCTGCGCAACGAGGCGCATATCCGCGCCTGCGATGCCCTGATCGCCAACCTGACGCCGTTCCGTGGCCCCTCGGCCGATGCCGGCACGGTGTACGAGCTGGGCTTCATGCGCGCGCTGGGCCGCCCGGTGCTGGGCTACGCCAACACGGGCGAAACCTTTCGCGACCGCACCCTGGCCTTTCTGGGCCCCGCGGCGCGGCTGCGGGCCGAGGACGACTGGGTGGATGGCGAGGGCCTGCACCTGGAAAGCTTCGGGCTGACCGACAACCTGATGATCGACGGCGGCATCATCGCCGCCGGCGGCCGGCTGGTGACCCGCGCGGTGCCCGCGGCGGAACGCTGGAGCGACCTGGCCGCCTTCGAGGACTGCGTCCGGGCCCTGGCCGGGCGAGCTTAGAGCTTCCCACCCCCTGGCACCCCGCCGCCCGGCGCGGCACAACGGCAGCGGGACAACGGGGAACGACCAACGATGCCGAGACGGGCCGACGCAGCCCCCATTGCACGCGACACGGTGCCGACCAGCTCCACCTTCTCGCCGCTGCGCCACGCCAACTTCCGGCTGCTGTGGATTGCCAGCCTGGCCAGCAACACCGGCATCTGGGTGCAGAACACCGGGGCCGGCTGGCTGATGACCAGCCTCGCCCCTTCGCCCATCATGGTCAGCCTGGTGCAGGCGGCTTCCATGCTGCCGGTGTTTCTGCTGGCGCTGCCCGCCGGTGCCTTTGCCGACATCCTGGACCGCAGGCGCCACCTGATCGCGGCGCAAAGCTGGATGTGCCTGATGGGCGCGCTGCTGTGCCTGCTGACGGCGCTGCATCTGATCGGCCCCTGGGGATTGCTGGCGCTGACCTTCGCCATCGGCGCCGGCAGCGCCATGAACTCGCCCGCCTGGTCCGCCACCATGCCGGAGCTGGTGCCGCGCGCCGACCTGACGCAGGCCATCCTGCTCAACAACATCGGCTTCAACATCGCCCGCTCCATCGGCCCGGCGCTGGGCGGCTTCATCATCGGGCTGGCGGGCACCCAGGCGGCCTTCGCGGTCAACGCCGCCTGCTTTCTGGTGCTGATCGTGGCGCTGCTGGTGTGGAAGCGGGAGGCGCCGCGACAGACCCTGCCGAAGGAGCACTTCCTGTCCGCCATGCGGGCCGGCGCGCGGTTTGTTTCGGCCAGCCCCGTCATGCGCGCCATCATCCTGCGGGCGCTGGCCTATTTCCTTTTCGCCGCCTCCATGTGGGGGCTGCTGCCGCTGCTGGTGCGCGAGCGGCTGGGACTGGGGCCGGAGGCCTTCGGGCTGATGCTGACGGCCATGGGCGTCGGCGCCGTGGGCGGCGGGCTGGCGATGGGCCGGCTGCGCGCCATCATGGGGCGCGGCCAGCTGGTGCTGCTGGGCAGCGTCACCGGCATGGTCGCGCTGCTGCTGCTGGGGGTCGCGCCGCACTGGTCGGTGGCCGGGGTGGGGATGCTGCTCTACGGCGTTTCTTGGATCGTCGCTTCCTCCTCGCTGCAGGCCTATGCGCAGCTTTCCGCGCCGGCCTGGGTGCGGGCGCGGGCCATCGGCATCTACCAGCTCGGTACCTTCGGGGCGCTGGCCTCGGGCTCGGCGCTGGCCGGCTGGCTGGGGGACGTGGTGGGGGTGCAGTGGGCGCTGCTGGGCTTCGGGCTGGTCGGGCTGGTGACGGCCTTCGCGGTGCTGCCCTGGAGGATGGAAACCGCCACCCACGCTGAGCCCGCCGCCTCCGCCCTGCCGCAGCCGGAAGCCGTGGCACCCGAGCTGGCGCCGCTGCTGGCGCGCGACCGCGGCCGGGTGCTGGAAGCCGTGCGCTACCGCATCGACCCCGCTGACCGCACCGCCTTTCTGGCGGCCATGGCACAGCTGCGCGGCGTCAGGCTCCGGTCCGGCGCCCTGTGGTGGCGGCTGTACGAGGACGTGGCCCACCCGGAGCAGTGGGCCGAGTTCTGGGCCATGGAAAGCTGGACCGAGCACCTGCGCGAGATGCACCGGCTGGAGCCGGAGGACCGCGCCGCCATCGCCCGTGCGGCCGCGCTGCACAGGGGCGACCGCCCGCCCGAGGCGTCGCGCTCCATCGCCCACGATCCGTGACGGCATGGCTCCATGGTCCGATGGTCATGCGTCCGTGGGGCAACTCTCCCTTTGAAAAGGGCGTTAGCGAGCCAGCCAGCAAGGAGACGGATACATGGCCCTGAAGAAGTCCCGCAACGACGTCGGCGAAAACGCCAAGAAGACGTCGATCAACGTGCTGAACGGCGTGCTGGTCGACAGCATCGACCTGACCCATTGCGTCCGCCAGGCGCATTGGACCCTGCGCGGCCCCAACTTCATCGGGCTGCACCTGATGCTGGAAACCTTCTACAACGAGCTGTTCGTGTCCACCGACGACATCGCGGAGCGCATCGTGCAGCTCGGCGGCACGCCGGATGGCACCACCCAGCTGATTTCCGAGAAGACCCGCCTGAAGCCCTACCCGCGCGACACCACCTATACGTTGACGCACGTGGCTGAGCTGGCGGACCGCTTCGCGGCCAATGCCAAGGCGGTGCGCGACGGCATAGACACGACGGACGAGGCCGGTGACGCCGACACCGCTGACCTGTTGACCGAGGTGTCCCGCGCTCTCGACAAGAAGCTGTGGATGCTGGAAGCCCATATCGAGAACGTCGAGAAGTAATCCTTCGCGAACCAGTGTGCGACGGCGGCGGCGCTCCGGAAGGGGCGCCGCCGTTGTCATGTCCGCCCCCCGCCCGCCGGGTTGCGGCACACCCCCCGGGGCCGCTACGGTGCGCCACGAGGGGTGTGAACAAGACATGAACGATCTCTTCGGCGGCAAGGGGGCCAAGGCCCCCGCGACGGCCCAGCAGACCACTTATTCCGCCAAGGACATCGAGGTCCTGGAGGGCCTGGAGCCGGTGCGCCGCCGCCCTGGCATGTATATCGGCGGCACCGACGAGAATGCCCTGCACCACCTGGCGGCCGAGGTGCTGGACAACGCCATGGACGAGGCGGTGGCCGGCCATGCCGACCGCATCGAGATGTCATTGGAAGCCGGCAACGTGCTGGTGGTGCGCGACAACGGCCGCGGCATCCCAGTGGACCCCCACCCCAAGTTTCCCAAGCTATCCGCGCTGGAGGTGATCCTCACCACCCTGCATTCCGGCGGCAAGTTTTCCGGCAAGGCCTATGACACCTCGGGCGGCCTGCACGGCGTCGGCAGCAGCGTGGTCAACGCGCTGTCGGAGCTGATGGAGGTGGAGGTCGCGCGCGACCGCACCCTGTTCACTCAGCGCTATTCGCGCGGCAAGCCGACCACCAAGCTGAAGAACGCCGGCCCCATCCACAACCGGCGCGGCACCACCATCCGCTTCAAGCCGGACCCCGAGATCTTCGCGACGCAGCAGTTCTCGGCCACGCGGCTGTTCAAGCTGTGCCGCTCCAAGGCCTATCTGTACCGGGGCGTCGAGATCCGCTGGTCCTGCGACCCGGCGCTGATCCGCGACGACACGCCCAGCAACGCCACGCTGCATTTCCCGGGCGGCCTGTCCGACTTCCTGGCCGCGGCGGTGGAAAACACGGCCACCGTCATCCCCGCCCCCTGGGCCGGCGAGGCCACCTTCCCCAATGCCGCCGGCCGCGTGGAATGGGCCGTCACCTGGGTGGAGCGCGGCGAGGGTTTTGTTCATACCTACGCCAACACCATTCCCACCCCCCAGGGCGGCACGCATGAGGCGGGGCTGCGCGCCGCGCTGGTCAAGGGCCTGCGCGCCTATGGCGAACTGAAGAAGGAGAAGCGCGCCAGCGTGGTGACGGCGGAGGACGTGTTCGGCGGCCTGGCCGGCATGCTGTCCGTCTTCGTGCGCGACCCGCAGTTCCAGGGCCAGACCAAGGACAAGCTGACCAGCCCCGAAGCCGCCCGCCTGGTGGAGGCCGGGCTGCGCGACAATTTCGACCACTGGCTGGCCGGTGACCCGCAGACCGCCGGCAACCTGCTGGCCTTCGCGATCGAGCGCGCCGAGGACCGCATCCGCCGCCGCGAGCAGAAGGATACGCCGCGCAAGACCGCGACGCGCCGCCTGCGCCTGCCCGGCAAGCTGGCGGATTGCGCCCGCGAATCGGCGGAAGGCACCGAGCTGTTCCTGGTGGAGGGCGATTCGGCCGGCGGCTCCGCCAAGCAGGCGCGCGACCGCGAAACCCAGGCCGTGCTGCCGTTGCGCGGCAAGATCCTCAACGTTGCTTCCGCTTCCGCCGACAAGCTGCGGCAGAACCAGGAATTGAAGGACCTGATCGAGGCGCTGGGCTGCGGAGCGGGCGAGCGCTTCGACATCGCCCGCCTGCGCTACGGCCGCATCATCATCATGACGGATGCCGACGTGGACGGCGCCCACATCGCGACGCTGCTGATGACCTTCTTCTACCAGGAACTGCCAGAGCTGGTACGCCAGGGCCGGCTGCACCTGGCCCGCCCGCCGCTGTTCCGCCTGACCGCCGGCGGCAAGACCGTTTATGCCATGGACGACGCCGAGCGGCTGAAGCTGATGAAGAAGGCCTTCAAGCCATCCCAGAAGGTGGAGGTCAGCCGCTTCAAGGGGTTGGGCGAGATGCCTGCCGCGTCGCTCAAGGAAACCACCATGGACCCGAAGCGCCGCACCCTGCTGAAGGTGGTCCTGCCGTCCGAGGAACGGGAAGCCACCGCCAAGCGCGTGGACGAGCTGATGGGCCGCCGCCCGGAATTGCGGTTCCGCTTCATCCAGGACAACGCCGCCCGACTGGATGCCGAGGAAGTGGACGCCTAAGCCTGCCGATGCCGTGCCGCCGCTTCCCGGACCGCCGCCCCGGCCACCAGGGCGGCGGGCACCAGCGCGCCGATGCTGCCCGGCATCCAGGCCGCCCGGGGCACCGTCACGTCCCGTCCCATCAGCCGTGCCAGCGCCGCCACGAAGCGCCCGCCCGCGGCACTGGCACCGCCGCCCCCGCCGCACAGATGCAGCACGCCGCCGGGGGCCAGCCGCTGCCCCAGCCGTGCCAGATCCTCTTTCCGCGCCGCCAGGGCCGGCATGTCCAGCACCAGCGCGCCCAGGCACAGCCGCCCGGGACCACCGGCATCGGCAATGCGGATGCGCGCGAACCCCGGGCGGCCCTGCGTGGCGTCCAGCATTTCCCGCAGCCCGTCCCGCCGGCAGTCCAGCAGCAGCACCATCGTCTCGGCGCCGGCCTCGGCCACCAGCGCGGGCCAGTCGTCGCGGCGCGGGTCCAGGACCAGCAGTTCCATCGTTTCTCCGCCATTCTGCGTCATGTCAGTCATTCCCTTCTGGGCCGTCGGCATCCTGCACCCGCGCTCCTTGCCAAATCGTCAACGGGGGCGGCGTGAACGACGTGGCGGAGGCCGCCCGCCTGGCAATGGGCCTGCTGGCGGGCGGGGATGCCGAGCTGTGGCGCATCGTCGTGCTGTCGCTGCGGGTTTCCGGCACCGCCGCCGCCCTCGCCTTTCTGATCGGCCTGCCGCTGGCGGCGCTGCTGGTGGGCGGCCGCTTTGCCGGCCGCAAGCTGCTGCTGCTGCTGGCCAATGCGTCGTTGGGGCTGCCACCGGTGGTGGTCGGGCTGGCGTGCTACCTGCTGCTGTCGCGCTCCGGCCCGCTGGGGGCGCTGGGCTGGCTGTTCACCCCCACGGGCATGGTGCTGGCCCAAAGCATCCTGGCCATACCCATCGTCATCGCGCTGGCCGCCCGCGCATTGGCACCCTTCTGGGCCGAGCACCGCGATGCCCTGGCGATCGACGGCGCCAACCCCGCCCAGGCCTTCTGGCAGGTGGCGCGCATGGCCCGGCCGCCGCTGGCCACGGTGTTCCTGGCCGCCTTCGGTCGCGCCATTGCCGAGGTCGGTGCCATTCTGGTGGTCGGCGGCAACATCCGTGGCGAAACCCGCACCATGACCACCGCCATCGCGCTGGAAACCCAGAAGGGCGACCTGCCGATGGCCCTGGCGCTCGGCGCCGTGCTGCTGCTGCTGTGCCTGGGCGTCAGCATGGCGGTGCTGCTGCTCGACCGGCGGGCATAGGCTGCCCAAGCTGCGGCCAAACCGCGTCCCGTTACGGGCCGGGGGCCGCGCGACGGCCCTTCCCGGCCGCATCGCCGCTGTCTAGGCTGGCGCCCTTGACCCTGGGAGACGACACCGATGCTGCATCGCCGCCTGCTGCTAGGCGCCGCCCTCGCGCCGCTCGCCATGCCGCATGTCGCCCGGGCACAGGCGATGCCGAAGATCACCATCGGCATGTCCGGCTGGACCGGCTTCGCGCCGCTGACGCTGGCCGAGCAGGCCGGGCTGTTCAAGGCCAACGGCGTGGAGGTCGAGACCCGCTTCGTGCCGCAGGCGCAGCGCAACCTGGCACTGGCCAGCGGCGCGTTGAACTGCGTGGTCACCACGGTGGACACCATGATCCTCTGGGCCAGCACCATGCCGCTGGTCCAGGTGCTGGTGCTGGACAAGAGCAAGGGCGGCGACGGCATCGCGGTGCGGCCCAGCATCGGCGGCTGGGCGGACATGAAGGGCAAGACCTTCGCGGTGGATGGCGCCGGCACCACGCCCTACTTCGTGCTGGCCTACATGCTCCGCGAGAACGGCCTGTCCATCAAGGACGTGCAGACCGCGACCCTGGCGCCGCAGCCGGCCGCCCAGGCCTTCGTCGCCGGGCAGTTCGACGGCTGCTCGACCTATGAGCCCTACCTGTCCTCCATCCGCAGCCTGCCGGCCGACAAGGGCCGCATCCTGGCGACCACGGTGGATTACCCCGTGGTCGTCGATACGCTCGCCTTCACGCCTGACTTCGTGTCCAAGAACGAAGCCGCCGTGCGCGCCGTGGTGAAGAGCTGGAACGACGCGCTGGCCATGATCGAGCGCGAGCCGGACAAGTCCTACGAGATCATGGGCAAGCGGGTGAACCAGTCGGGCGAGGCCTTCAAGGCGTCGGCCGCGTTTATCGACTGGCAGGACGCGGCCGAGAACAAGGCCTATGTGGGCGGCGGCATCCAGGAGTTCATGGGCAAGGCCCTGGAAGTGCAGCGGGAAGCCGGCGTGGTGCGCACGGCGCCCGACCTCGGCAAGCTGCTGGACACGCGCTTCGTCGCCTGATCACGCCCTTGCAACCGCTCAAGCCTGTTTCCGCCGCTGCCCGGCTCGTGCTCGGCATCGGCTTCTTCGTCGTCTTCGTCGGCCTTTGGGGCGCCGTCACCTATGGCGGCGTCGTGCCGCCGCTGTTCCTGGCCTCGCCCGGCCAGGCGCTGCTGGCCGGCGTCGCGCTGTTCACCGAATACGGCTTCATCCATGACATCGGCATGACCGTCTGGCGCGTGCTGGGCGGCTTCGGGCTGGCCGCCGTGGTCGCCGTGCCGCTCGGGCTGGCGATGGGGGCCTACAAAGGCGTCGAGGCCTTTTTCGAACCCTTCATCTCCTTTGCCCGCTACCTGCCGGCCTCGGCCTTCATTCCGCTGCTGATCCTTTGGGCCGGCGTGGGGGAAGCGCAGAAGCTATCGGTCATCATCCTCGGCTCGGTGTTCCAGATCGTCATCATGGTCGCCGTCATCGCCGGCGCCACGCGCATCGACCTGGTGGAGGCCGCCTATACACTGGGCGCCCGCTCCTCCGGCATCCTGCGCCGCGTCATCATTCCGGCCGCCGCGCCGCAGGTGATGGAAGCGCTGCGGCTGGTGCTGGGCTGGGCCTGGACCTACGTGATCGTCGCCGAACTGATCGGCGCGCAAAGCGGCATCGGCCACATGATCATGGACAGCCAGCGGCTGCTGGATACGGGGCAGATGATCTTCGGCATCGTCGTCATCGGCATCATCGGACTGGTGACGGACTTCCTGTTCAAGGCGCTGAACCGCCGCCTGTTCCGCTGGGCGGCGCTGACATGACCCTGACCATCCGTGCCGTGACCCGCACCTTTCCCGGCCAGGGCAAGACGGGCCCCACCCTGGCGCTGCAGCCCACCGACCTCGACGTCGCGCCGGGAGAGTTCGTTTCCATCCTCGGCCCCTCGGGCTGCGGCAAGTCCACCCTGCTGCGCATCGTCGCGGGGCTGGACCGGCCCAGCGGCGGCAGCGTGGCGCTGGACGGGCGCGGCGTGACCGCGCCCGGGCCGGAACGGGGGATGGTGTTCCAGTCCTACACCCTGTTCCCCTGGCTGACGGTGCGGCAGAACATCGAGTTCGGCCTGCGCGAGCGGAAGCTGCCGGAGGCGGAAGTCCGCGCGGTCTCGGACAAGTTCATCGCCCGCACGGGCCTGCGCGGCTTCGAGGACCACTGGCCCCGGCAGCTGTCGGGCGGCATGCAGCAGCGCACCGCCCTGGCCCGCGCCCTGGCCAACGACCCCGCCGTGCTGCTGCTGGACGAGCCCTTCGGCGCGCTGGACCACCAGACCCGCGAGCTGATGCAGGAACTGCTGCTGGAGGTCTGGGGCGCCGACAGCCCGGAGGCGCGCAAGACCGTGCTGTTCGTCACCCACGATATCGACGAGGCCATCTTTCTGGCCAACCGCGTGCTGGTGATGTCCGCCCGCCCCGGCCGGGTGAAGGCCGAGGTCGCGGTGCCCCTGCCCTACCCCCGCGACTGGACGGTCAAGACCACCCCCGTCTTCGCCGAGCTGAAGGCCCGGCTGATGGCTGAAATCCGCGAGGAAGTGCGCAAGGCCGCGCTGGCCTGATTGACCGGACGCGCGGCTGCCGCCATTGGCACCCGCATGCCCATCCCGCCTTCCATCCCCCGCGTCGCGCTGGTGTCCGGCGGCGCCCGGCGCCTGGGCCGCGCCTCGGCCCTGGCGCTGGCGGGCGCCGGCTTCGACATCGCGCTGCACCACCGCGACAGCCAGGCGGATGCCGAGGCGACGGCCCGGGAGATCGAGGCGCTGGGCCGCCGCGCCGCCATCCTGCGCGCCGACCTGATGCGGGAAGACGAGGTGGAGGCCCTGCTGCCGGCCGCCGGCGCCGCGCTCGGGCCGGTCGGCGTGTTGCTGAACAACGCGTCCACCTTTGAACGCGACGAATGGCATGACGCGACGCGCGACAGCTGGGACCGCCATGTGGAGCCCAATCTGCGCGCCCCCTTCGTGCTGATGCAGGCCTTCGCACAGGCATTGCCCGAGGCCGCCGAGGGCGTGGTGATCAACATGCTGGACCAGCGCGTCTGGTCGCTGACGCCGCATTTCATCTCCTACAGCCTGTCCAAGGCCGCGCTGTGGGCCCTGACGCAAAGCATGGCCCTGGCGCTGGCGCCGCGCGTCCGGGTCAACGGCATCGGGCCCGGCCCGGCCATGCCCAGCCCGCGCCAAACGCCCGAGCACTTCGCCCAGCAATGCGCCGGCGTGCCCCTCGCCCACGGCACCAGCCCCGACGAGGTGGCGGAAGCTGTGCTCGCCATCCTGCGCCTACCGGCGATGACCGGGCAGATGATCGCGCTGGATGGCGGGCAGCATTTGCAATGGTCGCCCGCCCGTGGCCCGGGGATGACGGAATGAGCGGCTATGGTCCTGACGCCGCGCGGGGCCTGCGCCGCGTCTTCATCCGCCGGCTGGAAGTGATGGCACGCCTTGGCGTTTACCCGCAGGAGGTGGTGCCCCAGCGCGTGCTGATCGATATTGAGCTGCTGGTGGAGGACGATGCCGCGCCGCATGACATCGGTCCGGACCGGCTGGACCGGGTGGTCGATTACGGCGCCGTGGCCGACGCCGCCCGGAGCACCGCCACCACCGGCCACACCCGCCTGGCTGAAACACTGGCAGAGCGGATCGCTTTGGCCGCCCTGGCGGATGTGCGGGTGCGGTCTGTCAGGGTCACCGTGGAAAAGCCTGATATCGTGGCAGATGCGGCCGGCGTGGGTGTGACGGTGGAGCGGCTGCGGAATTCATCCACCGCGCCGCAATAGGCTTTCGCAGGTCTGAAAGCCTTTGCATCTTGACAGCCGTGAGCCATTGATTTTCCACACTACCATTTAAAATCAATGCATTAGTCAATTGCCTAAACGCTGGGCAACACTCTGCAACAGCCGGAACTGCAAGGCTTTGCGGGGTTGTGAGCTGCTGCGTCCACACACTTATCCACAGCTTTGGTGGGAAACTCCCGTTCGGCAGCCCGTAATCAGGGCAACGGCCGCCGTCACGGAGCTGTCCAGTCCCAAAACGGGTGGGTCAGTCATGCCGTGGCTTGTGCCGGGGTGCGGTACCGGTTGCGGCCGGCCTATCCACAACGCTGTCCACGGAAACGGTGGACAACCGCCCCGCCGCCGGCGCCGGGCCGATGCGACGACAGATCATCCCCGGCTTGTTCGCGGCCAGACGCCGGTGCCCCACATTGTTATCCACCGGATTGGTGGATAACCGAGGCGGCCCGCCGAGGCTTTCAAAGGTCCACTCCGCCCCGCCGGCGAGTGCGCGAGCGTCAAGTTCATTCCTGCCATTGACATTTCCGGGCAGGCCGGAAAGCCCTAAGTTATTGTTTTTTATTGCAAGGCTTGATTGCCCAATGCATGAGCACCACCGTATGAACGGCAGATGACAGCCACTTACGGGTGGTTGCCCCCCATGCATCCACACCCTTATCCACAGCTTCGGTGGAAAAACCGCCTCTCCCCTTGAGCCGCCAGCCCTTGCGTGATTGATCCCCCCCATGCCTGACGCCACCCCTCCCGGCGAGTTCGAGCCCACGCCCATGCAAGGCGTCGCGGTGATCGAAGCCGCCCTGCTGCAGATGCCCGAGGCCCCCGGCGTGTACCGGATGCTCGATGCCAAGGGCGACGCGCTGTACGTCGGCAAGGCGCGCAACCTGAAGCGGCGCGTGTATTCCTACACACAGATCGGCCGGCTGCCGGAGCGCTTGCGGCGCATGGTGTCCGGCACCCGGCGCATGGAGATCGTCACCACCGGCTCCGAGGCCGAGGCGCTGCTGCTGGAAGCCAACCTGATCAAGCGCCTGCGGCCGCGCTTCAACATCGTGCTGCGGGACGACAAGTCCTACCCCTGGTTGCTGCTGACCGACGACCACGACTGGCCGATGATCGGCAAGCACCGCGGCGACAAGAAGAAGGGCGCCAGCTATTTCGGCCCCTTCGCCAGCGCCTGGGCGGTGAACCAGACCATCACGGCGCTGCAGCGCGTGTTCCTGCTGCGCTCCTGCCGCGACACGGTGTTCAACAGCCGCGACCGGCCCTGCCTGCTGTACCAGATCAAGCGCTGCTCGGCGCCCTGCGTGGAGCGCATCAGCCGGGAGGACTATGCCGGGCTGGTGAAGCAGGCCAAGCAGTTCCTGTCCGGCGAAACGCCCTCCATCCAGAAGAAACTGGCCGCCGAGATGGAGGCCGCCGCCGCCGAGCTGCAGTTCGAGCGCGCGGCCTCCATCCGCGACCGCATCCGCGGCCTGACCCACGTGCAGGGGCAGAACAGCATCCACCTGGATGGCATCGGCGATGCGGACGTGGTGGCGATGCACCAGTTGGCCGGCCAGTCCTGCGTGCAGGTGTTTTTTTTCCGCGGCGGCCGCAACAACGGCAACCGCTCCTTCTTTCCAAGCCACGGCAAGGACGACGCAGCCCCGGACGAGGTGCTGACCGCCTTTCTGTCGCAGCTCTACGACGACCTGCCGCCGCCGCCGCTGGTGTTGCTGAACCACGACCTGCCGGAATCCGCGCTGATCGCCGAAGCCCTGTCCATCAAGGCCGGACGCAAGGTGGAGCTTCACCGCCCGCAGCGTGGCGACAAGCGCGCCGCCGTGGACCATGCCGCCACCAACGCGCGGGAAGCGCTGGAGCGGCACCTGGCCGAGGGCACCGCGCAGGCCGCCCTGCTGGACGGCGTGCAAAGGCTGTTCGACCTGCCCGAGGTGCCCCGGCGCATCGAGATCTACGACAACAGCCACATCCAGGGCAGCAATGCCTATGGCGTGATGGTGGTGGCCGGGCCGGACGGCTTCACCAAGGGCGCCTATCGCAAATATGCCATCCGGGGCGAGACCACCGGCGTGGTGCGCAACCCCCGCGCCCCCGCGCCCGACATCGTGGACACCGACGGCGACGCGGTGCCCCTGCCCGCCGCGCCAGCCCGCCCTGGCGGCGGCTCGCGCGCCGCCAGCGGCGGCGGCGACGACTTCGCGATGATGCGCGAGGTGTTCGAGCGCCGCTTCGGCAAGGCCTTGAAGGAGGACCCGACGCGCGATGGCGAGGGGTGGCCGGACCTGGTGCTGATCGACGGCGGCGCCGGCCAGCTGTCCGCCGCCCGCGCCATCATGGCCGAGCTGGGGCTGGAAGACCTGCCCATGGTCGCCGTGGCCAAGGGCCCGGACCGCGACGCCGGGCGCGAATGGTTCTACCGGGATGGCCACGACCCCATCCAGCTGCCGCCGCGCGACCCGGTGCTGTACTACCTGCAGCGGCTGCGGGACGAGGCGCACCGCTTCGCCATCACCACCCACCGGGCGGGGCGCTCAAAGAACCTCACCCGCAGCGAACTGGACGAGATCCCCGGAGTCGGGTCGGCCATCAAGCGGCGGCTGCTGAATCATTTCGGCTCGGCGCGCGGCGTGCGGCAGGCCGGACTGTCCGATCTTTCCAACTGCCCGGGCATCGGCCCCGCCATGGCGACGCGCATCCATGAGCATTTCCACCCTGGCGCGCGGCAGCCGAATTCGGCAAAGGGCTGAGGCGATGCTTACGGGACCCCGTCTTGCCCACTGACCTGCCCAATCTGCTGACCATGTCGCGCATCGCGGCCATCCCGCTGCTGGTGCTGCTGGCGGCGCTGCGCACGCCGTGGGGGGATGCCGCGGCGTGCTTGGTGTTCTCGGTCGCCGCCATCACCGACTACTTCGACGGCAAGATCGCGCGCGAGCGCAAGCTGATCTCCGCCTTCGGCCGCATGCTGGACCCGATCGCCGACAAGCTGCTGGTGGGCGCGGCGCTGATGCTGCTGGCGGGGCTGGGCCGGCTCACCGGCTGGGGGCTGCTGCCCGCCATCATCATCCTGCTGCGCGAGATCCTGGTGTCCGGCCTGCGGGAATTCCTGGCGGAGCTGCGCGTCGGCCTGCCGGTCACCAAGCTGGCCAAGTGGAAGACCGGCATGCAGATGGGCGCGCTCGGCACCCTGCTGGCGGGCGACACGGCGGCGCGCGTGCTGGGCCTCGGCTTCCTGCCAGTGTCGCTGATCGGCGAGGCGATGCTGTGGGCGGCGGCGGTGCTGACGCTGGTGACCGGCTGGGACTACCTGCGCGCCGGGCTGCGGCACGCGGAGGCGCAGGATGCCAAGCTGGCGGCCAAGCAGCCCCGCCACCCTTGAGCATTGCCTCCCCCGGGCGCATCTTCCGCGCCATGAGTACTGGCAGACATCAGGAGCGGATCATGCGGCAGCCACGGATGGCGACCCGAGCAATGGCCTTGGGCGGCCTGGCCCTGTTGGCGGCCTGCGGTAGCACGCCGATCCAGCCGCCGGTGGACAGCCTGACCGTCGCCCGCGTGATGGGCCGCGACGTGGAGGTGCCGCCGCTGCTGCCGGAATCCGGCAACAGCGTCTGGCCCAGCGAGGACGCGCCGCGCGGCACCATCGGCAACCCCGACGCCCGCGTGCGCCCCGGCGAGCCGCCGACCACGCGCAACCAGGAGCGGCGCGGCAGCTCCAGCCCGCCGCCGATGAACGACGTTTATTCCGGCCCGCCGCCCGGCTTCCAGGCCCCCAACCTGCGGCCGCTGAACCCGGCCCCCGCCCCGCTGGCCCCGCCGCCGCCCCGCGCCGACGGGCGGGTGATCCCGACGCCGAACGGCCCCGTGGTGACCAGCACGGGCGGCCCCGGCTACGCCACCTACACGACGCCCGAAGGCGCCACCGGCATCGCCATCCCGCAGGGTGGCACCACCACGCTGCTGGACGGGCGCGGCGGCGTGCGCCAGGTGCCGACGCCGCGCTGATGCAGGTCCTGTACTTCGCCTGGGTACGCCAGCGGATTGGCCTGGGGGCCGAGCGGGTGGACCCGCCGGCCGAGGTAGCGGACGTGGCCGGGTTGATGCGGTGGCTCGCCGGGCGCTCGCCCGGCCATGCCAGCGCCTTTGCCGAGGCGGGGCAGATCCGCTGCGCGGTGAACCAGGCCTTTTGCGGGCCGGAGCACCCGGTGCGGGCCGGCGACGAGGTGGCCTTCTTTCCCCCCGTCACGGGCGGCTGAGCCGGTGGCCCTGATCCGCGTGCAGGAAGCACCCTTCGACCTCGCGGCCGAAAGCGCGGCGCTGACGGCGGGGCGCGACGATGTCGGCGGGCTGGCCAGCTTCGTGGGGCTGTGCCGTGCCGACGACGGGCTGGCGGCGCTGGTGCTGGAACACTACCCCGGCATGACGGAGCGCGCCCTGGCGGAGATCGCGGCGCAGGCGGAGGCCCGCTGGCCGCTCACCGGCTGCACCGTGATCCACCGGCACGGGCGCATCCTGCCGGGCCAGCCGATCGTGCTGGTGCTGACCGCCAGCCGCCACCGCACGGCGGCGCTGGAAGCCTGCGCCTTTCTGATCGACTGGTTGAAGACCGGCGCGCCCTTCTGGAAGCACGAGGAGTTCGCTGACGGCACCACCCGCTGGGTGGCGGCCAGGAGCAGCGACGACGCGGCGGCGGCCAAGTGGGGGTGAAGGCCTGCCGCCAGGCGCGGTTCAGGCCGGCGCGGCCACCGGCAAACGCCGCGGGCGCATGAACAGCCGGGTCACCTCCGGGTGGCTGGCTTCCACGGCCTGGGTCAGCTCCGCCGCCGCGCGCTCCACCGCATCGCCCGACAGGTCGTCGCGGAAGTCGATGGTGATGGCCACCAGCACCTCGCGCGGGCCGAGCTGCATGCTCAGCACCTCGTCCACCGCCCGCACCCGCGGGTCGGCCCGCAGCAGGGCGCGCACGCCGTCCAGCGAGGCGCGGGACGCGGATTCGCCGGTCAGCAGGCTCAGCGTTTCGCGCCCCAGGAACACCGCCGTGGCCACCAGCAGCAGGCCGATGGCGAGGGAGGCGACGCCGTCCAGCGCCGGCAGGTTCAGCAGCTGCGACAGGGCCACGCCCGCGATCGCCACCACCAGCCCGGCGAGCGCCGCCGAATCCTCCAGCAGCACGGCGAAGACGCTGGGGTCCTTGCTGGCGCGGATCGCCTGCCAGAACGGCTCGTCGGCATGGGCGAGGTTGAATTCCTTGAGCGCCACGCTGAAGGAATAGCCTTCAAACAGGATGGAGGTGCCGAGCACGGCGTAGTTCACCCAGGCATTCGCCACCGGCTCCGGCGCTAGAACCTTGTGGATGCCTTCGTAGATGGAAAAGGCACCACCCAGCGCGAAGATCATCAGCGCCACCACGAAGGACCAGAAATACAGCTCCATGCCGTGGCCGAAGGGGTGGGTGGCGTCCGGCGGCCGGGCGGCACGCTTCAGCCCCAGCAGCAGCAGGCCCTGGTTGCCCGTGTCCACCGCCGAATGGATCGCCTCGCTGAACATGGCGGAGGAGCCGGTATAGGCGGCCGCCAGCCCCTTGGTGACGGCGATGGCGAGGTTGCCCGCCAGTGCCGCATAGATGACCTTGCGCGATCCGCCGCTGCTCATGCCGAAAATCCCCCGATGCTGCGGTGCAAAGCACGGGCGGTGCCATTGGGTTGCGCGGCTAAAGCCACCCCGCCTTGCGGAAGCGCCAGTACAACACGCCGCACACCAGCGCGATCACGCCCAGCACCGTGGGGTAGCCGTACTGCCACTTCAGCTCGGGCATGTTCTCGAAGTTCATGCCGTACAGCCCGGCGATGGCCGTCGGCACAGCCAGGATGGCGGCCCAGGAGGCCAGCTTCCGGGTGATGACGCTTTGCTGCTGCTGCTCGATCAGCAGCCCGGCCTCGAACACCGAGCGCAGTACCTCGCGCAGCCCGTCCGTCATCGCCTGCACGCGGCGCAGGTGGTCGTGCACGTCGCGGTAATACGGGCGCATGTCGTTGTCCACGCAGGGCAGGTCGAGGTTTTCCAGTTGTCCCACCACCTCTTCCATCGGGCCGAGGGTGCGGGAAAAGCGCATCAGGTCGCGCCGGTGGCGGAAGATGCGGTGCACCTCGTCCTTGCTCAACGGGCAGTCGATGGAGCGCGCTTCCAGCTCCAGCACCTCCTCCTCAATGCCATCGATCACCGGCTCGTAGCCCTTGACGATGAAGTCGAGCAGCCCGTGCAGCACGAAGTCGGTGCCGTGCTTCAGCCGCGCCGGCGCCGCCTCCAGCTGCTGGCGCAACTTGGTGTGGGCGCGCGCCGAGCCGTGGCGGACGGTGATGATGAAGTTGGGACCGACAAAGATGCTGGTCTCGCCATACACGATCGCGCCGTTCTCCAGCCGTGCCGTGCGGGCGACGACGAAGAGCTGGTCGCCGTAGCTTTCCAGCTTGGGCAGCTGGTGCGCCGTCAGCGCATCCTCCACCGCCAGCGGGTGCAGGTGGAAGCGCTGCGCCAGATCGCGCAGCTCATGTTCCTCCGGCTCGAACAGGCCGATCCAGACAAACTCGTTGCGCTTCAGTTCCCACAGGGATTCCGGCGGCACCAGCGCGCCGCCCACCCGGGCACCGTCGCGATAGGTCGAGGCAGCGACGATGCTCATGGCGGCGGGGTTCCTACCCGATGGCGGATCGCAGGCGCTGCGCAGCGCGGTCAGGGCCGATCAGGGGCAGAAAAGCCTTGAGCTCCGGCCCATGGTCCTCGCCCGTCAACGCACGCCGCAGCGGCAGGAACAACGCCTTTCCCTTGCGCCCGGATGCAGCGCCCAGCGCACGGGTCCAGCTTCCCCAGGTGGTGTCGTCCCAGGGGGCCGGCGGCAGGGTGTCCAGCGCCAGGCGCAGCAGCTCCGCCTCCTCCGGCTGGGCGGCGATGGCCGGGGTGCCGGCGGCGACCTCGTGCCAGTCCCGCGCCTCGGAGATCAGGTCGAGGTTGCCGCGCACCGCCAGCCAGAACCGCTCGTCGGCACCGTCCGGCAGGCGGTCGCGCACCGTGGCGAAATCCAGCCCGTGCAGATAGCGGCGGTTCAGCGCCAGCAGCTGCGTCGGGTCGAAGCGCGCCGAGGACCGCGACAGGTGCTCCAGCGAGAAGCCCGCCAGCAGCTCGCGCGGCATGCCCGGCACCGGGTCCTGCGAGGAGCCGAGGGCTGCGAGGTAGCCGCACAGCGCCGGCGCCTCCACCCCGTCCCGCCGCAGCTGGCGCAGGCCCATGGAGCCGATGCGCTTGGAAAGCTGGCTGCCGTCGGCATCCGTCAGCAGCGGCAGGTGCGCGAAGTCGATGCGCCCGGGGCGCATGCCCAGCGCCTCCATGATGTCGATCTGCACGCCGGTGTTGGTGACGTGGTCCTCGCCGCGGATCACGCCGGTCACGCCGGTTTCCAGGTCATCGACCACGGAGGTGAAGGTGTACAGGAACGACCCGTCCGCGCGGATCAGCACGGGGTCGGAGATCGGTGGCAGCTTGACCTGCCGGCGGCCGAGCACGCCGTCGTGCCATTCCACCGTGCGTGGCGACAGCTTGAAGCGCCAGTAGGGCTGCTTGCCGTTGGCCAGCGCGCGCTCCAGCTGCTCGGCGGTCATCTTCAGCGCGGCGCGGTCGTAGACGGGCGGGCGGCCCTGCTTTTGCCGCTGCTCGCGCTTGAAGCGCAGCTCCTCCTCCGACTCCAGGCAGGGATAAAGGTGGCCGGACTTCTTCAGCCGCTCGGCGGCCGCCTCGTAGGCCGCGAGGCGGGAGGACTGCGCGAAGCTCTCGTCCCAGTCCAGGCCCAGCCAGCGCAGGTCCTCCTCGATCGCCGTGGCATATTCCGGCTTGGACCGCTCAGTGTCCGTGTCGTCGAAGCGCAGCACGAAGGTGCCGCCGGCGCGGCGGGCGACCAGCCAGTTGGCCAGGGCCACGCGGGCGTTGCCCACGTGCAAAAAGCCGGTCGGGCTGGGGGCGAAGCGCAGCTTCATGCCTCGTCCTCCGCTTCCGCGTCGTCCACGTCGCGGCGCGGGTCCAGCACGCGCCAGTTGCGGTCCTCCGGGTCGCTCACCGGCTTGGCGGCGAAGTCGCGGATCTCGGCGCCGCTGCTCCAGGCCCCGCCGTCCTTGGTCACCACCTCGGCGTCCTCACCGAAGGCGAACCAGGCGGCCAGCACGGCCTCGGCGTCCATGCCGCGCGTGCGGCAGCGCTCGATGCTGTCGCGCACGTAGCGGCGCGCGAAGGCATTGGCCTGCACCAGCGTGGGAAAGCCGCGGATGGTTTCCACTGGCTCGCTGCCATTGCCGCCCGACAGGTCGCGGATGCGCACCACGAAGCCGCCCTCGGGCGCGAAAAGGTTCTGGTCGAAAGTGGCGCTCATGGGGTGCAGTCAGTGAATCCGTGGTGTTGTGGAAAGCGACGTTCGGGCCGGCGGCCGAGCAGCAGGCCCGGGGCGGCGTGCAGCGGGTTGTACCCGCCAGCCTGCACCCGGCGCCAGATATCCGCCACCTCGGCCGCCGGAAAGCCCTGGGCGACCAGGGCGGCGGGGGGCTCGGCGCGCTCCACCAATCCCTGCAAGATGGGTTCGGCCGGATGCGGCGGGACGGGGCCGATGGCCTGGTCGGGCCAGCGGCCGTCATGCCATTCCGCCAGTGCCGCAAGTTGCGAGGGATACAGCCCCAGCAGCGGCGCGAACCCCGCCCCGCGGCCACCCAGCAGCCAGGTGGCGCGGTTCAGCGGCGACAGCAGCGCTGCCCCGGGCCCGGGGGACGGCAGCAGCGCATCGCCCAGCGCGGCGCGCGCGCAGGCGGCCAGCAACCGCTCGCCAGGTGCCGCCGCCAGCACGGCGCCGTCGAAGCCGCCCTTGCGCACATGGTCGGCGATGCCGCGGCACAGCGCCTGCCACAGAAGCGCCGGTTCCGGCACGGCAGCCGGCAAGGGCTGGGGCGTGCAGTGCCAGGCCTCGTTCCAGTCCACCACCGCCTGCCCGGCCGCGAAGGGCGGCAGCGACAGGGCCAGCGTCCGGTCGGCGTTCAACGCGAAGGCCCCGCCCGCGAACACATCCGCCCCCTGCCCGCCCAGCAGCCCCACCCAGGCCAGCGGCAGGCCGGTTTCCACCACCCGGGCCACCGCGTGGTCCTGCGCCCGCGCGGCGCTGCCGGGGGCGAAGGGCATGGCGGACGCGCAGAGCAGCAGCTCGGCACCTGTTTCGGCCAGCGTTTCAGCGACGGACGGATCTTCCAGGTCTTCGCCCGCCAGCAGGCCCAGCCGCGCACCGCGAAAGGCCACCGGCCCCGGCGCCGGCCCGGCATCGAAGGGCGGGGGCCCAGCGGCATGCCGGGCGCGGCGGGCCACCAACCGGCCGCCGTCCAGCAGCACCAGGGAGTCATGCACCCGCCCGTCCCGCCGCCACGGTGCGCCCAGCAGGATCGCCGGGCCGCCATCGGCGGTTTCGCCGGCCAGTTGGTCCAGCGCCGCGTCGCAGGCATCCAGAAAGGCCGCGTCGCGGCCCAGGTCCAGCAGGGCGGCGCCGGTCAGGCTGGCCTGCGGCGTGCTCAACAACGCGGCACCGGCCGCCGCCGCCGCGGCGCGCGCGCCACGCAGCCGCCCCAGGTTGCCTGGCAGGTTGCCGAGCCAGGGCGCCAGCGGCGCGAGGGCGAGCCGCAGCGTCATCCCCAAGGCGACCGGAACGTTGGGGGGGACGGCGGCGGCGGGGGTGGCGGCGCGATGGCGGGCACGCTGCGGGCCGGCACCGGCGGCATGGCCGGCTGGCCGCGCCCGGGGCCGTAGCGGTTGCCGCCGTCCTCGCCCCGCAAGAAGCCCAGTGCCAGCAGCCCCGCGCCCCAGCCCAGCACCGGCACCAGCAGGACGCAGTTCCACCAGCCGCTTTGCCCCAGGTCGTGCCAGCGCTTGGCGGCACCCACCAGCCCCAGCACCTGCACCAGCAACCATCCCGCCAAGGCCATAAAGAAGCGTGGCAGCGCGGGCGGCGGCATGTCCAGCATCAGCTCGTGCAGCATGGCCAGCGCGTCCGGCTGGTCTTCCAGCAACACCAGCAGCACCACGGCGCCCATGCGCCAGATTTCCTGCGACAGCACCACCAGCACGGGCAGGCTCAGCACGCTCAGCGGCAGCACGTAGCCCAGCCAGAACTCGCCCCGACCGATGCGGCCGCGCGGGCTGAACCAGGTCACGCCCGCTTTCCCATCACCCCCAGCACCATGCCGAGGGACACCAGCACCACGCCCATCAGACCGGCCGTGCCCAGCGGCTCCGCCATCAGCGGCCAGGCCAGCAGCGCGGCCAGCGCGGGCGTCAGCGCCGTGACGGTGGTGGTGCGGGCGGAGCCTATGGCGTTCACCGCGCGGGTGAACAGAAAGCCCGCCACTACCACGGCCAGCACGCCGTGATAGGCCATCTGGAAGGCGATGGCGCCGGCCGGGGCCTCGTGCAGGCGGCTGGGCAGGAACAGCAGCCAGACCGGCAGGTAGATCACCGCCGGATACAGGGCCAGCGCCGTGGTGGCGGTGATGGCCGGCACCCGCCAATGGCGGATCAGCAGCGTGAAGCCCGCCCAGGACAGGCAGCCCACCAGAAAGATCAGGTCGCCCCGCCAGGCGCCGGGATAGCTGCCAAAGGTATCGGCCGCCAGCAGCCCGATGCCGGCGCCCACCACGGCCAGGGACAGCAGCTTCCGCCCTGTCCAGCGTTCGCCCATGAACAGGGTGGCGAGGCCGGCGGTGACGAAGGGCAGCAGCCCCGTCATCATCACCGCGCCATGCGCCACGGGCGCGAAGCCGAAGCCGATGTAGGAGGCCAGCGGAAAGCCGAAGGCGGCGCCCGCCATCAGCCCCAGCGCCTTGCCGGCGCCCAGGCGCGGCCAGCCGAAGCGCGCCGCCAGCGCCAGCCCGCACAGAAAGCCGCCGGTGTAGCGCAGCGCCGCCACGTCCCACGGCGTGAAGGGCTGCTGCGCCGACAGCCGCGCCGCGAGCAGAAAGCCGCACCACACCAGCGTGACGCCAAAGGCGCAGGCAAAGCCCACGGCCCGCTCCCGCGCGGGAGCGGGGCTGGGGGCGAGGACAGCGGGCGCGGCTTGGGACATGGCCGCCACAGTATCCGCCGCCCCGCGGCTTGCCCAGGCGGGCGGCGGCGTGAAAATGCGGCCGGCGGCGGCGGACTCGGGCGATGCCCCCTTGCGGCGGTATTTCGCGCTGCGATATCGATATCTTGGTGGTGGAGCCTTCCGCTGACCCAAGCATAGGTGTCCCGCACCGCTCCAACCAGGAAGGAGGTGCCACGATGTCCGGCCTGCAAACCGTAGACCGAGACCGTTCAGCCAACCCGCTGGACGTCCTGGAACAGATTGTCACCGCCAACGAATGGACCTTCGAGCGCCGCTCGGACGGCGAAATGGCGGCCGAGGCCCCCGGCAAGTGGTGCAACTACGGCCTGTTCTTCTGCTGGTCGCAGGACATCAGCGCCATGCACTTCACCTGCGCCTTCGACCTGAAGGTACCCCCCGCCCACCGGCAAAAGATGTTCGAGCTGCTGGCGCTGGCCAACGACCGGCTGTGGATCGGGCATTTCGGCATCGACAGCGAGGATGGCGGGCCGGTGTTCCGCCATGCCATGCTGCTGCGCGGCGCCCGCGGCGCCAGCGCCGAAAGCCTGGAGGACATGATGGACATCGCCATCACGGAATGCGAGCGATTCTACCCGGCCTTCCAGTTCGTGCTGTGGGGCGGCAAGTCGCCGGCCGAGGCGCTGGAAGCCGCCATGCTGGACTGCGTCGGCGAGGCATGAGCAGCGCACCCCTGCCCGCGCTGTTGCTGATCGGCTGCGGCAAGATGGGCGGCGCCATGCTGGAAGGCTGGCTGGAACAGGGCGTGGAGCAGGTGGTGGTGGTGGAGCCGCACGGCGCTTCCGCCGCCGCCTTCGCCGGCCGCGCCACCATCTGCGCCAGCATGGACCAGGTGCCGGCGGGCTTCGCCCCCGCCGCCATCGTGCTGGCCACCAAGCCGCAGCAGGCGGATGGCGCCCTGCCGGGGGTCGAGCATTTCGTGCGGGCCGGTGCGCTGGTGGTGTCCATCATGGCCGGCAAGACCGTGCAAGGCATCGCCGCCGCGGTGGGTGGCGCCGCGCGCGTGGTGCGCGCCATGCCCAACACGCCCGCGGCCATCGGCCAGGGCTTCACCTGCTGCTTCGCCGGCCCCGGCGTGGACGTGCGGCAGAAGGCCCTGGCGGACGAGCTGCTGGCCGCCGTGGGAGAAGTTGCCTGGGTGGAGGACGAGGGGCTGATCGACCCGGTCACCGCCGTGTCGGGCGGCGGCCCCGCCTATGTGTTCCTGCTGGCCGAGGTGATGGAGCAGGCTGCCATCGCCCAGGGCCTGCCGCCGGACCTGGCACGGCGCATGGCCCGGCGCACGGTGTCCGGCGCCGGCGCGCTGCTGGCCGCCAGCGCGCAGGACGCGGCGCAGCTGCGGATCAACGTCACCAGCCCGAAGGGCACCACGGAACGCGCCCTGGCGGTGCTGATGGCGCCCGACGCCTGGCCCCGGCTGATGGACGAGGCGATCGCCGCCGCCACCGCACGCTCGCGCGAACTGGCCGGATGATGCGCCGCCACCCGCTGGCCCCCTGGTCAAACGCCGCCATCGCCCCAAACTTGGCAGCATGAGCGACAGCACCGGCCCCGCGCCCGTTTCCGATTCCGTCCTGTTCGACACCTTCTGGTCGCTGGTGGCCGAGCAAGGTTGGCAGCAGCTTTCCATGCAGGCGGTCGCCAGCCGCAGCGGCATGACCCTTGCCGAGCTGCGGGCGCGCGCGCCTTACAAGGGTGCGCTGCCGCTGATGTTCGCCCGCGCGGTGGACGAGGCGGTGCTGCGCGACAACCCCACCGTCGCCACCGGCAGTGCCCGGGACCGGTTGTTCGACGTGCTGATGCGGCGCATCGACGCGCTGCAGCCGCACCGGGACGGCGTGATCCGCCTGGGGCGCGACATGCGCACCGACCCGATGCTCACGCTGATGCTGGCGCCGCAGCTCGGCGCGTCCATGGCCTGGATGCTGGAAGCGGCGGGCATCGAGGCCAGTGGCTTCAAGGGCGCGTTGCGGGTGAATGGCCTGAGCGGCGTTTGGCTCGCCACCCTGCGGGCCTGGGAAAAGGACGAGGGCCAGGACCTGGGCGGCACCATGGCGGCGCTGGACCGGGCGCTGGACCGCGCCGCGCAGATCGCCGGCACGCTGCGCATCGACATGCCCGAATCATCCGCGGCCGCGGATGAGCCGCTGTCGCCCTCCATCTGATCTCACGGCGCGCATCTCGCCTTGCGTGAGATGCAAAGCCATCCGGCGGCCGCATTGTCGTTCCGAAACGGTGTTCCGGGCGTTATGTTCGTGGCCAAGCCAAACACAAGGGAGACGCCGATGTCCGACCAGTTCAAGGGCCCGCAGATGGATATGATGAAGATGCTGTCGGAGTTCCGCGTCCCTGGCATGCCGGACGTCGAGACCCTGGCCGCCGCCCAACGCCGCAACTTCGAGGCCTTGTCCGCGGCCAACCGCATTGCTCTGGAAGGTGCGCAGGCCGTGGCCAAGCGCCACATGGAAATCCTGCAGCAATCCATGGCCGAGCTGACGGACGCGGTGCGGTCCGCCTCCTCCCCCGGCGGCTCGGCGCAGGACAAGGCGGCCAGCCAGGCGGAGATGGTCAAGGCCACCTACGGCCGTGCCGTGGCGAACATGCAGGAGATCGCCGATCTCATCCAGAAGTCCAACGGCGAGGCGCTTTCGCTGCTGAACAAGCGCTTCGCCGAGGCGATGGACGAGGTGAAGGGGCTGGTCGCCAAAAGCAACGGCGCCCTGCCCCCCACCGGCTCCTGAGCAGCCACGCGGCGCCTGTCGGCCGTTCAGGCCGGCAGGCGCACCCGCGCCCGCAGCCCGCCCATCGGGCTGCCTTCCAGCACCACGTCACCACCATGCGCGCGCGCGATGTCCCGCGCGATGGCCAGCCCCAGCCCGGTGCCGCCGGCCGAGAATGACGCGAAGGGGCGGAAGGCTTCCTCGCGCGAGGCCTCCGGGATGCCTGGCCCGTCGTCATCCACCGTGATCTCCACCCAGCGGGACGGCGCGCGCCCTGCTTCCATCAACGTCGCCTCGTGCAGCGCCACCACGATGCGGTGGGCATGCGCGCGGGCATTGTCCAGCAGGTTGCCCAGGCAGCGGCGCAGCGCATCCACGCGCAGCGGCAGGATCAGCGATTCCGGCGCCTCCACGGACAGGCCGGTACCGGCGCGGCGCGCCTTGGCCACCAGGTCGCGCACCAGCTGCGCCAGGTCGGCGGGCTGCGACTGCTCCGTGCCCTCGCCCCGCGCGAAGGACAGGTAGGTGGCGATCAGCCGCTCCATCTCGGCCACGTCCTCGCCCATCGCCACCGCGTCCTCTTCCGCGCCCGGCGGCAGCATGGCGAGGCCGAGGCGCAACCGGGTGAGCGGCGTGCGCAGGTCGTGGCTGATGCCGGCCAGCATCTCGGTGCGCTGGTTGATGAAGCGGCGGATGCGGCCCTGCATCTGGTTGAAGGCCGCCGCCGCCTGCCGCACCTCGGCCGCGCCTTCCGGCTTGATCGGCCCGTGCTGGCGGCCGATGCCGAAGGATTCCGCCGCGCTGGCGAGCCGCCGGATAGCGCGAACCTGATTCTTCATGAACAGCGCCGCCACCAGGAACAGCAGCAGCGAGGTGCCGACCAGCCAGATGACGAACAGGTACAGCGTGCCAAAGAACAGCCGCTTGCGCGGCGCCTCCACATGCAGCACCCCGTCCGGCATCTGCACGCGGATGATCACGCTGCGCGGGTCGGACTGCCAGTCCGTGTCGAAGGGCAGCCGCACGCGCTCGCCCAGCGCCTGTACCAGGTCGTCCTCCAACGGCAGGATCGGCAGCCAGCTCGGCCGGTTGGTGCCGCCCGCGATGGAGGCCGCCGGCTCAAAGGCCAGCGACAGGTCGAAGCGCCAGGCGGCTTCGTGGAAGATCCAGCCCCGGTCGTCTTCGCCCGGAAAGCGGGACAGCAACTCGGTCACCATGCCGACATCGCCCGCCACGCCGCCCGCCAGCCGGCGGGAGATGACATCCAGATGCCCGCCGTAGAACAGCTGCAGCGCCACGCCCTGCAGGATCAGCAGCGGCAGCAGGATGATCAGCAGCGCGCGGCCGAGCAGGCCGCGCGGCAGCAGCCCCCGGAACAGCCGGGCGATGCGTTTCACGCGCCCCTCCTCACGCGCCGGGCCGCAGCACGTAGCCACGGTGGCGAATGGTTTGCAGGAAGCGCGGCTCGCGCGGGTCGGGCTCGATCTTGCGGCGCAGCCGCGTGACCTGCACGTCGATCGCCCGCTCGCCGGCTTCCGGGGTGCCGAGGGCGGCGGCGATCTCCTCGCGGGTCAGCACCTCGCCGGCCCGGCGGGCCAGCGCGGACAGCAGCGCCGCCTCGCCCCCCGTCAGGCGCTGCGTGCCGTCGGCGCCGCGCAGCTCCCCCCGCTCCGGATCGAACCAGTGGGGGCCGAGCTGCACCGGTGCCTGCGGCAAGGCCGAGGGCGTGGCGGGAGCGGCCCGCTTCAGGATGGTGCGGATGCGCAGCGCCAGCTCGCGCGGCTCGAAGGGCTTGGCCAGGTAGTCGTCGGCGCCGTGCTCGAAGCCGGCGATGCGGTCCTCCGGCCCGCCGGCGGCGGTCAGCATCAGGATCGGCACCTCATGGCCTTCGCGGCGCAGGCTTTCCGTCAGGTCCAGGCCACTTTCGCCGGGCATCATCACGTCCAGCACCAGGAGGTCAAAGGCCATGGAGGACAGCGCCTGCCGGGCCGCCGTGGCATCGGCCGCCACGGTGATGCGAAAGCCCTGCTCCGACAGGAAGCGGTGCAGCAGGGTGCGCAGGCGGGCGTCGTCGTCGACGACCAGGAGATGGGCATTGTCCACTAGGCGGCACTCTGGCTGGTGTTGGGCAGGGCACGGTCAAGCTGCGCGCGGGCGTCCTCGCCCATCAGCCCGCGCATCACGCGGCGGAAGCCTTCCACCGCCACGGGGCCGGCTTCGCGATAAGCGCGCATCACCCATTCGCGCTGCCGCTCGAACAGCCGGCGCTCCAGCGCCTCGCCTTTCGCTGTCAGCGACAGGAGGCGCTGGCGCCGGTCGTTGCGGCCGGGGGCCTGGGTCACGTAGCCCTCCTCCACCAGGGGCGTCAGCACGCGGCCGAGCGACTGCTTGGTGATGCCGAGGATGGCCAGCAGGTCGCCCACCGTGATGCCCGGGCGGCGGCCCACGAAATGCAGCACGCGGTGGTGGGCGCGGCCCATGTTCAGTTCGGCCAGGATCTCGTCAGCCCCCGCGGTGAAGTCGCGGTAGCCGAAGAACAGCAGGTCCTGCGCCAGGCGCAGCTCCTCTTCCCGCAGAAACAGGAGCTGGCGGCCGGCGGTGCCGGGGCTGCGGTCCATGACCGGCTTGTCGGGCGCTTCGGGCATTGCTGTCATGCTTGCCTGTTGGGTCAGCTTCATTGACACATAGTGCCAGAGATTTTACGGTTCGGCTATCACACGCAATGTTATTGCGCGAAACACCCCTGGAGGATAGCTGACATGGCGTTGGTTCCTTTCGACGACCGCGACGGCTGGATCTGGTTCGACGGCGAGATGGTGCCGTGGCGCGATGCCAAGCTACACGTTCTGACGCACGGGCTCCATTACGCGAGCGGCGTGTTCGAGGGTGAGCGCGCCTATGAAGGCAACATCTTCAAGCTGCGCGAGCACACCGACCGGCTGATCGGCTCCGGCAAAATCCTGGGCTTCGACATCCCCTATTCGGCCGACGAGATCGACGCCGCCTGCAACGCGGTGCTGGAAAAGAACGGCTTCACCAACGCCTATGTCCGCCCCATCGCCTGGCGCGGGTCGGAGATGCTGGCGGTGTCCGCGCAGCAGACCAAGATCCACCTGGCCATCGCGGCCTGGGCCTGGCCCAACCTGTTCGGCGACAACCGCATGAAGGGCGTCCGCCTCGGCATGGCGCAGTGGCGCCGCCCGGCCCCCGACACGGCGCCCACCGCCTCCAAGGCCGCCGGCCTGTACATGATCGGCACCCTGTCCAAGCATCAGGCCGAGGCCGAGGGCTTCGACGACGCCATGATGCTGGACTACAAGGGCGACGTGGCCGAGGCGACCGGCGCCAATGCCTTCTTCGTCTTCAACGGTGAGGTGCACACCCCCAAGCCCGTCTGCTTCCTGGACGGCATCACCCGCCGCACCGTGATGAAGCTGGCCAAGGCCCGGCAGATGACCGTGGTGGAGCGCACCATCAAGGTGGAGGAGCTGAAGGACGCCACCGAGGTGTTCCTGGCCGGCACCGCCGCCGAGGTCACGCCGGTGCGCCAGATCGGCGAGCACCACTACACCCCGGGCCAGATCACCGAAACGCTGATCGGCGACTACGAGGCCCTGGTGCGGATGAGCCCCGAGGAAGTGGCGCGCCGCGCCGCCTGAACACGACGAAGGGGGCCGAAAGGCCCCCTTTTCCGTTTCGCGGCCGCCGCCGGTCACCCGGTGCTGCGGGTCCGGTGGCCGGTGCGGCCGGGCGCGGACCGTCAGGAGTGGTGGCCGCCATTCTTGCCGGCGTCCGATGCCTTCTGCCGGTCGTTGGCGAAGTTGCCGCTGTCCGCCTGCTTGCCGCTGCCGACCTCGGACTGGCGATGCTGCATGCCCTGCTGGCCGGTGCCCGCATGGCCGCCGCCAGCATGGCTGGCCTGCCCGCCTTTGCGCCCCGCCTCGGACGCGAGGTCGTGGTCCTTGGCGAAACCCTGCCTGCCGCTCGTATTCTGCTTGTCGTTCGTTGCCATGTTGCTGTTCCTCTTCGTTTTTCTCGATCAGTCGCAGCGCAGGGAAAACCGGCACCCCGCCTTGAGGTTGCCGGGCGAAAACGCCGCCGGCCTCTCGACCCCGCAACGGAAAACCGGCAAACCGGCGAAATCGCAGGAGGATCGGCAGGCATGGGCTGGGACGACACGACATCGCGAGCCGTCCTGCACCGGTTGTTCGAGGCCGGCATCCGCGCCGCCGACCCCCGCGCCATCCTGGCCGACCACCTGCCGGAACCGCCGCGCGGCCGGGTGGTGGTGGTGGGTGCCGGCAAGTCCGCCGCCGTGATGGCCACAGCGGTGGAAGAGGCCTGGCCGGAGGTGCCGCTGTCCGGCCTCGTCGTCACCCGCTACGGCCACGCTGTCCCAACCCGGCGCATCGAGGTGGTGCAAGCCAGCCATCCCGTGCCGGACGCCGCCGGCGAGCAGGCCGCGCGCCGCATCCTGTCCCTGATGCAGGGGCTGACGGCGGACGACCTGGTGCTGGCGCTGATTTCCGGCGGCGGCTCGGCGCTGCTGGCCCTGCCGGATGGCGGGCTGACGCTGGCGGACAAGCAGGCGGTCAATCGCGCCCTGCTGGCCAGTGGCGCCGCCATCGGCGAGATGAACTGCGTGCGCCGGCATCTGTCCGCCATCAAGGGCGGGCGGCTGGCGGCGGCGGCGCACCCGGCGCGGGTGGTCACGCTGGCGATCTCCGACGTGCCGGGGGACGACCCCATCGCCATCGCCTCCGGCCCCACCGTGCCGGACCCCACCAGCTTTGCGGAAGCGCGCGCCATCCTGGCCCGCTACGGCGCCGAGGTGCCGGACGCCGTGGCGGCTCACCTCGCCGCCGCCGCCGACGAAACGCCCAAGCCTGGCGACCCGCGCCTGGCGGGGGCCGAGTTCCGCCTGATCGCCACCCCCCAGATGGCGCTGGAGGCCGTGGCCGCCGAGGCCCGCGCCCTGGGCCTGCCGCCCCTGCTGCTCGGCGATGCGCTGGAAGGCGAGGCCGCGGTGCTGGGCACGGTGCTGGGCGGCATGGCCCGCAGCGTGCGCGCCCATAGCCACCCCCTGCCCGCCCCTTGCCTGCTGCTGTCGGGCGGGGAAACCACGGTGACCATCCGCCCCGGCACCCCGAAGGGCGGGCGCGGCGGGCGCAACAGCGAGTGCTTGCTGGGCCTGGCCCTTGCGCTGGACGCTGCCCCGGGCGTCTGGGCCTTGATGGGTGACACCGACGGCATCGACGGATCGGAGGACAACGCGGGCGCGATCCTGGGGCCCGACACGCTGCGGCGTGCGCGGGACGCGGGAATCGACCCCCGCCTCGCCTTGTCTTCACACGACAGTTATGGGTTGTTCAGTACCCTGGGCGACACCATCGTCACGGGGCCGACGCTGACCAACGTGAACGACCTGCGGCTGGTCCTGATCGCCTGAGCCTGACTTCCAGAAGGATTTCCCCTTGCCGCCGCGCATCCCGCTTCGCCGCCGCCGCCGTACCAAGATCGTCGCCACCCTCGGCCCCGCGAGTTCCACGCCGGAGGTGATCGAGCGGCTGTACCGCACGGGCGCCGACGTGTTCCGGCTGAACTTCAGTCACGGCAGCCATGAGGACCACGCGGCGCGCATCGGCATCATCCGCGCGCTGGAGCGCAAGGTGGGCCGGCCCATCGGCATCCTGGCGGACGTGCAGGGCCCGAAGCTGCGCGTCGGCCGCTTTCAGGCCGGGCGCGTGCAGTTGCAGACCGGCCAGTCCTTCCGCCTGGACATGAGCGCGACCCCCGGTGACGTGCGGCGCGTGCAGCTGCCGCACCCCGAGATCATGGAGGCCGCGCGCATCGGAACCACCCTGCTGCTGGACGACGGCAAGCTGCGCCTGCGCGTGGTGCACAAGCGCGACGACCACCTGGAAACCGAGATCCTGGTCGGCGGCGCGCTGAGCGACCGCAAGGGCGTCAACGTGCCGGACGTGGCGCTGAACATCCCGGCGCTGACGGCCAAGGACCGGGCCGACCTCGACTTCGTGCTGCCGCTGGGCATCGAGTACATCGGCCTGTCCTTCGTGCAGCGGGCCGAGGACGTGGCCGAGACGCAAAGCATCGCCGATGGCCGCGCCTGGGTGATGGTGAAGCTGGAAAAGCCGCAGGCGGTCGAGAACCTCGACAGCATCCTGGCGCTGACCGATGCCGTGATGGTAGCGCGCGGCGACCTGGGCGTGGAGATGCCGCCGGAGGAGGTGCCGCTGATCCAGAAGCGCATCGTCCGCGCGGCGCGCGACCTGGGCAAGCCGGTGGTGGTGGCGACGCAGATGCTGGAAAGCATGATCAGCGCCCCCGCCCCCACACGCGCCGAGGCCTCCGACGTCGCCACCGCCGTGTTCGACGGCGCGGATGCGGTGATGCTGTCGGCCGAAAGCGCCGCCGGGCAGTTTCCGTTCGAGGCGGTGAACATGATGGACCGCATCCTGTCCCGCGTGGAGCAGGACAGCGGCTGGCGGCAGTTGACGGACGCGGCCCGCCCGGCGCCGCAGAAGACCTCGGCCGGTGCCATCTCCGCCGCCGCGCGGCAGGTGGCGGAAACGATCGATGCCAAGGTGATCGCCACCTTCACCGCCACCGGTTCCACCACGCTGCGCGTGGCGCGGGAGCGGCCGGCGGCGCCCATCCTGGGCCTCACCAGCAGCGAGGAAACGGCGCGGCGCATGGCCGTGGTCTGGGGCGTGCACCCCCTGCCCTCGCACGAGCCGAACAGCATGACGGACATGGTCAACAAAGCCATGCGCGCCGCGCAGTCGGAAGGCTTCGCCACCAGCGGGGACGAGATCGTCGTCACCGCCGGCGTGCCCTTCGGCACCCCCGGCACCACCAACGCCCTGCGCGTGGCAGCCTTGAAGTAACCTATGCGCGGGCGGCCCAGTGCCGCCCGCCCCGGAGCCGGAACCGCATGCCTGACGACATCCACTTCTATGAACCCGCCAAGGGCCACGGCCTGCCGCACGACCCGTTCAATGCCATCGTCGGCCCGCGGCCGATCGGCTGGATCGGCTCCAAGGGCGCCGACGGATCGGTCAACCTGGCGCCCTACAGCTTCTTCAACGCCTTCTGCTACACGCCGCCCATCGTCGGCTTTTCCACCACCAACTCGCCGCGCGACAGCCTGCGCAACGCCCGCGAAACGCGGGAATTCACCTGGAGCCTGGTGACGTGCGACCTGGCGGAGCAGATGAACGCCACCTGCGCCCCCGTACCCTACGGCACCGACGAGTTCGAGCTGGCGGGGCTGACCAAGGCGGCCTCGCGGCTGGTGGCGCCGCCCCGGGTGGCGGAAAGCCCGGTCAGCTTCGAATGCAAGGTCAGCGACGTGATCGACCTGAAGCGCGCCGATGGCAGCCCCGCCAAGGGCTGGCTGGTGATCGGCGAGGTGGTGGCGGTGCACATCAACAAGTCGCTGCTAAAGGATGGCATCTACGATACCTTCCATTCCGGCGTCGTGCTGCGCGCCGGCGGCCCTTCGGCCTATGCCGCGATCGGCCCGGACAACCGCTTCGATATGGACCGGCCCCGCTAGGCCGCGACGCGGCGGCGGCGGCGCGCGGCCGCCAGTCCGGCCAACCCCACCGCCATCAGGGACAGCGAAGCCGGTTCCGGCACCGGCACGGGGGGATCCACGGGCGGCAGCCTGCCGGCAAAGCCATAGTCGTGCAGCTCGCCGTTGCCGTTGAAGGAGGCCGCCACCAGCGTCCCCTCGATGGGCGTCGAGTTGGTGACCGCCGCGTTCAGCGCCAGCACGCTGCCGTGCCAGAAGCCAAAGTCCAGGGACGTCGCCTCGAAGAAATTCCAGATGACGTGGCGATTGACATCGGCACCGGCGTTGAAGTTGCCGCCGCCGCGAAAGCTGCTGCCGGTGACGTTGATCACCACCGTGTCCGCGCCGTTCAGGTTGACCACCATGTTGCGAAAGGTTTCCAGCGTGCTGGCGGACAGCTGGAACACCGCGCGGCCCGCGGCATCGGGCACCGCGTTGAAGGCGACGTTGTTGAGGTCGCCGGCGGTCACGGCGCTGTTGGCCTGCAGCGCGGCCAGTTGCCCCGCCAGCGCGCCGAGCGGTGCCAGGAAGTCCGCCGCGGACATCCCGGCATCGCCGGTCCGCAGCGTGCCGCCGCCGTTCAGGTTGAAGCGGCCCTCGCTGGTGCCGCCGACCACGACGCTGCCGCCGTTGTCGACGTTGTAGGTCCCGGCCGCCACGTTGCCCGCGACATTGACGGCGCCGAAGCCCGGCATCGCCCCGCCGCGTGGCTGGTTGAAGAAGGTGGCGCCGCCGGCGAGGTTGCCGCCGACCATGAGCCGGCCTTCCACGTCATGGCGGCTGGAGAAATCCCCCAGGACCACGGCGTTGAACCCGCCCAGGATCTCGGCGGCCGTCAGCGGCGCGGCCTGCCCGGGAGCACCGGCCAGCATCATCGCCGCCGCCAGCAGGGAAACAGTCCAGAAGCGTGCCATGGTCGTATCCTCGCACCGGAATCGTCGTCCTCATTCCGGTTGCAAAACACATGCCACGAGCTTGACCATTGATATGATTGGCTCTGAGCGGCAGCCATGCGGGAACCGTAATATTTTCCGACAAATTCAGGCGATCTATCGCCGAGGTATTTATAAAAACCTTACAGTTGTGCCTTCAGGTCGCCTGCCCCTCGACCTTTTGGAGGAGCAGCCGGGCGCGGTCCTCGCCGCCCGCCAGCCTGGGGTGGATCGCCAGTGCGGCGCGCAGGCTGCGCAGCGCGCCCGCGTGGTCGCCCGTCTGCTCCTGAATGCGGGACAGCAGGTCCAGCGCATCGAAGCGGCGGGGTTCCAGGACCAGCGCCTGCTGCACGTCGCGGGCGGCGGCGGCATTGTCGCCGGTGGCGGACAAGGCCGCGGCGCGCAGCAGCCAGGCATCGGCGAAATCGGGCTGCAGCGTCAGCGCGGCGTCGAAGTCCTCCACCGCGTCGCTGTCCGCATCGGCCTGCAGGTTGCGGCGGCCGCTCTGCATCAGCAGCACCACGGCCGGGCTCGCCGCCTGCGCCCAGGCCGCGCGGATACGGGCTTCCACGGCGGCACCGGCCACTTCGTCCGGTGCCGCGGCCAACGCCGCGAACAACCGATCCAGCTCCACCGCGCGGGCGGCGGGCGTGGCGGCCGGCGGGGCCTGCGCCAGGACAGGCGCGGCGGACAGCAGCAGCAGGGCGAGGGCGGCGGCGCGCATGGCCTCAAAGTTGGCCCGCCGGGGCGCCGGCGCAAGCGGAATCGGCCACGCGGCATGGCCACTCCGGCGCGCCCCCCCTCTTTCCGGCCGGCACCGTTTCCGCCACCTTGCCCGGCCAACCGCGCAGGAGCGATCCGCATGACCGACACCCGCATCGACGACTGGCTGGCCAGCCAGCAGGACGAAATGCTCGCCGAGCTGCAAGCGATGGTGAACATCGACGGCGGCAGCTACGACAAGGCGGGCGTGGACGCGGTGGGTGCCCGTGTGCGCGATTTCCTGGCGCGGCACGACGTGGCGGTGGAAACCCTGGCCCAGCCGAAGCACGGCGATTGCCTGCGCGCCACCGTGGACGGCGGCGACGGTGTGGCCAGCGGCAATGCGCGGCGCAACATCGTGCTGATGGGCCACCGCGACACGGTGTTCCCCAAAGGCGAGCCGGAGCGGCGGCCGTTCCGGGTGGAGGACGGCATCGCCTACGGCCCCGGCGTTTGCGACATGAAGGCCGGCATTGTGATGAACATGTTCGTGCTGGCGGCCTTCCGGAAGTTCGGCGGCGCCCCCGGCCCCGTAGTCGGTCTGTTCACCGGGGATGAGGAGATCGGCTCCCCCGAAGGCCGCCCGGTGATCGAGGCCGAAGCCAAGCAGGCCCGCGTGGTGTTCAATTCCGAGCCCGGTCGCCCCAGCGGCGCGGTGGTGACGGGCCGCAAGGGCGGCGTGTTCTCCGTCATCGACATCGTCGGCAAGGCCGCGCATTCCGGCGGCAACTTCGAGGCCGGCATCAGCGCCATCGAGGAACTGGCGCGCAAGATCCAGGCGCTGCACGCGCTGACCGACCTGCCGCGCGGCATCACGCTGAATGTCGGGCTGGTGTCCGGCGGCCAGTCGGTCAACACGGTGGCGCCTTCCGCCCAGGCGCAGATCGACCTGCGCTACGTGGACCCCGCCGACCGGGACGAGCTGATGGGCAAGATCCACGACATCGCGGCCCGCAGCTTCGTGCCCGGCACCAGCGCCACGCTGACCATCCGGGGCGAGTTCGTGCCGCTCAAGCAGAACGCGGGCACCGACGCCGTGTTCAACCTGTACAAATCCGTGGCGGGCTTTGACACGGCGGGCGAGTTCACCGGCGGCTGTGCCGACAGCGGCTTCACGGCGCTGATGGGTGCGCCGACGCTTTGCGCCGTCGGCCCCGTGGGCGGCAAGGCGCACAGCCCGGAGGAATATATGGAGGTGGCGTCCATGGTGCCCCGCGCCCAGGCTGTGGCGCGGGCCATCCAGAAGCTCGACGCGGCCGGGGTCTGACCGGTTGGCGGGGCGGCGGCGCTACTCGTTGTTCTCCACGGGTGGCGCCGTGGCGCAGCCCTCGCCGTCCCGCTTGAAGACCTGCAGCCCGTCCAGCGTGGCGATCTGCCGGTAGCGCGCCCAGACCTCGGCGAAGCCGGCATCGGCGGCGGCCAGCACGGACGGGTAGTTGATGTCGTCCGGCCCGCGCCGCCGGTCCACCACCACCAGGTCGGGGCAACCGGCGATGAAGTCCTGCGCCACCCACAGGCGCATGGGCCATTCCGCCGGGGGCTTGCCGTCCATGCGGGCGCGCCACAGCTCGCCCCGCAGCGCCCACATGGAATCAAAGCGGCTGGCCCAGGTGACGCCGGTGTCCTCGACCACCGGGAAGCCCAGCCCGATCCATTCGGAAAAGGCGACGTAGGTGCGCACCTTTTCGCGGCGGATCAGCCGCTCCAGCTTCACTTCGGTGGATTGCTCCGGCTCCACGGCCAGCACCAGCCGGTCATGCAGCCGCTCGCCCAGCTTGTCGGCCTGCAGCGCCAGCGGCACCAGGGCCAGCAGCATCAGCGCGGCGAAGCGGCGGCCAGTGAAGGCTTCCGCGCGGCGGCGGGCCAGCGAGGCTTCGGCGCACCAGTACAGCAGCGCCAGCACCACCGCCGTGCTGGCGGGGATGCGGTGGTAGAACCAGTTCTTGCCGTCCAGGAACATGGCGACCGTGGCGGCGGCGGCAAAGCCGGCCAGCACCGCCAGCACCATGCGCTGGGCCGAGCCGCGTGGCATGGTCAGCGCCAGCAGCGCGGTGATGCCCACCCCCGCCAGCAGCTTCCAGCATTCCAGCAGCAGTTCCCAGTGGCTGGTGTCCGTGCCGCCATACAGCGTCACGGCCAGCGGCACCGCGCGGTCGATGAAGCTGGGAAAGAACGCCAGGATGGCGGCGGCGTACAGCCCCGCGGCACCAAAGGCCACCACGGGCGAAAGCCGGATGCGCAGGCCCCGCGCGCACCAGCCCACCAGTTCCACCACCGCGAGGCACAGCAGGTAACGCGGCTTCAGCGCCACGCCGAGCCCGGCCACCACGGCGCTGCCGGCGGCGAGGCCCAGCCCGGTCGTCTGGCGTTGCAGCGAACGCGTCAGGATCGCGAGATGCGGCAGAACCGCGATGAACAGTAGGTGCTCGCGCTGGCCGAACTCGACGCCCGGCATCAGCAGCAGGACGCAGGCGATCACCGCGAAGGTGACCGGCACCCGGTCAAAGGCCGGCGCCACGCCCCGCAGCAGCCGGGCCGACAGCCACGCGGACCACAGCGCGGAACCGGCGAACAGCAGCACCGCCACCGTCTTGGCCGACACGCCGATCAGGTCGCCGATCATCACCGGCACGGCGCTGATCCAGATGATCAGCGGCGGGTTCACTTCCACCAGATCGATGTAGAGGCGCTGCCCGCGGAGCCATTGCCGGGCCACGTAGAGCAGCCAGGCGATGTCGTCCTTCATCGGCGCGCGCAGCAGGGTGAACAGCACCAGGGCCAGCGCCGCGAGGACGACGGCGGCGCAGATGACGGTGGTTCGGTGGCTGGACCGCAACACGGCCGGACGGGGGGCGACACCCCCCGGCATTCCAGGAAAGCTCAGGCTCACGCGATGCTGCCCCCGGCGGTTCGGAACGTAAGGAACGGTATCCTCTCAATCTGTTTAGATTGAGGCAGGAAACCCGGCAAGACCGATGCGTGTTACGCCGCCCGCGCCGCTTCTCCGTCCAGCAGGCTGCGCGCCACCGCCTCGGCCGTCTTGATGCCATCCACGCCCGCGGACAGGATGCCGCCCGCATAGCCCGCCCCTTCCCCCGCCGGGAACAGCCCACGCGTGTTCAGGCTGTGCCCGTCGCCCCCCCGCGTCACCCGGATGGGCGAGGAGGTGCGGGTTTCCACCCCCGTCAGCACCGCGTCCGGCCGCGCGTACCCGCGTAGCTGCCGGTCAAAGGCGGGCAGGGCCTCGCGGATCGCGGCCACGGCGTAGTCCGGCAGGAGCGGCGCCAGGTCCGTCGGCGTCACGCCCGGCTTGTAGGACGGCACCACCTCGCCCAGCGTGGCCGAGGGCCGGCCGGCCAGGAAGTCCCCCACCGTCTGGGCGGGCGCGCGATAGCCGCCGCCGCCGGCGTGAAAGGCGCCTTCCTCCAGCCGCCGCTGGAAGTCGATGCCGGCCAGAACGCCGCCCGGGTAGTCGGCCGGCGTGACGGTGACGACGATGGCGGCGTTGGCGTTGCGCTCGGCGCGCGAATACTGGCTCATGCCGTTGGTCACCACGCGGCCGGGCTCGCTGGTCGCCGCCACCACGGTGCCGCCAGGGCACATGCAGAAGCTATAGACCGTGCGCCCGGCCAGCCCCGGGCCCTTGCAATGGTGCGCCAGCTTGTAGTCGGCGGCCCCCAGCGTGCTGTTGCCCGCGAAGTCGCCGAAGCGGCAGCGGTCGATCATCCCCTGCGGGTGCTCGATGCGGAAGCCGACCGAGAAGGGCTTGGCGTCCAGGTGCACGCCGCGCTCCAGCAGCGTGGCGAAGGTGTCGCGCGAGGAATGGCCCACCGCCAGCACCACGTGGTCGGCTTCCAGAAAGCCGCCGCCATCCAGGTGCAGGCCGCGCATGCGGCGCGTGCCGTCTGGCGCGGTGGCGATCTCCAGGTCCGTCACCCGCGTGCCGAAGCGGTATTCGCCGCCCAGCGCCTCGATGGTGCGGCGCATGTGCTCCACCATGGTGACCAGCCGGAAGGTGCCGATATGCGGCTTGGACACGTAGAGGATCTCCTCCGGCGCGCCCGCCGCCACGAACTCCTCCAGCACCTTGCGGATGCGGTTGGCGTTGTCGCCGATCCCCGACCAAAGCTTGCCGTCGGAGAAGGTGCCCGCGCCGCCCTCGCCGAACTGCACGTTGGATTCCGGGTCCAGCTCACCCCGGCGCCACAGGCCCCAGGTGTCCTTGGTGCGCTCGCGCACCACCTTGCCGCGTTCCAGGATGATGGGGCGGAAGCCCATCTGCGCCAGCACCAGCGCCGCCAGCAGCCCGCAGGGCCCGGCGCCGATCACCACCGGGCGCCGCGCGGCGCCTTCCGGTGCCCGGGCCACCAGGCGGTAGGCCGTGTCGGGTGCCGCGCTCACATGCGGGTGGGCGGCGTGGCGGGCCAACGCGGCGGGCTCGTCCCGCACCGCCACGTCCAGGGTGTAGACCAGGTGGATGGCGCTGCGGCGTCGCGCGTCGTAGCCGCGGCGGAACACCTGCAGGTCCAGCAAATCGCCGGGCGGCAGCCCAAGGCGTTCAAGCGCGGCTTCGCGCAGCGCTTCGGGCGGGTGGTCGAGCGGCAGTTTCACTTCGGTCAGGCGCAGCATGGCATGGGCTTCCGGGATGGGCGGGGGCGATCCGCCAGGGGAATGGCGCGGTATAAACCTCCGCCCTCCGCTTCGCCAGGAATCGCCACGGCCATGACGCTGACCCCTGCCCTGCTCCGGACGCTGGCCCTGCGCGACCCGGCCAATGCCGCCATCCTGGCGCGGCTGCCGGCACTGGCGGCCCCGGAGGCGCACCTGGTCGCGGGCAGCATCTTCCAGGCGGTGTGGAACCACCGGGGCGGCCGCCCGCCCGGCGAGGGCATCCACGACTACGACATCTTCTACTTCGACGACGCGGACCTGTCGTGGGATGCGGAGGACCGGGTGATCCGCCGTGCCGCCGCCCTGTTCGGCGACCTCGGCGTGGCGGTGGAGGTGCGCAACCAGGCGCGCGTGCACCTGTGGTACCCCGCGCGCTTCGGCGCCCCCTACCCCCGGTTGCGCTCCGCCCGCGACGGGATCGACCGCTTTCTGGTGGCGTGCACCTGCATCGGGCTGGCGGCGGACGGCACGCCTTATGCGCCGGACAGCCTGGACGACCTGTGGCACGGGCGGCTGCGCATCAACCCGCGCCACCGCCAGCCCGCGCAGTTTCCCGCCAAGGCGGCCAGCTATCGCCGCCGCTGGCCCTGGCTGTCGGTGGAGGACCCGGCGGGCCGCGGCCCCACCGATCCTTCGGCGTAGCCCCGCCCGGTCCGCCGCGGATCGACGCTCAGGCCAGGGCGCGCAGCACGCCGCAAACGCGGTCCACCTGCTCGTCGGTCAGTTCCGGGAACATCGGCAGGCTCAGGATCTCGCGCGATGCCGCTTCCGTTTCCACGCAGCCGGCGGGGCCGAGGGCGACGCGGTCCAGATAAGCCGGCTGCAGGTGCACCGGCACCGGGTAATGGATGCCGCTGCCAATGCCCTGCTCCTTCAGCAACGCCATCAGGCTGTCGCGCTCGGGGTGCCGCACCACATACTGGTGGAATACGTGGGTGGCGCCGGCACGCCGCACCGGGGACACGATGGCGGTATCGGCCAGCGCGGCGTCGTAGCAGTTCGCGATATGCTGGCGGCGGGCGTTGCCGGCTTCCAGCAAGGGCAGGCGCACGCGCAGCACGGCGGCCTGCAGCTCGTCCAACCGGCTGTTCACGCCCGCCATGTCCGAGATGTAGCGCGACGTCCAGCCATACTGGCGGATGGCGGCGATGCGGCTGGCCAGCGCCTCGTCCGCCGTGGCCAGCACGCCGGCATCGCCCAGCGCGCCAAGGTTCTTGGTGGGATACAGGCTGAAGGCGGCCGCCACCCCCAGCGTGCCCAGCTTGCGGCCGCCGAGCGTGGCGCCATGCGCTTGGGCGCAGTCCTCGATCAGCGGGATGCCGGCCTCGGCGCAGGCCGCCAGCATGGGGTCGAGGTCGCAGGGCTGGCCATAGAGATGCACCGCGATCACCGCGCGCAGCGGCGGCAGGCCCGGCGGCGGGTCCTGCAGCACGGCGAGCAGCTCGTCGGCATCCATGGTGTAGGTGTCGGGGTCGATGTCGATCAGCACGGGCGTCGCACCCACCATCTCGATGGCGGCGACGGTGGCGACGGCGGTGTGCGACACGGTGGCCACCGCCATGCCGGGCCCGATGCCCAGGCCGCGCAGGATCAGCACCAGAGCGTCCGTGCCATTGGCGCAGCCCACCGCGCGCGGCAGGCCGAGCCAGTCGGCGAACTCGCGCTCGAAAGCCTCGCCTTCCTTGCCCAGGATGTACCAGCCGGAGTCGAGGGCGCGGCCCAGCGCCTCGTCCAGCGCATCGCGGTGCGCGCGATAGGCGGCGCCGGGGTCGGCCAGCGGGATCATGGTGGTGATCGGGGGCAAGGTCATCGTGCCCTTCTCCTCAGGGGACAGGCTGCTCACAGATAGGCTTCCAGGCGCGGGCGGAACCAGTCCAGGCTGCGGCGCAGCCCGTCTTCCAGCGACACCTTCGGCGCCCAGCCGGTGGCGGCGCGAAAGGCCGTGTCGTCGGCGTGGTAGGAGCCGATGTCGATCGCCGCGCGCTCGGCCGGGAATTCCTTGAACAGAAAGCGGCCGCCGCCATTGGCGGCCACGGCGGCCTCGGCCAGGGCCAGCAGGCTGACCGGCGGCGCGCCACCCAGGTTGAAGACGCTGCCGGCGCAGGACGGCGTTTCGGCCGCCAACAGAAAGGCTTCCACCACGTCGTCCAGATAGGCGAGGTCGCGCAGCTGCGCGCCGCCCCAGACCTCGAAGGGCTGTCCTTCCAGCAGGCGGCGCAGCCAGATGCCCAGAAAGGTCTGCCGTGCGTCGCGTACCCGGAGGCGCGGGCCGAAGCAGTTGGTCAGCCGCAGGGAGGTGACGCGGCGGTTGCGGGTGCGGTGCTCCAGCATCCAGTACTGCTCGCCCGCCAGCTTGGACACGCCATTGGGGTCGGGCGGCGCCAGCGGATGCGCCTCGTCCACCGGCAGGTAGCGCGGCGTGCCGTAGAACTGACGGGTGGAGGCATGCACCAGCACCGCGTCCGGCGACCCATCCCGCAGCGCCGCGATCAGCCTGAGCTGTGCGGTGGCATTGATGTCGAGGTCGGCAAAGGGGTCGGCCATGGACCCGGCATGGCTGGTCTGGCCCGCCATGTTGAACACCGCGTCCATGTCGCGGGTGTGCGGCGCCAGGTCGGCGTCGCGCAGGTCGGCTGTCACCAGGGTGGCGCCGCTGCCGTCCAGGTTGCCGGGATGCGCGCCGCTGCCGTCCAGCATGGCATCCAGCGCCAGCACCTCGGCGCCCATGGCCCCTAGCGCGTGGCACAGCCCGCTACCGAGAAAGCCCGCGCCACCGGTGACCAGCACGCGCTTGCCGCGCCAATGAGCGGCGTTCATGCCCGGTCCCGGCACGGGCAACCGCCGCTCGCGGAGTTGGACTGCATGGATCAGGTCTCTCGACAGCTGGACGAAGGCCCATCAGGCAGGGGAATTGCGGCGGAACCGGGACCCTCGCTTGTTGCGTCCGCGGCGGCGGCAGCATGCCCCGCGCGCGGCCGGCGGAGAAGGCCACACGCGGAATTTATTTTAGGAAGGCTGCAACCCTGGCGCCAAGGCGATGCCAGTGATTTCCACGCGCCAGCGCGGGTCCACCAGCAGGGCCTGGATGGTCATGCGGGCCGGCTTGGCGGAAGCATCCAGCCAACGGTCCCAGGCACGGTTCATGGCGGCGGCATCGGTGATGTCGGCCAACACGATCTGCACCTGCAGCAGGCTGCGCTTGTCGGTGCCGGCCGCCGCCAGCAGGGCGTCGATCTGCTGCAGGATGTCGGCGGTCTGGCCTTCGGCGTCCAGCGTGGCGTCGTCCGCCACCTGCCCGGCCAGAAAGATGAAGCCGTTGGCGACCGTGGCGCCGGACAGGCGCTCCTCCTCGGCAAGGCGGGTAATGTTCATGGCAGATCCTTGTTGATGCGTGGGGTCCCGTTGTCGGGCGCCGGGGAGCCGGGCGCAACGCCGTCTTACCCACCATGCCGTTCGTCTCAATAATAAAACAATCACGTATTTTTGTGTTTAATCCGCTGCGCGTCGCAGATTAGAACCACCGATATCGTTCGAGGCCTGAAACAAACATGCAGCCGCTGCGGGTTCTGGCTTTTTCCACGCTGTTCCCCAACGAGGCGCAGCCAGGGCACGGCGTGTTCCTGGAGCACCGCCTGTCGGCACTGGCGGCGCAGCCCGGCGTGCAGTTGCAGGTTGTCGCGCCGGTACCGTATTTCCCGCTGCGGCACGGGCGCTTCGGGCGCTATGCCCGCTTCGCGCAGGTTCCGCGCGGCGGCCGGCGCAACGGGCTGGATGTCACGCATCCGCGCTACCCGGTGGTGCCCAAGCTCGGCATGACGGTGGCGCCGGCGGCCATGGCCCTGGCCGTGCTGCCGCACCTGCGACGGCTGCAGGCGGCGGGCGAGGACTTCGACGTCATCGATGCCTACTACCTGTATCCCGATGGCGTCGCCGCCGCGCTGCTCGGCCGGCTGCTGGGCAAGCCGGTGGTGCTGACGGCCTTTGGCAGCGATGTCAGCCAGATCCCCGCCCACCGCCTGCCCCGTGCCGCCATCCGCTGGGCGATGCGCGGCGCCGAAGGCAGCACCGCCGTCTGCGCCGCGCTGCGCGAGGAGCTGCTGCGTCTCGGCGCCGCCGCGGAAGGCATGCGCGTGGTGCTGCACGGCGTGGACCTGACGCTGTTCCAGCCGCCGCAGGATCGCGCGGCGCTGCGCCGCGCCCTTGGCTTCGACGGGCCGACCTTGGTGTCCGCCGGCCACCTGATCCCGCGCAAGGGGCATGACTTCGCCATCCGTGCCATGCAGGACCTGCCGGACCACACGCTGGTGATCGTCGGCCAGGGGCCGGAGGAGGCGGCGCTGCGCCTTCTGGCGCAGCAACCCGGCGTGCAGCACCGCGTGCGCTTCGCGGGGCAGGTGCCGCAGATGCGGCTGGCCGAGATCTTCGGCGCCGCCGACGTGGTGCTGAACTGCTCGGACCGCGAGGGCATCGCCAACGTGCTGATGGAGGCCATGGCCTGCGGCACGGCCGTGGCCGCGACGCCGGTCTGGGGCTCACCCGAGGTCATCACCACGCCGGATGCCGGGCTGCTGCTGCGCGACCGCAGCGCCGGCGCCATCGTGGACGGCGTGCGGCAGCTTGCCGCCTGCCCGCCGGACCGCGCCGCCACCCGCCAGCACGCCGCCCGCTTCACCTGGGACGACACCGCGCGGCAGCACCTGGGCGTGCTGCGCCAAGCCGTCGCGCGGCGCAACACCGCCAGCCACACCCCGCGCGGCACCCCGGCCGCCAAGCCGATCTGACACAGCAGGACCGTACCATGACCCTTCAAACCGACATGCGGCGGGATGGCTACGTGATCCTGCGCGGCCTGCTGCGCCCCGACGAGATCGCCAGGCTGCGCGGCGAGTTGCGCGCGCACTTCGCCCGGTCCTGGCATGCCGAGGGGCTGGGCAAGCACCAGCCGGAAGCGGCGCTGAAAATTCCGGCGATCGGCTGGATCTACCATCACCCGGCGATCCTGCAGGGCTTTCGCGCCGTGTCCGGCAGCGACGCCCTGGTGTTCACCGCCAATTCCGACGCGCACATGAACATGCTGAGCTGGTGGCACAAGGACACCAGCGAAAACCAGGGCGGCTGCTTTTCGGGCGACTATTTCGCCCGGCCGGGCTGCAACGTCTTCCGCGCCGGGATCTACCTGCAGGACCAGAGCCACAAGGGCGGGCTGACCGTGCGCCCCGGATCGCAAACCAGCCGCTCGCCCATGACCGGCCCGGCCGAGACGCTGAAGACGGCGGCGGGCGACGTGGTATTTTTCGACATCCGCCTGTCGCATGCCGGGCAATTCCCCGACCCCGTGGAAACCGCGCTGCTGCGCGCCGCCCGCATCCGCCGGCTGCGGTCCACCGCCACGGTGCTGAAGCACGGGTGGCACCGGCTGATGCGCAAGCCGGACAAACTGTCCCTGTTCTTCACCTATGGCGCCGCGGCGGCGGATACGGAGGAGTTCTGCCACTTCGAGTGGAACCGCCAGGCCCGCGGCCGCAACGGCATCGCGCCGCCGCTGACGCCGGTGCTGTCGGGCGGGCTGGAACGGGCGGGCGTGCGCTTCGGCGCGATGGCGGCGGGCGGCTAGAGCCGCACCCGCAGCCAGCGCGCCACCTCGCCCACGATGCCGGCGCGAAAGGCCACCACGCAAAGCACGAAGATGACGCCCTGGATCACCGTGACCCAGGCGCCAAGCTCGGCCAGGTAGTTTTGCATGGTCACGATCACCGCGGCGCCCACCACGGGGCCGAACACGGTGCCGAGGCCGCCCAGCAGCGTCATCAGCACCACCTCGCCCGACATCGCCCAATAGACGTCCGTCAGCGTGGCGATGCCGAAGACCAGCGCCTTGGTGCCGCCCGCGACGCCGGCCAGCGTGGCCGACAATACGAAGGCCAGCAGCTTGTAGTCATCCGCCCGGTAGCCGAGCGAGATGGCGCGCGGCTCGTTCTCGCGGATCGCCGTCAGCACCTGGCCGAAGGGCGAGTGGATGATGCGGCTGATCAGCAGGAATCCCACCAGAAACACCGCCGCCACCACCCAGTACATGGACATGTCGGCCGACAGGTCGAAGAGCCCGAGCAGCCGCCCGCGCGGCACGCCCTGGATGCCATCCTCGCCGCCCGTGAAGCGTAGCTGCAGGCACAGAAAGTAGATCATCTGCGCCAGCGCCAGCGTGATCATGGCGAAGTAGATGCCCTGCCGGCGGATGGCGATCCACCCCGACACGGCACCGAGCCCCGCCCCCACCGCGCCACCCGCCAGGATGGCGAGCTCCGGCGAGAAGCCCCAGACCTTGGCCGCGTGCGCGGCGATGTAGCCGCCGGTGCCGAAGAACATGGCATGGCCGAAGGACAAGAGCCCGACATAGCCGATCAAGAGGTTGAAGGCGCAGGCGAACAGCGCGAAGCACAGCAGCTTCATCAGGAACACGGGGTAGAGAAAGAACGGACCCGCGACCAGAACGGCGAGCAACACCAGAAAGGCGACGGACTGCGCCCGGTTGAAGCCCAGCGCCTGCAACCCGGGCAGTCCGCGCGCGCGGGAGGTTTCGGGCGTCGTGGTCAGGCTGTCGGCGGCCATGGGCTCAGGCCCTCCCGAACAGGCCGGCGGGGCGCGCCAGCAGCACGATCGCCATGATGACGAAGATGACGGTGGAGGAAGCTTCCGGGTAGAACACTTTCGTCAGCCCCTCGATCAGCCCCAGGCCGAAGCCGGTGACCACGGAGCCGAGGATGGACCCCATGCCGCCGATCACCACCACCGCGAAGACGGTGATGATCAGGTTGGACCCCATCTGCGGGTTGACCGAGTAGATCGGCGCCGCCAGCACGCCGGCGAAGGCCGCCAGCGCCACGCCGGCGGCGTAGGTCAGCGTCACCATGCGCGGCACGTTGACGCCGAAGGCCTGCACCAGCGCCGCGTTTTCCGTCGCCGCGCGGAGATAGGCGCCGAGCCGCGTCTTTTCGATCACGAGCCATGTGGCGAGGCTCATGACGATCGCCGCGACCACCACCCACATGCGGTACTTCGGCAGGAACATGAAGCCGAGGTCCACCGGCGGCCCGGACAGGATCTCCGGCGGCGCGTAGGGCAGGCCGGAGGAGCCGAAGCCGTTGCGGAACACCCCTTCGATGATCAGCGCCAAGCCGAAGGTGAGCAGCAGCCCGTAGAGGTGATCCAGCTTGTAGAGCCTGGAGATCAGCACCTTTTCCAGCAGCACGCCGAAGGCGCCGACGATCAGCGGCGACAGTACCAGCGCCCACCAGTAGCCGAGCCCGCCCCAGGCCAGCAGCATCCAGGCCACGAAGGCGCCCATCATGAACTGGGCGCCGTGGGCGAAGTTGATGACGTTCAGCATGCCGAAGATGACGGCGAGGCCGAGCGACAGCAGCGCGTAGAAGGCGCCGTTCACCAGCCCCAGCACCACCTGCGGCAGCCCTAGCTCCAGCTGGAACAGGATGTCTTCGATCACCGGCTTCTGGTTCCGTGCATGACAGAGGGCATGGCCGGCGTCAGGTGCGGATCAGGCTGCAGCCGCCTTCGGACAGCGGGCGGAAGGCCTGGTCGGCGGGCGTGGTCTGCACCAGCTTGTAGTAGTCCCACGGTGCCTTGGATTCCTCGGGCGTCTTGACCTCGAACAGATAGGCGGGGTGCAGCTTGCGGCCATCGGCACGGATGGTGCCGGCGCCGAAGCAGTCGTCATCCGTCGGCATCGCCTTCATGCGCGCCACGGCGTCCGCGCCGCTGGCCTTGGCGGCCGCCGGGCCCATGTCGGCCGCGGCCTTCAGGTAGTGCAGCACGGAGGCATAGCAGCCCGCATGCGACATGGAGGGATAGTTGTTGGTGATGTTCGGCAGCACGCGCTTGGTGAAGGCGCGGGTGCGGTCGTTCATGTCCCAGTAGAAGGTGGCGGTGCAGACCAGGCCCTGCGCGGCCTTCAGCCCGAGGCCGTGCACGTCGCTGATGAACATCAGCAGCACCGCGATCTTGGTGCCGCGCTGGGTGACGCCGAATTCCGCCGCCTGCTTGACGCTGTTGATGGTGTCCGTGCCCGCATTGGCCAGCCCGATCACCTTGGCGCGGCTGCGCTGGGCCTGCAGCAGGTAGGAGGAGAAATCGGTCGAGGCGAGCGGGTGCCGCACGGCGCCCAGCACCTTGCCGCCGGCTTCCGTCACGAAGCGGCTGGCGTTGCGCTCCAGGTCGTGGCCGAAGGCGTAGTCGGCGGTGATAAAGAACCAGCTGTCGCCGCCGGCCTTGACCATGGCACCGCCCGTGCCCTTGGCCAGCATGTAGGTGTCATAGGTCCAGTGCACCGTGTTGGGGCTGCACTGCGCGCCGGTCAGGTCCGTGGTGCCGGCGCCGGAGTTCAGGAACACCTTGTTTTTCTCGCGCACGATGCCGTTGATGGCGAGCGCCACGGCGGAATTCGGCACGTCCACGATCACGTCCACCCCGTCGCGGTCGATCCACTGGCGCGCGATGGTGGAGCCGACATCGGGCTTGTTCTGGTGGTCGGCCTGCACGACCTCCACCGTCACGCCCTTGGCGGCGATGCCGGAATCGACCACCGCCTGCCGCACGCAGGCCGTGGAGGTCGGGCCGGAATTCTCGCGGTACACGCCGGACTGGTCGTTCAGCACGCCGACCTTCAGCGTGGGCTGCTGCGCGCGGGCGGGCACGGACAGGCCGACCGCCGGCACCAGGGAGGCAACGGCGGCGGATTTCAGCAGCGTGCGGCGATCATGGGCCATCTTGTGTTTCCTCCTGGGGGGCCGGCGTCAAACGCCGAGGTACTGGTGCAGCCGCTCCGTGGAGCCGGCCATGTCGTGGTTGGCGATCTCGTCCACCACCTGGCCGTGGTCGACCACGTAGTGCCGGTCCGCCACCGTCTGGGCGAAGCGGAAGTTCTGTTCCACCAGCAGCACGGTGAAGCCGCGCTGCTTGATCTGCCGGATGGTGTGGCCGATCTGCTGCACGATCACGGGGGCCAGCCCTTCCGTCGGCTCGTCCAGCATCAGCAGGCGCGCGCCGGTGCGCAGAATGCGGGCGATGGCCAGCATCTGCTGCTCGCCGCCCGACAGCTTGGTGCCCGGGCTGCGCGCGCGTTCCTTCAGGTTCGGGAACAGCGTGTGGATCTCCTCCACCGTCATACCGCCCGGCCGCACCACCGGGGGCAGCAGTAGGTTTTCCGTGACATCGAGGCTGGCAAAGATGCCCCGCTCCTCGGGGCACAGCGCGATGCCGGCGCGCGCGATGATGTCCGACCGCGCCCCGATCAGCTCCCGCCCCTCGAAGCGCACGCTGCCCTGGCGGCGGCCGATCAGTCCCATGATGGCGCGCAGCGTGCTGGTCTTGCCGGCACCGTTGCGGCCCAGCAGCGTCACCACCTCGCCTTCCCGCACCTCCAGGTCCACGCCGTGCAGCACGTGGCTTTCGCCGTACCAGGCATTCAGCCCGGCGAGCTTCAGCAAGGGCTCAGCCATGCGCCGCGGCCCCGCTCATCGCCGGGTCGGTGCCCAGATAGGCGGCGATCACCTCCGGGTGGCGGGACACGGTGGCATAGTCGCCTTCCGCCAGCACCCGGCCGCGCGTCAGCACCGTGATGGTGTCGCACAGCCCTTCCACCACCTTCAGGTTGTGTTCCACCATCAGCACGGTACGACCCTGCGCCACGCGCTTCACCAGCGCCACCACGCGGTCCACGTCCTCGGCGGTCATGCCGGCGGTGGGCTCGTCCAGCAGCATCATCACCGGGTCCAGCGCCAGGGTGGTGGCGATCTCCAGCGCGCGCTTGCGGCCATAGGGCAGCTCGCCGGCCGGGCGGTGCGTGAAGCCCAGCAGGCCCACGTCCTCCAGCAATTCCATGGCGCGGTCGTCATACTTCCGCAGCACGCTGTCGGACCGCCAGAAATCGAAGGAGCCGCCGCGGGCGCGCTGCAACGCCACGCGCACGTTTTCCAGCACGCTGAGATGCGGAAACACGGCGGAGATCTGGAACGACCGCACCAGCCCCAGCCGCGCCACCTCCGCCGGCTTCATGCGGGTGATGTCGCGCCCGTCAAACAGGATGCGCCCCTGCGTCGGTTGCAGGAACTTGGTCAGCAGGTTGAAGCAGGTGGTCTTGCCCGCGCCGTTCGGCCCGATCAGGCCGTGGATGCTGCCCCGCCGCACCCGCAAGCCGACATCGCTCACGGCCTTGAAGCCCAGAAATTCCTTGGTCAGGCCATCTGTTTGAAGAATGCTGCCTGAATCGAGGCTGTCCCGCACCCTGTGCCACCCCGCTTTTCCGAACGTCCCTTCGGGGCCTGTTGCACGGCCCGTTGCACAGCAGGATGCCGGGGCCATGACCGCGATGCAAGGGTGCTTTGCAGCAAGCGGGAAGGTCGCTTCAGATAGCGAAGTTGAGGGCTTCTGGGGTGGGGCGGCGGAGGCCCTTGGCGGCGGCCTGCTGCAGCAGCTGCGCGACCGTGGTCTCGCCCAGCCGGTCCAGCAGCAGCGCTTCCAGCGCGTCCCACAGCGGCGCCACCACCGCGGCATTCAGCGCCCCGCCCGCCGGTGCTCCGCCTGCCGGTGCTTCGCCTGCCGGTGCTTCGCCCGCCGCGCGGCCCGCGCCGGGCCCCGCCGCGTCGCCGTCCTCCTCGCTGGCCCCGCTCACCGCCCCCACCACCTCCGACAGCCGCATGTCCCGCGCCGCGCGCCCCAGCCGGTAGCCCCCCTTCGGGCCCCGCGTGCTGCCCAGCAGCCCCGCCCGGCTCAGCGCCTGCAGCACCGGCTCGATCCCCCGCCGCGCTTCCCCCAGCCGCTCCGCAATGTCGCCCGCCGGCACCGTGCCCCCGCGCCCCGCGTGAAACGCCACGTCCAGCACAATCGACACCGCCACCATCGCCCGGTCCCGCCGCAACAACATTTTTCCGCCCTTTCCCGCGATCCACGCCTGCATCACGTGGTATAGCGCCCCATGCCCCACGGTCACATGCCCCCGCCGCGGCCCGCCGCACCCCGCCTCTACAACAGCATCCTCGACACCGTCGGCCACACCCCCCTGGTCCGCCTGCCCCGCCTCGAGGCCGAGCGGGGCCTGACCGCCCGCCTCGCCCTCAAGCTCGAGTTCTTCAACCCGCTGGCCTCGCTGAAAGACCGCATCGGCCGCGCCATGATCGACGACGCCGAGGCCAGCGGCGCCCTCCGCCCCGATGCCAGCCCGCCGCAGACCATCGTCGAGCCCACCTCCGGCAACACCGGCATCGCCCTCGCCTTCGCCGCCGCCGCCAAAGGCTACCGCCTGGTCGTCACCATGCCCGACGGCGCCTCCGCCGAGCGCCGCAAGATGCTCCGCCTGCTCGGCGCCGAGGTGGTGCTGACCCCGGCCAGCCAGGGCATGGCCGGCGCCATCAGCCGCGCCGAGGCCATCGCCCAGCAAACCCCCGGCGCCTGGATGCCCCGCCAGTTCGACAACCCCGCCAACCCCGCCATCCACCAGCACACCACCGCCGCGGAAATCTGGGACGACACCGCCGGCACCGTGGACGTCGTGGTCGCCGGCCTCGGCACCGGCGGCACGCTGACCGGCATCGGCCGCGCCCTCAAGCCCCGCAAGCCCGGCCTGCTGCTGGTCGGCGTGGAGCCGGCCGAATCCGCCGTGCTGTCCGGCGACGACCCCGGCCCGCACGAGATCCAGGGCATCGGCGCCGGCTTCAAGCCCGCCGTGCTCGACCTCGAGCAGGTGGACACCCTCAAGCGCGTCACCGAGCGCGACGCCTTTGCCGCCGCCCGCCTGTGCGCCCGCAGCGAAGGCATCCCCATCGGCATCTCCTCCGGCGCCGTGCTCCACGCCATGCTCGACCTCGCCGCCCATCCCCAGCACCACAACCACCTCATCGTCGGCATCGCCGCCTCCTTCGCCGAACGCTACCTCTCCACCGATCTCTTCCACGGATTGTGAGAAACAGGACTTGACGGCGGCGCGCGGGGCAGGCTTGGTGGCGGCATGAACATGCTCCTGCCCGCATCGCGCCGGTATTACCGCCCGCTCCCATAGCGCGCGGCAGGATCGACCTTTCTCGAAACCATGCCGCCGCGAGGCGGCATGTTGGTTTCCGGACCCTCCCCTCGCCCCGGCGCTCCGCCTGACCCGAGGGACATCATGCTCGACACAGCCACCCAGCCCACCGGCCTGAAACGCCTCCGCCCGCGGCCGCGCCTGGGGCTGATCGGCCACGGCGCTTTCGGCGCCTTTATCGCCCCGTACCTGTCGCGGCTGTGCGACGTGGTGGTGCATGACCCGGGGCGGCCCGACCTGCCCGGCCGCGGCGCCACGCTGGCCGAGGCGGCGGCGCAGGAGATCGTGGTGCTGGCGGTGCCGCTGGCGGCCATGCGCGGCGTGGCGGAGGCCATGGCGCCGCTGCTGCGGCCCGGCACGCTGGTGGTCGACGTGTGTTCCCTGAAGGTGGCGCCGCTGGCGCTGCTGGCGGAGCTGCTGCCGCCGGCGGTGGACCTGCTGGGCACCCACCCGCTGTTCGGCCCGCAAAGCGGCCGTGCCGGCATCGCCGGGCTGCAACTGGCCCTTTGCCCCGTGCCCGGCCGCGCGCGGGGCCGGCTGGCGCGGCTGGCGCCCCGCGTGCTGGCCCGCGCCTTCGGCCTGGACGTGGTGGTGACGACGGCGGAGGAGCACGACCGCCAGATGGCCTATGTGCAGGGCCTGACGCACATCGTGTCGCGCATCGTGGTGGCCATGGACCTGCCGCCGCTGGCGCTGCGCACCACCACCTACGGCCACCTGGACCGCATGGTGGAAACCGTGCGCCATGACTCGGATGCGCTGTTCCGCACCATCGCGCGGGACAACCCCTTCGCGGCCGAGGTGCGAGCCCGTTTCGCGGACGCCACCGCAAGCGTTCTGGGCGGCCTCACGGCACCGGCAGCGCCCTGACCTCCGCCTCCACCCCCGCCTCGGCGGTGCCCAGGATGGCCAGCGCGTCGTTTTCCGGCACCACCCGCTCCAGCCGCAGCGCCGGGCGGGTCAGCGTCACCGCCAGCCCGCCGGTGAAGGCGGGGTCGGACAGGCGGCGGCGCAGCTCGGCCATGGCATCGTCCATGGCGGGCTTCAGGTCGTAGACGGCGACCTCCTCCACCCAGGCGCGGATCCGCTGCTCAAAGGCCAGGGTCAGCGCCGACCACACCAGGCTGTCCACGTCCCGCCCGATCTTGACGTCGCGCAGCCGGATGCGCGTGCCGTCCTGTTCCAGCACCGGCTCGGCCGAGATGGTCACGCGCCCGGCGGTGTCCGGCCAGCGCCCAGGCAGGTCGGCGCGGAAGCCGACATCCAGCGTGATGGCCGGCGCGCTGGGGTAGACGAAGATTTCCGTCACCCGCAGCCCCACCGTTCCCAGCGGCGTCTCGACCGGAATGTCCTGCCGGCCGAACTCGCGCATCAGCCAGTCGCGGATCATGTCGTAGCCGGCGCGCACCGGGATCGACAGCCGCAGGCGGCCATCCCGCGCGGCGCTGCCCGCCGGCAGCGCTTCCAGCGGCGGCAGAAAGCCCGGCGGCGCTTTCGGAGGCGGCGTCGAACCGATGGTGGTGCGCGCCCGCAGCCCCAGCACCAGCCGCAGGTCGCGCGCTTCCACCGCCACCTCCGAGAGCCCCACGGATTGCGGCGCGATGCCGATGAACAGCGGCGGCGCTGCGGGCAGCTGCACGCGGATGCTGCGCGGGTCCCACAGCGCCAGCGCCTGCGCGCGCACCGTGTTGCAGGGCAGCAGCGCGTCCAGCTGCGCCGGCAGGCCGGCCAGCGCGGTTTGCACCTGCGCGCGCACCCGTTCCTCGATGTCGATCCACCAGCCACCGACGATCTCCAGCCGTGGCGCGCGGGTCCAGCGGTAGTCCACCTTCACGTCCAGCCTGGGGCACCAGTCCCGGTCCAGGCCGACGCCCAGCACCGCCTGCACCTCCGCCGCCGCGTCGATGGGATTGCGGTCCAGGCCGAGAAACCGCGCCAGCCCGCCGCCCGTGCCGGCGGTGCCGTCCACCGTCAGCGCCAGGGTGGCGCGCAGCCGGCCACCGGCCTCCTCCAGCGTGATGGCACCGCGCCGGATGGTGATGTCATAGGGCGTGTCCGCGCCCGGCTCTGCGGCCAGATGGAAGCTCGCGGGCATAGCGCGCTCGGCCGCCTGCCGCAGCAGCGTGAAGGGCAGCCGCAGCCCCAGCGCCACCGCGCTGTCCTGCGCCGGCAGGGCCAGCACGGCGGCGCGGCGCGCAGGGGCCGCGTTCAGCGCGGCGTCCCGCCCCTGCAGCCACAGCACGCCACCGGCCAGCGCCAGCAGCGCCGAGCCGAACCCCACGCCCCAAACCCAGCGCCGGCGGCGCGACATCCAGCCTCGTTCCATGGCGCAAAGGATACCGGGGGAAACGGCTTCCGCCAGTACGCCGGGCGGCCTAGCCTGGAGTTGTTTCGATGAAGGATGCAGCCATGCTGTCCCGCAGACTCTTTGCCGGCTGCGCCCTGTGCGCGGGCCTCGGCCTCATCGCCGCGCCGGGCGGGGCGCAGACCGCGGTGACGCGCACGGTGCTGCGGCAGGTGCCGCTGGAGGGCACCAACATGGTGACCATCCAGGCTTTCGTGGACTTGGCGCCGGGCGCGCTGATCGCCCGCCACACCCACCCGGGGCAGGAAGGCAGCGTGGTGTTGGACGGCTCGCTGAACTTCGAGATCGACGGCCAGCCGCTGACGCTGAGCAAGGGTGACAGCTTTCTGGTGCCGGCCGGCGTGCCCCATGGCGGCACCAACGGCCCGGCGGCCACCCGGCTGTTCGCGACCTATGTGGTGGACAAGGACAAGCCGCTCGCGTCACCGGCGTAACGCGGCGTGCAATTCGATTGACGCACTGCAACATCGTGCATACAAGGCCGCCTCCTGTCCTGCGCCCCGGCGCTTCCCGCGCCTGGAGGCGCTGTTTCCACCATGACCGTTTCTTTCCATGAACTCGGCCTCGCCGAGCCCCTGATGCGCGCGCTGGTCGAGGAAGGGTATAGCACCCCGACCCCGATCCAGGCCGGCGCCATTCCGCTGCTGATGCAGGGCCGTGACCTTCTGGGCATGGCGCAGACCGGCACCGGCAAGACCGCCGCCTTTGCCCTGCCCATCCTGCACCGCCTGGCCACCGACCGCCGCGCGCCCCCGCGCGGCGGCGCCCGGGTGCTGGTGCTGGCGCCGACGCGCGAGCTGGTGTCGCAGATCGCGGCTTCCTTTTCCGCCATGGGCCGGCACCTGAACATCCGCGTCACCACCGTGTTCGGCGGCGTCGGCCAGGGCAACCAGGTGGCGGCGCTGAAGCCGGGCGTGGACGTGCTGGTGGCGGCGCCGGGCCGGTTGCTCGACCTCGTCGGCCAGCGGCTGTGCGACCTGTCGCAGGTCGAGGTGCTGGTGCTGGACGAAGCCGACCAGATGCTGGACATGGGCTTCGCCAAGCCGATCGAGCGCATCGTGGGCCTGTTGCCCCGCGCGCGCCACACGCTGCTGTTCTCCGCCACCATGCCGGCCACCATCGCGACGCTCGCCGCCCGCCTGCTGAGCGACCCCGCGAAGGTGCAGATCACCCCGCCGTCGACCGTGGTCGCGCGCATCGCGCAGTCGGTGATGTTCGTGGACGCGCACAACAAGCGCCCCGCCCTGCTGCATGTGCTGAAGCGCCCCGAGGTCGGCCAGTCCGTGGTGTTCACGCTGCAGAAAAGCACCGCCAACCAGGTGGCGCTGTTCCTCAACGAGGCCGGCATCCCGGCCGAGGCGCTGCACGGCAACCGCAGCCAGGGCCAGCGCGAGCGCGCGCTGGCCGCCTTCCGCGACAACTCGGTGCGCGTGCTGGTGGCCACCGACATCGCGGCGCGCGGCATCGACATCGATGACGTCACGCATGTGGTGAACTACGACCTGCCCAACATCGCTGAAAGCTACGTGCACCGCATCGGCCGCACCGCGCGCGCCGGCCGGTCGGGCTACGCCGTGTCGCTGTGCGAGGCGGAGCAGCGCGCCTGGCTGCGCGCCGTGGAGCGCGAAACCAAGGGCGCGATCGAGCGCGACGACGACCACCCCTGGCATTCCGAGGCCTCGGCCAACTCCACCATGCGCCCGCCCGTGCTGGGCGGCGGCGGCGGCAACCGCGGGCCGCGCCCGCAGCAGCAGCCGCAGCAGAAGCGCGAAGGCCGCAACTGGACGGAGGAAGAGAAGCTGGCCGCCCGCCGCGCGGCGCAGCAGAACAACCGCCGGCGCGCGGCCTGAAGTACCCGACCACCCCGGACGGCCGCTACTTCGTGGTGCGCGGCCGCCTGTGGCGCTGCGCCAACCCGGCCCTGGCGCCGGAGCGGCGGGCCGAGCTGCAGCGCGAGCTGATGGCCGCCCGCCGCGCCAAGGGCGTGGCGATGCGCGCCGGCGACGAGGCGGCGCGCGAAGCCGCCCGCCTTCGCGTGGATGCCGCCAAGCACGCCCTGGGCGAGCGTGGCGCCCCCTGGTGGGACGACGGCGCGCCCGACTACAACCGCCACATGGCACGCAACACGCCCTATGCGGACTGGTTCGCCGCCCTGTAGGCCACCCGCCCCTGCCACCAGCACAGCAGCGGCGTGACCACCAGCTCCATCCCCAATGCCAGCGACATCGGCGTGTCCGGCCAGCCGTGCAGCAGCACGCCCAGCAGCCGCCCCAGCCCGCCCGCCACCACCACCGCCGTCAGCAGCCGCATGCGCCCGGCGCGGCGCGGCAACGCGGGAATGCAGCTCCAGAACCCCAGCCCCAGACCCAGCAGCAGCCCGGATAGGTAGCGGAAGTGGCTGTCGGCGCCGGGCGGCGCGCTGTCCGCGCCCACCATCTCCAGGCCCAGCAGCACCCCCGCCAGCCCCGCGAAGACCGGCACGCAGCCGCCGAGGGCAATGGCGCAGCGCACCGCCAGCAGTTCCTTCATGCGATCTCCCGCACCAGCTTGGCGCGCATCGCGCGGGCGAAATCCGCCCGGCCCTCGGCGGTCATCACAAAGGCGCCGGGGCCGCCGATCACCTCGCGCCCGTAGATCTCCGCCAGCCCCGGCGTGCCGCCCAGGATGGCCAGGCCGTTGACGGTGATGCCGGCGGCCACCGCGCTGTCCCGCGCTTCGGGCGCGCGGCGCAGGCCCCGCATGTCCGGCGCATCGCCCGACAGGTCGATCACCTTCTCGTCCGCCACGAAGGGCGCGGCGGCGATCAGCCGGGCCGCGTGGTCGATGGCGTCGCCGATGGCGTTCCAGCTTTGCCGGGACCGCGGCGCGGCGCGGATGGCATCGCCCGCCGCCAGCGCACCCGCGGCATCGGCCACCCGCCGCCAGTCCACCACCGTGGCCGCACCGCCCGGCGCCCCCCATTCCACCAGCGCGATGCCGATGGCGCCCTGCGGCCCGCCCCGGATGGCCGCCAGCACGGAGGGATGCGCCAGCGCCTCGGCGCAGCCCTCGCGCTGCAGGCGGAATTCCTCGGCGTCGATGCTGCCGGAGGCATCGATCGCCAGCACCAGCAGCAGGTCCACGGGGTCGGCGGCCCGGGCCGGGGTGGCGGCGATCAGCGCGGGCACGGCGAGCATCTGGCGGCGCAGCATGCGGCGGTCCTTGCGGCGGACATCCAGGGTCGGCGGCGCCGGGGTTGCTGTCAACGCCATGCGCGCGGGCAGGCTGGGCAGGCTTTGGGCAGACAGGGCGCCGCCCCGCCCTGCGGCGGGCAATGAAACGATCCGGGCCGCTTGCGCGTCACCCCAAAGCCTTGCTCAAGTCGCAATGGACCATCCCAGCCGAGGAAGACGGAACCAACCGTGCCAGAACGACCTTCCTCCCGCCCCGCCGCCGCCTTCGACGAGATGCACGCCGAGGGCGCCATCCGGACCCCCTATGCGGAGATGGCCCGCTTTCTCGACACCACGGGCGAGGCCGCGCTGGAACAGAAGCGGCTGGAAGCGGAAACGCTGTTCCGCCGCATCGGCGTCACCTTCGCGGTGTATACGGAGGGCGGCGACCCGGAGCGGCTGATCCCCTTCGACGTCATCCCCCGCATCCTTGCCCGCGACGAGTGGGAGCGGCTGAGCCAGGGGCTGGAGCAGCGGGTGCGCGCGCTCAACGCCTTTCTGTCCGACGTCTACGGCAAGCGCGAGATCATCGAGGCCGGGCGCATCCCCGCGGCCCTGGTGCTGGAGAACGAGGGCTTTCTGCCGCAGATGCAGGGCTTCACGCCGCCGGGCGGCGTCTGGACCGTGATCAGTGGCATCGACCTGGTGCGCACCGGGCCGGATAACTTCTATGTGCTGGAAGACAATTGCCGCACGCCGTCCGGCGTGTCCTACATGCTGGAAAACCGCGAGGCGATGTTCCGGCTGTTTCCGGAGATCTGCGCCCGCCACCGCATCGCCCCCGTCAGCCACTACCCGGAAGAGCTGCTGGAAACGCTGAAGTCCATCGCCCCCGCCCGCTGCGGCGCCGAGCCCTGCGTGGTGGTGCTGACGCCGGGGCCCTACAACAGCGCCTATTACGAGCACTCCTTTCTGGCCGACGAGATGGGCGTGGAACTGGTGGAAGGCGCCGACCTGTTTGTGCGCGACGAAGCGGTGTTCATGCGCACCACCGCCGGGCCGAAGCAGGTGGACGTCATCTACCGCCGCATCGACGACGAGTTCCTGGACCCCGAATGCTTTCGCGCCGACAGCGTGGTGGGCGTGCCCGGGCTGATGGCGGCCTATCGCGCCGGCAACGTGGCGCTGGCCAACGCGCCCGGCACCGGCATCGCCGACGACAAGGCCGTCTATCCCTACGTGCCCGAGATGGTGCGCTTCTACCTGAAGGAGGAACCGATCCTGTCCAACGTGCCGACCTTCATGTGCGAGCGGCCGGCGGACCAGGACTACGTGCTGGCCAACCTGGACAAGCTGGTGGTGAAGCTGGCGCGCGGCTCCGGCGGCTACGGCATGCTGGTCGGCCCGCATGCCACGCAGGAGCAGCGGGACGACTTCGCGGCGCGCATCCGGGCGCGGCCGGGCGACTACATCGCGCAGCCGACCCTGGCGCTGTCCACCGTGCCGACGCTGGGAGAGGATGGCATCGGCCCGCGCCATGTGGACCTGCGGCCCTTTGTGCTGTTCGGCAAAAGCGTGCGCATGGTGCCGGGCGGGCTGACCCGCGTGGCCCTGCGGCAGGGCTCGCTGGTGGTGAACTCCTCGCAGGGCGGCGGCACCAAGGACACCTGGGTGCTGCTGGAGGACCCGCCGGATGCCGCGCAGCTCGCCCTGCCCGCGCCGCCGGACGCCGCCGCCATGGCGCAAAGCCAGACGTTGGGCGGCATGACGCAGTCGCAAACGCCCGGCAGCCAGACCCAGGGCAACGCCTGATGCTGTCCCGCACCGCCGACTGCCTGTTCTGGCTCGGCCGCTATTCCGAACGCGCGGGCAACGTGGCGCGCGGGCTCGCCGCCACGCTGCGCATGGCCATGCTGGCGCAGCCACTGGCCGCCGACAATGAATGGCGCGCGCTGCTGATCGCCACCGGCTCCGAGCCCGGCTTCAGCGCCAAGCACGCCCATGCCAATGCCGAGGCGGTGGTCCACTGGCTGACGCTGGACCTGGACAACCCGTCCGGCATCGCCGCCTGCGTGGAAGCCGGGCGGCGCAATGCCCGCACCGTGCGCACCGCGCTGACGGTGGACATGTGGGAAGCTATCAACGACACCTGGATCGAGTTCCGCCGGCTCGACCCTTCCGTCATCCGCGGCGACCGCCTGCCGGGCTTTCTGGACTGGGTGAAGTCGCGCGCCCTGCTGTTCAACGGCGCCGCGACCGACACCATGCTGCGCGACGACGCCTGGCGCTTCGTGCACCTGGGCACCATGCTGGAGCGCGCCGACAACACCGCGCGGCTGCTGGACGTGCGCCACGCCGCTTTCACCCCGGCGGCGGAAGGCGATGCCGCGCAATACGCGCAGTGGCAGGCGGTGCTGCGCTCCGTGTCCGCGCTGCGCGCCTACCAGCACGTGTTCCACGCCCGGCTGCAGCCGCATCTGGTGGCAGAGCTGCTGCTGCTGCGGCAGGAGCTGCCCCGCTCGCTGCTCGCCTGCTATCGCAACGTGGAAGCGGTGCTGGACGCGATCGCGGACAACAACGGCGGCACGCGCGGCGAATGCCACGCGCTGGCGGCGGCGCTGCATGCGCAGATGCGGCAGGGCAAGGTGGACGCTGTTCTGGCCGGCGGGCTGCACGACTTCCTGACCGGCACCATCGACCGCAACATCGCGCTGGGGCGCGAGATCGGCGCCTTCTACCTGTCCGGCCAGCGTTCCTGATACCGCCGCCGGCCGGCCACACGAGCGGGGCGCTTCGCCATGGGGCCGCCCGGGGCGGCCCCCGGCGGCGTCAGCGCCAGTCGCGGTTGTACCAGGCCTTCGGCTGGGGCGCCGTCACGCGGCCGGCCAGAAACGCCACCACGGCCACCAGGCCCAGGGTGACCAGCGGGAACCCGCGCACCACATGCGCGGCGCCGGATGCCCCGGCCACCACCGCGTCCCGGGCGTCGCGGCCGTATTCGCTGGCCTTGTCGCCCACCCGGTCGAGCAAGGGCCCCGGGCCCTCGCCGGCCAACTCGCTGGCCTTGCCGGACAGCGCCTGCGCCGCGTCGTTGGCGGCATCCTTGGCCTGACCGAAGGCGTTCCGGGCGGTGCCGGCGGCCTTGTCCAAGACGCCGTCGGCCTGCATGCCGCCGTCGCCCGTGGCGTTGCCGAGGGTTTCCTTGATGCTGCCGCCCGCCTTGTCGGCCGCGCCCTTGATCCGGTCTTCGTTCATTGCCCTGGTCTCCTGTGAACTGGTGGACGGCATTGCAACGCCCGGGCAGGCCGCACGGTCATCCAGCTTGCCAAATCCTCATCTGGCTCACAGGTTCCGGAGCATCCCGCAAACAGGTGCGCCCGCATCAACTCTGCGCCGCCTCGCCCGTTTGCGGCGCATGGCCCTCCCTGGCTCCCCCACCCATGCCGACACCCAGCAGCTCCGCTCCATCGTCGCCGGCGTCAGCGACGGCGTGATCCTGATCGACACCGACCAGCGCATCGTCTGGGCCAACCAGCCGGCCCTGGCGATGCACGGCGTGTCGGATGTCGAGGCGCTGGGCGGCACCGCCACCGGCTACCGCGAGCGGTTCGAGCTGCGCTACCGCAACCGCCACCACCTGCCGGAAGGCGAATATCCGCTGGAACGCGTCATGGCCGGCGAGGCCTTCGACGAGGTGGTGGTCGAGGTGGCGCGGGCCGGCGAGCCGGACGCGCAATGGACCCACCGCATCCGCAGCCTGGTGCTGACGGACAAGCACGGCGTGCCGGACCTCCTGGTGCTGATCCTGCGCGACGAGACGGAGCGCTTCGATGCGGAGGAGCGGTTCGAGCGCGCCTTCAACGCCAACCCCGCCCCCGCGCTGATCCTGCGCCTGTCCGACCTGCGCCACATCCGCGTCAACCGCGGCTTTCTGGAAATGACGGGCTTCCGCGAGGATCAGGTGGTCGGCCGCTCGGCCTATGACGTGGACGTGCTGGAAGGCGCCGCGCGGCGTGAGCTGGCGGTGGAACGGCTGCGCGAGGGCCGCACCATCCCGCAGATGGAGGCGACGCTGCAATTGCCGGACGGGCGCAAGAAATGCGTCGTGCTGGCCGGCCAGCCGATCGACATCGGCAGCACCGCCTGCATGCTGTTCACCTTTGCCGATCTGGACCTGCGCCGCCGTGCCGAGGTGGCGCTGCGCCACAGCGAGGAACGCTACGCCCTGGCCTTTCGCGCCCTGCCCGCGCCGGCGCTGCTGATGACCGGGGACGACTTCCGCGTTCTGCTGGCCAACGACGCCTTTTGCCGCGACACCCGCCGCGCGGAAGCCGACGTGGTGGGGCGCCTGGCCCGCGACTTGCCCCTGTGGGCCGACCCCGCCGCCGCCGCCCGCCTGGCCGAGCGCTTCCGCCGCGACGGCCGCCTGGCCGACGAGGACGCCGTGCTGCACGTGCAGGACGGCGCCCCGCTGGCCTGCCTGGTATCCGCCGCCGTGGTGGAGCTGGGCGGGCAGCGCTGCATGCTGCTGGTGGCCCCCCGCGCGCCGGAGCGCGCCAGGACCAGGGCGGATGTCGCGGCGGCGGTGGCCGCCGTGATGACGGATGCTGGTGCCATCCGCGCCATGGTGCTGGACCACCTGGCGCGCACCGCATCCGACCGGCCGCAGGACGTGCCCGCCCCCGCCCTGTCCGGCCTGCCGAAGCGGGCGCGGGAAGTGCTGGTCCTGGTGTCCCAGGGGCTGGACGACGGCGCCATCGCGGAGCGGCTGGGGCTCGGCCGCGTCACGGTGCGCAACCACATCAACCGGTTGTACCGGCGCCTCGGCGTCGGCTCGCGCGGGCAGCTCATCGTTTGGGCGCGCGAGCGGGGCATGGGCCAGGAAGACGGCCAGTAGGATCTGATGCCGCCGCATCCATTGAGCGGGTGCAGCCGAACCCCGTTCGCAACGTGCCGGCGCAACTCGCGCCGCATCCGCTGGTTCCACAACAGCCATGACGCCGCTCGCGCCATGGGCCAGCAGGGGAAACCGGGATGGACAAGGACCGCATCGAAGGCGCCGCCAAGCAGGCCGTGGGTTCCGTGAAGGAAGCCTTTGGCAAGCTCACCGGCGACAGCAAGACGCAGGCCGAAGGCGCCGCGCAGAAGGCCGAGGGCAAGGTGCAGAACACCGCCGGCGGCATCAAGGACACGGTGCGCGACATCGCCCGCAAGTAGCGGTCGCGCCCCGCCCACGATCGACCACAACCAACCGGCTCGGCGCCCCGCCGGGCCCTTTCGCGATATTGGCCGCCGTTCCGCGCGGCCCGAAGGAGCAAGCTTATGTCCTCCACCTATCGTGGGCAGGTGCCCGCCGGCACGGCGCCCGCCGCCGCCGTCGGTTCCCTGTTGCGCCGCGTGTCCTGGGGCGCGATCTTCGCCGGTGCCATCGTCGCACTGGCCGTGGGTCTGATGCTGAACGTGCTGGGCGCCGCCGTGGGCGCGACCCTGGTCGACGCCACCGCCCGTTCCACGCCCAACGCATCGAGCTTCGGCATCGGCGCCGGCGTGTGGCTGCTGGTGTCCAACCTGATCGGCCTGGGGCTCGGCGGCTATGTCGCGGCGCGCCTGTCCGGCACCGCCAGCAGCACCGACGCGACGCTGCACGGCATGACCATGTGGGCGACCTCGTTCCTGATCTCGGCCGTGCTGCTGGGCAACCTGGTGTCCGGCGTCGCCTCCACCGCCACCAACGGCATCGCCAGCGCCGTCGGCGGCATCGCGCGTGGCGCGGGCTCCGTGGCCTCCACCGCCGGCGAGCAGGTGGCCAACCGCACCAGCACGGGCACCATCCAGTCCGCCACGCAGTCGATCATCGATCGCGCGCAGAACGCGCTGTCCGGCACCGGCAACCCGCCCGCTTCCATGACCTCGGACCAGCGCAAGGCCGAGATGGCGACCCTAGTGGGCCGCCGCGTCACCGATGGCAACCTGTCCGCCCCCGACCGCGAGCGCCTGAACGCCCTGGTCGCGGCGGAATACAACATCAGCCCGCAGGACGCGCAGCAGCGCGTGACGCAGGCCGAGCAGCAGGCGCAGCAGGCTGTTCAGCAGGCCGAGCAGCGTGCCCGCGAGGCGGCCGACGCCGCCGCCAAGGGCGCTTCCGTGGCATCGTTCTCCATCTTCCTGACCATGCTGCTCGGGCTGGTCGCGGCGGTGGTCGGCGCGCGCCGCGGCACCCGTGACCACGCCGTGGCCTACGGCACCACGGTGGCCTGACCATCCGGCAGCGGCCGCTCCCGCCGATTTCGCATCGGCGCCGGGGCGGCCGCGTTCGGAATGTCTGCTGGCCCGCGCAGGCTTCCCAGCGGCGGGGATCGCGTCCACTCTGGTCTGATGAACAGGGTGGAACGGTCAGGAATGATGGAAGCCGAATACGATACCATCGTCATCGGCGGCGGCTCCGCCGGCGCCACGCTCGCCGCGCGGCTGAGCGAGGACCCGGCCCACCGCGTGTTGCTGCTGGAAGCCGGGCAGGACCTGCGCACCGCCGACACGCCCGAGCATATCCAGATCCCCAACCCGATGCGCGCCATCGGCGACGACGACTTCCGCTGGCCCGCCCTGATGGCGCGGCGCACCGAGCGGCAGGAGCCGCGCCTGTTGTGGCGTGGCCGCGCCATGGGCGGCAGTTCCACCATCAACGGGCAGATCGCCATCCGCGCCGTGCCGGACGACCTAAACCGCTGGGAAGCGGCGGGCTGCGCCGGCTGGGGCTGGGATGCGATGCTGCCGTATTTTCGCAAGCTGGAAACCGACAAGAACTTCCCCGACGCGCCGTACCATGGCGACAGCGGGCCGATCCCGGTCTACCGGGCGCCGATGGAAGACTGGGGCAACGTGGACCGCGCCCTGCGCGATGCCTCGCTGGCCCTCGGCTACGGCTGGTGCGAGGACCACAACGCCCCCACCGGCACCGGTGCCTCGCCCTACGCCATCAACAGCATCGCCGGGCGCCGCGTGTCCACTAACGACGGCTACCTGGAGCCGGCGCGCGGGCGCGCCAACCTGCGGATCGTCGGGCACGCGATGGTGGAAGGCATCCTGCTGGAAGGCAACCGCCCGCACGCCAGCGGCGTGCAGGTGCGCGTCAACGGCGAAACCCATCGCCCCCGCGCGCGGCGCGAGGTCATCCTTTGCGCCGGCGCCATCCATTCCCCCGCCATCCTGCAACGCTCCGGCATCGGTCCCGCGGCGCTGCTGGAAAAGCTCGGCATCGCGGTGCGGGCCGACCTTCCGGTGGGCGAGAATCTTCTGGACCACCCCATCGTCGGCGCCTTTCTGCACCTGCGCGACGACTCCCAGGTGGGCACGCTGATGCACCGCCACACCAACTGCTGCCTGCGCTACGGCTCCGGCCTCGGCGGCGCGGGCGACAACGACATGATCATGATCGCCGGCAACCTGGCCGGCGCGGCGCTGAGCAAGAATGGGCCGGATTCCACGCGCGGGCGCATCGCCGTGTCCGTGTACCAGGCTTTCAGCCAGGGCCATGTGCGCATCACCACCACCGACCCCGCCGTGGACCCGGCGGTGGAGGAGCGCATGCTGTCCGACGAGCGCGACCTCCTGCGCATGCGCGACGGCGTGCGCCGCCTGCGCGAGATCTGCCTGTCGGACGGCGTGCGGCGCGTCGCGCACCGTGCCGAATACGGCGTGTCCGGCCGCTCCATGGAAGATGCGCTGAGCGATGCGGAGCTGGACGACTGGCTGTTCGGGGAGGTCGGCGACGCGCAGCACGCCAGCGGCACCTGCCGCATGGGCGCGGAGGATGACCCGCGCAGCGTGGTGGACAGCGAATGCCGCGTGCTGGGCTGCACCGGGCTGCGGGTGGTCGATGCCTCCATCATGCCCGAGGTGCCGCGCGCCAACACCCACCTAACCACGGTCGCCATCGCCGAGCGCATGGCCGACCGGCTGGGCAACGCGGCATGAGCGACACTGTCGCCGATGCCCTGGCCGCGCGGGCCGATGCCGTCCGCGCCCGGCTGGAAGCGCTGATCCGCCTGCCCAGCGTCAGCACCGACCCGTCCTTCGAGCCCGGCATGCGGGCCGCCCGCGCCTACCTGCTGGACTGGTTCCGCGACATGGGGCTGGACGAGGTGCAGGAGCTGGATGGCGGCGGCCACCCCGCGCTCTACGGCAGCTGGAGCGGCGCGCCGGGCAAGCCCACCCTGCTGATCTACGGCCATTACGACGTGCAGCCGCCGGACCCGGTGGAGGAATGGACCAGCCCGCCCTTCGAGCCGACGGAGCGCGATGGCTGCCTGTTCGGCCGCGGCGCCTCGGACGACAAGGGCTCCTCCGTCATCGCCATCGCCGCCGTGGAGGCATGGCTGCGCCAGCCCGGCGGCTGCCCCGTCAACATCAAGCTGTTTCTGGAAGGCGAGGAGGAAGTCGGCAGCCCCACCCTGCCCGCCATCGTCGCGAAGTTCGGCACGCTGCTGCGGGCGGACGCCATGCTGTCCGCCGATGGCGGCCGCGCCAGCCGCACCATTCCCACCATCAATGTCGGCGCGCGCGGCAACACGGGCTTCGAGGTGAAGCTTTCCACCGCCGCCAAGGACCTGCATTCCGGAAAGTATGGCGGGGCCGTGCGCAACGCGCTGCACGAGATGGCCAAGCTGGTGGCCACCCTGCACGACGCGGAAGGCCGCATCGCGGTTGCCGGCTACCTGGACAGTGTGGCACCACCGTCCAACCAGGCGCGAAACGACACCGCCGCCTTTCCGGTGGACGAGGCGGAATTCTGCGCCGAGGTCGGCGCCGCGCCGCTGGGCGAGCCGGGCTACACCCTGCGGGAGCGGCTGACGCTGCGCCCTTCCATCGACGTCAACGGCCTGTGGGGCGGCTACACCGGCCCCGGCGCCAAGACCGTGATCCCGCGCGAGGCGCGCGCCAAGCTGACCATGCGGCTGGTGGCCGGCCAGGACCCGGCCGAGGCCCGCGCGCTGGTGCAGGCCCACCTGCGCGCGCAGTGCCCGCCCGGCGCGCGCGTGGAGTTCACGGTGCAGGGCGGCGGCTCGCCCGCTTCCAGCCTGCCGCTGTCCCACCCCCTGGTGCGGGCCGGCAGCACGGTGCTGGAGCGGTTGCTGGGCCAGCGCCCGGTGCCGGTGCGGTTGGCCGCGACGGTGCCCATCACCGCGCTGTTCAAGAAGCTGCTGGGCATCGAGACGCTGATGTTCGCCTTCGGCCTGCCGGACGAGGACGTGCACGCACCCAACGAGTTCTTTCGCCTGTCCTCCATCCCGCTCGGGCTGCGTGCCTGGGTGATGCTGCTGCAGGAGCTGGGCCAGGTGGACCCCGCCGCGTTCCATGTGAAGGACACCGTGCCATGAGCCGCTTCAAGGCCGCCCTGCTCGCCTTCGCCGTGCTCGCTTCCCCCGCCGCCGCGCAGGCGCCGCTGACGGTGCTGCGCGTGGTGCCGCAGGCCGACGTGGCGGTGACCGACCCGCTGTTCACCACCGCCTGGATCTCCACCATCCATGGCACCATGGTCTGGGAAAGCCTGTTCGCATGGGACAGCCAGTTGCAGGCGCGGCCGCAGATGGCACGGGAATGGAGCACCTCGGCCGACGGGCTCACCTGGCGCTTCACGCTGCGCGACGGGCTGAAGTTCCACGACGGCTCGCCCGTCACCACGGAGGACGTGATCGCCTCCCTGCGCCGCTGGATGGGCATCGACGCGATGGCCAGGAAGGTCGCCGCCGTCACCACCGCCATGACCGTGGTGGATGCGAAGACTTTTGAATGGCGCTTGTCCGCGCCCGTGCCCGGGCTGCTGGACACGCTGGCGGCCGCGCCGTCCCACTTCGCGGTCATCATGCGCGCGCGGGACATCCCGGAACCGGGCAAGCCCGCCACGTCCGTGATCGGCTCCGGCCCTTTCCGCTTCAATACCGACCTGCGCGTCAGCGGTGCCCGCGTGGTCTACGACCGCAACCCCGACTACGTGCCGCGCGACGAACCGCCGGATGGCCTCGCCGGCGGCCGCGTGGTCAAGGTGGACCGCGTGGAGTTCCAGGTGCAGCCCGACCAGGCCACCGCCGTCAGCGCCCTGCAGGCCGGCGAGGTGGACATCCTGGAACGCCCCTCCTTCGACCTGCTGCCCCTGCTGCGCGGCAACCGGCAGGTGAAGCTGCAGGTGCTGACGGAACTGGCCAGCCAAGCGGTACTGCGGCCCAACGCGCTGTATCCGCCGTTCAACGACCCGCGCGCCCGGCTGGCCCTGTCCTACATCATCAACCAGGACGACCAGATGTCCGCCGGCTACGGCGACGCCGCCTACTTCCAGGCCTGCAACTCGTTCTTCGTCTGCGGTTCGCCCAACGGCACCACGGCGGGTGCGGAGGACTTCGGGCCCAACCTCGCCCGCGCGCGCCAGCTGCTGGCCGAGGCCGGCTACAAGGGCGAGCCCATCCGCATGCCCGCCACGCGCGACATCTCCTACATGGGCCCCATGGCCGAGGTGGCGTCGGACGCCATGCGGCAGGCCGGGCTGAACGTGCAGGTGGAATGGAGCGACTGGGCCAGCGTGGTCAGCCGCACCACCAACCAGGGCGCACCCGATGCCGGCGGCTGGAACATCTATGTCAGCGGCATGCCCGGCGTGCTGGCCTGGACCCCCAGCACCAACATCTTCGCCGCCATGCCCTGCGACCGCAGCAACCTGGCCGGCTGGCCCTGCGACGAGGAGGTCGAGGCGCTGCGCACCCGCTACGCCAACGCCCCCACCGCCGAGCGGCCCGCCATTCTGGACGCGCTGCAGCGGCGGCTGGCGGTGGTCAACCCGTACCGCCTGCTGGGGCAGGCCACGCAGCCGGTGGCCTTCCGCAGCAACGTGGCGGGGCTGCTCAATTCGCCCGTCATCGCCTACTGGAACATCAGCAAGGACTAGCCGCGCGGGGGGGGGCCGTGGCCCCCGCCGCCTCAGCCCCGCTCCACCGGCATCTGCAGCAACAGGAACGACAGCGTCTTGCCGTGCCCGTCCAGGTTCAGCGCGCCGTTGACGCCGCCTTGCAGCACGTCCTCGATCACGAAGTTGAAGGCGCCGAGGCCGGGCAGGTCGAAGCGCCGCACCGATGTCGCGCCACGATGCGCGAACAGCGCCAGCACCTTCGCCTCCGTCACCTGCGCGGCCAGCAGCGGCCAGTCCCCGGCGCGATGCGCGACCAGCGCGATGTTCAGGCGGTTGCCCTTGTCGCCGGCGCGGGCATGCGCCAGCGCGTGCAGCGGGGTGCTCATGCGACGCCCTCCAGCTCCATCATCGTGACGCGCGGCGCCAGACGTTCCCGCGGCACCAGGAAGGACAGGGTGCGGATGCGGTCCGTCACCCGCTGGCGCACGCCGCCGCCGCCCGCCGGGCCGCAGCAATACATCGACAGCACTTCGCGCGAGGCCCGCGCCGCATCGGCCTTGCTGTCGCTGGCAAAGGCCAGCCGCAGCCGCACGTCGCCCGGTGCTTCCGCCGAAGCCTCCCGCAAACCGCCGCCATCGCCGTCGAACACGCTGACCACGCCGATCAGGTCCAGCCGCGACTGGCCGCGCAGCCCGAGCAGCCGGATGCGCTCCAGCAGCGTTCGCCCCGCCAGCTCGGCGCGCGCGCGGGCATTGGGGCCGGCGTAGGAGATCTCGCCCTCGCCCAGCCAGCCGCCGGGCAGGCTGACGGTGGCCTTCAGCGTCGGCGGCCGGGGGCGGCCATGCGCGCCGTAGATGCGCAGGCGGTCCGCCGCCTCCTGCACCATGGTGATGCCCGTCACGTCCAGCACCACGTCCGGCGTCAGATAGGCTGCGGGATCGTGCAATTCGTAGAGGAGCTGCTCCGTCACGGTCTGCCGGTCCACCCGGCCGCCGGTGCCGGCGGGCTTGGTGATCAGGATGCCGCCATCGGCGCTGACCTCGGCGATGGGAAAGCCCAGCGTGGCCATGCCTTCCACATCCTTGCAGCCGGGGTCAGCGAAGTAGCCGCCCGTGACCTGCGAGCCGCATTCCAGCAGGTGCCCGGCCAGGGTGCCGGCCGCCAGCCGGTCCCAGTCGTCCTCGCGCCAGCCGAAATGCGCCAGCATGGGGCCGAGCGCCAGGGCGGGGTCGGAGCAGCGGCCGGTGATCACCACCTGCGCGCCGCCGCGCAGCGCCTGCGCGATGGGCGCCGCGCCGAGATACACATTGGCGGCGATCACCTTGTCCGCTTCCAGCACCGCCCCCGCATCACCCTCCCACGGGTCGAGGTCGGCCAGCGCGTCCGTGCCGCGGATGTCGTCGCCTTCCACCACGCCGACGCGGAGCGCCGGCAGCGCCAGCTCCCGCGCCAAACCCAGCACGGCGGCGGCGGCGCCGCGCGGGTTGGCGGCGCCGCCGTTGGTGACGATGGGAATGCCCGCCGCCACGCAGCGCGCCAGAATGGGCCGCAGCAGGTCCAGCAGCGCCGGCTCGAAGCCGCCGCCGGGGTCCTGCAGCCGCTCGCGCTGCGCCAGGGCCAGGGTGCGCTCGCCCAGCACCTCCAGCATCAGCGCGGCGGGGCCGCCAGCGGCGGCCAGCGCCTCCACCACCGGGCCGGGCGCGTCCAGCCGGTCGCCGGAAAAACCGGAGCCGCAGCCGATGCGCAGCAGGGCCTTGGGGTCGGAACCGAGCACCGCGCTCAATCCGCGGTCGCGCCGGACACGCGCACCACCTCACGCCACTTGGCGATGTCCTTTTCCAGCCAGGGGCGGAACTCGGCGGGCGGCATGCCGATCGGGATCAGCCCCTGCGCGAACAGCAGGTCCTTGAGGTCGGGCGCGAACAGCGCTTCGCGCATCGCGGCGTAGATGCGGTCGCGGATCGGGTCGGGCAGCTTGGCCGGGCCGAACAGCCCGTGCCAGGCGGCGACGTCGAAGTCCGTGATGCCCTGCTCGATCGCGGTGGGCACCTCCGGCACCATCTCCAGCCGCTTGGCCGAGGTGGTGGCCAGCGCCTTGAGCCGCCCTTCCTTCACGAAGGGCAGCACGGCGGTGACCTGGTAGATGGTCATCGGCACGGTGCCGCCGATCACGTCCGTCACCGCCTGCGCGCCGCTGCGGTAGGGCACGTGCACGAAGGGCGCGCCGGTCTTCATCTTCAGCAGCTCTCCCGCCAGGTGGGAGGAGGTGCCATTGCCGGCCGAGGCATAGCTGACGCCGTTGCGCTGCTTCTTGGCCCATTCGATGAACTCGGGCAGCGTGCGCGCCGGCACGGACTGCGACACCACCAGGAGGTTGGGCGCCTCCGTCACCAGCGAGATCATGGTGAAGTCGCGCATCACGTCGTAGGGCATCTGCGGCATCAGCGACATGTTCACCGAATGCGAGGCGATGCTGCCCATGCACAGCGTGTAGCCATCGGGCGCCGATTTCGCCACCGCGTCGCTGCCCACCACGCCGCCGGCGCCGGCCCGGTTCTCCACCACCAGCGGCTGGCCCAGCAGCGGTTGCATGCGCTGCGCCAGCAGCCGCGCGATCACGTCCGTGCTGGTGCCGGCGCCGAAGGGCACCACCAGCTTGATGGGCCGGTTCGGCCAGCCATCCTGCGCGCGCGCCCCGGCGGCGGGCAGTAGCCCGGCGGCGAGGCCGGCGCCCAACAGGGCACGGCGGGTGGCGGTGATGGGGGGCATGTCGAGAACTCCTGGCCGCTTCCTGGCGGCGGCCGGTGGGGCCGCCGATGACCGGGCCTGTTGGCGGCCCTTCGCCCAGCAGTGAAGGCGCCCCGCGCCCATCAGGCAATTGCTATGTTTTTGGGTGAGTCATAACCTCCCGCTATGACCATATCCCTGCGGCAGCTACGCGCCCTGACGGCGGTGGTGGAAACCGGCAGCTTCGGCCGCGCCGCCGCCCGGCTGAACCTGTCCCAGCCTGCGCTCACGGTGCAGATCCGCGGGCTTGAACAGACGCTGGGCCTCACGCTGTTTGACCGCTCGGCCCGTGGCGCGCGGCCCACCCCCACCGGGCTGGGGCTGGCGCAATCCATCGACCGCGTGCTGACAGAACTGGACCACGTGGTGGAAGGCGCGCGCGACCAGGCGACGCGCCGCTCCGGCAGCGTGCGGCTGGCTGTGCTGCCATCGGTCGCCGCCACGCTGCTGCCCGGCGCCCTGGCGCGGCTGCGGGCCGAGCATCCGGGCATCCGGGTGCTGGTGCATGACGCGGTGACCCGGCGGGTGGCCGAGCAGGTGCGCGACGGCTCCGCCGAACTCGGCATCGGCACCCTGCCCGGACCCAGTGCTGAATTGCACGCCACGCCCTTGTTCGAGGACGATCTCGTGGCCGTGCTGCCCCCCGGCCACCCGCTGGCCGCCGCCACGCTGCTGACCCCCGCGCAACTGGCCGCCGAGCCGCTGGTGCTGACCGACCCGGACAGCAGCGTACATGCCCTGGCCGAGTGCGCCTTCGCCGCCGCCGGGCTGGTGCTGCGCCCAGCCTACGAGGCGACCTACATGAGCACGGCGGTGGCCATGGTTCGCGCCGGGCTTGGCATCGGCGTGCTGCCGGCGACGGCGGTGGACCTGCAGGTGGCACCGGCGCTGCAGACACGGCCGATCGATGCGCCCGCCATGCATCGCCACATCCTGCTGCTGCGCCGGGCGGGTGCCAGCCTGTCCCCGGCGGCGGAAGCGCTGACGGCATCGCTGCTGGCGTCCGTCAGGCGCTGACCTAACTGCCCAACAACTCCCACTAACCCCGAATACGTAGACGCGGCGTCGATCAACGAATCGCGCCAACGGCTAGCGGCCCGGACAGCATGAATTTTTGAGTTCTGCCTATTTCCTGATCACTGAAACGTGTGGTGAGTAACGCCATGAAGTGTCAGGCAAATCATTGTGGTGTCTGCGACACAACAGTGCCTGATCGCGGCAGCAGCGTGGTCCAATAAAGCGACGAATGACTATGGGCACGGCGGACTGCAACCTGACTCACAAGCAATAAAAGTTCCTAATGCTGGCACAAGCACCGTACGGATATCACACTACGATGGCAAAAATGCCATAGCGACATGCAGATATCTTTATATAAATGTACCCGCATGTCTCGCTAGGTGCCCGGTCTTTTTGCTTTGCCTCCCGGAACGGCCATGGTAGCGGAGCAGCCATGACGCCCGCGAAAAGCCGGCCGGTGCCCCCGCACCGGCGCAGATCCGCGGCGTTCCCGTGCAATTCCGCACGGAGCGCCACATCGCTCCGGGTTGCGGGCCTCGCGCACCGGTCCCGATCGTCGCAGCCTTCGCGGCTGGCGATCATGGCCTTTGCAACGGCCTTCGCGCTCGGCGCTCCCACCCTGGTGTCCAGGCCCGCCGAGGCAGCTGGACCACGATCCGAGTGCCTGGAAGCCGCCCGCGCCGCGGAAGCCGCCTATGACCTGCCGCAAGGTCTGCTGGTGTCCGTGGCCCTGGCCGAATCAGGCCTCCACGCCCATGCGTTGAATATCGGCGGCCGATCCTTCTATCCGGAAAGCGCCGTGGAAGCCCGCCGGTTGCTGGCATCGGCCAGTGCTGGCCAATCTGTGATGGCCGGCTGCGTGCAGGTCAACGCCAGGGTGCATGCCCCGGGTTCCGACTGGCCGCTGGACCCGCGCCGCGCCGCCAACTGGGCGGCCCGGCACTTGCGGACGCAGTACGAGCGCATCGGCAACTGGGCCGATGCCATCCGGCTGTGGAACGGCGGCGCGCCGGCCAGCTCCAACAAGCTGGTGTGCCGCGTCGAGGCGAAGCTGCAGGTGGTGAACCCGGGCAGCACCCTGCTGGGACGCACCGGCTGTGGCCGGGGCCAGATGGCCCGCGTCCGCAACAGCGGCACGACGCTGCTGGAACTGGCCGAAGCCTCGGGCAACTAGCGGCGCGACGGACCGGCGGTGCGCGCGCTCAGCGCGCGTCCCGCCGCGCCGCCGCCAGCCGGTCGATGAAGTTGCGCAGTTCCAGCCGCCGCATCGCCGTGTCCGTCACCTGGCCGTCCAGGCCCAGCTGCCACGCCAGGTCGCGCCGGTCCGGTTCCTCGGCCAGGGCATCCACCCGCCGCGCAAAGGCTTCCAATCCGCTCCGGTCCCGCGCCAGCCCGTCTTCCACCAGCGTGTCCGCCTGGCGCCCGAGCGCCGGCCCCACCTCGTTGAGCGACAATTCCGGGTGGTATTGCACGCCCCAGAACAGCCCCTCGCCCTGGCGGATCTCCACGGCCTGCACCGGCGTACCGGCGCTTTCGGCCAGCAGCACGGCGCCGGGCGGCAGGGTGTCCACCTCGTCGCCATGGATCGCGATCGCGTCCCAGGCCATGGATCGGCCGGCCAGCAGCGGGTGGCCGCGCCCCGCATCCGTGGCCGTGATGCGCCGGGCGAAGCCGGCTTCCTGCCCATGCCGGCGCTCGCGCACCGTGCCGCCCGCCGCCGCCACCGCCAGTTGCAACCCGGCGCAGGAACCGAAGGCCGGCACGCCCTGGGCGAAGACCCGCCGCGTGAAGTCCAGCATCCGCCGCACCTCCGGCGTATCCTCGTAGACATGCATCGGCGAGCCGCACAGGAACACCGCGTCAAAGGCGCGAAGGTCCTCCGGCGCCGCTTCCTCCACCGGTTTCACCAGGTCGATGCGGGCGTCAGGCTGCATCTGCCGCAGTGTCTCGGCGTAGCTTTCGCCGGAGCTGCGGCCCGCGCTTTCGCGACGCTGCTCGCGGGCTTCCCGCGGCTCGCTTTCGGCGAGAAGGAAGCGAAAGGTCTGAGGCATGGACGATCCTGCGCGACTGCCGTGGCGCCGCGTGCGTGTGAGGGCTGCCGTTCAACGTGCCGGCGGCGCCCGAGTTCCCCCGCCCCGCGCTGGACGCCGCCGCCCGCAGGCGCCACCTTTGGTGCGATGCCGCATCTCTCCTCCCTGCCCCGGCGCTTCCGGCTGGCCGCCATTGCCCTGGCCACGGCGGGGGCCTGCGCCGGCCCCGTCCTGGCGCAACAACCCGCCGACTGGGGCCGCTGCCGCGCGGCCATCGCGCAGGCGGAGGCCGGGTCCGGCGTGCCGCCCGGCTTGCTGGGTGCCATCGCGCTGGTGGAAAGCGGCCGGCGCAGCCCCACCGGGGCGCCGCAGCCCTGGCCCTGGTCCTACAATGCCGCCGGCGAGGGCCGCGCGCCCGCCACCAAGGCCGCCGCCATCGCCGAGGTGCAGGCATTGCAGGCGCGGGGCGTGCGCTCCATCGACGTCGGCTGCCTGCAGGTGAACCTGCTGCACCATCCGGATGCCTTCGCGGACCTGGACGCGGCCTTCGACCCGCTGATCAACGCCCGCTATGCCGTGCGCTTCCTGAAGGAGCTGCGAGGCCGCAGTGGCGACTGGGGCACCGCCATCGGCCGCTACCATTCCGGCGAAACCGAGCGGGGCGGCGCCTATTCCCGCCGCGTCGCCCTGGCGCGCATGGGGGCGGCCTTCAACGGCGGCGGCGGGGTGCCGCTGCCGCCGGGCCTGATGGCCGGCATCTGCGCCCCCGGCCTTTCGCCGATGCTGATGTTCGGCGGCGCGGCCGAGGCACGGCGCTTCATGACGCCCGAGGCCCGGCGCCGCGCCATCCCCGCCACGCCGGTCAGCAACCGGCCCCGCCTGGCCTGCCTGCGCCCCGCCCGGCGCTGAGGCGCCTTCAGGCGCCCAGCACGAAGCGCGCGGCGGACAGGGCCGCGATCAGCCACACCGCCCCGTGCACCTCCCGCCCGCGCCCGGCCACGAGCTTCACCGCCACGTAGGTGATGAAGCCCAGCTCGATGCCCGAGGCGATGGAGAAGGTGAAGGGCGTGGCGATGGTGACCACGATGGCGGGGAGGTATTCGGTGATGTCGTCCCACGCCAGGTCGCGCAGGCCCTGGGTCATCAGGCAGGCCACCAGCACCAGCGCCGGCGCCGTGGCGAAGCCGGGGATGGAGGTGGCCAGCGGCGCCAGAAACAGCGTCAGCAGGAACAGCACCGCCACGGTCAGCGCCGTCAGCCCGGTGCGACCGCCCGCCTGCACGCCCGCCGCGCTTTCAATGTAGGATACGGTGGTGGAGGTGCCCAGCGCGGCGCCGATCATCGCGCCGCCGGAATCGGCCATCAGCGCGCGGCCGAGGCGCGGCACGGAGCCGTCCTTGGCCATCAGCCCGGCGCGGTGGGTGGTGGCGATCAGCGTGCCGGCGTTGTCCAGCAGGTCCACCATGAAGAAGGTGAAGACGATGCCCGCGACGCCGAGCTTCAATGCGCCCGCGATATCCATCTGCAGAAAGGTGGGCGCCAGCGACGGCGGCAACGCCACGATGCCCTGAAAGTTGGTCAGCCCCAGCGGCACGCCCAGCAGCGCCGTGACGGCGATGCCGATCACCACGCCGCCGGTAACACCGCGCGCCACCAGCCCGGCGATCAGCAGAAAGCCGAAGCAGGACAACAGCGTCTTGGGCTCGTGCAGCGGGCCGAGCGTCACCAGCGTAGCGGGGTTGTCCACCACCAGCCCCATGCCCTGCAGCCCGATCAGCCCCAGAAACAGCCCGATGCCGGCGGCGATGCCGAGCTTCAGCGACAACGGGATGGAATTGATCAGCCATTCCCGGAAGCCGAACATTGACACCGCGAAGAAGATCAGCCCCGACAGGAACACCGCCCCCAGCGCCACCGGCCAGGGCACCCCCATGCCGCCGACCACGGCGAAGGCGAAATAGGCGTTCAGCCCCATGCCCGGCGCCAGCGCGATCGGGTAGTTGGCCAGCACGGCCATCAGCGCCGAGCCGATGGCGGCGGCCAGGCAGGTGGCGACGAAAGCGGCACCGTGGTCGATGCCGGCGGCAGCCATCATGCCGGGGTTGACCACCACGATGTAGGCCATGGTCAGAAACGTGGCGAGGCCGGCCAGCATTTCCCGCCGCGGCGTCGTGCCGCGCTCGGAAAGAAGGAAAAAGCGGTCCATCGGCAGGCCCCCACGCGTGTTGCGTCGCAAGATGGAACGGTTGCGGGTGTGTGACAACGGCCTTGCCCTGGCCGCTACCGGCGCCCGGTGCTTCGGGCTAAACACTGTGGCCTGCATGGCACGCCGCCTGCATCACCGCCGCGAAGCGGCCCGCCGGGCCAGCGAACAGGAGCATTCAGCATGGTCTCACGCCGCATGGTGGGAAGCGCCGCCGGCATCGCCCTCGCGATGGCCGCGGGCGCCACGGCACCCGCCCTCGCCCAGCCTGCCAATGAGTCGGTGTTCGACCGTGTCCGCCGCACCAAGAAGCTGCGCTCGGCCGCCGTCGCCGGTGGCGCGCCCTACTACCACAAGGACCTGGCGACGGGTCAGTGGCGCGGCTTCTACATCGACTTGCTGAAGATGCTGGCCGAGGAGCTGGAGGTCGAGCTGGAATTGAGCGAGACCACCTGGGGCAACGCGGTGCTGGATCTGCAGTCCAACAAGATCGACATCTTCTTCGGCCTGAACCCGACGCCCAAGCGCGCGCTGGTGGTGGATTTCTCCATCCCCTGCTTCAGCAATGCCTTTTCCTTCATCACCAAGAAGGGCTTCGCGGCCAAGACCTGGGACGACCTGAACAAGCCGGAGGTGAAACTCGCCGTGGACCTCGGCTCCTCGCAGGACCAGGTGGTGACGCGGCTGTGCCCCAAGGCGCAGGTGGCCCGCTTCAAGACGGCGGACGAGGCGACCATCGCGGTGCAGACCGGCCGCGCGGACGCGCAGTGCCTGGTGCTGATCCTGGCGCTGACCGCCAAAAAGAAGAACCCCGCGCTGGGCGACGTGCTGGTGCCGACGCCGGTCTTCGCCACCACCTCCAACGCCGGCTTCCGCCGCGAGCCGGACAAGACCTGGCGCGATTTTGTCAACGCCTGGATCGAGTTCAACAAGGGCCTTGGCGCGGTCCGCAATGCCATCGTCTCCAACATGGAGCTGGTGGGCATCTCGGAAAGCGACTTCCCGCCCGGCGTCACCCTCTGACCTGATCGCGGCGCGGCACCCCGCCGCGCCGCCCCATGGACTTCGCGCGCACTGGACGGCCGGCATGTATCAATGGGACTTCTCTTTCATCTGGAGCTATCGCTGGCTGTTCGTGAACGGCACGCTGGTGACGCTGGCCTTCACCGTCGGCATCGTGCTGCTGGGGCTGGCCGTGGGCCTGCTGTCGGGGCTGGTGCGGCTGTCGCGCTTCGCGCCGCTGCGCTGGCTGAGCCAGGCCTATGTGGAGGTGTTCCGCTGCACGCCGGTGCTGGTGCAGCTGGTGTGGTTCTACTACGCCCTGCCCATCCTGTCGGGCATCGAGATGTCGGCCACCACGGCGGGGGTGCTGGCGCTGTCGCTCTACGGCGGCGCCTTTTATTCCGAGATCGTGCGCGGCGGCATCGCTTCCATCGAGACGGGGCAGACCGAGGCCGCGCTGGCGCTGGGCATGACGCCCGCGCAGTCCATGCGCCGCATCGTCTTGCCGCAGGCGCTCAAGCGCATGGTGCCGCCGCTGATGAACCAGTCGATCATCCAGCTCAAAAACACCTCGCTGGTGTCCGTGCTGGCGGTGCCGGACCTGCTGTACCAGGGCCAGGCCGTGGCGCATGACACCTACCGGCCGCTGGAGATCTACACGCTGGTGGCCGTGATCTACTTTGTCATCCTGTTCCCCCTCACCCTGCTGGTCGGCCGCCTGGAACGCCGCCTGGCGCGTGCCGACTGAGGGCCGTCCGCATGACCGCGAAAATCGAAGTCGCCGCGCTGAGCAAGAGCTTCGGCGACCACCTGGTGCTCCGCTCCGTCGACCTGCGCGTCGATGTGGGCGAGGTGGTGGCGCTGATCGGCCCGTCCGGCTCCGGCAAGTCCACACTGCTGCGCTGCCTGAATCTCCTGGTGACGCCGGATGGCGGCCGCGTGCGCGTGGGCGAGCAGAGCCTGGACTTCGGCACCAGCCGCGCCCTGCCCGGCACCGCGGCACTGGCGAAATTCCGCGCCGGCACCGGCATGGTGTTCCAGCAGTTCAACCTGTTCCCGCACAAGTCGGTGCTGGGCAACGTCATGGAAGGCCCGCTGACCGTGCGCCGCATGAAGCGCCCGGAGGCCGAGGCGCTGGCGCGCGGGCTGCTCAGCAAGGTCGGGCTGGCGGACAAGGCGGAGCAGTTCCCCGCCCGCCTGTCCGGCGGCCAGAAGCAGCGCGTGGCCATCGCCCGCGCGCTCGCCATGCAGCCCGGCATCATGCTGTTCGACGAGGCCACCAGCGCGCTGGACCCCGAGCTGGTGGGCGAGGTGCTGGCCGTGATGCGCGACCTGGCCGCCGAGGGCATGACCATGGTCATCGTCACCCACGAGATCGCCTTCGCACGCGAGGTCGCGGACCGCGTGGTCTTCCTGCGCGACGGCGTGATCGTCGAGGACGGCCCGGCGAAGCAGGTGATCGACACCCCGCGCGAGGCCGCGACCCAGGCCTTCCTGTCCCACTTCCACCGCCAGCGAGACGCCTGACATGCCGCAAGGCCCCATCATCGACCGCCTGCGCATCTTCCTGGTGGAAAGCCCGATCAAGATGGCCCGCGCCCAGGGCGTCGGCAGCGTCAAGGGCAGCGTCAAGCGCGTGCTGATCGAGCTGACCACCGCCTGCGGCCTGACCGGCTGGGGCGAGGCCGCGCCGTGGGAGGTTTTCACGAATCCCGCCGAGGCCGCCTACGCGACGCTCGACGTTTATCTCCGCCCCATCGTGGTGGGCCACCCGGCGCGGCGCCTGCGCGAGCTGCTGGCGAAGATGGACCGCGCCGTGATCGGCCAGACCGACGCCAAGGCGGGCATCGAGATGGCGGTGCTGGATATCCTGGGCAAGGCACAGGGCGTCTCGGTCGCTGACCTGTTGGGCGGCCGGGTGCGGGACACGATCCCGCTGTCCTTTTCCATCGCCGACCCGGACTTCGCGGCCGACCTGGCGCGGATGCACAGCATGGTCCCGGCCGGCAACCGGCTGTTCAAGGTCAAGACCGGCGTCAAGCCGCATGCGGAGGACATGGCGCACTTGGAGGCCATCCGCGACGCCTTCGGCGACACGGTGGACCTGCGCCTCGACTACAACCAGGCGCTGGCCCCCTTCGCCGCCATGGCGGTGCTGCGGGACGTGGACCGCTTCCGCCCCACCTTCATCGAGCAGCCGGTGCCGCGCCGGCACCTGGACAGCATGGCCGGCTACGCCGCCGCGCTGGACACGCCCATCCTGGCCGACGAGAGCTGCTACGACGCCGCCGACCTGCTGGAGGTGGTGCAGCGCCGGGCGGCGGATGCCATCAGCGTCAAGCTGATGAAGTGCGGCGGCATGCTGCGCGCGCAGCAGATGATGGCGATCGCGGACACCGCCGGCCTGCCCGGCTATGGCGGCACCTTGTGGGAAGGCGGCATCGCGCTGGCCGCCGGGACGCAACTGATCGCGGCGACGCCCGGCATCTCGCTCGGCTGCGAGTTCTACATGCCGCACCACGTGCTGACCGAGGACGTGCTGGAACAGCGCATCCCGCATGAAAACGGCGCGGTGGTGGTGCCGGAGGGGCCCGGCCTCGGCATCGCGGTGTCCGAGGCCTCGGTGCGCCACGGCGCGCGCATCCTGGCGGAAGCCTGATCGGCGGCGCGCCACCTTTCGCGCTCACGGGCGTTGCACCCCCACGGCCGGGCCCTGGCGCCCGGCCACACACGTGGAAAGGCCGCACATGTCCCATGATATTCCGAACAACGCTCTGATCATCGTCGCCGACGGCGGCAAGGCCATGGTGCTGCGCAACACCGCTGCCAACGGCGCCGAGCTGGAACTGCGCGAGGAAGGGCACATCGCCCCCGACAGCAGCGCCCAGGGCCCGTCCGGCTCGCGCCCCGAGGACCAGACCCCGGGCCAGACCGGCGAGGCGACCTTCGCCAAGCAGGTGGCCCAGGCATTGAACACCCTGAAGCAGCGCAACGACTTCGACGCGCTGGTGCTGGTGGCCGATCCGCAGACGTTGGGCCAGATTCGCGGCGCGCTGCACAAGACGGTGGAGAACGCCGTGATCAAGAGCCTGTCCAAGGACCTGACCAACCACAGCCTGAGCGACATCGCCAAGGCGCTGGTGAAGTAAGGCGCGGCCCCAGGGCCGGAACGCAAAACGCCCCGGGGCTTCCCCCGGGGCGTTTCCGTATCTGCTCCCGCGAGGGATCAGACGGAGTAGTACATCTCGAACTCGACCGGGTGCGGCGTGTGCTCGAACTTGTACACGTCCTGCCACTTCAGCTCGATGTAGCTCTCGATCTGGTCCTTGGAGAACACGTCGCCGGCCAGCAGGTACTCGTGGTCGGCGGCCAGGGCCTCCAGCGCCTCGCGCAGCGAGCCGCAGACGGTCGGGATGTCGCGCAGCTCCTCCGGCGGCAGGTCGTACAGATCCTTGTCCATGGCATCGCCCGGGTGGATCTTGTTCTTGATGCCGTCCAGGCCCGCCATCAACATCGCCGAGAAGGCGAGGTACGGGTTGGCGGTCGGGTCGGGGAAGCGGACCTCGACGCGCTTGGCCTTGGGGTTCGTCGCATACGGGATGCGGCAGGAGGCCGAGCGGTTGCGGGCCGAATAGGCCAGCAGCACCGGCGCCTCGAAGCCCGGGATCAGACGCTTGTAGGAGTTGGTGGACGGGTTGGTGAAGGCGTTCAGCGACTTGGCGTGCTTGATGATGCCGCCGATGTAGTACAGCGCCTCGTTGGACAGGTCCGCATAGCCGTTGCCGGCGAAGAGCGGCTTGTTGTTCTTCCAGATGGACTGGTGAACATGCATGCCCGAGCCGTTGTCGCCGTAGATCGGCTTCGGCATGAAGGTCGCGGTCTTGCCGTAGCTGTGCGCCACGTTGTGGATCACGTACTTGTAGATCTGCATGTGGTCGGCATGCTGCACCAGGGGCCCGAAGCGGGTGCCCAGCTCGTGCTGCGACTGCGCCACCTCATGGTGGTGCTTCTCGCCGGCCACGCCCATCTCGATCATGGTCGAGAGCATCTCGGCGCGCAGGTCGCTTTCGGTGTCCACCGGCGGCACCGGGAAGTAGCCGCCCTTGACCACCGGGCGGTGGCCCATGTTGCCTTCCGGGTAGTCCTTCATGTTGGCGCCCGGGCCCTCGATGCTGTCGAGGGAGTAGTGGCCGTAGTTGCCGCCCGTGCCGAACTTCACGCTGTCGAAGATGAAGAACTCGGCCTCGGCGCCGAACAGCGCGGCATCGCCGATGCCGGTGGAGGCCACGTAGGCCTCGGCCTTCTTGGCGGTCGAGCGCGGGTCACGCGAATAGCTCTGGCCGGTCGAGGGCTCGATGATGTCGCAGAACAGGATCAGCTGCGGCTTGGCGGCGAACGGGTCCATGCAGGCGGACGCGGCGTCCGGCATCAGGATCATGTCGGACTCGTTGATCGCCTTCCAGCCGGCGATCGAGGAGCCATCGAACATGATGCCGTCGGTGAACATGTCCTCCTCCATGGTGGAGACATGCTGGGCGGTGTGATGCCACTTGCCCTTCGGGTCCGTGAACCGGAAATCAACGTACTCGACGCTGTTCTCCTTGATCATGTCCATGACCTTGGAGACAGCGTTGGACGCTGCTGCGGCTGCGGGCTTCTTGGCCATGCTGTGTGGTCCTGTTCCCTAACGACACTCAAACCGCGCGACCGGAACTCGCTCCGCCCGCGTGCGGCCCCCGCCCGCCACATGGCGCCGGGAGCCTGAACCGACGCCACCCCGCGCTGCGGGGCGGCGAAACCTGGATCGACTAGACCGCGTCCTCGCCCCGCTCGCCGGTGCGGATGCGGATCACTTCCTGCACGTCGGACACGAAGATCTTGCCGTCGCCGATGCGCCCGGTGCGGGCCGCGGCCTGGATGGCCTCGATCGCGCGCTCGGCCAACCCGTCGGAGCAGACCACCTCGATCTTCACCTTGGGCAGGAAGTCCACCACATACTCGGCGCCGCGATACAGCTCGGTATGCCCCTTCTGCCGCCCGAAGCCCTTGGCCTCGACCACGGTCAGACCCTGCAGGCCGATCTCGTGCAGCGCGTCCTTCACCTCGTCGAGCTTGAAGGGCTTGATGATCGCCTCGATCTTCTTCATCGGCTCCACTCGCGGGCGGCGGCCTGCGCAGCTCCGCCCGTCCTCTCCCCCCGGTATGCCCGCCGCCGCGCCCCCACCGGGCGCTGGCAGCCACGGCGAAGCCCGGCGGCTTGAGGTGCTGTGTCGCACGGGGTGAGGCGCAGGGGCAATGGCACCCCTTCGGGTTTTCCACCGTGAAACCACTTGCCCTGGCGGGAACGGCTCGCGAAACAGGCAACCTGCCCACCGAAGCGGCAGCCGCGCGCTGCCGAGGTTGCATCGCCGCCGCCCCCCCGGCATGATCCCGCACCCCCAAGTCCGAAAGCGACGCCCGACGCCATGAAGCCGCTGAACGCCCTGCTCTCCGCCTCCGGCACCACCGTCTTCACCGTCATGTCGGCGCTGGCCGCGCAGCACCAGTCCATCAACCTGGGCCAGGGCTTCCCCGACTACGAGGGACCGGCCGATGTGGTGCAGGCCGCCGCCGATGCGCTGCTGGACCACCGCAACCAGTACCCGCCACTTGCCGGCGTGCCGGAACTGCGCGCCGCCGTGGCCGAGGCGAATCGCCGCTTCTACGGCCTGGAGATCGACCCCGCGACGGAGGTGGTCGTCACCTCCGGCGCCACGGAGGCGCTGGCCGCCGCGCTGATGGCGCTGATCAACCCGGGCGACGAGGTGGTGCTGTTCGAGCCACTCTACGACACCTACCTGCCCGTCGTCCGGCTCCTGGGCGCCACGCCCCGTGTGGTGCGCCTCAGCCCGCCGAAGTGGGAGCTGCCCCGCGCCGAGCTGGCCGCCGCCTTCGGCCCCAGGACCAAGGCCGTGCTGCTGAACACGCCGATGAACCCGGCCGGCAAGGTCTTCACCGCTGCCGAGCTGTCCTACATCGCGGAGCTGCTGCAACGCCACGACGCCTATGCGGTGTGCGACGAGGTCTACGAGCACCTGACCTTCGACGGCTGGAAGCACATCCCGCTGATGACGCTGCCCGGCATGCGCGAGCGCTGCCTGCGCATCGGCTCCGCCGGCAAGACCTTCAGCCTGACGGGCTGGAAGGTCGGCTACATCACTGGTGACAAGAGCCTGATGCCCAACGTCGCCAAGGCGCACCAGAACCTGACCTTCACCACCGCGCCTAACCTGCAGCGCGCCGTGGCGGTCGGCCTGTCCAAGCCGGACAGCTATTTCGAGGGCCTGTCCACCGAGTTGCAGGCGCGGCGCGACCGCCTGGCCACGGGCCTTGCCGCGCTGGGCTTCGGCATCCTGCCCACCCAGGGCAGCTACTTCATCACCGCCGACTTCTCGCCCCTCGGCTTTTCCGGCGACGACGTGGCGTTTTGCCGCCACATCACGGAAGCCGCCAAGGTCACCGCCATCCCGGTCTCGGCCTTCTACGACGGCGCAGATGCACCCCGGCACTACGCCCGCTTCGCCTTCTGCAAGAACGAGGCGGTGCTGGACGAGGCGCTGGCGCGGCTGAAGGCCTGGAAAGAAGCCCGCAACCCCGAGGCACTCGCGGGTTGAAGCAAAGGCCGGGGGAAGGAATTCCCCCGGACCCCCATCTTTTTTCTATCGGTCAAGAAACACGCCCCAGCCGATTGGCGCTTCGCCCATCACGGGAACCAAACAGTCAAAAAGAAGAGGGAAGATCGGGGGAATTTCTTCCCCCGACCTTCCCTCTCACGCCGCCGCCCGCATCCGCCGCGCGATCTCCTCGCCGATCATCACGCAGGTGAAATGCGTGTTCGCCCGGCAATCCGCCGGCATGACCGAGGCATCGGCCACCAGCAGTCCCTGCAGCCCCTTCACACGCCCATCCGGGTCGACCACGCCGCGCGGGTCCTCCCACGCGCTCATGCGGCAGGTGCCGGCGGCGTGCTGGATGTCGGTGGCCTGCTCCAGCATCAGGCGGTCGAGTTCCTGTTCCGGCAGCGCGGCGGCTTGCGCGATGGGCAACCCGGTGTCGGCCAGCGTCACGGCGGTGGTGATGGCGGAAAGGCCCGGCCGGGCCGCCAGCGCCGCCAGGCGGCGCACGGCGTCGCGCATCCGCAGCCGGTCGGCGGGATGGGACAGCATGTTCTCCTCCACCACCGGGTCCGCCGCGGGATCGGGCGAGGCGAGCGTGACGGCGCCGCGCGAGAACGCCTCAAACACGCTGGCGGCGATGGCGCCGCTGTCGGTTTCCATGCGGTGGTTGAAGGCCATGAAGATCATGTCCCGCGTGCCGCCACCGCCCAGGCCGGAGCTGTAGGTGACGCAGCAGTTGGTGTGCCGCGAATCGATGTGCGGCGAACGGTGCGACGGTGCCAGATGCAGCGTCGCGCGCATTACCGGGTGGTCCATGAAATGCCGCCCCACATCCGGCAGCTCATGCGCCACCTCGATGCCTAGGGCGCGCAGCGCGGCGCCGCCGCCAATGCCCGAGCGCATCAGGATGGCCGGCGAATGCACCGCCCCCGCGCACAGCACCACCTGCCGTGCCGCGATCTCCGTCCACCCCTCGCCCGGCAGCATCACCCGCACGCCGCGCACCGTGCGCCCGTCCAGCAGCACGCGGTCCACCAGCGCGCCGCCGCGAATCTCCAGGTTGGTGCGGCCACGGATGGGTTCCAGGTAGGCGTCGTTGGTGGTGACGCGCTGTCCGTCGCGGCTGTTGATGGGGTAGCAGGAGACGCCCTCGCCGGTCGCGGCGTTGAGGTCGGGGTTCCAGGGGTAGCCCTCGGCCAGCGCGGCGTCGCGCAGCCCCTTGTCCACCGCGCCCCAGTTCTCCTGCGGCGCGCGATACACCGGGATGGGCCCGCCGACGCCGTGGCCCGGCGCACCGGGATCATCCTCGAAGCTCTGGAACACGGGCATCACGTGCTCGGCGTCCCAGCCCTCGCAGCCGAGCTCCGCCCATTGGTCGAAGGCCGCCGGCACGCCACGGATGGCGATCTGCCCGTTGACCACGGAGCTGCCGCCCAGCGCCTTGCCACGCCAATAGAACTTCGGCGCCTGCTCCGCCGTGCGGCGCGAATGCAGCGCGGACCATTGCCACGCTTCCTGCTGGGCGCGCTGGTGGATGATCGGGATCGGGTTGGCGCTGCGCAGCACCTGCGGCGCTTCCGCCGCGCGCCAGTCGCGGCCGGCTTCCAGCAGCAGCACGCGCCGATTCGCGTCTTCCGATAGCCGGGCCGCCAGCGGCGCCCCGGCGGAGCCCGCGCCCACCACGATCACGTCATACATCCGGCGTCTTTCCTGTGAAGTTCGGGTCGGGCGGCATTGTTCCATCACCTGACGGGCAAATCCAGACACGCCGGAGGATCGCCGGGGTGGAACATCAGGCTCCGATTTGCTAATGCTGGACGCAGGAGAGATCCGGGCGCTTCCAAAAAGCGCCACAACCAGAACGAAAGTCACGCACCATGTCGAAAGCCTTCTTGTCCCAGGTGATCCAGGATTCCATCGGCTGCACCGGCGTCGCCGCCAACCAGGCCGCGACCGACCTGGTGGCCGCCATCGTCAAGGAAATGAAGAAGAACGGCGGCTTCACCCTGCCGTCCTTCGGCACCTTCGTGGTGCGCAAGACCAAGGCGCGCAAGGGCATGAACCCGCGCACCGGCGAGCCGGTGAAGATCAAGGCCGGCAAGACCGTGCGCTTCAAGGCCTCGCCGAACCTCAAGAAGGCGGTCTGAACCAAAGCGGGGCGGGCCTTCCGGCCCGCCCCGCGGCGGTCACTTCTTGCTGGCCTCGTAACGGGCCTTGTTCTCGGCATTGGGCGGATACAGCCCGGGCAGCGTGGCGCCGTTCTCCACCTCGCCCATGATCCAGTTTTCCAGCCGCTCCTGCTCCTCGGCGATCTCGACCACCTGGGCCAGCAGCGCCTGCGGGATCAGCACGGCGCCGTCCTGGTCCACCACCACCACGTCGTCCGGGAACACCGCCACGCCGCCGCAGCCGATCGGCTGCTGCCACGCCACGAAGGTGAGCCCCGCCACCGACGGGGGCGCCGCCGCGCCGTCGCACCACACCGGCAGGCCGGTGCCCAGCACGCCCGCCTTGTCGCGCACCACGCCATCCGTCACCAGCGCGGCCACGCCCTTCTTGGCCATGCGGGCGCAAAGGATGTCGCCGAAGATGCCGGCATCCAGGCAGCCCATGGCATCCACCACGGCGATGCAGCCTTCCGGCATGTCCTCGATCGCCGCGCGGGTGCTGATGGGCGAGGACCAGGATTCCGGCGTCGCCAGATCCTCGCGCGCCGGCACGAAGCGCAGCGTGAAGGCGCGGCCGACGATGCGCGGCTGGCCTTCGCGCAGCGGCTTGGTGCCGCGCATCCAGACGTTGCGCAGCCCCTTCTTCAACAGCACCGTGGTCAGCGTGGCGGTCGAGATGCCTTCCAGCACCGCCTTGGTCTGGGCGTCCATTCCGTTCGTTCCCTGTGTCATGCAGCGTGTTCCACGACGCTGCCGGCCGGCGCGGCGCGCAGCCGGCGCAGCAGCGCCTGGATGGGGTGGTCGATCCGCACGCCGTCGAGGCGCTTGATCTGCGAGCGGCAGGAATAGCCCGTGGCCACCAGCGCGTCGCCATGCGCCGCCACCGTCTGCCGCCAGCCGAGGTCGTAGATGCGCTCGGACATCTCCCGGTGCTCCGCCTCGTGGCCGAAGGTGCCGGCCATGCCGCAGCACCCCGACGGCAGCAAGCGCAGCGGCGCGCCGAGGTGGGAGAACACCGCCTGCCAGTCCTTCAGGCTGGCCACGGCGTTTGTCCGCTCGGTGCAATGCGGCAACAGCAGCAACGGCTGGCCCGCGGGCAGCGGCGGCAGCAGCGGCAGGCGCTGCGCCAGCCATTCCTGCACCAGCCGCACCTTGGGCGCCTCGCCGCCCAGAGCCGCCGCGTATTCACCGCGATAGGTCAGCGTCATGGAGGGGTCGAGCCCGACCAGTTCCACCCCCGTTTCCGCCAGCGCCCGCAGCATCGCCGCGTTGTCGCTGGCCTGCCGCTGGAACTGGCCCAGGAAGCCATGCACGTGCAGCGGCTTGCCGTTGGGGCGGAAGGGCGCCAGCCAGGGCGTGAAGCCCATGGCCAGCAGCGCGTCCAGCAGGTCCAGCACCAGCCCCGTCTCGAAATAGCTGGTGAAGGCGTCCTGCACGATGACGACATGCCGCTCGCGCTCGGCGGCCGGGATGGCCTTCAGGTCCACCCGGTTGGCCAGCCGCACGCCGCGCTTCGCCGCCTCGCGCCCGAGGTCGAGGCCGCTGAACAGCGGCGCGTCCACCAGCCCGGCCCGCTTCGCCAGCGCGCGGCCGAGGCCGCTGCCGGTCACGGCATTGGCGACCCCGGAAAACCTCGCGCCCAGCGGCAGCAGGCGTTCCATCGCGCCCACCACATGGTCGCGCAGCGGGCGGCCGTAGCGGGTGTGGTAGAGTTCCAGGAACTTCGCGCGGAAGCTCGGCACGTCCACCTTGATCGGGCATTGCCCGGTGCAGGACTTGCAGGCCAGGCAGCCATCCATGGCGTCCTTGACCTCGTGCGAGAAGTCCTCCCGCCCGTCCCGCCGGTTGGCCCAGCGGGTGAAGGCGCCGGCCAGCGGCGAGGCCGCGCGCGCCCGGCGCGACATCGCCACCGGGTCCACCCCCTCATCGGACAGCCGCCGCAGCCATTCGCGGAACAGCGAGGCGCGGCCCTTGGGCGAATGCCGCCGGTCGCCGGTGGCCTTGAAGGAAGGGCACATCGCATCGGCGGGGTCGTAGTTGAAGCAGGCGCCGTTGCCGTTGCAGTGCAGCGCCTCGTCATAGGCCGCGCGCGTGGCGGCGGGGATGGTGCGGTCGAGCTGCCCGCGCATCGGCACGCGGTCGATGGCCAGCAGCGCCTCGCCATCGGGGGCCGCGATCTTTCCGGGGTTGAGCTGGTTGCGCGGGTCGAAGGCCGCCTTGATGGCCTGCAGGCTTTCGTAGAGCGGCCCGAAGACCTGCGGCACGTATTCCGACCGCACGCCCTTGCCGTGCTCGCCCCACAGCAGCCCGTTATACTTGCGCGTCAGCGCGAAGACCTCGTCCGACACCTCGCGGATCAGCGTCTCGGCGCCCTCCGCCTTCATGTCGATCGCCGGGCGCACATGCAGCACGCCGGCATCGACATGGCCGAACATGCCATAGGCGAGGCCGCGCCGGTCCAGCGCCGCGCGGAACTCGGCGATGTAATCCGCCAGGTTCTCCGGCGGCACCGCGGTATCCTCGACAAAGGGGATCGGCCGCGCGTCGCCGGCCATGTTGCCCAGCAGCCCCACCGCCTTCTTGCGCATCGCCTGGATGCGCTCGCCGGCCGCGTCCCAGGCCACGGTGTGGCCGCGCCGGCCCATGGAACGGCCCTCGGCCGCCAGCCGGTCCTCGACCACGGCGAGCTTGAGGCGCACCGCGTCCTCGCTGTCGCCCACGAACTCGATCAGGTTGATGCCGGCGGCCACGCCCTCGGCATCGTCGGGAAAGTATTCGCGGATGCCTTCCCAGCCGATGTCGCCCCGCGCCAGCCCCAGCACCTTGGAGTCCACCGTCTCGACCGAGGCCGCGCCCAGCACCATGATCCGCTGCGCGTCGCGCAACGCGGCGTCGAAGCTGTCGTAGCGCAGGTTGATCAGCGCCGCGTGCTTCGGGATCGGCAGCACGCGGAGCTTCACTTCCGCGATCATCGCCAGCGTGCCTTCGGAACCGCACAGCACCGAGTTGAGGTCGAACAGCCCGTTCTCGTCGCGGATATGCGCCAGGTCGTAGCCGGTCAGGCAGCGGTTCAGCGGCGGAAAGCGCTCCGCGATCAGCGCACGCCGCTCGCGGAAGATGCCATCCACCACGCGGTGCACCGCGCCCACCATGTCCTGCCGCCGGGCGGCGGCGGCGAGCCCTGCCTCGTCCAGCTTTTCCGAGCGCCACAGCGTGCCGTCCTGCAACACCACGTCCAGCGCCAGCACGTGGTCGCGCGTCTTGCCGTACAGGCACGACCCCTGGCCGCAGGCATCCGTGCTCACCATGCCCGCCAGCGTGGCGCGGTTGGAGGTGGAGCACTCGGGCGCGAAGAACAGGCCCTGGGCCTTGATGGCGGCGTTCAGCGCGTCCTTCACCAGCCCCGGCTCGGCGCGGATCCAGCCCTGCTCGGCATTCACCTCCAGCAGCCGGTTCATGTGGCGGGACAGGTCCACCACGATGCCGTCGGTCAGCGACTGGCCGTTGGTGCCGGTGCCGCCGCCGCGCGGGGTGAAGGCCACGCCCGCGAAGCGCGGGTCGGCGGAAACGCGGGCAATGCGCTGCAGGTCCTCGACCCCGCGGGGAAAGACCACCGCCTGCGGCTGGCGCTGGTAGATCGAGTTGTCGGTCGCCATCACCAGCCGCTGGGAAAAGGCGCTCTCGATGTCACCCGCGAAGCCGCGCAGCCGCAGTTCGTCCAGGAACGCCACGGCCGGCGCCGCCGGCTCCGGCAGTCCGGCGAGGCGTGGGATCATTCGCCCGTCCACTCCGGCTTGCGCTTGTTCAGGAAGGCATCCATGCCCTCGCGGAAGTCGCGGCTCATGTAGCACATCAGGATCAGGTCCCGCCCTTCCTCGGAGGAGATCTGCGGCCGCAGCCGGCCGATCGCCTCCTTGGTGGCGCGGATGGTCAGCGGCGCGTTGGCGGCGACCGTGCGGGCCAGGGCCAGCGCGCGTTCCGGCAGGTCCGCCACCTCCGGCACCACCTCGTGCAGGAGGCCGATGCGCTGCGCCTCGTCAGCCTCGATCAGCCGGGCGGTGAAGATCATTTCCTTCACCTTGGAAGGGCCGACCAGCGCCACAAGACGGGAAAAAGCGCCCATCGACAGGATGTTGCCCAGCGTCCGCGCGATCGGAAAACCGAACTTCGCGTTGCTGGCCCCGATCCTGAGGTCGCAGCAGGCGGCGATCGCCCCGCCGCCGCCCGTGCAGGCGCCGGCGATGGCGGCGATGATGGGCTTCGGGCACTGCTCCAGCGCCTGCACGATGCGGCCGATCCGCTCCTCGTACTGGATCGCGTCCTCGGGCGTCTTGAAAGCGCGGAACTGGTTGATGTCGGTGCCGGAGGCGAAGGCCTTGTCGCCCGCGCCGGTCAGGATGATGGCGCGGACCGATTTGTCCCCGGCCACCTCGGCGCAGAAGGCGCCCAGCCGCTCATACATGTTGAAGGTGAAGGCGTTGCGCGCCTGCGGCCGGTTGAAGGTGACGCGGCGGATGCCGCCCTCCAGCGTTTCGAACAGAATGTCGTCCTGGCCGTCCATGGCGCCCTCCCCCCGGTTCGGCGACCCCGGCGGGTGGCCGCCCTTCCGCTATAGGATCGGCCCCGGCTGGTGTAAACTCGGCCCCAAGGCCAGGGGGGCGGGTCAAGCATCATGGAAATGTCACACCAGCCCCCTGCCCTCGCGCCCGCCCGGCCGCTATCGGGGGCGCCGTGATCCTGTCAGGCTGGGAACCCCCCTCCATGCGCCGCCGCTCCGCCCTGCTTCTCGGTGCCTCCCTGCTCGCCGTGCCCGCCGTGGCCAAGGCGCAGGCCCCGCTGTCCGGCAACCTGGTGCTCTACACCAGCCAGCTGGAACCCGACGCGGCGGCGACGGTGGAAGCCTTCCGCAAGCGCCACCCGGGCGTGGCGGTGGAATGGATCCGCGGCGGCACCAACCAGATCCTGCCCCGCCTCCGGGCCGAGATCGCGGCCGGCAGCCCGCGCGCCGACCTGTTGCTGCTGGCCGACAGCCTGACCTTCGAGGGCCTGAAGGCCGAGGGCCTTTTGCGCGCGAGTCCGGAGGTGGAGCTGGGCGCCACCCCCGCCACCCTGCACGACCCGGCGCGCCACTACTTCGGCACCAAGCTGCTGACCACCGGCATCGTCATGAACACCCGCGCGCCCTTCACGCCCAAGGTCTGGGCCGACCTGCTGCGGCCCGAGGCGCGCAACCTGACCGCCATGCCCTCGCCCGCCGTGTCGGGCGCCGCCGCCATCCACATCCAGACCCTGGCGCAGGACCCGGCGCTGGGCTGGACCTATATCGAGAAGCTGGCCCAGGCCGGCATCCAGCCGCGCGGCGGCAATGGCGCCGTGCTGCAGGCCGTGGCGGGCGGCGAGCGCGCCTTCGGCATCATCGTCGACTACCTGCCGATCCGCGAAGCCGCCAAGGGCGCCCCCCTGCGCTTCATCGCCCCGGAAGACGGCGTGTCCGCCGTGACCGAGCCGGCGGCGATCCTGAAGTCCAGCCGCAACCCGCAGGCGGCGGCCGCTTTCATCTCCTTCCTGCTGTCGAAGGAGGGCCAGGAATTGGCCTCGCGCCAGGGCTTCCTGCCCGCCGACCCCGCCGTTGCCCCGCCCCCCGGCTTTCCGGACCCCAAGGCCATCAAGCTCCTGCCCTTCGACGCCGCCCGCGCGGCGGCCGAGGCGGAGGCCACATTGAAACGCTTCAACCAGCTTGTCGGACAGTAACCTTTCCGAACGCCCCGCCGCCGTGCCGCCCATCGCGGCGCCGGCGGCGGCGGTGCCGGCCATCCCCGCCGCTTTCCCGCCCGCCCGGCGCCCCTGGCTGCGGCGTCCGCCCGCGCTCGCCGTCCTGGCCGTGCTGTGGCTGTGCGTCATCGGCCTGGCCCCCACCGCCCGCCTGCTGGCCGAGGCCGCCGGCCCCGCCCTGTCCACCCTGGCGCAGGACCCTGGCGTGTGGCGTGCCGCGTGGCGCAGCCTGCTGGTGGCCGGCGGTGCCGCCGCGCTGGCCACGCTGATCGGCGGCGCGCAGGCCGGGCTGCTGCTGTTGCGGGACATGCCGGGCCGTCGGGCGCTGATCTTTCTGTGCATCCTGCCTCTGCTGGTGCCGCCGCAGATCATGGCGCTGGCATTCATCCAGGCCAGCGGCCCCTCCTCGCCGCTGCTGGTGTCGCTGGGGCTGGCACCGCCGCTGGGCTCGCCCAACCCTTTCTACGGCCCTGGCGGCATGATCCTGCTGCTGGGCGTGCAGGGGGCGCCGCTGGTGTTCCTGGCGCTCGCCGCCCTGGCGCGCCGCCTGCCGGGCGAGGTGCTGTCCGCCGCCCGCGGCCTCGGCGCCCGCCCCGGCCGAGCGCTGCGCATGGCGGTGTGGCCGCTGCTGCGGCCGGGGCTGCTGGCCGGCGCGGGCCTCGCCTTCGTGTCGGCGCTGGGCAACTTCGGCATCGCGGCGCTGCTGGGCATCCCGGGCCGCTTTCCGCTGCTCACGGTGCTGATCTGGCAGAAGCTGTCCGCCACCGGCCCGGCGGCGCTGTCCCAGGTGGCGGCGCTGTCCATCCTGCTGGCGGCGCTGACCCTGCCGGGGCTCCTGGCCCAGGGGCTGGCGGCGCGGCGCGGCGGCTGGCCGGCCGGGCGCCCCTTCGTGCCGCTGGCCCCCACGCGGCTGGACCGGCTGCTACTGCTGCCGCTCGGCCTGTATCTCCTGGCCGTGCTGGCGCTGCCGCTGGCGGCGCTGCTGACCGCGGCCCTGGTGCCGGCCATGGGCGTGGCGCTGAGCGGCGACACCCTGACCACCCGCCACTTCGCCGCCACCCTGGCGCCCGGCGCGCATACCCTGGCGGCCTTCGGCAACTCGCTGCTGCTGTCGGGCGGCGCCGCGCTGCTGCTGGGGCTGGCGGCGCTGCCCGTGGCGCTGGCGCTGCGCCACCGCGCGGTGCGCGCCGTCAGCACCGCCACCGACCTCACCTACGCCCTGCCCGGCGCCTGCACCGCCGTGGCCACCATCCTGCTGGTGCTGGGCCTGCCCGGCGGCGGCGCGGTCTACGGCACGCTGGGCATCATCCTGTTCGCTTACCTGGCTCGCTTCCAAACGCTGGCGCTGCGCCCCGTGGCCGCCGCCGCCGCGCGGCTGGACCCCCGGCTGGAGGACGCCGCGCGCGGCATGGGCGCCGGGCTGTGGCTGCGGCTGCGCGTGGTGCACCTGCCGCCCATGGCGCCCGCCATCGCCGCCGGCGCGCTGCTGGTGATGCTGCTGGCGATCAACGAGGTCACGGTCAGCAGCCTGCTGAACGGCCCCGGCACGCAGACGCTGGGCGTGCTGGTGTTCAACCTGCAGGATGGCGGTCAGTCTCCCCAGGCCGCCGCCGTGGGTTGCCTGTCACTCTTGCTGGTGGCGGGGCTGATGCTGCTGGCCGGCCTGCTGGGCCGCCGCCTGCCACCCGGCACCTTGCCCTGGCGCCCCTGACCGGCCCGCCGCACGCAAACAGTGTCCAGCGTGGCCGCGGCCGTGATAGGAGCGGGGGCAGAGACCCTTTTCCTGAAAGACCTGAGACGCATGGCCAATCCACTTCCGCCGCAGACGGCCTCCTATGCCCTGGGACTGCTGCGCATCGTCGCCGCGCTGCTGTTCATCGAGCACGGCACGCAGAAGCTCTTCGGCTTTCCCATCGCCCCCGCGGGCGGTGCCTCGCCCGCCATGTTCAGCATGTTCTGGTTCGCCGGCGTACTGGAAACGGTGGGCGGCATCCTGGTGCTGGTCGGCTTCTTCACCCGCCCCGCCGCCTTTGTGCTGTCCGGGCTGATGGCCTTCGCCTACTTCATCGCCCATTTCCCGCGCAGCTTCTGGCCGGTGGCCAATGGCGGCGACGCCGCCATCCTGTTCTGCTTCGTGTTCCTGTATCTGGCCGCCGCCGGCCCGGGCGCCTTCAGCATCAACAAGCGCTGACATGAAAAAGGGGGCCGCGAGGCCCCCTTCCCTGTTCCGCCGCGCCGGCCGCTCAGTGCGGCTCCACGTCCAGCGCGTAGCCGGCCGAGCGCACGGTGCGGATCACGTCCAGCTCGCCATCCCCGTTCACCACCTTGCGCAGCCGGCGGATATGCACGTCCACCGTGCGCGGCTCCACATGGATGTCGCGACCCCACACGCTGTCCAGCAACTGCTCGCGCGAGAAGACGCGGCCCGGGTGCTGCAGAAAGAACTCCAGCAGCCGGTACTCGGTGGGGCCGAGGTGCAGGCCCCGCCCGGCGCGCACCACGCGGTGGGCGTCCTGGTCCATGGAAATGTCGCGCCACGCCAGCACCCCCTTGGCGCCGACACCGACGGAGCGCCGCAGCAGCGCGCGGATGCGCGCCAGCAGCGCATCCATCACGAAGGGCTTGGCGATGTAGTCGTCCGCGCCGGTGTCCAGCGCGCGCACCGCGTCCTGGTCCTCGGTGCGGGCGGTGACCATGATGATCGGCAGGTCGCGCGTCGGCGCCCGGCGGCGCAGCTGGCGGCAGACCTCCAGCCCCGACAGGGCGGGCAGCATCCAATCCAGCAGGATCAGGTCGGGCGGCGCTTCCGCCACGCGCAGCAGCGCTTCCTGCCCATCGCTGGCTTCCTCCACGCGGAAGCCCTGCTTTTCCAGGTTGTAGCGCAGCAGCGTCAGCAGCGGCGCCTCGTCCTCCACCACCAGGATGGTGGGGCGCCCGCCGGCGGCGATCTCAGCCACGGAAGCCATCTCCCTCAGGCCGGCGGCCGGGCGACGGCGAAGGGCGAGGTGTCGCCCTTCGGCCGCTCGTCCGGCAACCCGGCGCCGCGCACGGAATAAAAGACCGTCTCGGCGATGTTGGTGGCGTGGTCGCCGATGCGCTCGTAGTTCTTGGCGACGAACAGCAGATGGGTCGCGGCGGTGATGTTGCGCGTGTCTTCCATCATGTGCGTCAGCAGCTCGCGGAAGATGCCGTTGTACACGTCGTCCACGCTGGCATCGGCCGCCCACACCCGCTCGGCGGCCGTGGCATCCTGGTTGACCAGGGCGTCGATCGATTCCTTGAGGTTTTCCTGCACCAGCTTGGCCATCCATTGAAAGCTGCTGAAGCCCGTCAGCTGCGGCTGCTGCGCGATCACCACCGCGCGCTTGGCGCAATTCCGGGCATAGTCGCCGATCCGCTCGATGGCGTTGGACACCTTCATGGCCGCGATGATGAAGCGCAGGTCGCCCGCCATGGGCTGGCGCAGCGCCAGCAGGCGGACGCAGAAATTCTCGATGTCGCGCTCCAGCTGGTCGATCTCGCCGTCACGGCCGATCACCTCGGCGGCCAGCTCCGTGTCGCGGCGCACCAGGGCATAGGCGGCATCCGCCACCTGCCGCTCGGCCAGCCCGCCCATGCGGGCGATCATCTCGCGCAGTTTCTTGAGCTGCTCCTCGTAGGAGCGGACGATGTGCTCGGATTTCTCAACCATGCTCTGCGTCCCCCGCCTCAGCCGAAGCGGCCGGTGATGTAGTCTTGCGTCCGCGGCTGCTTGGGCGCCGTGAACATCTCCTCGGCCGGCGCCACCTCCACCAGCTCGCCCAGGTAGAAGAACGCCACCTGGTCGGCGCAGCGCGCCGCCTGCTGCATGTTGTGCGTGACGATGGCGATGGTGAAGTCGCGCTTCAGCTCGTCGATCAGCTCCTCGATCCGCAGGGTGCTGATCGGGTCCAGCGCCGAGGTCGGCTCGTCCAGCAGGATCACTTCCGGCCGCACCGCGATGGTGCGGGCGATGCACAGGCGCTGCTGCTGGCCGCCGGACAGGCCCATGGCGGAACTGTTCAGCCGGTCCTTGACCTCGCCCCAGATGGCGGCGCGCGTCAGGGCCCATTCCACCCGCTCGTCCATCTCGGTCTTGGACAGCTTCTCATGCAGCCGGATGCCGAAGGCGATGTTCTCGTAGACCGTCATCGGAAAGGGCGTTGGCTTCTGGAACACCATGCCGATGCGCGAGCGCAGCGCGTTGATGTCCACGTCGTCGTCCAGGATGTTCTGCCCGTCCAGCAGCACCTGCCCGGTGGCGCGCTGGCCGGGGTACAGGCTGTACATCCGGTTCAGCACGCGCAGCAGCGTCGACTTGCCGCAGCCCGAGGGGCCGATCATCCCCGTCACCTGCCGCGCCGGCAGGTCGAAGTTGATGTGCTTCAGCGCCTGGCTGGCGCCGTAGAAGAAGTCCAGGTCGCGCACCTGCAGCCGCGCCTCGGCGGCGGGGGCGGCGGGGCGGGCCTGGGTGGCGAAGCCCGGCGCCGCGGGGGCGGCGGGCTTGGCGGCGGTGTTGGCGGTGGTGGCGCTTTCCATGATCTTTCTCACTTCCGCAGCAGGCTGCGCGCCGCGATGTTGAGCCCGAGCACGCCGAGCGTGATGATGAGGGCACCGGCCCAGGCCAGGGCGATCCAGTCCGCATAAGGCGAGCCGGCATAGGCGTAGATGGTCAGCGGCAGGCTCGACATCGGCGCCGACAGGCTGAGCGACCAGTTGAGGTTGCCGAGCGAGGTGAACAGCAGCGGCGCCGTCTCGCCCGCCACGCGGGCCACCGCCAGCAGGATGCCGGTCATGATGCCCGAGGCGGCGGCGCGCCAGCAGACCAGCGTGATCATCTTCCACTTCGGCGCGCCGAGCCCGATCACCGCCTCGCGCAGCGTGTCCGGCAACAGGCGCAGCATGTCCTCCGTGGTGCGGACCACGATGGGAATGACGATGATCGCCAGCGCCACGCAGCCCGCCCAGCCGGAGAAGCCGCCGAAGGGCACCACCAGCACCTGGTACACGAACAGGCCGATCAGGATGGACGGCGCGGACAGGAGGATGTCCGACACGAAGCGGACCGCGTGCGCCAGGGGCGAGGCCTTGGAATACTCGGCCAGGTAGGTGCCCACCAGCAGCCCGATCGGCGTGCCGATGGCGGTGCCGATGACCGTCTGGATGATGGAGCCGATGATCGGGTTCAGCAGGCCGCCGTTGGAGCCGGGCGGCCGGGTCACGTCCGTGAACACGTGCAGCGACAGCGCCGAGGCGCCGTTCCACACCAGCGTGCCCAGGATCGACACCAGGAACAGCACGCCGACCACGGTGGCCAGCAGGCACAGCGTGCGGACCACGGCATCGGCCCGCCGGCGGCGGCGGCCCAGCGCGGCCGAGGCCCGCAGGTCCTTCGGCCGGCCGGGGATGGAGGAGGCGGTGGTGGCGCTCACTTGCGGGCCCCCTGCGGCGCGCGTTGCCGCAGCAGCAGCCGCGACAGCGCCAGCACGATAAAGGAGATGACGAACAGGATGAAGCCGAGGCCCAGCAGCGCGGACAGCTTCAGGCTACCCACCGTCGCCTCGCCGAATTCCAGCGCGACCAGGGAGGCGATGGTGTTGCCGGGGCCGAACAGGCTGGTGCTGATGCGGTTGGCGTTGCCGATCACGAAGGTGACGGCCATGGTCTCGCCCAGCGCGCGGCCGAGGCCGAGCATGATGCCGCCCACCACGGACACCCGGGTGTAGGGCAGCACCACGCGGCGCACGACCTCCCAGGTGGTGCAGCCCAGGCCGTAGGCGCTTTCCTTGAACACCGGCGGCACCGTGTTGAACACGTCGCGCATCACGGCGGCGATGAAGGGCAGCACCATGATCGCCAGGATCAGCGCCGCGGTGAAGATGCCGGTGCCGAAGGGCGGGCCGGCGAACAGGTTGCCGATCACCGGCAGCTCGCCCAGCGTGTCGATCAGGAACGGCTGGAAGGTCTGCGACATGAAGGGCACGATCAGAAAGAAGCCCCACATCCCGTAGATGATCGACGGCACCGCCGCCAGCAGCTCCACAGCCGTGCCCAGCGGGCGGCGCAGCCAGGCGGGCGCCAGCTCGGTCAGGTAGAAGGCAATGCCGAAGGCCACCGGCACGGCCATGACCAGCGCCAGCACGGCGGTGACCACGGTGCCGTAGATCGACACCCCGGCGCCGAACACCTCCTGCACCGGGTCCCAGTCCGTGCCGAACACGAAGCCCGCCCCGAAGGTGCGAAAGGCGTCCCAGCCGCCGATGAACAGCCCGGCGATGATGGCGCCCAGCAACAGCAGCACGAAGATGCCGGCGCCGCGGCAGGCGGCGGCGAAGATGACATCCCCGGTGCGGCCACCGCCGCGGGCGGCGCCGGCTTTCGGGATGGCGGTCAGGGTGGCGGCCTGCTGCAAGGCGGATGCCTCCGGTGGTGGTTCAAGCAAAGCGGGCGGGTGGCCTTGCCGCCACCCGCCCCGGTCAGCCGGCGCGAGGCGCCAGGATCATCAGTTGGCCGGCCAGACCGGCTTGCCGTCCACCTGCACCTGCTTGGCCCAGGCGGCGCGCACCGCGTCCTCCACCGCCGGCGGCAGCGGCACGTAATCCAGGCTGGTCGCGGTCGCGTCGCCGTCGCGATAGGCCCAGTCGAAGAAGCGCATGACGTTCTGCGCCTTGGCGGCGTCCGTCGGGTTGCGCGGCAGCAGGATGAAGGTCGGCGTCACGATCGGCCAGGAGGTCGCGCCATGCGTGTCCACCAGCGAGGCCGCGAAGTCCGGCACCGTCCAGTCGGCGTTGGCGGCGGCGGCCTGGAAGCTCTCGGTCGTCGGGCTGACGAACTGGCCCGCCTTGTTGCGCAGCTGCGTGGTGACCAGGTTGTTGCTGTGGGCGTAGGCGTATTCCACGTAGCCGATGGCGCCGCGCACGTTGCGGACGGTGCCCGCCACGCCCTCATTGCCGCGGGCGCCCGTGCCGGCCGGCCAGCGCACCGAGGTGCCGATGCCGACGCCGCTCTTGAAGGCCTCCGACACGGCGGACAGGTAGCTTACCCAGACAAAGGTCGTGCCCGAGCCATCGGCGCGGTACACGGGCGCGATGGCCAGGTTCGGCAGGGTCAGGCCGCTGTTCAGCTCGACGATGCGCGGGTCGTTCCACTTGCTGATCTTGCCGAGGTAGATGTCGGAGATCACCTCGCCGGTCAGGCGCAGCTTGTTCTGCTCCACGCCCGGGATGTTCACGATGGCCACGATGCTGCCCATGGTGGACGGGAACTGCATCAGATTCGCTTCGCGCAGCTGCTCGGCGGTCATCGGCGCGTCGGAAGCGCCGAAATCCACGGTGCGATTGCGGATCTGCGCCTGGCCTGCGCCCGAGCCCACGGACTGGTAGTTGAGCTGGATGTTGGCGCCGGCCTTCGCCGCCTCGCCCCACTTCTGGTACAGCGGGTTGGGGAAGCTGGCGCCTGCCCCGGTGATGGTGGCCTGCTGGGCCGAAGCGCCGAAGGCGACGCCGAGGGTCGCGGTCAGGCCGACGGCCAGGGCCAGGATGCGATTGCTCACCGGAACACTCCATATCTCTCTTGCACGAAACCCGCCCGCCCAGTTGGTCTGGACAAGCGGCCGGGCTTGGCGGGGTTCTAGGTGCCACCCACGACCGTTCCGTTGCAGATTTGTGAAGCTATGATGACAGCCCCGGCCCCTCGCCACCAGCCGCATCCCGGCTTCGGGCTTGCCGCGCCGCCCTGGTTTTGCTGAAACCGCACATGGCCACGCGCGCGACGCCTGCGGCGGGGCGCCCTCAAGATCGGACATGTGATTGAAATACGGGCTGGATCAGGTGACACGTCCCCGCACCCTCGGGGGCATGGCGGGGTTGGTGGCCGGGGTGCTGCTGGTCGCGGTGCTGGTGCGCATCCTGTTGTCGCTGCTGTTGCCGGCCGCCTGGGCGCAACTGGTGTTCCTGCCCGCGGCCCTGCTGGCCGGGCTGGGCGGCGGCTGGATCGCCGTGGCGCTGTCGCTGCTGGTGATGGACATCGACCTGGCCTTCCATCCGCTGCCCGGCCTCGCCACACCGCAGGCCGGCGGCAATGCGCTGCTGCTTGAAACGGTGCTGGTGCTCACCGGCGGCCTCGGCGCCATGTTGCGGCGGCAGTGGCTGGCCCGCCCGGAGGAAGCAGCGCCTTCGGCCCCCGCGCCGGTGGCTCCGGACGCCGAGGCCCGCATCGCCCTGCTGCAGCACGAGCTCAGCCACCGGGTGAAGAACAACTTCCAACTGGTGGGCAGCCTGCTGCGGCTGCAAGCCCGGCGTGCCGGCAACGAAACGGCCTCGCGCATCCTCAACACTACGGTGCTGCGGATCCAAGGCATGTCGGCGCTGCATGAAAGCCTGTATCGCAACCGCGACATCGGACGGGTGGAGCTGGCGGCCTATCTGCGCGAGGTCTGTGGCCGCGTGGCGGAAGCGCAGCGGGACGGCCGCCCGATCCAGGTGACCTTCGAGGGCGACGCGGCGGAACTGCCGGGGGAATATGCCCTGCCGCTGGGGCTGGCGGTGTCGGAGCTAGTGTCCAACGCCCTGCGCCACGCCTTCCCCGCCGGTCAGGCCGGCACGGTAAGCGTCAGTCTGCGCCGGCAGGGCGAGGAACTGTCGCTGGCCGTGCAGGACGACGGCACCGGCCTGCCGGAGGAAACCAACGAGGCGACCGGCTTCGGCATGCTGCTGGTGGCGTCCTGCGCCACGCAGGTAGAGGGCGAGCTGATCACCCAGCACCGCCCCACCCGCTTCGAAATCCGTTTTCCCGCCACCCTCGCGGCCTGACCGCGGGGTGGCGGAAGCCGCCTAGTCCTTTTTGCCGTCTTCCGGCGCCGGCTCTTCCCAGCCCACGGTCTTGGTGGGGCTGCCGCTGGCCGGCGGGTCGCTGGCGGGGAAGGTGTCTTCCAGCGCGGTTTCCAGCGTCGCGTCCTTCTCGACGTGGCTCTTCGGGGCGTCCTTGACGCTGTCCTCGCGGCCCGGCTTCGCAGGGTCTGCCATGTTGTTCTCCTTGTTGCGGCGGCGCCCGCGATATCGCGGCGCGTTACAACCCAGGAACCGCGTCCCGCCCCCGCGGGTTGCAGCCGCCCCGTGCGGGGGCCGGCCAGACCTCGGCCGTGGCCAGCAACTTCGCGTTGCACAAGGCGTTGAGCAACAGACATGTTTTGAAGGTGGCAACTGGTCGTGACGACCCCGATCGAACACGACCTGATCGCCTGCCTGCCCGACCTGCGCGCCTATGCCCGCTCGTTGACGCGCAACCGGCATGACGCGGACGACCTGGTGCAGGACACCGTGCTGCGCATCATGAAGTCGCAGGACCGCTTCCAACCCGGCACCAACTTCAAGGCCTGGGCCTTCACCATCCTGCGCAACCGCTTCCTCAATGAATTCGTCGCCAAGCGCAAGCAGACGCGCGAGATGGAAGAGGGCGAGCTGGAACAGGTGCCGACCTCTGCCCGCCAGGAAGAAGGGCTGGAGGTCGCGGACTTCCAGCGCGTGTTCCATATGCTGCCGGAAGACCATCGCTCCATCCTCACCCTCGTCGCCGGTTCCGGCATGCCGTACGAGGATGTGGCCCGCGTGCTGGACGTGGCGGTCGGCACGGTGAAGAGCCGGGTGCACAGGGCACGCATGGCGCTCTACGCCCTGCTGGAGCAGGAACACGCCGCGTCCGGCAAGCGGGAGCGCTTTCACCGCAGCACCACGGCCGAGGAACGGCGCAAGGCGGAAGCCGGCTAGGCCTCCGCCTCACCCCATCCGGTCCCCGGCGCTAAAGGCCCGGCCGCGCGCCGGCGGGACCATAGTAGCTGTGGACCCGCTCGCCCCATTCGGTGTCCGCGAGGTCCACATGCTCCTCCGGCGCGAAGGAGGGCGCGGCTTCCAGATCGGCCAGGGCCAGCCCGACCACGTAGCCTTCCAGCTCGGTGTCGTAGCGCAGCTGGTGCCAGGGCAACGGGTAATGCCGCGCGCCGAAGCCGAGGATGCCGCCATAGGCCAGCACGGCGTAGGTCACCACGCCGCGCTGCTTGTCGATCATCAGCGTCTCGATCTCGCCCAGCCGCTCCGCGCCCGCGCCGTAGACCGCGCTGCCGCGCACCTTGTCGGCGGAGATCAACGACAGCGTCTCGTCCCGGGCCACGGCTTCCGGCGTGGTGAAGGCGGGTTCCGTCATGACGTCCTCCATGTTGGGGGCTGCATGCCCTGATGAGTGAACCGGCGGCGGCGCCGGCGGTTGCCGCGCCGCCCCGGCGGTGGTCGTGATGAAACCTTCACCGCGGCCGCCGCCTTGTTGCCGCACGGACTGCCCTGGCGGGCGAAGCGCGGCCCCTGCCCGGTGGCATCCCCGCGCCCCCGCCCTTTGCCATTTCCGGAGTTGCCACGATGTCTGACACCCGTTCCCCCACCCCGCGCGACGACAGCCTGCGTGAAACGCCGCACGGCGCGCCGCAGGAAAGCCTTGGCGCCAACCCCACCACGCGTGAAGGCGCGGCCCAGCCGCGCGACACGCATCGCGAGCCGCCCATGCCGGAGCGGCCGCTGAGCACGGAAGCCGCGCGCGGTGCCGCCACCACGGGCCACATGCGCTACGTGCTGCCCATCTCCATCGCGCTGGCCATCGTCGCATTGATCCTGGCGCTGACGCTGAGTTGAAGACATCCGCCAATCCGCTGAAATAAGCCGGGAACTTGGCCAAATCTCAGCGGTTGTTGGTGGCAGAGGGCGCTGACGGCCCCATCGATTAAGGAAAGGATCACAGCATGGCTTCGACCCGAAGTGGTGGCGGAAAGCAGGGCTTTGCCTCGATGGACCGGGCCAAGCAGCGCGACATCGCTTCCAAGGGCGGGCAAAGCGTGCCGGCCGAGAAGCGGTCCTTCGCGCAGGACCCGGCGCTGGCCGCCGAGGCGGGCCGCAAGGGTGGCCAAAGTGTGCAGGCGGAATCGCGCTCCTTTTCACGCAACCGCGAGCTGGCGGCGCAAGCCGGCCGCAAGGGTGGCCAGGCCACCCAGGGCAACCGCGAGCAGACCGCCGCGTCGCGCCGCAGCGTGACGGACAAGCCGGCCGAATAGCAACCGGCGGCCGGTGGCCGTCGTTGAGACAAGCGGCCGGTGGCCGCGAGGGATGGCCGTCACTTGGGGCGGGTCCCGGACAAGGATGGGACAAGATGCTGGTGGCGCGCTCACCGAATTTCATCGATGCCGCCGGGAGCGAGCCGCAGAAGCCGGACAATGCGTCCTACGCGCTGCGCGCCGCCCTGGCTTGGCGGCTGATCGCGCGGCCGGCCCAGGAGGCTCCGCCGATGGCCGTGCCGCCGGCTCCCGTTTCGTTGCCGTCCATCGCCGCCTGAGCCGCCAGGCGAACACCAGACAGGAGGCACGCATGATCGACACCCAGGACCAGACGGCGGTTCCCGCCACGGCGTCCGACCAGCCGTCGATGCCGCAGGAAGTGCCGTCGCAACCGCAGACCACCCCGAGCGAGGCTCCGGCCCAGGCCCCCGCCGAGCCCAGCCCGCCGCCGCCGGAAGCGCCGGCGCGTGAGGATCCCTCGCCCACACCGGTGACGCCGAACGCGAACAAGGAATTGCCGGAAGGGCGCTACGGCAAAAGCGAGATCATCGACAAGCCCAACACCTAGGGCTGGACCGGACCAGGGGCACGCGATCGTCGCGTGCCCCTTTTTGCTGCGCCCGCGCTGGAACCGCCAAGCCAGAGTCAACTCTTGCCTGCCTGCGTCGTTGTTTCCCCAGGTGGCCGGCGATCCGGTGGCCCATGATCCATGACCTCCAGGGGAGGATGCTTTAATGCCCGATTCCAAGACCGCCTCGGCCGTGACCGGCCTTGAGGCCCTGGCCAGCCAGGCCGTGTCCGGCCACGGCCACCAGGCGGCGCTGTCCACGCTCAGCGCCCATCTGCACGACAGCCACCGTGGCTACGAGGCCGGCAAGCGCCAAACCAGCGACCGCTTTCTGCGCATCGAGTTCACCGAGCTGGCCAGCAAGCGCGCCAGCATGGCGCAGGAGCTGGACGAGCGGCTGCGGGCGAGCGGCGTGCGCCCGGAACATGATGGCAGCACTCTCGGCAACGTGCATCGCGCGGTGCTGGACCTGCAGGGCAAGCTGTTCGGGCGTGGCCGCAGCAGCGTGCTGCGCGAGATCGTGCGCGGCGAAGGCGTGTTGGAAAACGCCTATGCGGAAGCCCTGTCGGAGGAGCTGCCGCCCGAAACCCGCGCCGTGCTGAAGAAGCAGTACCGCCAGGTACGCGCCACCGGTGACCGTTACGAGGCGATGCTGGAAGAGGACGAGGTCGCCTACAACGCGCCCAACACCCTGCTCGGCCGCATCGACCGGCTGACCAAGCCGCTGACCAGCAACCCGATCCTGTCAGCCATCGTGGTGACGGCGGTTTCCGCCCTGACGGCGCGCCTGCTGCGGCCCCGCCGCTGAGCAGCCGCCGGCACGGGCGGCAAGCGGACCAGGACAGACAACGAGGACCATGCGTGACCTTCAAAAGCAGAAGCCCTTTCCGTTTCCTGACCTGGCGGTCCTGAGATGACCGCGCTGCCGCCCGCCTGCGGGCTGTTCCATACCAGTGGCTCCACCGAGGCGGCGGTCCGCCACGCCGCGGCCCGCGCCCGGGCCTTGGGCTTTCGCGCGCTGTGCGTCACGGACCCCGCCCTGGCCGGCGCGGCCGAGGGGCTGGAGGTCTGGCTCGACCTGCGCATGGACCAGGACAGCCCGGCCGACGCCGGCAGTCCGCTGGACCCCCGCTTCTCCGGGCTGCACCGGCCGGCGGCCGGCCGCGATGCCCAACACTGGCTGGAGCACTGGGAAGCCCGGTTGATCGGGTTGCGCGGCATCGCCGGCGTGCTGTGCCGCCTGCCGGAATGGCTGACCGACAGCAGCCTGCGCAGCCTCGCCGCCGCCGTGCGCGGCGCACAGCCGGAGCTGCAGCTCGCCGCCATGGTGCCCCGCCCCCGCGCCGGGCTGGAGGGCTTCAGCTTCGTGGCCCCCGCGATGCCCTGGGTGGATGCCCTGGCGGACGCCGGGCGCTGGCTGTCCGGCCCGCCTTTGCTGGCTCTGGCCGAGGTTCCCGGCGGCCGCCGTCTGGCCGGCCGCTTCGGCAACCGACCCACCGCCGCGCATGCGCTGAGCCGCGCCATCCGCCTCGCCGCCTTTTCCGGTGCCGCCTGGCTGCTGCCGGAAGGGCTGGAGCATGGCGCGCTGCACCGCGGCGGCCTTGCCACCGATGGCGCCGCGCCGCGCCTGGCGCTGGAGCCGGTGGTGATGGCCGCCAACGAGGCCGCGCAGCCTGGCGGCGCCCGCCTGCTGTCCGCCCCGCACGCGCCGGTCGTGCTGCTGCGCGACACCGGCGCCGGCCGCGCGCTGGTGCTGGCCAACCCGTCCCTGTCCCGCCCGCAGCTCGTGCCCGCCGGGCAGGTGCTGGGGCTGTTGCCCGCGCCCGGCACGTTGCCGGCCGGAACCCTCGATGCCGAGGGGCGGCTGCGCCTCTCTCCCGCGGAGGTGCGTATCCTGCCCATCCATGATTCGGCGCCCGTGCGCCAGCCGCTGCGCGACGGCGCCGCCGAGCGCGCCACCGAGATGCCACGCATCGCCATCGAGGCCGTGTCCCCCGCCGTGGATGACGGCCGCTTCGCCGTGAAGCGTGCCGTGGGCCAGGAGGTGACGGTCACCGCCGATGTCTTCACGGATGGCCACACGCGCATCGCCGTCCGCCTGCTGTGGCGCGCGGCGGATGAGGCCGATTGGCACGAGCTGCCCATGAAGGCGCTGCCCAACGACGTCTACACCGCGACCTTCGTGCCCGAGCGCATCGGCCGCCACTTCTACACCGTGGAAGCCTGGGTGGACGTCTTCGCGTCCTTCGACAACGAGATCACCAAGAAGCACGCCGCCGGCATCGACATCTCGCTGGAGCGGCGCGAAGGCCGTGCCCTGCTGCAGGCCGCCGCCGGCCGCATGGGCGAGCATGCCGGCCACCTGGCGCAGGTGCTGGACGCCGAGCAGGACGCGCCGCCGGAACAGGCCGTCGCCCTGTTCACCAGCGCCGAAACGCGCGCGGCGATGCTGGCCGCCGACCCCCGCCCCTTCCGTGAGCGGCGCGAGCCGCTGCCGCTGGATGTCGAGCGCCGCGAAGCCGGCTTTGCATCGTGGTACGAGATCTTCCCGCGCTCGCAGACCGATGACCCCGCGCGCCACGGCACCTTCCGCGACGTGATCGGCCAGCTGCCGCGCGTGCGGGACATGGGCTTCGACGTGCTGTACTTCACGCCTATCCATCCGATCGGCAAGAAGAACCGCAAGGGCCGCAACAACACCCTGACGCCGGGGCCGGACGACGTGGGCAGCCCCTATGCCATCGGTTCCGAGGCCGGCGGCCACGATGCGCTGCACCCCGAGCTCGGCACCATCGAGGACTTCCGCGCCCTGGTGGCGGCGGCGAAGGAGCACAGGCTGGAGCTGGCGCTCGACTTCGCCATCCAGTGCTCGCCCGACCACCCCTGGCTGAAGGAGCATCCGGGCTGGTTCGACTACCGCCCGGACGGCTCCATCCGCTACGCCGAGAACCCGCCCAAGAAGTACGAGGACATCGTCAACGTCGACTTCTATAAGCCGGACGCCATGCCGGCGCTGTGGCTGGCGCTGCGCGATGCCGTGCTGTTCTGGGTCAAGGAAGGCGTCACGCTGTTCCGCGTGGACAACCCCCACACCAAGCCCCTGCCCTTCTGGGAATGGATGATCGCGGAAGTCCGCGCCCGCGCGCCGGAAGCGGTGTTCCTGTCGGAAGCCTTCACGCGGCCCAAGGTGATGTACCGCCTGGCCAAGGTCGGCTACAGCCAGTCCTACACCTACTTCACCTGGCGCAACGAGGCGTGGGAGCTGCGGCAATACCTGGAGGAGCTGAACCAGGCGCCGGTCAGCGACTTCTTCCGCCCGCATTTCTTTGTCAACACGCCCGACATCAACCCGGAATTCCTGCAAACCAGCGGGCGCCCGGGCCACCTGATCCGCGCCGCGCTGGCGGCCACGCTGTCCGGGCTGTGGGGCGTCTACAACGGCTTCGAGCTGTGCGAGGCGACGCCGGTCAAGCCCGGCAAGGAAGAGTACCTCGACAGCGAGAAGTACGAGATCAAGGTCTGGGACTACGACCGCCCCGGCAACATCGTGCCCGAGATCACCGCGCTGAACGGCATCCGCCGCGAGAACCCGGCGCTGCAGACCCATCTCGGCGTCACCTTCCTGCCGTCAGGCAACGACAAGGTGCTGGCCTACCTGAAGCGGACGCCGGATGGCTCCAATGCCGTGCTGGTGCTGGTGTCCATGGACCCTCACGCGCCGGTGGACTGCTGGTACGAGGTGCCGCACTGGCTGCTCGGCGCGCCCGCCGGTGGCCCCATCCTGGCCGAGAACCTGCTGTCAGGCGGCGAGGAAAGCTGGACCGGCACGCACCGCCACCACCGCTTCGACCCCCATTCCATGCTGCCCTACGCCATCTGGCGTCTGCGCGCCGCCGTTTAAGGCTTGACCATGCCCGACAGCAACATCTCCACCGTGACCGACGCGCACCAGCAGGACCCCCTGTGGTACAAGGACGCGGTCATCTACCAGCTGCACATCAAGTCTTTCTTTGATTCCAACAATGACGGCGTGGGCGACATCCCGGGGCTGATCGAGAAGCTGGACTACGTCGCGGAACTCGGCGTCGACGCCATCTGGATGCTGCCCTTCTACCCCTCGCCGCGGCGGGACGACGGCTACGACATCGCCGACTACACCAGCGTGCACCCCGAATACGGCACGATGGACGACATCCGCCGCTTCATCGACGCGGCGCATGCGCGCGGCATCCGCGTGATCACCGAGCTGGTCATCAACCACACCTCGGACCAGCACCCCTGGTTCCAGCGCGCCCGCAACGCCCCCAAGGGCTCGCCGGAGCGCGACTACTACGTGTGGTCGGACAGTGACGAGAAGTACGACGGCACCCGCATCATCTTCCTCGACACCGAGAAGTCGAACTGGACCTGGGACCCGGTGGCCGGCCAGTACTTCTGGCACCGCTTCTATTCGCACCAGCCGGACCTGAACTTCGACAACCCGGCGGTGATGGAGGAAGTGCTGTCCGTCATGCGCTTCTGGCTGGACCTCGGCATCGACGGGCTGCGGCTGGACGCCATCCCCTACCTGATCGAGCGGGACGGCACCAACAACGAGAACCTGCCCGAAACCCATGTGGTGCTGAAGAAGATCCGCGCCGCGCTGGACGAGCACGCGACCGGCCGCATGCTGCTGGCCGAGGCCAACCAGTGGCCCGAGGACACTCAGCAGTATTTCGGCGACGGCGACGAATGCCACATGTCGTTCCACTTCCCCCTAATGCCGCGCATGTACATGGCGATGGCGCAGGAGGACCGCTTCCCGATCACCGACATCCTGCGCCAGACGCCCGAGATCCCCGAGAACTGCCAGTGGGCGATCTTCCTGCGCAATCATGACGAGCTGACGCTCGAGATGGTGACCGACAAGGAACGCGACTACCTGTGGGACACCTACGCCGCCGACAAGCGCGCGCGCATCAACCTCGGCATCCGCCGCCGCCTGGCGCCGCTGCTGGAGCGTGACCGCCGGCGGATCGAGCTGATGAACTCGCTGCTGCTGTCCATGCCCGGCACACCGGTGCTGTACTACGGCGACGAGATCGGCATGGGCGACAATATCCACCTCGGCGACCGCGACGGCGTGCGCACGCCGATGCAGTGGTCGCCCGACCGCAACGGTGGCTTCTCACGCGCCAATCCGGCATCGCTGGTGCTGCCGGCGATCATGGACCCGATCTACGGCTTCCAGGCCGTCAACGTGGAAGCCCAGGCCAGCGACCCGCATTCGCCGCTGAACTGGACGCGCCGCATGCTGGCCGTGCGCAAGCGCCACCAGGCCTTCGGCCGCGGTTCCTTCGGCTACCTGTATCCGGGCAACCGCAAGATCCTCGCCTATACCCGCGAATACGAAGGCGAGACGATCCTGTGCGTGTGCAACCTGTCGCGCACCGCCCAGGCCGTGGAGCTCGACCTCGCCTCCCACGCCGGCAAGGTGCCGATCGAGTTGGTCGGCGGCGCCTCCTTCCCGCCGATCGGCCAGCTCACCTATCTGCTGACCCTGCCGCCTTACGGCTTCTACTGGTTCCTGCTGGCCACCGAAGCCGCCCTGCCCACATGGCATACCCCGGCACCCGAACCCATGTCCGAACTCTCGACGCTCGTGATGCGCAACAGCCTGACGGAGGTGCTCGTGCCGCCGCAGCGGGGCACGCTGGAGCGTGACGCGCTGCCGCAGTACCTCGCCCGCCGGCGCTGGTATTCCGGCAAGGGCATCGCCGGCGCGCCCCCCGTGCTGGCCTTCACCGAGGTGGTGAAGTCCCCCCAGGCGGAGTTCATCATCGCCGAGGTCGAGGCCCCGGCCGCGGAAGGCAGCGCCCGCTACTTCCTGCCGCTCGGCACGGCGTGGGAGGATGAGAACCCCTCCGCCCTGGTGCAGCAGCTCGCGCTCGCCCGCCTGCGGCGCGGCCGCCGCGTCGGCCTGCTGACGGATGCCTTCGCGCTCGATACCCTGCCCTTCGCCATGCTGCGCAGCATGGCCGACAGCGACGTCGTGCCGTTGAGCGAGGGCGAGATCCGCTTCCTGCCCACCTCGCAGTTCGATGCCTCCGCCGTGCCGGAGGACGCCGAGATCCGCCGCCTGTCGGCCGAGCAAAGCAACTCCTCGCTGATCATCGGCGAGCACGCGGTGATGAAGCTGGTGCGCCGCGTGACGGAAGGCATCTCGCCGGAAACCGAGATGACCCGCTTCCTGACCGAGAAGGGCTTCGCGCAGACCGCGCCCCTGCTGGGTGAGGTGGTGCGGGTGGATGGTGCCGGCGTGCCACGCACCCTGGTGGTGCTGCAGGGCTTCGTGCGCAACCAGGGCGACGGCTGGGGCTGGACGCTGGACTTCCTGTCCCGCGCCGTGGAGTCCATGGCCGTCACGGATTCCTCCGAGGACGAGCAGCAGGACGCCTTCGCCGGCTACGCGGTCTTCGCCACCGCGCTTGGCCGCCGCCTGGCCGAGATGCACGCCCTGCTGGCCGAGCCGTCGGAGGACGAGGCCTTCGCGCCCGTCGCCGCCAGCGAGGCCGAGGTCACGCATTGGGCCGAGGACGCCCGCAAGCAGCTCGCCACCGCGCTGGACGCCCTGGCGCGCGTGCCGAGCTGGGACAACGAGGTGGATGCCGAGCGTGCCGCGTGGCTGGCCGCCAACCGCGACCGGCTGATGGCGGCGGTGGACGGCCTCGCCAAGTCCGCCCCGGGCGCGCTGCGCACCCGCATCCATGGCGACTTCCACCTGGGCCAGGTGCTGGTGGTGCAGGGCGACGCCTGCATCATCGACTTCGAGGGCGAGCCGGCCAAGACGCTGGACCAGCGCCGTGCCAAGACCTCGCCGCTGCGCGACGTGGCGGGGCTGCTGCGCTCCTTCGACTACGCGGTGGGCGCCGCGCTGCCGGGCCAGGCCGCGGCCTCCTCCGCCGCCGATGCGCGGCGCGGGCCGATGCTGGAAAGCTTCCGCGAACACGCGGGCCGGGCATTCCTGGATGCCTACCACGCGGTGCATGAGGCGGCACCGCAACGCTGGGCGGAGCCGGCGGCCGAGCAGGCGCTGCTCGACCTCTTTCTGATCGAAAAGGCGGCCTACGAGATCTGCTACGAAGCCGCCAACCGCCCCACCTGGATCGGCATTCCGCTGCGCGGGCTGGACGAGCTGGCCCGCCGCGTGACGGAAAAGGAATAATCGCCATGGCCGACATCACCATCGACCTGGGCGGCGCCGCCGCCCTGGCGGAAGCCCGCCACGGCGACCCCTTCAGCATCCTCGGCCCGCATGACGGGCAGGTGCGTGCCCTGTTGCCCGGTGCCACGGGGGTGGAGGCGATCTCCAACGGCACCGCCCACCGCCTGACGCAGGTGCACGATGCCGGCCTCTTCGCCGGCCCCGTACCGCCCGGCCCCTATACGCTGCGCATCGACTGGGCCGGCACGGTGGAGGAAACCGAGGACCCCTACAGCTTCGGCCTGCTGCTGGGCGAGTTCGACCTGCACCTGCTGCGGGAAGGCACGCACCAGGACATCGCCATGTGCCTCGGCGCGCAGCCGATGGAGGTGGATGGCATTCCCGGCGTGCGCTTCGCGGTCTGGGCGCCGAATGCCCGCCGCGTGTCCGTGGTCGGCGACTTCAACTCATGGGACGGCCGCCGCCACCCCATGCGCCACCGCGTGGAAGCCGGCATCTGGGAGTTGTTCATCCCCCGCCTGACGCCGGGCGCAGTCTACAAGTACGAGCTGCTGGGCCCGCAGTGGAACCTGCTGCCGCTGAAGGCCGACCCCTTCGCCTGGCAGGTCGAGGTGCCGCCCGCCACCGCCTCGGTGGTGGCCGACATCGCCGCCATCCCGAAGCCCAGGCCCTGGAACCGGCCTTCGCCGCAGGACGGCCAGCCCGTCTCGGTCTACGAGGTGCACGCCTCCTCCTGGGCGCGGGGCGACGGCGACGTGGCGCTGGGCTGGGAGGAGCTGGGCGACAAGCTGATCCCCTATGCCGTCGAGATGGGCTTCACCCATCTCGAATTCCTGCCAATCATGGCGCATCCCTTCGGCGGTTCCTGGGGGTATCAGCCGCTCGGCCAGTTCGCGCCGCACGCGCCCTTCGGCCCGCCGGAGCACTTCGCCCGCATGGTGGAGCGCTGCCATGAGGCCGGGCTCGGCGTCATCCTGGACTGGGTGCCGGCGCACTTCCCGTCCGACCCGCACGGCCTCGCGATGTTCGACGGCACGCCGCTCTACGAGCATGCCGACCCGAAGGAAGGGTTCCACAAGGACTGGAACACCCTGATCTACAACCTCGGCCGGCGGGAGGTGCGCAACCTCCTGATCGGCTCCGCCGTGCATTGGCTGGAGCGCTACGGGGTGGACGGGCTGCGCGTGGATGCGGTGGCCTCGATGCTGTACCGCGACTACAGCCGCAACCCCGGCGAGTGGGTGCCCAACATGTATGGCGGGCGCGAGAACCTGGAAAGCATCAGCTTCCTGCAGGAACTTTCCCGCGTCATCGCCGAGCGCTGCCCGGACCGCCTGTTGATCGCCGAGGAAAGCACCGCCTTTCCCGGCGTCACGCGCAAGCCGGACGACAACAACGGCCTGGGCTTCGACTTCAAGTGGAACATGGGGTGGATGCACGACACGCTCGAATACATGGAGCGTGACCCGATCCACCGCCGCCACCACCACGGCCAGATGACCTTCGGCCTGGTCTATGCCTTCAGCGAGAAGTTCATGCTGCCGCTGTCGCATGACGAGGTGGTGCACGGAAAGGGCTCGCTGATCGGCAAGATGCCGGGCGACGAGTGGCAGAAATTCGCCAACCTGCGCGCCTACCTGTCCTTCATGTGGACGCATCCGGGCAAGAAGCTGCTGTTCATGGGCGGCGAGATCGCCCAGCACCGCGAATGGAACCATGACCGCTCGCTGGACTGGCACCTGCTGGACGACCCCAAGCACGCCGGCGTCCAGCGGCTGGTGCGGGACCTGAACCGGCTGTATCGCGGCCTGCCCGCGCTTTACCAGCGCGACACCTCGCCCGACGGCTTCGCGTGGTCCGTGATCGACGACGCTAGCAACAGCATCTTCGCCTATCTGCGCTTCGGCAATGAGGGCGAGAAGCCGGTGCTGGTGGTGTGCAACCTGACGCCCGTGCCACAGCAGGCCTATACCGTGGGCGTGCCGGTGGCCGGCGCCTGGCAGGAGGTCTTCAACTCCGATGCCGGCATCTACGGCGGCAGCAACATGGGCAATGGCGGCGTGGTGCAGGGGGCGGAGGAATCGTCGCACGGCCAGTTGGCCTCGCTGACGCTGACGGTGCCGCCGCTGGCCACCATCATCCTCACCCCCGCCTGAGCCACTTCGCGGAAACCACCACTTGCCGCCACTCGCTGACCGGCTGTTGCCGGGACGCCCCGACCCTCTCGGCGCAAGCTGGGACGGGTTGGGCGTCAACTTCGCCCTGTTCTCCGCCCATGCGGAACGCGTGGAGCTGTGCCTGTTCGATGCCGCCGGCCGCCGCGAGGTCGCGCGGCTCGACCTGCCGGAATGCACCGATGAGGTGTTCCACGGCTACCTGCCCGAGGCCCGCCCGGGGCTGATCTATGGCTACCGCGTGCACGGCCCCTACCGCCCGGAACAAGGCCACCGCTTCAATCCCAACAAGCTGCTGCTCGACCCCTATGCCAAGCAGTTGCACGGCACGCTGCGCTGGACGGACGCGCTCTACGGCTTCCGCGGCCCACGCGGCGACCTGGGCTTCGACCGCCGCGATTCCGCCGCCGCCATGCCCAAGGGCGTGGTGACGGACGACGCCTTCAACTGGGGCGACGACCGCCCGCCCAATGTCCCCTGGGACAAGACCTTCATCTACGAGACGCATCTGCGCGGCCTGTCCGTGCTGCGCGACGACCTGGCCCCGCGCGAGCGCGGCACCTTCGCGGCGCTGGCCGACCCGCGCGTCATCGAGCACCTGCAGAAGCTCGGCGTCACGGCGGTGGAACTGCTGCCGGTGCACGCCTTCGCGCAGGACCGCTTTCTGGTGGAAAAGGGGCTGCGCAACTACTGGGGCTATTCCACCCTGTCGTTCTTCGCGCCCGAGCCGCGCTACCTGTCCCAGGGCTCGCTGGACGAGATCCGCGTCGCCATCCGCCGGCTGCATGCCGCCGGCATGGAAGTGATTCTGGACGTCGTCTACAACCACACCTGCGAGGCCAGCGAAACCGGCCCCACCCTGTCCTGGCGCGGCATCGACAACAGCAGCTACTACCGCCTGATCCCGGGCGAGGAACGCCGCAACATCGACGAGACGGGCTGCGGCAACACCGTCAACATCACCCACCCGCGCGTGCTGCAGATGGTGATGGACAGCCTGCGCTACTGGGCCACCTCCTTCCGGGTGGACGGCTTCCGCTTCGACCTCGGCTCCGCGCTGGGACGGGAAGCGCACGGCTTCGACCCCGGCTCCGGCTTCTTCGACGCCATCCGCCAGGACCCCGTGCTGTCGCGTCTGAAGCTGATCTCCGAGCCCTGGGACATCGGCCCCGGCGGCTACCAGCTCGGCAACCACCCGCCCGGCTTCTCGGAATGGAACGACCGCTTCCGCGACGATGTGCGCCGCTTCTGGCGGGGCGACAGCGGGCTGCGCCCCGGCCTCGCGGCCCGGCTCGCTGGCTCGTCCGAATTGTTTGACCGCCGCCGCCGCCGCCCCTGGGCCAGCATCAACTTCGTCGCCGCGCATGACGGCTTCACGCTGCACGACCTCGTGTCCTTTTCCACCAAGGACAACCTGCGCAACGGCGAAAACAACCGCGACGGCCATGACGACAACCACAGCAACAACTGGGGCGAGGAAGGCCCCACCGGGGACCCCGTCGTGCTGGCGCGGCGTGAGCGCATCAAGCGCGCCATGCTGATGACGCTCTTGGGCAGCCATGGCACGCCCATGCTGCTGGGCGGCGACGAGTTCGGCCGCACCCAGGGCGGCAACAACAACGCCTATTGCCAGGACAACGACATCTCTTGGCTGGACTGGGGCGATGGCCCCGGCGGCTCCGGCAGCGCCGATGGCATCGCCCTGTCGCATTTCATCGCCCGCGCCAGCGCCGCCCGCCGCGCCCACCCGACGCTGCGCTCCGCCAGCTTCCTGCACGGCCAGGACGAGCCGCTGCCCGACATCCCCGACGTCAGCTGGTTCGACGAAGGGGGCGAGCCGCTGACCCCGGAAGGCTGGCACGACCCGCAAGGCCGCCTGCTGGTGTTGCGCCGCGCGGCGCGCACCGACGCGGGGGTTGAGGTGTCGCTGCTGCTGCTCAACGGCGGCGCGGAGGACCGCGCCGTCACCCTGCCGCTGCCCGCCCTGCCCTGGATCTCCGTGCTCGACAGCGCGGAACCCCTGGCGGAGGAGCGCGTTGTCCAGACCGCCATCGAAGCGTTGCCGCGCCATTCCGCGCGGCTGCTCGTCGCCATCGTCGCGCAAGAGGACCAGGCATGACCGTCACCACCACCTTCGGGGCTGTGCCGCAACAAGGTGGGGCCACCCGCTTCCGGCTTTGGGCCCCCGGCCACAGCGGCGTGTCGCTGGAGTTGCAGAACAAGCCTTCCCAGCCCCTGCGCAAGCTGGACGGCGGCTGGTGGGAAGCGGAAGCCGAGGCCCCCGCCGGCACGCGCTACCGCTACACCCTCGGCAACGGCATGACGGTGCCCGACCCCGCGTCCCGCGCGCAGGATGGCGACGTGGATGGCTGGAGCGTGGTGACCGACCCCGCCGCCCACCAGTGGCAGCACCCCGACTGGAAGGGCCTGCCCTGGGCCGCCGCCGTGGTCTACGAGCTGCATGTCGGCCTGTATGGCGGCTTTCGCGGCGTGATGGCGGACCTGCCGCGCCTCGCGGCCCTGGGCGTCACCCACCTGGAGCTGATGCCGGTCAACGACTTCGCCGGGCTGCGCAACTGGGGCTACGACGGCGTGCTGCCTTACGCGCCGGACGAGACCTACGGCACGCCGGAGGACCTGAAGGCCCTGGTCGATGCCGCGCATGGCCACGGCCTCGCGGTCATGCTGGACGTCGTCTACAACCACTTCGGCCCGGCCGGAAACTACTGGGGTGCCATCGCGCCCGTGTTCTTCCACGCCGACAAGAACAACCCCTGGGGCCAGTCCATCGACTTCGAGCGGCCCGAGGTGCGCGACTTCTTCATGGAGAACGCGCTCTACTGGCTGACCGAGTTCCGCTTAGACGGCCTGCGCCTCGATGCCGTGCACGCCATCGACAGCGCCAGCTTCCTGCCCGAGCTGGCCGGCCGCATCCGCGAGGCCACCGCCGGCCGCGAGATCGCGCTGGTGCTGGAAAACGAGCGCAACGACGCCAGCCTGCTGGAGCGCGACTACAGCGCCCAGTGGAACGACGACGTGCACCACTGCCTGCACGTGCTGCTGACCGGCGAGGAGGATTCCTACTACAAGGACTACGCCGGCCAGCCTGCCGCGCTGCTGGCCAAGGCGCTGTCGACCGGCTTCGTGTACCAGGGCGAGGAATCCAAGAACCTCGGCCACGCCCGCGGCAAGCCCAGCGGCCACCTGCCACCCTCGGCCTTCGTCAACGCGCTGCAAACCCACGACCAGGTGGGCAACCGCGCGATGGGCGAGCGCATCGCGCAGCTCGCCCCGCCCGAGGGCGTGCGCGCCGCGCTGACCCTGCTGCTCCTGTCGCCCCAGGTGCCCATGCTGTTCATGGGCGACGAATGGGCCAGCGAGCGCCCCTTCCAGTTCTTCACCGGCTTCACGGACGACACGCTGGCCGAGGCGGTGCGCGAAGGCCGCCGCAAGGAATTCGCCGGCTTCAAGGCCTTCGCGGACCCCGAGCACCGCGAGAAGATCCCCGACCCCAACGCCATCGCCACCTTCAACAGCAGCCGCCCCGACCCGTCGGAACGCGCGCTGCCCCGGCACGCGGCCGTGGAAGCGCTGGTGACGCGCCTGCTGGCCGCCCGCAAGGCGCAGCTCGCCGCGCGCCTGTCCGGCGCCACGAGCCTGGAGGCCGAGGCGCTGGGCGACACGGGCGTGCTGGCCCGCTGGCGGCTGAACGACGGCGCGGTGCTGACCGTCGCCGCGCAGTTCGGCGAAGACGAGATCGCCCTCGCCGCCCCCACCGGCACCCTGCTGGCGGAATCGCGCGACGGCGTGGCCGAGGCGGCGGTCCGCGGCACCCTGCCGGGCTTCGCCGCCGCGGGCTGGATCGCCAGCGAGGCGCCGATCGCCGAGACGATCCGATGAGCGACGCCGCCCTGCTGCAACTCGCCCGCGCCGCCGGGCTGATGGCGGAATGGGAGGACGCGGCCGGCAAGTCCCATACGGTCGCGCCGGATGCGCTGCGCGGGCTGCTGGGCGCGCTGGGCCTGCCGGCCGGCAGCGAGGCGCAGATCAAGGAAAGCCTGGCCGCCCACCGGCACGCCAGCCGCACCGCCCTGCCGCCGCTGGCCACCGCCGAGGCCGGCACCGCCGTCACCCTGCCGATCCCCCCCGGCCGCTATCGAATCACCACGGCGGACGAGGAACTGGAAGCCGAGGGCACGGCCGAGGCCGCCCCCGGCGGCGCGCGGCTCACCGCCCCCGCCACCCCGGGCTACTACACGCTGGAAGCCGGCGCGCGGCAGATGGTGCTCGCCGTCGCCCCCGCGCATGGCCACCGCATCACCGATGCCGTGCCGGACGGCCGCGCCTGGGGCCTCACCGCGCAGCTGTATTCGCTGCGGCGCGGCTCCGACCAGGGCGTGGGCGACTATGCCGCGCTGGCCGGGCTGTGCGCCCCGGCGGCGGCACTGGGGGCGGACGCCATCGCCATCAGCCCGGTGCACGCGCAATTCTCCGCCGACCCCAGCCGCTTCAGCCCCTACGCCCCCTCGTCCCGCGCGCGGCTGGACGTGCGGCACGCCGACCCGGGCGACATCCTGGGCGCCCCCTTCCCGCCGCCCAGGAAGCTGGCGGCGGAGCTGGCACGCCTGGAAGCCTTGCCGCTGGTGGACTGGCCCGCCACCGCCCGTGCCCGCCTGGCGCTGCTGCGCGACAGCTTCACTGCGTTCCGCCGCGACGGCACGCCCGAAGCCCGCGCCGCCTTCGCGGCCTTCCGTGCCGAGGGCGGCCCGTCCCTGGAGCGCCATGCGCGCTTCGAGGCGCTGCACGCCGCGCAGTTCGCCGAAGGCCGCTGGCTGTGGCGCGACTGGGCCGCGCCGCTCCGCGACCCGGACAGCCCCGAGGTCGCCGCCTTTGCCGAGGAGCATGCCACGGAGGTCGAGTACCACGCCTTTCTGCAATGGCTCGCCGATCGCGGCCTGGGCGCCGCGCAGCGCGCCGCGACGGAAGGCGGCATGCGCATCGGACTGATCGCCGACCTCGCCGTGGGCGTGGATGGCGGCGGCAGCGACGGCTGGGGCCGGCAGGCGGAGATCCTGCAGGGCATCGAGATCGGCGCACCGCCGGATCTGTTCAACGCGCGCGGGCAGGGCTGGGGCATCACCTCCTTCTCGCCGCAGGGGCTGCGTGCCTCTGGCTTCGCGGGTTTCCGCGAGATGCTGAGCAGCGCGCTGCGCAACGCCGGCGGCGTGCGGCTGGACCACGTGCTGGGCCTGCGCCGCCTGTGGCTGGTGCCGGAAGGCGCCACGCCCAGGGACGGCGCCTACCTCCGCTATCCGCTGGATGACCTGCTGCGGCTGGTGGCCCTGGAGTCCCACCTCAACAAGGCCGTGGTGATCGGCGAGGATCTCGGCACCGTGCCCACCGGCTTCCGCCCGAAGCTGGAAAAGATGGGCCTCGCCGGCATGCGCGTCCTGTGGTTCGAGCGCAACGGCGCCCGCTTCAGCCAGCCGAAGCGCTGGACCCCCACCGCCGTGGCCATGACCTCCACCCACGACCTCGCCACCGTGGCCGGCTGGTGGGAAGGCCGCGACATGCAGTGGCGCGAGAAGCTGGACATCCAGCCGCTGGAAACCGAGGACAACCGCGCCACGGAGCGCCGCGCGTTGTGGCAGGCGCTGCGCGGCTCCGGCGTTGCCCAGGGCGCGCCGCCCAAGCGGGCCGACGGCGCGGCGGTGGCCGACGCGGCGGCGGCGCATATCGGCCGCAGTGCCTGCCACCTGGCCCTGCTGCCGCTGGAAGACGCGCTGGCGGCGGTGGAGCAGCCCAACCTGCCCGGCACCACCGACCAGCACCCCAACTGGCGCCGCCGCTTCGAGCAGCCGGTGGAGCGCATGCTGGCCGACCCGGCGGTGGAGCACCGGCTGAAGGGCCTGGCGCGGGCGCGGCGGGCCGAATAGCGGATACGCCCGGCGGATAATCCCCGCCGGGCGCAACCGCGAACCGGTCCATGCGTCAAGCATAGGCCGCGCCAGGAGAAAGCCGCATGACACCGCCCGCCACCACCATCCCGCGGGCTACCGCGCGGCTGCAACTGCACAAGGACTTCACGCTGGACGACGCGGCGGCGACCGTCCCGTATTACGCCGCGCTCGGCGTCAGCCACCTCTACGCCTCGCCCATCCTGCAGGCCCGCGCCGGCTCGACCCACGGCTACGACACCGTCAGCCACGAGCGGGTGAACCCCGAGCTGGGCGGCGAGGATGCGCTGCGCCGGCTGGTGGCGGAGCTGCGCAAGCACGGCATGGCGCTGCTGCTGGACATCGTGCCCAACCACATGGGCGTGGGCGGCAACGACAACGCCGTCTGGATGGACGTGCTGGCCCATGGCCCGAACGGCCGCTACAGCAAGTTCTTCGACGTGGACTGGGAAAGCGACGACCCGGCCCTGCGCGGCAAGATGCTCGCCCCCTTTCTGGGCCGCCCCTATGGCGAGGCGCTGGCCGAAGGCGAGCTGAAGCTGGCGGAACACGGCCCCACCGGCCTGGTGCTGGATTACTTCGACAACTGGTTTCCCATCCGCCCCGAGGACGTGGCCGCCGTGCGCGCCGACCTTTCGGCCTATGACAGCGCCACGCCGCAAGGGCAGGCGCGCATCCACGAACTGCTGGAGCGCCAGCACTTCCGCCTGTCGCACTGGAAGCTGGCGGCGGACGAGATCAACTGGCGCCGCTTCTTCGACGTCACCGGCCTCGGCGGCGTGCGGGTCGAGGTGCCAGAGGTGTTCGAGGAAAGTCACGCCGTCATCCTGCGGCTCTACGCCGAAGGGCTGATCGACGGGCTGCGCATCGACCACGTGGATGGCCTCGCCCAGCCCGGCGCCTATTGCCGCAAGCTGCGCCGCTGCATGGAAACCGCCGCCCGCCAGCGCCCGGCCGACGCGCCCCGGGTCGAGCCCTACATCATCGTCGAGAAGATCCTGGCGCCGGGCGAGCCCATGCCGGCCGACTGGCGGGTGGACGGCACCAGCGGCTACGACTTCATGGACCAGGTCGGCGCCGTGCTGCACGACCCAGCCGGCGAGGCGCCGCTGTCGCTGCTGTGGCAAGAGGTTTCCGGCAGCAACCGCGACTTCCCGGCCGAGGAGCGCATCGCCCGCCGGCAGATCCTGCGCGACAACCTGGCCGCCGAGCGGGAATCCTGCGCCCGCGCCCTGCACCGCATCGCGCGCTCCAGCCCCATGACGCGCGACATCCCGCTGGCCGCCATCCGCCGCGTGCTGACGGAGGTGCTGGTGCACTTCCCCGTTTATCGCACCTATACCCGTGCCGGCCGTGCCACCTCGCAGGATGCCACCATGCTGGCCCGCGCCGTGGGCCGCGCCCGCGCCAACCTGCCGGACAACGAGCACGCCGTGCTGGACCACCTGCACCAGTGGCTGGGCGAGGAACGCATCCTCGCCCTGCCGGCGCCCGACCGTGCCCTGCGGCTGGTGGCCCGCGTGCGGTTCCAGCAGTTGTCCTCGCCCACCGCGGCCAAGTCGGTGGAGGACACCGCCTTCTACCGCTACGGCCGCCTGCTGTCGCGCAACGAGGTCGGCTCGCATCCCGACCAGTTCTCCTTGTCCCCCGCCGGGTTCCACGCCGCCTGCGCGGAACGGCAGGCGCTGTATCCCGGCGCGCTGCTCGCCACCGCCACGCACGACCACAAGCGCGGCGAGGACGTGCGGATGCGGCTGGCGGTGCTGTCCGAGATCGCCGACGAATGGTCCGCCACGCTGCGCGGCTGGATGGCCGAAAGCGCCCCGCTGCGCGAGGAAATGGACAGCGGCCCCGCCCCCGAGCCGGGCGAGGCGGCGATGCTGTTCCAGATGCTGGTGTCCGCCTGGCCGCTCGGCCTGGAGGCCACCGACCGCGCGGGCATCGAGGGCTTCGCCGAGCGGCTGGCCGGCTGGCAGCAGAAGGCGATGCGCGAAGCCAAGCGCCGCACCGGCTGGGGCGCGCCGGACGAGGCTTATGAATCCGCCGCCCGCCGGTTCCTCGATGCCGTGCTGGCCGATGGCTCGCCGCTGCTCCCGGAGATCGCGGGCTTTGCCGCGCGCATCGCCCCGGCCGGCGCCGCCAAGGGCCTCGCCCAGGCCGCGCTGCGCTTGACCACGCCGGGCGCCCCCGACCTGTACCAGGGTACGGAATACTGGGACGAAAGCCTGGTGGACCCGGACAACCGCCGCCCCGTCGATTTCGCCGCGCGGCGCGCCTCGCTGGATACGCCGCTGGCCGATGCCCTGCCGCAGTGGCAGGACGGCGTGGTCAAGCAGGCCATGATCCGCCGCCTGCTGTTGCTGCGGGCCGAGATGCCGGAGTTGTTCAGCCGGGGCAGCTACCAGCCTGTGGAGGTGGCCGGCCCCCGCGCCGCCGAGGTGCTGGCTTTCCAGCGCCAGGATGGCGACCGCGCCGTGCTGGTGGCGGTGCCGCTGCGCGCCGCGCCGGTGCGGGCCGGCACCCTCGGCTTCCCGCCCGGCCATTGGAACGGCACCCGCCTGGTGCTGCCCGACGCCGGCGCCTGGAAGCCGGTGCTGGGCGACGGGGGCGCCGACCTGGCCGCTTTGGAACAGGGTTTGCCGGTTCTGGTGCTGCGGCGCGGCTGAGAAACGGAAGGGTCGCCGCCGTTGTGCGGCGGCCCGCAACCACCGGTTGCCTGCCACGCCTGAGCTTACTTTCGTGAGATCACTCCTTTGTGAAGGTCGAGCTTAGGCATAGGAGGGCGTCGTTGCCGCTTACCCAGAGTGTAAGATTTTCCGACGCTTAGCCAAGTTCGTTGCGATATCAATCGCCTTTCCCACAGTCCCCTGACGTTCCTTTACAACTCAATACTCGGGAACCCTTTAACCCTTGCACGTTTAACGAGCATAAGCGGCCGACAAATCACCCCTCCGGGGTGGGCGTCGTCGGCACAGTGTTCAACTGGAACGTGCGGGTCAGGGATCGATATGCGGGCTGCGCTGTCACGCCGGGGTGTCGTGGGGTTGCTTGCGGGGGCGGCCGCGCTGGGCGTCGTCCGCAACCCGGGCCATGCCGAGCTGAGCAAGGCGCCGCCGGCGCAGGACCCGGCGGAATACCACAGCTTCCGCGCCCGCTTCATCTCCGGCGGCCGGGCCATCGACACCGCCAACGGCAACACCTCGCACACCGAGGGTCAGGGCTGGGCCCTGCTGATGGCCGAGGCGCATGACGACCAGCCGACCTTCGACCGCCTGCTTGCCTGGACGGCGCGCGAGCTGCGCCGGCCGCAGGACAAGCTGCACGCCTGGCGCTGGATGCCGAACCGCCCCATTCCAGTGGAAGACCACAACAACGCGGCAGATGGCGACATCTTCATCGCCTGGGCGCTGCTGCGCGCCGCGCGCCGCTGGCAGCGGCCGGAGCTGGCGGAGCGTGCGCAGGCCATCTGCGCCGACCTGGAACGCCTGTGCGTGCGCGAGATGGATGGCCGCACGCTGCTGCTGCCCGCCGCCTTCGGCTTCGAGCAGCGCGACCACCTGGTGGTGAACCCCTCCTACTACGTGTTTCCCGCCTTTGTGGATTTCGCCGCGCTGCGCGGCCCAGGATCGCCCTGGATGCGCCTGCACCGCGACGGGCTGCTGCTGATGCGCGAAGCCCGCTTCGGCCGCTGGGGCCTGCCGGCCGACTGGGTGCGGCTGCCGCGCAGCGGCGCCCGCGTTGCCCCCGCGCCCGGCTGGGTGCCCCGCTTTTCCTACGACGCCGTGCGCGTGCCGCTGTACCTGGCCTGGGCCGGCCTGGGGATGGAGCCCGCGGCGCGCGCCGCCGCCGCCTTCTTCACCCAGCCCGGCACCCCCGCCTGGACCGAGTTCCAGGGCGACAAGCTGGCCCCTTATGCCGTGAACAGCGGCCAGCGCGCCGTGGCGCTGCTGGCCGCCTCCCCCGGCCAGGTCACGGCGCTGCCATCCGTGTCCGAAGCGCAGGATTATTACAGCGCCGCCCTGACCCTGCTGACCCGCATGGCGGCAAACGAACGGCTGCCTCTCCTAACCTGACAAAAAACAGCTCGGCCCTGGCTTGTGCCGGCGTCCCACGCCGGCGCAAGCTCGCCCCAGCACCATGCATCACCCCGCGCCCGCTCCCTGCCCCGCCGCGGCCCCCGCCCGTCCAGCCGGCGCGGGCCGCCAGGCATGAGCGTGCCTGCCGCCACGCCCGGCCACGCCGCCGGCGAGCCCGCCTTTTCGCGCCGCCTCGGCGCCGTGATGCTGGCCACCATGCTGGCGGTGCTGGGCGGCGGCGTCGCGCTGTCGCTGGCCATCGACCGCCAAGCCACGGAGCAACAGGTGCTGCACGCCACCGGCGTGCTGGCCGAGACCATCGGCGCCCAGGCCGGCGCGCTGGTGGGCGGGCTGGAACAGGCGCTGCTCGGCATCAACCACCTGGCCGGCTCCGGCGTGTCCGCCACCACCCTGGCCGCCACCATGGCCACACGGGAAAACGTGTTGCCGGACGGCGTGGTGCTGGCCGTGGTGGACAGCGCGGCCAACCCGGTGCTGGCCACCGCCGCCGGCCGGCGCCGCATGGCGGGCCTGCAATCGGGCGTGCTGGCGCGCGCGCTGGGTGCCATGGGGCCGGTGCCGGTCGGCCAGCTGACCTACCTGCCGCCCATCCGCAGCGTCGCTGGCTCCGTCCTGCCGCTGGCCGAGCGGCTGGAAGACGGCCGCATCGCCGTCGCCCTGCTGCCGCTGCGGCTGATGGAAGGCTTCTACGCCCGGCTCGGTCTGGGTTCCGGTGCCGCCGTGGCGCTGCTGGACGAATCCGGCCGCCTGCTCAGCCGCATGCCCCCGGTGCCGGTGGAGATGGTGGGCGAGCCGCTGCCCCGCGCCCTGCCCATCGCCGGCCTGCTGGCGCGCGGCGAGGGCTGGACCGGGCTCTACGTGTCCAACGCCGACGGCATCCCGCGCTACACCGCGATGCGCCCGGTGCCCGGCCAGCCGCTGGCGGTCGCCGTCGGTGTGCGCGACAGCGAGGCCCTGGCGCAATGGCGCCGCCGCGCCTGGCTGGCCAGCTCGCTCACCGTGCTGGCCATTCTCGCATCCGGCGGCGGCCTGCTGCTGGTGGGGCGCGAAGCGCGGCGGCGGCTGGACGCGCAGGCCTCCGCCTCGGCGCGGCTGGAACTGCTGGCGCGTGGCTCGGCCGGCATTGCCGCCATGGCGGAGCTGCCGGCGCTGCTCGGCCATGTGGGCCGCATGGCGCGGGAAACCCTGGCCGTGCCCTACGCCTGCATCGCGCTGCACGGCGCGGCGCGCGACGGCGGCCAGCACGCCGTCAGCCTGGCGCCCGCCGGCGGCTGGTTCCGCCCGCACAACGCCTGGCACCGCGCCCCGGACGAGCGCCACCGCCTGCCGCCCCGGCCGCCCGGCCAGCAACCGGCCGGGGAGCCGCCCCCCGCCCTGCTGTCCACGCTGGAGCAATGGGCCACCGACCCGGCGCTGGCCGCCGCCGCCCTCGGCCCCCGGCTGTTTCCGGCCGAGCCCCTGGCCGGGCTGCCCGCCCGCGCCGCCATCGCGCTGCGCGACGAGCAGGGGCGCCCGCTGGGCGTGCTGGCCGTGGCGCGCGCCGACGACACCGGCTTCTCGGCCGACGACGCGGCGATGCTGTCGCAGCTTGGCCGCATGGCCGGCATCGCCATCCGCAACCGCGCCCTGATCGCCGGCATGCAGCGCGCCGCCGAGGAAGCCTCCAGCGCGCGCGAGCGGATCGAGCGGCTGCTCGAATCGGTCAGCGACGGCTTCATCGCGCTGGATGCCAACTGGCACATCACCTACGCCAACGCCGCCGCGCTGCGGCTGGTGCGCCGCCGCCACGACCGCCTGGTGGGCCGTTCGCTGTGGGACATGTACCCGGTGCTGGTGGAGCTGGAAGCCTTCGAGCAGTTGCAGGCCGTCGCCTCGCTCGGCCAGCCGCGCGAGTTCGAGCAGCACTTCGCCGGCGCCCCCGGCCGCTGGTTCCAGTGCTACGCCTTCACCGCCGCCGACGGCGTGGCGGTGTTCTTTCGCGATGTCACGGAAACCCGCCACACGCAGGAGCTGATGCGCGCCAGCCAGCGCATGGAGGCGGTGGGCCAGCTCACCGGCAGCGTGGCGCACGACTTCAACAACCTGCTCGCCGTGATCATGGGAAACGCGGAGATGCTGGAAGACACGCTGGACCCGGCGGACCAGGAAAACCGCCACGCCGCCTGGCTGATCCGCGATGCCGGCGACCGCGGCGCGGCCCTGGTGCGCCGCCTGCTGGCCTTCGCCAGCCACCAGCCGCAGGCGGTGCAGGTGGTGGTGCCCGAAACCCTGCTGGAAGGGCTGCTGCCGCTGCTGCGCCGCTCGGTGGGCGACAAGGTGCGGCTGCTGCTGACGCGGCACGAGGCGCTGCCCCGCCTGCTGCTGGACCCCGGCCAGGCCGAGAATGCCCTGCTCAACCTGGCCATCAACGCGCGCGACGCGATGCCCGACGGCGGCACCCTGACCATCGCCCTGGCCCCCGCCGAGCTGGATGAGCCGGAGTTGGAAGGCTTTCCCGTCGCCCGCCCGGGCCGCTTTCTGCGCCTTTCCGTGACCGACACCGGCTCCGGCATGACGCCTGAGGTGCTGGCCCGCGCCGCCGAGCCGTTCTTTTCCACCAAGGCGGATGGCCGCGGCTCCGGACTCGGCCTCGCCTCCGTGTACAGCTTCGTGCGGCAAAGCGGCGGCGTGCTGCGGCTGGAAAGCCAGCCCGGCGAGGGCACGTGCGTGACCATGCTGCTGCCGGCCGACCCCGCCATCCCGCCCGCCGCGCCGGTGCCGGCGGAGCTGGCGCCCGTCCCCACGCCGCAGCATGGCGGCAGCGAGCACGTGCTGCTGGTGGAGGACGAGGCCTCGCTGCGGCACAACCTGACGCAGCAGCTGTCGCGCCTGGGCTACCACGTCACCGCGCTGGCCTGCGGCCCGTCGGCGATGGCGGCGCTGCGCGACGGGCTGCGGCCGGACCTCATGCTGCTGGACGTGATCCTGCCCGGCGGCATCAGTGGCCCGCGCCTGGCGGGGCTGGCGCGCCAGCACGTGCCGGACCTGCCGGTGCTGCTGATGTCCGGCTACGCTCTGGCCGCCGGCGGGGAGGAGGAAGGCGCGCTGCCGCTGCTGATCAAGCCCTGCCCGCAGGCGGTGCTGGCCCGGCGGCTGCGCCACATGCTCGACGCGCGCGAGTGGTCCTGAAGCCCCGCGTTACAATTTACCCGCGAGGGTTGGTGGCGCGAACACGCTTTGCTATCTTTCCTTACATGGATACGCGGTCCACAACCTTAGCAGTCTCACAATCCCGTGGACCCAACCGTGGTGGCAGAACCGTGATGGCTACGAGCACAATGGCAAGCGCCTTGGGCACGGCACCGATCCCGCAGCCCGCGCCGCAACCCCCCGGCGGCACCGAGGCCGCCGCCCCCGCCCGCATTCCCGTGTTGCTGGTCGAGGACGACCGGGACCTCGCCGACACGTTGCGCCGCGCGCTGGAGCGCGACGGCTTTTCCGTGGAGATCGCGGGCAGCATCGGCGCCGCCCGCGCGCATCTGGGCGCCGCGCGCATCATCCTGGTGGACCTCGGCCTGCCGGACGGCAGCGGCCTCAGCATGGTGCGCGACCTGGCCGGCCGGCGCGACCGCGGCATCCTGATCCTCACCGGCCGTGCCACCGAGGTGGACCGCGTGCTGGGGCTGGAACTCGGCGCCGACGACGTGCTGACCAAGCCGTTTTCCATGCGCGAGATGACGGCGCGCATCCGCGCCGTGTTGCGGCGGCTGGACGAGCCGGACCGGGCCACCGATTCCGGCACGGAAGTCGCGGGCGTGCTGCTGGACCCGGCGCGCCAGCGCATCTGCGGCCCGCAGGGCGAGGGCCACCTGACCGGCGCCGAGGCCGGGCTGCTGGCCATGATGCTGGCCGCCCCCGACCGCATGGCGGACCGCGAGGTGGTGGCGCAGCAGGTGCTGGGCTACGCCCTGCAGCCGCAGCAGCGCGGCGTGGACCAGTTCGCGTCGTCGCTGCGGCAGAAGCTGCTGGAAGCTTCCGGCGGGCGCATCCGCGTCACCGCCGTGCGCGGCCGCGGCTACCGGCTGGTCTGGTAGGCCGCCACCATGGACGGCATCGCCGCCGCCACCAGCACGCTGCCCGCTTCCGCCGCGCTGGGCGAGCCGGCCCTGGCCGCGGGCGCCGACCTGTCGCGCCAAAGCCTGCGCCTGCTGGCGGCCCTGCGCACGCACCATCCTGCCAGCGCCGACCATTCCATCCGCGTCGCCACCGTGCTGCTGGCCATGGCCAGCACCCCCGCCGCCCAGCTGGGCGAGCCGGCGCTGGTGGTCGCCGCCGGGCTGATGCACGACCTGGGCAAGCTGTTTCTCCCCGTGTCGCTGCTGGATGCCGCGCGCGGCCTGACGGCCGAGGAAACCGTGGCCATGCGCGCCCACCCCGGCACCGGCGCCGAAACCCTGACTGCCCTGCGCTTTCCCGACGCGGTGGTGGCTGCGGCGCGTGACCACCATGAGCGCTGGCTGGGCGGCGGCTACCCCAGCGGCTGCCGCGGCATCACCCTGTCGCCGCTGTCGCGCGCCGTGTGCGTGGCGGATGCCTTCGTGGCCATGATCGAGCCCGGCCGCTCCTACCGCCCGCGCCTGACCGTGGCGCAGGCCTTGACGGAGGTGGAGGCCTGTTCCGGCACGCAGTTCGACCCCGGCTTCGCCGCCGTGCTGGTGCAGGGCCTCGGCCCCGCCTTTCAGCAGGAGCTGGGGCTGGACGCCGCCCCCGGCCGCTGGCAGCCGCGCGAGCGTGCCGGCCTGCTGTTGTCGCACCGGCTGGAGCACGCGCTCGGCCTGCCGCCCTGCCCCTGGTAGCTTGCCACCCGGCCGCGCGCGCCGCACCCTGCGCCCCAGGGATACAACAGGGGAAACGGCCACATGGCTGAATCGAAGATCGCCGTCGTCACCGGCGCCGGCAGCGGCGTCGGCCGCGCCACCGCGCTGGCGCTGCTGGGCGCGGGCTGGAGCGTCGCGCTGGCCGGCCGCCGCGCCGACGCGCTGGCCGCCACGGCGGAGGCCGCCGGCGAGGCCGGGGCGCGCTGCCTGCCGGTGGCGACCGACGTGGCGGACGCCGCTTCCGTCGCCGCGCTGTTCGCCGCCGTGGCGCAGAAGTGGGGCCGCGTGGACCTGTTGTTCAACAACGCCGGGCGCGGCAGCCCTCCCGTGGATTTCGACGAGATCACCGCCGAGGACTGGCGCGGCACGGTGGATGCCAACCTCAACGGCGCCTTCTTCTGCGCGCAGTCGGCCTTTCGCATGATGAAGCACCAGTCGCCGCGCGGCGGGCGCATCATCAACAACGGCTCCATCAGCGCGCATGTGCCGCGCCCACGCTCGGCCCCCTACACCGCCACCAAGCACGCCATCACCGGACTGACGCGTTCCATCAGCCTGGACGGCCGGCCGTGGGACATCGCCTGCGGGCAGATCGACATCGGCAACGCCGCCACCGAGATGACCGAGCGCATGACCCAGGGCGTGCTGCAGCCGGACGGCTCCACCCGCGTGGAGCCGCGCATGGACGTGCGCCACGTGGCCGAGGCGGTGCTGCACATGGCGTCCATGCCGCTGGATGCCAACGTGCAGTTCATGACGGTGATGGCCACCGCGATGCCCTTTATCGGGCGCGGCTGACCGGCACCGCCGGTTCCCGCCACCGCCCGCCGCAGAAAACGCCCGCGGTGCCGCAAGCAAAGCCCAAGTCACCGCGGGCCTGACGGCACCGCCGGCGCTTTCCAGGGATCGTCACGCAAACATTGGGCGCCTGCGCCGTTAGGTGTTCATTCGGCGGCATCAAAGCCGCCAAAGAACAACAACGGAGAAGACGCATGCGATCCATGAAAACGCTGGCGCTGTTTGCTGGTCTGCTTGCCGCTCCCGCAGCCTTCGCCCAGGGCACCACGCCGGCCCAGCCCGGCACGCCGGGCACCACCACCGCCCCCGCCATGCCCGCGCCCGGCACCAGCGGCGGCAACATGGGCACCGGCACCGGCAGCGGCATGGGGTCCGGTTCCAACATGGGCACCGGCAGCAGCATGGGGTCCGGCAGCAACATGGGCACGGGCAGCAACATGGGCACCGGCACCGCCGCCCCCGCCGCCACGCCCCGCGCCGAGGGCCCGCCGACCACCACCACCCCCGCCGCCGGCGCCAACAGCTTCACCGAGGGCCAGGCGCGCAGCCGCATCGAGGCCGCCGGCTACACGGACGTGCAGGGGCTGTCCAAGGACGACCAGGGCGTGTGGCGCGGCAAGGCGATGCGCAACGGCACCCAGTCCGACGTCGGCCTGGACTTCCGCGGCAATGTCGTGACCGGTAGCGGCGCGGCGCGCTGAGCGGCAACGGACGCAGAAAAGGAAACGCCATGAACCAGACCATCACCCGGATGTTCGACACCCGCGAGCATGCCCTGGCCGCCGTGCGCGACCTGGAAGCCGCCGGCTTTCCGCATGACCAGCTCGGCATCGTCGCCAGCAACGCGGACAACAGCGGCGTCACCCACACCGGCACGGCCGACCACGCCGTGCATTCCGAGACCGCCGAAGGCGCCAAGAGCGGCACCGGCATCGGCGCGACGCTGGGCACGCTGGTGGGCGGCGGCGCCGGCCTAGCGGCGGGCCTCGGCGCGCTGGCTATTCCTGGCATCGGCCCCATTGTCGCGGCGGGCGCGCTGGTCGCGGCGCTGACCGGCGCGGGCGCCGGCGCGGTGGCGGGCGGCCTGGTGGGCAGCCTGACCGGTGCGGGCGTGTCGGAATCCGACGCGCATGTCTATGCGGAGGGCATGCGCCGCGGCGGCAGCCTGGTCACAGTCAGCGCGGACGACACCCGCCGGGCCGAGGCCGAGCGCATCCTGGACAGCCATGGCCCCGTGGACACGCGGGCGCGTGAAACCGATTACCGCGCCGGTGGCTGGAATGGCTACGACGAGGACAGCAGCATCGGCGCCACCCGCGATGGCGTGGCCACCGACCCGCTGGTGCCCGGCACCCCGCTGACCCGCCCGATCGGCGACCGCCAGATCTGATCCGGCGGCTTCAACGGAAAAGCCCCGGCCTGACGGCCGGGGCTTTTTTCGTTTCTACCGCGCGCGGGCGATGCAGAACTCGACCACATTGGCCAGCGCCTGCTTTTCTGGATTGTCGGGAAAGCCCGCCAGCGCCGCGATGGCGCGGTCGCCGTAGTCCCGCGCGCGGGCAATGGTGTCCTCGAAGGCGTGGTGGCGCTGCATCAGCTCCAGCGCCTGCGGCAGGTCCGCCTCGTCCTGCTGCCGCTCCTCCAGCACGCGCTTCCAGAAGCCGCGCTCCGCCTCGTCGCCGCGCGCGAAGGCCAGCAGCACGGGCAGGGTGATCTTGCCTTCGCGGAAGTCGTCGCCCACCGTCTTGCCCAGCGTTTCCTGCTTGGCGGAATAATCCAGCGCGTCGTCCACCAACTGAAAGGCGATGCCGAGGTTGCGGCCATAGGCGTCCAGCGCCTCGGCCTCCGCCTGCGGCCGGTCGGCCACCACGGCGCCGACGCGGGTGGCAGCGGCGAACAGCGCCGCCGTCTTGCCCTCGATCACGTCCAGATACTGTTCCTCGGTGGAGGAGGTATCGTTCTGGATGACCAGCTGCAGCACCTCGCCTTCCGCGATGGTGGCGCTGGCGCCGCACAGGATGCGCAGCACTTCCAGCGAGCCGTCCTCGACCATCAGCTCGAAGGAGCGGGCGAACAGGAAGTCGCCCACCAGGACGCTGGCCTGGTTGCCGAACACCGCGTTGGCGCTGGCGCGGCCGCGCCGCAGGTCGCTCTCGTCCACCACGTCGTCGTGCAGCAGCGTGGCGGTGTGGATGAACTCCACGCAGGCGGCCAGCCGCACGTGGCGGTCGCCGCGGTAGCCGCACATGCGGGCCGCCGCCAGCGTCAGCAGCGGCCGCAGCCGCTTGCCGCCCGCCGCGATCAGATGCGCCGCCAGTTGCGGGATCAGCGCCACCGGGCTTTGCATGCGCTCCAGGATCTGCCGGTTGCAGGCGTCCAGGTCCTCGCGCACCAGCGCCACCAGGGCGGTCAGCGCGTCCTCGCTGTCGGGTGCGGGCGGCGTCTTCAGGGCGGGGGACATCACGCGGGGATTGACCTCTGGGCTGGCGGCCGCACCATAGCCACCGGGGTCCGCACCAGCAAGCCGAGCCCATTCCCCGCCGGAGCCAACCACCCTGCCCCCTTCCCCCACCGGCCCCGCCCGCTGGCGCCCGCCCGAACCCCCGCCGCCCCTGGTGCTGGACACCCTGACGGAAGACACGCTGCTCGGCGGCCGCGTGCGCCTGCTGCAACCGCGCACCGGCCTGCGCGCCGGGCTGGACGCGGTGCTGCTGGCCGCTGCCATTCCCGCCCGCCCCGGCCAATGCGTGCTGGAAGGCGGCTGCGGCACCGGCGCCGTGTTCCTGTCCCTGATGGCGCGCGTGCCGGAGCTGCGCGTGGTGGCCGTAGAGCGCGAGCCGGCGCTCGCCGCCCTGGCCCGGGACAACGCAGGGCGCAACGGCTGGGCCGACCGGGTGGAGGTGCTGCAGGGCGACATCGCCGACCCGGCCCTGCTGGCCGGCCGCCGCTTCGACCACGGCTTCGCCAACCCGCCCTACTGGCCCGGCGGCACCCTGCCCCCCGGCCGGCTGCGCCGCGCCGCGACGCATGAGGACCACGGCCCGCCCCTGGCCGACTGGGCGCGGGCGCTGGCCGCCCCGCTGGCGCATCGCGGCAGCGTCACCTTCGTGCTCCCCGCGTCCCGCTTCGCCGAGGCCGCCTCGGCCCTGCATGGCGCGCAATGCGGCGGCGTGGCGCTGCTGCCGCTGTGGCCGCGCGCCGGCCAGCCCGCCCGCCGCGTGCTGGTGCAGGCCCGGCTGCGCGGCCGCCAGCCGGACTGGCTGTCCCCCGGGCTGGTGCTGCACGAGGAGGGCGGCTGGACGGCGGCGGCCAACGCCGTGCTGCGGGACGGCGCCGCCCTGCCGCCGCGCCAGCCCGGCTGAGCGGCACCTTCGCGCCCGCAGCATCGTTGCGCCGGCCTGGGCTGTGCTTTACCACCACCCCCGCATGTCCTCCCTTTCCGCCGACCCGGATGCCCTGCTGCAACTGGCCGACCGCCAAAGGCAGGCGCGCGACTTCCTGGCCGCCGCCGAATCCTACCGCGCCTTCACGGAGCTGCGGCCCGATGCCTGGGGCATCCGCGTGCAGCAGGGCCACTGCCTCAAGGAAGCCGGCCGCGTGGCCGAGGCCCTGAGCTGCTACCGCGACGCCGAGGCTGCGGCCCCCGACGACGCCGACCTGCAACTGCAGATCGGCCACGCGCAGAAGATGCTGGGCCGCTGGCGCGATGCCGCCCGCAGCTACGCCCGCGCCCTGGCGCTCGCCCCCGGCAACGACGACGCCCGGCGCGAAGCGGACAGCACCGCCGAATGGAGAAGCGGCCCGGAGATCGAGGCCGCCGACCGCGCCGCCCTCGGCCTGCCGCCCGGCGAGGCGGAGGACGGGAGCGAGCCGGAGGCGCCGGACACCCTGTCCGTGGTGTTCGACATCACGGACCTGCTGCACTTCTTCGCGGCCCAGCGCACCCCGACCGGCATCCAGCGCGTGCAGCTCGGCATCGTATCCCGCGCCCTGCGCGCCGCGACGCCCGGCATGGCGCTGTCGCTGGCCATGTTCGACAGCCGCAGCCGCTGCTGGCGCGCCGTCGGCGCCCCCGGCTTTCTGCGCCTGTGTGCCCTGTCGGCCGAAGGGTCGGACGCCGCGGACCCGGCCTGGACCGCGCTGCGCGATGCCCTGCGCCGGCAGATCAACGGCCGTCCGCCCCTGCGCTTCCGGCAGGACGCGCTCCTGGTCAACCTCGGCAATTCCTGGTCCATGCCGGACTACTTCCGCGCGCTGCGCATCGCGGCGCGGGAAAGCGGGCTGCGCTACGTGCCCTTCGTGCACGACTGCGTGCCGCTGATCGTGCCGGAGCATTGCCTGGCCGATCTGGTGCGCAACTACGCCCGCTGGTTCGGCGGCGTCGGCCTGCACGCCCACGGCATCCTGTGCAACTCCGAGAACACCCGCCGCGACGTGGAGCGCCACCTGCGCGCCCTGCTGCCCGAAGGCCCCCTGCCCCCCGCCTTCGTGGTGCGCCTGGATGCCGACCCCCGCGCCCTGCTGCCGGCTGCCACCGCCGATGCGCCCCTGCCGCCCGCGCTGCGGGAGGACGAGCCCTTCGCGTTGTTCGTCGCCACGCTGGAAAGCCGCAAGAACCACCTGCTGGTGTTTTCCGCCTGGCTGAACCTGCTGCGCCGCCTGGGGCCGGACGCGGTGCCCCGGCTGGTGTGCGTCGGCAAGCCGGGCTGGCACGCGGAAGCCGCCCTCGGCCTGCTGCGCGGCGCGCCGGAGCTGAAGCGCCACGTGCTGTTGCTGCACGACGTGTCGGACGCGGCGCTGGACGCGCTGTACCGCCGCGCGCAGTTCACCGTCTACAACAGCCACTATGAGGGCTGGGGCCTGCCCATCACGGAAGCCTTCGCGCATGGCCGCATTGTCGTCACGCCGCGCCATTCCGCGCTGGTGGAGGCGGGTGGCGAGGCCGCGCTGTACTTCACCCCGCAATCCCTGCCAGAGCTGACCGCGCTGCTGGAACGCGTGATGCTGGACGGCCCCTTCCGCGCGGAACAGGAAGCCGTGGTGCGCCAGAAGGGCCGCCCCCGTTCCTGGGACGCGGTCAAGGACGAGGCGCTGGACGCCATCGCCGCCCTGGCCGCGCGCCCCGCCACCCCCGCCGCCCCGCCGCCGCTGCGCCCCGGCCACCGCTACAGCTTCGCCCATGGCGAGGCGACGGAACCGCGGCTCGACCCCGTGATGGCCGACCTGGTGCGCCACGGCACCGGCTGGTTTCCGCTCGACGACTGGGGCGTGTCCGCCGCCGCCGACCTGTCCACCCTGCGCCTGCCGCTGCCCGATGCCGCCCCCGCCGCCCCGCTGCGGCTGTACCTGGAAATGCAGGCGCCCCGCGCCGCCATGCCCGGCGGCACCATGGACATCCTGCTGCGCGCCGGCGCGCCAGGCGGGCCGGTCACCAGCTTCGCCGTTCCGTTGGAATGGGGCGAGGCCGCCACCTGCGTGTTCGACCTGCCCGCCATCGCCGGCCCCGTGCTGCAGGTGGAGATCGACAGCGGCGAGGGCGTGCGCGCCCTGCAGCATGGCGAGGCCCGGCTGCTCGGCGTCGGCCTGCGCGGCTTCATGCTGTGCCGCCAGGACGACCACCTGTCCCGCATCGCCTTTCTGGAGGCGCAGAGCCTGTCCAGCGTCATTCCGGAGCCCACGCCGTGACCCCCAGCCTGCAAGGCGCGCATGTTCTCGTCACCGGCGCCGCCGGCTTCGTGGGCGCGGCGCTCAGCCAACGCCTGCTGGCCGAGGGCGCGCGCGTCACCGGCTGCGACAACCTCAACACCTATTACGACCCCGCCCTGAAGCAGGCGCGGCTGGACGGGCTGCTGGGCCGGCCCGGCTTCGCCTTCCACCGGGTGGAGCTGGCGGAGCGCGACGCGCTGGGCGCGCTGTGGCGCGAAGCCAGGCCGGACCACGTGGTGCACCTCGCCGCCCAGGCGGGGGTGCGGTATTCCATCGACAACCCGCGCGCCTACGCGGCCTCCAACCTCGATGGCTTTCTGGAAGTGCTGGAAGCGGCGCGCGAGACGCCCGTGAAGCACTTGGTCTACGCCTCATCCTCTTCCGTCTACGGCGCCAACACCAAGGTGCCCTTCTCGGAAAAGGACGCGGTGGAGCAGCCGGTCTCGCTCTACGCCGCCACCAAGCGCGCCAACGAGCTGATGGCGCAAACCTACGCGCACCTGTACCGCATCCCCGCCACCGGCCTGCGCTTCTTCACGGTCTACGGGCCGATGGGCCGGCCGGACATGGCCTACTGGGGCTTCACCAAGGCGTTGTTCAGCGGCGCGCCCATCAACGTCTTCAACCATGGCAACGTGTGGCGCGACTTCACCTTCATTGACGAGATCGTCGAGGCCATCGCCCGCCTGACGCCCCGCCCCCCGGCCGAGGCCGATGAGCCGGGCCGCGTGGCGCCCGAAACGCCGCACCGCATCTTCAACATCGGCAACGACACGCCGGTGAAGGTGGACGAGTTCCTGGGCATCCTGGAACGCCTAACCGGCCGCACCGCCAACCGCCGCGACCTGCCCATGCAGCCGGGCGACGTGGAGCGCACCTGGGCGGATGTGTCCGCGCTGCGCACCGCCATCGGCTTCGCGCCGCGCACGACGCTGGAGGAAGGGCTGGGCCGCTTCGTGCAATGGTACCGGGAATACCACCAGATCCGCTGACGGCCGCTTGCCGCCGGCCCGGCATGGGTCCAGGCTCCGCCCCGGCAGGCCGGCAACAGGCCGCCGGAGGACAACCCATGCCGCTTTTCCGCTTCCGCCCGGCCCTGCTGGCCACCACGGCCCTGCTGCTGGCCGCCCCCGCCCTGGCCCAGGCCCCCGCGGCGCCCGCCGCGCGCGAGGTGCCGGCCAAGAGCATCCCCGTGCCCGGCACCGTCAGCCCGCAGATGCAGGCCATCATCGGCCAGCCGCTGCGGCAGAACTGGGACAAGCCCCCCACCACGCCCGAGGGCTGGCGCGCCCTGGCGGAAAGCAACGTCGCCGCCGTGGCGCCGCAGATCCCCGCCATGGCCGAGCGCATGCGCGTCTCGATCGAGCCTTCCACCATCGACGGCGTGCGCGTCTACACCATCACGCCGGCCGACATGCCGGCCGGCAACCGCAACCGGCTGGCGGTGCATGTGCATGGCGGCTGCTACGTGCTGAACCCGCGCGAGGCCGCCTTGCCGGAAGCCATCTTCCTGGCCGGCTTCGCACGCATGACCGTGATCGCGGTGGATTACCGCATGCCGCCGGAGGCGTATTTCCCGGCGGCGCTGGACGATGCCATGACGGTCTACAAGGCCGCCATCCGCCGCGTGCCGCCGGCCAACCTGGCGGTGTTCGGCAGTTCCGCCGGCGGTGCCCTGACGCTGGAGATGATGCTGCGCGCCAAGCAGGAAGGCCTGCCCATGCCCGGCGCCATCGCCCCCGGCACGCCCATGTCGGACGTGACCAAGCAGGGCGACAGCTTCCAGACCAACGCCCTGGTGGACAACGTCCTGGTCTCGCCCGATGGCTTCTGCGATGCCGCCACCCGCTTCTACGCCAACGGCCACGACTTGGCGGACCCGCTGCTGTCGCCGGTTTATGGCGACGTGCGGGGCTTTCCGCCCACCATCCTGACCACCGGCACGCGGGACCTGCTGCTCAGCAACACCGTGCGCATGCACCGCGCCCTGCGCCAAGCGGGCACGGAGGCCTCGCTGCAGGTGTATGAGGGCCAGTCCCACGCGCAGTTCTACCGCGACGACCGGGTGCCCGAGGTCAAGGAAGCCTTCGGCGAGATCGCACAGTTCTTCGACCAGCACCTGGGCCGGTAACGCCTATCCGGCGTCGGGCCGCCGCAACGCGGCCCGCACGGCCTCGATGTCGATGGCCTCCACCCGGCGCTTGCGGCCCGTCGCCGGGTCGCGGCTTTCCACCGTGGTGGCGCGCAGCAGCGAATTCAGCACCGCCTCCTCCACCGCCTCGGCGGCGGCGACGAACAGCGGCGACATGCGCTCGTTCGGCCAGTCCGCAACCATGCCCCCCGCCGCCGGGCGCCGCACGCCCGGGTGGGTGGAAAACGCAATGGCATAGTCGCCCGAGCCGTCCGAGAAGGCCGCGCCCGTGCGCGCCAGCCCCGCCATGGCGCGCAGCGCCAGCCGCGCCAGGTTGCGGTCGGACAAGGGTGCGTCGGTGGCGATCACCACCATCACGGAGCCGTCCGCGTCGCCTTTGTCCGCATGCTCGCGCAGATAGAAGCGCCCCAGCATCCGCCCCACCGGCACGCCATCCATCAGCAGCGCGCCGCCGTAGTTGCTTTGCACCAGCGCGCCGACCGTGAAGCCGCCCAGCGCCGCCGGCAGCAGGCGGGAAGACGTGCCGATGCCGCCCTTCCAGCCGAAGGCCACGGTGCCCGTGCCGGCGCCGACGCTGCCTTCCGCCACCGGGCCATCCGTGGCGCCATCCAGCGCCAGCAGCACGTCCTGGCTCGTGATGCCGCGGGCGCGGATGTCGTTCAGCCGGCCGTCATTGGTTTCGCCCACCACGGCGTTGACCGAGCGCGCCTCGGGGTTGCGCGCCAGGGTCCAGTCCACCACCGCCTCCACCGCGCGGCCAACGGCCAGGGTGTTGACCAGCACGATGGGGCTTTCCAGCTCGCCCAGCTCCTGCAGCTGCGTGGCGCCCGCCAGCTTGCCGAAGCCGTTGATCACCGCCAGCCCCGCCGGCACCCGCTCCGCGAACAGGTTGCCGGAATGCGGGCGGACGGCGGTGACGCCAGTGCGCGTTCCCTCCCCCGCGATGCGGGTTTCCTGGCCCACCAGCACGCCCGCCACATCCGTGATGGCATTCAGCGGCCCGGGCGCGAACTGCCCCGGCCGCAGCCCCAGGTCGCGGGCGCGCGGCCTCACGCCGCCAGCGCGGCCCGGATGGCGGCCAGCGCCTCGTCGGCCTTCGCCGCATCCGGCCCGCCGGCCTGGGCCATGTTGGGCCGCCCGCCGCCGCCCTGGCCGCCGACCGCCGCTGCCGCCGCGCGCACCAGCGCCACCGCATCGGCCTTGCCCGCGCCACCGGCGCCGACGCCGACCACGATGCTCGCCTTGCCATCGGCGGTGGACACCAGCGCCACCACGTCGGCCGCGTCCGACTTCAACAGCGCCTCGGCCACGCCGCGCAGGTCCTTGGGCGGGATCTCGCCCAGGTTGCGGGCGGAAAGTCGCACGCCGCCCACTTCCTCCGCCGCCGCCGCGCTGCCGCCGGTCGCCATCTGCTTGCGCAGCTCGGACATCTCGCGTTCCAGCTTGCGGCGCTCTTCCAGCAAAGCCGCGATGCGGCCGGGCAGCTCGGCGGGGCGGGCCTTCAGCAGGCCCGCCGCCTCGCGCAGCACCTTCTGCTCGCCTTCCACCAGCGCCAGCGCCGCCTCGCCCGTCACGGCCTCCACGCGGCGCACGCCGGCGGAAACGGCGGCCTCGGCCACGATCTTGAACAGCCCGATATCGCCGGTGCGGCCGACATGCGTGCCGCCGCAGAGTTCCAGCGAATACACGCCGTGCTTGCTGGTGGCCTCGGGGTCGAAGCCCATGCCGACCACGCGCACCTCGTCGCCGTACTTCTCGCCGAACAGCGCGGTGGCGCCAGCCTCCACGGCGGCTTCCGGCGTCATCAGCCGCGTCACCACCTCGGCATTCTCGCGGATGCGCCCGTTCACCTCGGCCTCGACCCAGGCCAGGTCTTCGCTCGTCATCGGCGTCGGCTGGCTGACGTCGAAGCGCAGCCGGTCCGGCGCATTCAGGGAACCCTTCTGCGCCACGTGGTTGCCGAGCCGCCGGCGCAGCGCCTCGTGCAGCAGGTGGGTGGCCGAGTGGTGCGCGCGGATGGCGCCGCGCCGGGCATGGTCCACCTCCGCCACCACCGCCTGCCCGACCGAAGCCTCGCCCGCCTCGACCACGCCCAGGTGCAGAAACAGCCCCAGCTTCTTCTGCGTGTCCCGCACCGCGATGCGCAGCCCGCCCGGGCCGGTGATCACGCCGGCATCGCCCACCTGGCCGCCGCTTTCGGCGTAGAACGGGGTCTGGTTCAGCAGCACGCCGACCTCGGCGCCGGTGGCCGCCTTGTCCACGGCCGCGCCGTTCACCACCAGCGCCAGCACCTCGGCCTCCGCGCGCTCGGTGGAATAGCCCAGGAACTCGCTGGCATCGCCCAGCTTGTCCTTGAGGTCGAACCACAGCGTCTCGGTCGCCGCCTCGCCGGAGCCGGACCAGGCGGCCCGTGCCCGGCGCTTCTGCTCGGCCATCGCCGTTTCGAAGCCCGCCACGTCCACGGAGCGGCCCTCGGAGCGCAGGGCGTCCTGCGTCAGGTCCAGCGGGAAGCCGTAGGTGTCGTACAGCTTGAAAGCCACGTCGCCCGGCAGCGTGCCGCCCTCGCCCAGCCGCGCCGTCTCGTCCGCCAGCATGCCGAGGCCGCGCTCCAGCAGGGAGCGGAAGCGGTTCTCTTCCAGCTTCAGCGTCTCGCTGATCAGCGCCTCGGCCCGCACCAGCTCCGGGTAGGCCGCGCCCATCTGGCGGATCAGCGCCGGCAACAGCCGGTACAGCAGGGGCTCCTTGGCGCCCATCATGTGGGCGTGGCGCATGGCGCGGCGCAGGATGCGGCGCAGCACATAGCCGCGCCCCTCGTTGGAAGGCATCACCCCGTCGGCGATCAGGAAGGCGCCCGAGCGCAGGTGGTCCGCCACCACGCGGTGGCTGATCTTGAACGGCCCGTCCGGCGCCTGCCCGGTGGCCTCGGCCGAGGCCAGGATCAGGGCGCGGAAGGTGTCCGTGTCGTAGTTGTCGTGCACGCCCTGCAGGATGGCCGCGAAGCGCTCCAGGCCCATGCCGGTGTCGATCGAGGGGCGCGGCAGCGGGTTGCGGGTGCCCGCCGGCTCCTCGAGATACTGCATGAACACGAGGTTCCAGATCTCGATGAACCGGTCACCGTCCTCGTCCGGCGAGCCCGGCGGGCCGCCGGGGATGGACGGGCCGTGGTCGTAGAAGATTTCGGAGCACGGGCCGCAGGGGCCGGTGTCGCCCATGCGCCAGAAGTTGTCCGAGGTCGCGATGCGGATAATGCGCTCGTCCGAAAGCCCGGCGATCTTGCGCCACAGGGCGGCGGCGTCCTCGTCCTCGGAATACACCGTGACCAGCAGCTTGTCCTTGGCCAGGCCGAAGTCGCGGGTCAGCAGGGTCCAGGCGTGCTCGATTGCCTGTTCCTTGAAGTAATCGCCGAAGGAGAAGTTCCCCAGCATCTCGAAGAAGGTGTGGTGGCGCGCGGTGTAGCCGACGTTGTCCAGGTCGTTGTGCTTGCCGCCGGCGCGCACCGACTTCTGGGCGGAGGTGGCGCGCGAATACGGCCGCTTCTCCTGACCGGTGAAGACGTTCTTGAACTGCACCATGCCGCTGTTGGTGAACATCAGCGTCGGGTCGTTGCGCGGCACCAGCGGCGAGGATTCCACCACCGTGTGGCCGTTGCGGGCGAAGTAATCGAGGAAGGTGGCGCGGATATCGTTGCTGCTGGTCATATTCCGTCGTTTCGCCCGAAAGAGAATTTGGCGCCTGAATTAGCCCGGATGCCCCAAGGCTGGGAAGCCCTGGGCACCCTGCCCTATACTGCGCGGCCATGCCCCGCAAAGCCGCCGCCCCCGCTGAAGACCTGTTCGCCCCGGAACCCGGCGCCGCCCCCGCGCCCGCCACCCAGCCGCTGGCTGACCGCCTGCGCCCGGCGACGCTGGCCGAGGTCGCGGGCCAGGACCACCTGCTCGGCCCCGGCGCGCCGTTGGCCCGCATGGTGACGGCGCGCGCCATCAGCTCCATGATCCTGTGGGGCCCGCCCGGCACCGGCAAGACCACCATCGCCCGCCTGCTGGCCGGCGCCACCGACCTGCGGTTCGAGGCGGTCTCGGCCATCCAGGGCGGCGTGGCCGACCTGCGCCGGGTGTTCGACGCGGCCCGCGCCCGCCGCACCTCCGGCCAGGGCACGCTGCTGTTCGTGGACGAGATCCACCGCTTCAACCGCGCCCAGCAGGACGCCTTCCTGCCCTATATCGAGGATGGCACCATCGTCCTGGTCGGCGCCACGACGGAGAACCCCTCCTTCGAGCTGAACGGCGCCATCCTGTCCCGCGTCCGGGTCTTCATCCTGAACGCGCTGGACGAGCCCGCCCTGCGCGCCCTGCTGGACCGCGCGGAAGCCCATCTCGGCGCCCCCCTGCCGGTCACGCCCGAGGCGCGCGAGGCGCTGATCGAAATGTCCGGCGGCGACGGCCGCTACATGCTCAACATGGCCGAGCAGATCGCGACGCTCGCCGGCGGCGAAACCCAGGACATCCCGTCCATGGGCCAGCTCCTGCAACGCCGCATGCCCTCCCACGACAAGGCGGGCGACGGGCATTACGACCTGCTCAGCGCCTTCCACAAGTCGCTGCGCGGTTCCGACCCGCACGCCGCGCTGTACTACGCCGCCCGCATGATCCAGGCGGGCGAGGCGCCGGAAGCGGTGTTCCGCCGCCTCGCCTGCGCGGCGTCGGAGGATGTCGGCATGGCGGACCCGCAGGCCATGGTGCAGGTCGCCACCGCCTGGCAGATGTTCGAGCGCATCGGCTGGCCGGAAGGCCGGCTGTTCCTGGCCCAGGCCATCAACTACGTCGCCACCGCCCCCAAATCCAACGCCAGCTACAACGGCTGGAACGCCGCCATGGCCGCCGCCCAGCGTTCCGCCCACGTGGCCCCGCCCATGAGCATCCTTAACGCCCCCACCAAGCTGATGAAGCAGATGGGCCGCCACGCCGGCTACCAGTACGACCACGACCACCCGGACGCCTTTTCCGGCCAGCAGTTCCTGCCGGACGAGCTGGAAGGCCAGACCTTCTTCGCCCCCAACGAGCGCGGCTTCGAGCGCGACGTGAAAAAGCGCCTGGACTACTGGTCCGGCCTCAAGGCCCGCCGCCGCGACGGCTGAGCGCGGCCCCGCATGTCCAAGCTTTCATGCACCGCCCGCCCCGCCTCCGGCGTTGATCCGGCAGCGAACAACCGGAGTTTCCCCCATGCGTAGCATCCTCGCCGCCACCATCCTCGCCGCCGGCCTGGGCCTCGCCGCGCTGCCCGCTTCCGCCAAGGAAGGCGGCTGCGTCAAGGACGGCGCGGTGGGCGCCGTGGCCGGGCATTTCGTGGGCAGCGGCCATGCCGTGGCCGGTGCCGCCGCCGGCTGCGCGGTCGGCGTGCATCGCCGCCATGCCGCCGAGCGGCGCGACCAGCAGCAGCAGCCGAACCAGCAGCAGAGCCAGACCCCCCGCGGCTGAGCTGCCGGGGCGCGGTGGATGCCGCGCCCCGCCCGTGCCCGCATGCTATCCTGCCGTCCATGAATCCGTTTTCCCCCCACCTGCTCGCTCTGGTCGCCATCGGCGGCGCGGGGGGGTCGTTGCTGCGCTATGCCACCGGCATCTGGTGCGCCGGCTGGTTCGGCACGGCGCTGCCCTGGGGCACCCTGGCGGTCAACGTGGCCGGCAGCGCCGTCATCGGCCTGCTGGGCGGGCTGATGCTGGGGGGCCTCGCCGTCAGCCAGGAGGCCCGGGTGCTGCTGATCACCGGCATCCTGGGCGGCTTCACCACCTTTTCCGCCTTTTCGCTGGATATCGGCACGCTGGCGCTGCGCTCGCCCGCCCTGGCCCTCGGCTACCTCGCCCTCACGCTGCTGGGCGGGCTCGGCGCCTTTGCGCTGTGCTTCGCCTTCGGCCGCGTGCTGGCCTGAACCCGTTTTCCCTTTCCGGAGATCCCCGTCCCATGAAGCTGTTCTACGCGCCCGGCGCCTGCTCGCTGTCCCCCCACATCGCCCTGCACGAGGCCGGGCTGCAGCATGAGCTGGAGAAGGTGGACATCCGCGCCGGCGGCAAGCTGGAATCCGGCGGCCAGTTCGGTGCCATCAACGGCAAGGGCTACGTGCCCGCCTTGCAGATCGACGGCGGCCCCCTGCTGACCGAGGGCCCGGCCATCGTGCAATACATCGCCGACCAGGCCCCCGCCTCCGGCCTCGCGCCCGCCGCCGGCAGCATCGAGCGCTACCGCCTGCAGGAATGGCTGAACTTCATCTCCACCGAGTTGCACAAGGGCATGGGCTCCATGTTCAACCCGGCGCAAACGCCGGAATGGCGCGCCGCCGCCAGCGCCACGCTGAGCAAGCGGCTGAACTGGCTGAGCGAGGCGCTGGGCGACAAGCCGTTCCTGATGGGCGAGCGGTTCACGGTGGCCGATGGCTACCTGTTCACCGTGCTGCGCTGGGCCGGGCCGGTGAAGTTCGACCTGTCCCCCTGGCCGGCGCTGGTCGCCTTCCGCGACCGGGTGGCCGAGCGCCCGGCGGTCAAGGCGGCGCTGAAGATGGAAGGCCTGAACTAGCCGCCCGGGGCCTGGCGCCCCCCGGCGCCCTGCCCGCCGGCCGGACCCGCGCCGGCAGGGCGGGCGGCGCCGGCGGCGGCGCCAGGTTCGCCTGCTCCGGCCGTGCCGCGGCCTGCTCCTCCAGCCACACCGCCGGCACGGCCGCCGCAGGGCGTTTCGCGAACACCGCCAGCTCGTCCAGCCCCACCAGCGTCAGGGCAAAGTCCAGCCAGCGCCGCCACGCGGCGTCCGGCCTCATTCAAAAGCCCAGCGCAGCGTCCGCGCCACGCCGAACGTCCCGGCCCGCAGCAACGGCCGCGTCAGCAGCGGCACCTCCAGCCCGTGCATCCGCCGCGCCCAGTCGGGCAACAGGTCCACGCCCGCCTGCATCACCAGCGCCTGCACCGGCTCGGCGGCGCGGTGCTCGGCCGGGCGGGTCAGCACCAGCCGCGCCACCTCGCGCGTGCGGGCGTCCTGGCGCAGCAGCGGGCGCGTGTCCTGGATCAGCGCGCGCGCCTCGGCGCGCGAGCGCGGCACCGGCAGGGCGCCCAGGCGCTCTGCCACTTCCGCCATTTCCGCGAAATAGCGGTCCTGGTCGGCGCCGCTCATGCGCGGCTCGCCGTAGCGGATCCAGGACTGCAGAAAGCTGCTGGCTTCCGTCACATGCACCCAGGCCAGCAATTGCGGGTCGCGCGCGGAATACGGCGTGCCGTCCGGCAGCGTGCCCGTCACCTGCTCGTGGATGCGGTTGATGCGGGCGATCAGCGCCTCCGCCTCGGCCCGGCCGCCATAGGTGGTGGTGGCGATAAAGCGCGCGGTGCGCTTCAGCCGGCCGTGCATGTCGGCGCGGAAGTTGGAATGGTCCCACACCCCCGCCAGCACCGCCGGGTGCAGCATCTGCAGCAGCAGCCCCGCGATGCCGCCCACCATCATGGAGCCGACGTCGCCATGCACCCGCCACGCCACCGATTGCGGCCCGAACAGCCCGCCCGGCTGGCGCGCCACCGGTGCCTCGCCGCGCGAGCGGTCGTTGAACAGGGCGGTCACGCGGTCGGCGATGGCGCGCTTCATCGGGTGGTCGATGCGGCGGGGGGCCGGCTGGCCGGCGGTCTGGCGATAGGACATCGGCGGCATGTTCTCCGGCCACGGGGGCGGCCTGGACCTGATATCGGGTCGCTCCCGCCACCTGTCACCGGGGGGTGGGCGCGCTATCCTGCGGCCATCGTGCAGGGAGCCCCGGGCCATGAGCATCGCCGACCGCGTCCGCGTCCACAGCGTTGAAACGCTGTCCGACAACCACTACACCCTGCGGCGCGCCACCTTCGACTTCCGCCGCAACGACGGCCGGTGGCAACGCCAGGTGCGCGAAAGCTTTGACCGCGGCGACGCCGCCGCCATCCTGCTGTTCGACCCCGACCGCCGCACCGTGGTGCTGGTGCGGCAATTCCGCTTTCCCGCCTTCAGCAACGGCCACGACGCGCTGCTGCTGGAGGTGCCCGCCGGCATGCTGGACGCCGCGGCGCCCGCGGCGCGCATCCGCACCGAGGTGGAAGAGGAAACCGGCTTCCGCGTGTCCGGCGTGGAGCCGGTGTTCCAGGCCTTCAGCAGCCCCGGCGCGGTGACGGAGCGGGTGCACTGCTTTGTCGGCCGCTACCGCCCCGCCGACCGCCACGGCCCGGGCGGCGGCCACGCGGCGGAAGGCGAGGACATCGAGGTGCTGGAGCCGAGCATCGAGGATGCGCTGGCGATGCTGCGCGACGGCGGCATCCGCGACAGCAAGACCATCATGCTGTTGCAGCACGCGGCGCTGCACCTGTTTCCCGGCGCGGTGGCGACACCAGGAAAATAATCCTTCACTTGGCGGCGGGTTTGCGGCTATGCTGCGCAGCCGCCACCGGCCGTGGCTTGTCCGCCGGGCAAACCAGCCGCGCCGGCCACAGCAGCAGCACGCCGTCGCAGACCTGCGTGCGGAAATACACGGGATTGCCCAGTTGCTCGACCACTGCGCGCGGCAAGGTGAGCTGGTTTTTGCTGGTGAGCTTCGCCATGCCGGTGGTCATCGCCGCTGTTCTCCGTAAGAAAGTAAGATGGTAAGGAATATATTCCTTGTTGTCAAGCCCAAGCCGGTGCCGGCAATGTGGCTCGACGCGCCGCGCCCGCGCGGCTAATCCGCGCGCATGACCGTCCAAACCCGCACCGTCCACGCCGCCGACGCCGACTCCAGGCTGGACCGCTGGTTCCGCCGCTACTTTCCGCAGCTCACCCAGGGCGCGCTGCAAAAGCTGCTGCGCACCGGCCAGGTGCGGGTGGACGGCAAGCGGGCCGAAGCCAGCACGCGGCTGGAGCGCGGCCAGGAAGTGCGCATCCCGCCCATTCCGGAAGGCCCCGCCCCCGACACCGGCCCCCGCGTGCGGGAGGTCTCGGCCGCCGACGCCAAGATGCTGGAACAGGCCATCCTCTACATGGACGACCAGGTGATCGCGCTGGACAAGCCGCATGGCCTGGCCGTCCAGGGCGGCCCCAACATCACCAAGCACCTGGACGGCATGCTGGACGCGCTGCGCTTCGACCACGAGGAGCGTCCGCGGCTGGTGCACCGGCTGGACCGCGATACCTCCGGCGTCATCCTGCTGGCGCGCGACCAGCGCTCGGCCTCGTTCCTGGCCGCCAACTTCCGTTCGCGCGACGCGGAAAAGACCTATTGGGCCATCGTGGTGGGCCAGCCGCAGTACGAGGGCGGGCGCATCGACATGCCGCTGGCCAAGCAGGGCGGCGGCCCGATGGGCGAGCGCGTGGTGCCCGCCCAGGGCAAGGAAGGCGCCTTCGCCGTGACCGAGTATTCCACCATGGACGTGGCCCGCCGCCACGCCACCTGGCTGGAGCTGCGGCCGCTGACCGGGCGCACCCACCAGCTGCGCGTGCACTGCGCCGCCGCCCTGGAATGCCCGATTCTGGGTGATGGCAAGTATGGCGGCCAGGCCGCGCACCTGGAGGGCATGTCGCACAGCCTGCACCTGCACGCCCGGCGCCTGTCCATCCCGCACCCCGAGGGCGGGCGGATTGAAGTGACGGCCCCGTTGCCGCCGCACATGCTGGAAAGCTTCGCCACGCTGGGCTTCGGCAAGCCGCGCAACGCGGCGGCCAAGCGCACGGCCTGACGCGATGAACGCGCCGCGCCGCGCCCTGGTGGTCCTGGCCGTGGTGCTGGCGGTGCCGGCCGCCGCCTATGGCACGCTGCGCTTTCTGCTGCGCGACGAGGCGCTGCGCCCCCGGCTGGTCGCCGCCGTGGAACAGGCCACCGGCCGCCGGCTGAGCATTGCCGGCCCCATCGGCCTGAAGCTGTCGCTGGTGCCGACGCTGACGCTGGAAGGCGTGGCGTTGTCCAACCCGCCCGGCGCCAGCCGCCCGGACATGCTGACCGCCGGGCGGGTGGAAGCCTCGCTGGCCCTGCTGCCCCTGTTGTCCCGCCACGTGGCGCTGGAACAGGTGACGCTGATCGACCCCGACCTGCTGCTGGAGCGCGATGCCACGGGTCGCGGCAACTGGCTGTTCGGCCCGCCCCGCGCGCCCGCCGCGCCCGCCCCCGCCGCAGCGGCCCCCGCCACGGCGCCGGCCGAGCCGCTGCAATTGTCGATCGCCGCCGCCGGCGTGCAGGGCGGCCGCGTCGCCTGGCTGCCCGCCCCCGGCGGCCGGACCGAGACACTGGAGATCGGCGCGCTGTCGCTGCGCGCCGCGGCCCCAACCGCGCCCATGGAGCTGTCCGGCCAGGTTACCTGGCGCGGCGTTTCGCTGGCGGCGGAAGGCCAGTCCGGCCCGCTGCCGCGCCTGCTGGGCGCCACCGCCGAGCCGGCGGCCTGGCCGTTGCGGCTGGCGCTGTCCGCGCCCGGGCTGCGGGCGGTCCTGGACGGTGCCGTGAGCCGGCCGGAAGCCGCCGCCGGCTGGCATGCCACGCTGGATGCCTCGGCCGACCGTGCGGAGCGGCTGGCGCCCCTGTTGCCGGGCCTGTCGCTGCCGCCGTTGCTGGGGCTGGAGGTGCAGGCGGAACTGGCCGATGCCGGCGCCGGCCTGCCGCCGCGCCTGCTTTCGCTGCGGGCCAGCACCGATGGCGGCGACCTCGGCGCCTTGCTGCCCGGGCTGGCGCTGGGCGCCGCCACGTTGGCCATACCAGCGGAAAACGCCCCGCCGCAGGCCGAGGCGGCCGTCACGGTGCGCGGCACCGGTTGGCAGCTGCAGGCCGCGCTGCCGCCGCCGGCCACCCTGCTGTCCGCCGCCCCCTGGCCGGTCACCGTGGCGCTGCGCGGCGAGGGCATTTCCGCGCGGGCGGAGGGCATGCTGGCGGGCAGCGCGCACCGCGACTGGGATGGCCGGCTGGAGCTGCAGGCCGCCGACACCACGCCGCTGCTGCAGGCCCTGGCGCTGCCCTGGCCCAAGCAGCACGACCTGCGGCTGGCCACCGGGCTGGCGCGCGACGCCGCCGGGGTGACGCTGGCCGGGCTGCAGCTTTCCACGCGCGAGCTGGCGCTGGAAGGCGGCGCCAGCATCGCCACCACCGGTCCGCGCCCGGCGATCCACGGCGTGCTGCACGCGCCGCGCATCGACCTCGATGCCCTGCTGCACCCGCTGCCGGCGGCGTCCCCCGCCACCAGCCCGGCACCGGCCGTGCCCGCCACCCCCGCCGTGCCGCAGCCCGCGAACACCGACCGCATGGTGATTCCGCCGCTGCCCCTGCCCTTCGGCTGGCTGCTCCGGCTGGACGCCGACCTGCGGCTGACGGTCGGCGAGCTGGTCGCCAATGGCATCACCTATCGCGACCAGCGCGCCACCCTGGCCCTGGCCGGGGGCCGGCTGGTGGCGGACCCGGTTTCGCTCGGCATTCCGGGCGGGCGGCTGTTTCTGGCACTGCGGGCCGACGCCACCGCCACCCCGCCGCAGCTCGCGCTCAAGGCACGGCACGAAGGCGCCGGGCTGGAGCTGCGGCCCCTGCTGCAATCCTACCACCTGCCCGCCCAGGCCGATGGCCGGCTGGAACTGGATGCCGAGCTGGCCGGCCGGGGCGGCGACCTGCGGTCCCAGGCGGCCTCGCTGAACGGCAGCCTCGGCCTCGCGGTGGCCAATGGCCAGGTGGACGTGGCGCTGCTGGACCGCGTGTCGGGCGAGCTGCGCCGGCTGTTGCTGCCGGAAGCACCGGCCGGCGGCAGCGCGCCGCTGCGCTGCCTCGCATTGCGCGTGGCGCTGCGCGACGGCGTGGCCCGGCCCGAGGCGTTGCTGCTGGAAAGCGGGCTGGGCAACGTGGCCGGCAGCGGCGAGATCGACCTGGGGCAGGAGCGGCTGAACCTGCGCCTGCTGCCGCAGGTGCGGCTGGGCGGCGTTGGCATCAGCGCGCCGGTGCGGGTGACGGGCAGCTTCGCCAAGCCGGGCTACCGGCTGGACCAGGGCGGCGCCGCGCAGGCGGCGGCGGGCATCGTGGGGGAGCTGGCGTCGCGGCAGCGCGAATCCGGCGTCGCCGCGCTGGGGCAGCTGGCGGAAGCCCTGGCCGGGCGCCCCGGCGGCGGCCTGCCGGATTGCGCGCAGCAACTGGCCGTGGCGCGCGGAGGCCGGGCCGGGCCAGTGCCGCCGGCGGAGGCCCGGCCGGAACAGCGGCGGGTCAATCCGGGCGAACTGCTGCGTGGGCTGCTGGGGCGGTAAACAAGAGAAAGGCCGAGGAAGGAATTCCCCGGCCTTTCGTTATCTGACGCATCGGTTCCGGTAGCGGCCGGAATGCCACGAGGCCGTGGCTGGTCCGGTCGGGCCCGGACAAAGCGACCGGGGGAATTCCTTCCCCCAGCCTTGCTTACTCCGCCGCCGCAGCATCCTCGGCATCCGGCGTCGTCAGCATCGCATCGGCCACCACGCCCGCCTGGGCGCGCACCCGCTTCTCGATGCTTTCGGCCATCGCCGGGTTGTCGCGCAGGAACTGCTTGGCGTTCTCGCGCCCCTGGCCGATGCGCTGGTTGTCGCAGGAGAACCAGGCGCCCGACTTCTCCACCACGCCGGCCTTGACGCCGAGGTCGATCAACTCGCCGACCTTGGAGATGCCCTCGCCGTACATGATGTCGAACTCCAGCTGGCGGAACGGCGGCGCCATCTTGTTCTTCACCACCTTCACGCGCGTCTGGTTGCCGACGACGTTCTCGCGATCCTTGATCTGCCCGATGCGGCGGATCTCCATGCGGCAGGAGGCGTAGAACTTCAGCGCGTTGCCGCCCGTGGTCGTCTCCGGGTTGCCGAACATGACGCCGATCTTGAGCCGGATCTGGTTCAGGAAGATCAACAGCGTGTTGGAGCGCGACACGGTGCCGGTCAGCTTGCGCAGCGCCTGCGACATCAGGCGGGCATGCAGGCCCACATGGGTGTCGCCCATCTCGCCTTCCAGCTCGGCGCGCGGCACCAGGGCGGCGACGGAATCGACCACCACCACGTCGATGGCGCCGGAGCGGACCAGCGTGTCGCAAATCTCCAGCGCCTGCTCGCCGGCGTCGGGCTGGGAGATCAGCAGGTTGTCCACGTCCACGCCCAGCTTGCGGGCATAGCCGGGGTCCAGCGCATGCTCGGCGTCGATAAAGGCGCAGGTGCCGCCCTTCTTCTGCGCCTCGGCGATGGCATGCAGCGCCAGCGTCGTCTTGCCCGAGCTTTCGGGGCCGTAGATCTCGATGATGCGGCCCTTGGGCAGGCCGCCGATGCCCAGCGCCAGGTCGAGGCCGAGCGAGCCGGTGGAGATCACCTCCACCTCGTCGTTCCCCTGCTTGGCGCCCATGCGCATGATAGAGCCCTTGCCGAAGGCCCGTTCGATCTGGCTGAGGGCGGCGTCGAGCGCCTTGTTCTTGTCCATGGTGTAAGCAGCCCTTCTGGCAATCGCCGTGATGGTAGGAGAGGCGGTGGGGCAACGTCCAGCGGCACCCACCGCTCACTCACGAAGTCGCGATCACTGTGGCGGGCTTTCCGGAGCCGGAAAAGACCACCGCGTTCGTGTTCGCTATATGTTCACATCGGCGCCCCGGTGCAAGGGTTTCAGCATGCCGGAACCACCGCTTTTCCCACCGCCTCGACCAGTCCCGCGGGGCTGTAAGGCTTGGCCAGGAAACGGATGCCCGCCGCGTCCGGCGCCGCCTCCACCGCCGACTGCGCGTAGCCACTGACCAGCAGCACGGGCAGCGCCGGAAAGCGCAGGCGCAGGGCCTGTGCCAGCGCCACGCCGTCCATGCCCGGCATCGCCACGTCGGACACCAGCTGGCCCGGCACCAGCCCGGCCTCGATCAGTTCCAACGCGGTCTCGGCATCCTCGGCCACCGCCACGTCATGCCCGGCGCGGCGCAGGGCGCGCTCCGCCAGGCGGCGCAGCGGCGCCTCGTCCTCCACCAGCAGCACCGGCCCGGCGGGCGGCGCCAGCGCTGCGGCCGCGGGCGGCGCGGCGGGCGCCTCCGCCTCGCCCTCCACCCGCGGCAGCAGGATGCGGAAGCGGGTGCCCTGCCCCGGCGCGCTGTCCACCACCATGAAGCCGCCGGACTGGCGCACGATGCCGTGCACGGTGGCCAGTCCCAGCCCGGTGCCACCCTGGTCGATGCGCGTGGTGAAAAACGGCTCGAAGATCCGTGGCAAGGCCTCGGGCGCGATGCCCTGGCCGGTATCGGCCACCTCCAGCACCGTCCAGCGCCCGGCGGGCACGGTGTCCGGCGTGCCGCACAGCGGGGCCAACAGCACCTCGCGCGTCGTGGACAGCCGCAGCCGGCCGCCCTGGGGCATGGCCTGCCGCGCGTTGATCGCCAGGTTCATCACCACGCGGTCCAGCTGCGAGGGGTCGATTCGCACCAGCCGCCCAGGTTCGTCCAGCGTCACCTCCAGCACCACGCCCTGGCGCTGGCCGCCCGATTGCAGCAAGGCGGCGATGCCCTGCACCGCCTCGTTCAACGGCACCAGCCGGGGTTCCAGCACCTGTTGGCGGGCATAGGCCAGCAGCTGCCGCACCAGCCCGGCGCCCCGCTCCGCCGCTTGGCGCACCTGTGCCAGCTCCGCCGCCAGGGCTGGGTCGGGCGACGGGCCGGCCAGCCGCAGCGCATCCTCGCCAGCACCCAGCACCACGGTGAGAAGGTTGTTGAAGTCGTGCGCGATGCCGCCTGCCAGCGCGCCCAGGGTTTGCAGCCGGTCCGCTTCCGCCGAGTCCTGCACGGGGACCAGCGGTTGCAGCAGCAACAGCGCCTCGCTCCCCGGCAGGGGAATGCGCCGTGCCGCGACCGGTGGCTCCGGCATGCCTTCAGGCGCCGCCAGACGAAATTCCCGCACGCCCTGCCCATGGTCCAGCCAGCCCGCCACGGCGTCCCGATCCACCGCCGCGAACAGGCGTGGCGCCGGCAGGCCGGGCTGTGGCGGGCGGGTCGGTCCCAGTGCGGCGCGCAGCGCGGGGTTGGCGTGGCGCAGCACGCTGCGCGCGTCCAGCAACGCCGCCGGGCCGGGCCAGCCTTGCAGCACCGCCAGCGCCACCGGGTTGATCCTGGGTCGAAACGGCCACCATCTCATGGTGGCCAGCATACCCTCACGAAGCCGTGATGCGCAGAGATTATCGGAGCATCCTGAGCGTCTGGCTCAACAGACCCTGGCAGCTGCGCAGGGTGCTCAGATTGTCCGAGGGGCCCGAGGGTACTGGCAACAAACCCAGGCCGCCCGGGCCACGGGCGGCTGGCAGGGCGGAACCGGGCTCGCCGTCCCGCGTCAGCTGGCCGGCAACGGACAGGATCTGCTCCGGTCCCGGCGCCTGGCCGGCCGCCACCGCCAAGGCGTGATCCATTCGCATGCTGCCGCTCCTGCCATTGTGCGGCGGCAATCTGGCAGGCCCCGGTGAAGAAACCGTCAAGGCCGGCGCGTTAGCGATTCGCTCACCGGCCAGCGGCTAGAATGCGGGCATGACCGACGCGCCCCACCCCGCCATCCTGGCGAGCATCGACCGGATGGACACCACGCTGGCGTTGGCCACGGCGCTCGCCAATTCCGGGCGGACGCTGGACCTGGACGGGCTGGAAGCGGAAATGACCCGGCTGTGCGGCGCCGTGCTGATGCTGCCGGCGCCGGAAGGCCGGGCGTTGCGCCCGGCCATGGCCGGGCTGCTGGCGCGGCTGGAAAGCCTGTCCGCCACGCTGCTGCGCTGAAGGCCGCCTTAGGGCAGGTGCTTGCTGATGTAGGGCGGCAGGTTGAAGGCGCCGGTGTGGATCTCGGGCGTCCAGTACTGCGTCTGGCCCAGAATGCCGGCGGCCTCGGCCCGGGCGCGGATGGTGGCGGTATCCACCTGCCGCAGGGCGCTGTCCTTGGCCGACCAGCCCAGCGTCATGAAGCCGCCCACATAGGTCGGCACCGCGGCGACATAGGCGTAGATGTCGGCAAAGGACTTGGCGCGGCGGATGGAGGTGTCGCGCAGCTCCTCGGCCTGCATGGCCGGCACGCCGCACTGGTTGACGATCACGCCCTTGTCCGACAGCAGCCGCGCCACGTTGCTGTAAAACTCATCGGTGAACAGCACCTCACCCACGCCGATCGGGTCCGTGCTGTCCACGATCACGACGTCAAAGGAGCCGGCCTCCGCCTTGCGGACGTAGTCGATGCCGTCGGCCACCAGCACCTCGGCGCGCGGGTCGTTCCAGGCATCGCCGGCAATGTTGGGGAGGAACTCCTTGGACAGGCGGATCACCTCGCCGTCGATCTCGACCATGACGGCCTTCTCGACATTGCGGTGTTGCAGCACGCGCTTCAGCACGCCGCCGTCGCCGGCGCCGATGATCAGCACGCGCTTGGCATCGCCATGCGCCAGCATCGGCACATGGGTCAGCATCTCCTGGTAGACGAACTCGTCGCCCTCGGTGATCTGGATGCAGCCGTCGAGCACCAGCACGCGGCCATGCGTGTAGCTTTCGAACACCACGATGTCCTGGAAGTCGCTCTGCACGCGGGCCAGCTCGCGCTTGACCATGAAGCGCTGCCCCCACTCGGGGTAGAGGGTCTCGTTGATCCAGGAATCGGTGGGCATGGGGTTCTGATCTCCGTCGCTCAATACAAGAAGGGCGGGGTCATGGACCCCGCCCTTCCGCTCGTCACGTGAAAGGCTGATGTCAGCCGATCAGGCCGCGCTTGTGCTCGGCAAGCTGCACGCGCTCGGGCAGGAAGCCCTTCTTCAGGATCGGCACTGCCAGATACGGGTTGCAGATGCCGCAGACGAAGATGTCCAGCGCGGCATAGGAGCGCTCGGGCCAGGTGTGGATCGAGACGTGGCTCTCGGCCAGCACCAACACGCCGCTCACGCCACCCGGGTGGAAGTGGTGGAAGTGGCCGTGCAGGATGGTCGCGCCGGTCTCGATCGCGGCCTCGCGCAGCACGCTGTCGATGTGCGCGGGGTCATCGAGGTTCGTGGCGCCCCAAAGGTCCACGATCAGGTGCGTACCCGCGAAGCGGACACCGTCGCGTTCGACGAAGTGATCCTTCGCCTCGGCGTTGTCGAAAGTCTGGGCTTCGCTCGGGAGTTCCGAGACCATCCCCAGCGGAGAGACGAGAGAGTCCATGTTGCGGGCTCCTTTCCACCAGCAGATGACCGGGTTGATCGGATATCGATCGGGTCAACGGATGCGGCATATGGGGCAATCCCCCCCGGTTCTCAAGAAAAATCGGAGATTCGAGGCCGAAAAAATCGCGTGTCCCCCCTGCATGGCACGCGTATCTCCTGGCGTGAGGTCTGCGAGGGCCGGGAATGGCTCCAGGAAATCGGCGCGGGTCCGGTAAAAAATGCCGGTCCAGAACGGCGCCCCGGGGGCTGGGGGGTCGCGGGCCGCCCTGCCGGCCGGAAAATCCGCGGTGCGGATGCATCGCCGTGCATTTTCCCGGCATTGCCCGCTTGCCCCCGGCCGCCAGCCTGATTATACCCCCGGCCCTGCGCTGGAGGGTTGGCCGAGCGGTCGAAGGCGCACGCCTGGAAAGTGTGTATACCTCAAAAGGGTATCGTGGGTTCGAATCCCACATCCTCCGCCAGTTTCCCCGCTTCCTGATGTGGTTTGCTATCTTTTCGACCTGCAGGCTGGCTCCGCACGAGCCGTGCCACGCATCGGCGCGCCCAGGAACACTGCCCCCAACTGCCGCCTTGCACCGCACCTTCTCGAGGAGCCAGCGCCAGCTGAGCCTTGATGATGAGGCGACAGGAAGCTGCCTCGGCAGTTCGGACATCGGATCGATGCGGCGGAGTGGCTGAACAGCCGATTGGGAATAGCACGCCGCACGGCAGGCAGGCTTGGCGAGGTGGCGGGTCTGCTGGTGCCCTCGCCGCCCAGGCAGTCCCCGCCCGCGATGCTTCCCTGCATGGCGGCTGGACAGGGCCCGGCCGCCCCCGGGATTGCGGCTTCCAACATCGCATACGCCATGACAAACGGCGGCACATGCCACCGCATCGCACCCAGAAAGACGAATCCCTCGAGGCTTTGAGAGGCATCGCAGCCCTTGTTGTCATTGCCTGGCATCTGGTGCTGGGCTTCGCCCCCGCGCGAAGCGGCATCTTTCCCGGCATGGACATGGCGCTGTCCTGGGTCGGGCGGCCCTGGTACGCCATCATCAATGGCACCGCGGCCGTCGTCTTCTTTTTCGTGCTGTCGGGCTTCGTGCTGACCAGGCAGGCGCTGCTGGATGGCAATTCCCGACGACTGGTCGTTGGCATCTTCAAGCGATGGCCGCGTTTGGCGGGTCCGGCAGCCGCCAGCTGCGCCTTTTCCTGGATGCTGTTCGCAAGCGGCGCCTATCACTTCCGCGAGGCCGCGGCCGTCACGGGCTCTCCCTGGCTCGCGGACTTCGCCTATTCCAGCATGCCGCCGGGATATGTGCCGAACCTGGCCGACGCCCTGCTGCAGGGCGGAGCCTGGACGTTTCTGACCGGTCGCGCATCCTACAACAGCAGCCTTTGGACCATGCGGTGGGAACTTCTGGGGAGTTTCGTCGCGTTCGCTACGGCCTTGCTTGCGATTCACCTCAGGAACGATCGCGCACGGTTTGCATTGTTGTTCGTGGCGATTGCCGTTGCCGCATACGCCAACATGCTGCTGGTGGCATTTCCGGCGGGCGTCGCCTGTGCTCTGCTGTCCGCCCAGGGCCGGCTGCCACGCTTCACGGCACCGGCCACAGTGCTGTTGCTGCTGCTGGCCTTCACCATGGCGAACTACACGGAAAATGGTTTGCTCGGCCGCCTGTCGGCGGAAAGGTGGGGCCGTTCCCTCAGCGAAATCCTCGCCTATACCGTGGGAGCGGTGCTTCTCCTGGTCGCCGTCGAGCAGAATGCATGGCTGCGGCGGCTGTTGTCCGGCCGCGTGGCCCGCTTTCTGGGCCGAATGTCCTTTCCGGTATACCTCCTGCACGTTCCGGTCCTGTGCTCCGCCGGCTGCATGGCCTTTCTGGCCGCCGGCGGAGGGCGGGCCGGACTTCTGGCAGCCGCCGGCGCGACGTTGTTGTTCACGGTCCTGCTCGGTTGGCCGCTGGCATGGTTCGACCTGCGATGGACCCGGCTGATCAACCGGATCTTCACCCGGTCCTGATCCATCGTGTGTCCCCGGCCCGGGGGCGGCAGCGGCAACGCGCGCCCCTGCCCCGCCGCCGCCCCTGCGCGGCGCCGGTCAGGCCGCGCGCAACCGCTGCACCAGGCCCGACAGCTCGTCCCGCAGCGTTTGGCCCTGGGTCGCGACGGCATCCGCGGCGGCGGTGACGCCCTGCATCGCGCTGCCGCTGTCGGCCGCGCCCTGCTGCACCTTTTGCATGCTGGCCGACATCTCGTCCGTGCCCTGGGCCGCCTGCTGCACGTTGCGGGCGATTTCCTGCGTCGCCGCCCCCTGCTGCTCCACCGCCGCGGCGATGGCGGAGGAGATCTGGTTCACCTCGCCGATCACGGTGGCGATGCCGCGGATCGCCTCCACCGCCTCGTGCGTCGCGGCGCGGATGGTGTCCACCTGACCGGAAATCTCCTCCGTGGCGCGCGAGGTCTGCGCGGCCAGGGCCTTCACCTCGCTGGCGACCACGGCAAAGCCCTTGCCCGCCTCGCCCGCCCGTGCCGCCTCGATCGTGGCGTTCAGCGCCAGCAGGTTGGTTTGCCCCGCGATATCGCTGATCATCCGCACCACGTCGCCGATGCGGGTGGCGCCGTCCGACAGCGCGCGGACGATCTGGTCGGTGCGGTTGGCGTCTTCCGCCGCGCGCCCCACCACGGCGGTGGAATGGCCGACCTGGCGGGAAATCTCGGCCACGGAAGCGGCGAGCTCCTCGGCCGCCGCCGCCACGCCCTGCACGTTGGCCGAGGTCTGCGCCGCGCCACTCGCCGCCGAGGAAGCCTGCAGCGCGTTGGAGTCCGCGATGCGCGACAGGCTGCCGGTGGAAGCCGCCAGCGTGCCGGATGCCTCGGCCAGCGCCTGGGCCACGGCGCCGAGCGAATGGTCCACGCCCGCCGCCAGGTCCAGCGTCGCCTGCCGCTTGGCGCGCGCCGCCTCGGCCTCGGCCTGCTGGTGGGCGGCGCGGACGCGCTCGGCTTCGGCCAGCCCGTCGCGGAAGGTCTGCACCGCGCCGGCCATCGGGCCCAGCTCGTCCCGCCGGCCGACGCCGGGCACGGGGGCCAGGGTATCGCCTTCCGCCAGCGTGGCCATGCGTCCCGCCAGGCGGGTCAGCGGCCGGGTGATGCCGAACAGCACGACCACGGCCGCCACGGCCACCGCCAGCAGCGTCACCAGCGCCAGCAGGGCGAGCGCGAGCACGATGCCGGCGTCGGTGTTCTCGCTGGCCTCGATGTTCACGCGGTTGGCGGCGGCGGTGGCGCGGTCGGCCATGCCGGCCAGGTCGTTGAAGGCACCCACTAGGGGCACGCGCGCCTCATCGCGGTAGAGCACCGCGGCGCCGCGCAGGTCCCCGGCCGCCACCAGCTGGAAGATCCGCTCGCCAACGCCGGCGATGCGGGTGTTGGCGGCACGCAGCGCCGCCACCGCGTCGCGGAACTCATTGGGTGCGAGCTGCGCGGCTTCGGCCAGGTTCTGTTCCACCCCGGTGCCGATGCCGCGGATCGTGGCGGCAAGCGGGGCCATGCCGGCCGGGTCCTGCAGCAGCAGGACATTGTTGTATTGCCGGCCCATGTTCGCGAAGTCGCCGCGCGCACGCTCGGCTTTCAGTGCGAAGGCGAAGTCGCGGTCAATGAGGTTGCTGTACAATGTGTCGGTCGCGGCGAACTGGCCGACGAGATACAGCGCGAGCACCGCCGAAACGGCGGCCTGGAACGCGAACAGGCCCAGGATCTTGGTGCGGATCGAGAGTCGGGCAAGCATGACGGCACCTCTGCTGGCAACACGCGCCTGGACCGGCTCCCGGCGCAAGCCCGGGCATAGCGGCTTCGCGTGAAGAGATGCTGAAAGGCGGTGCTGAATCCGCATCGCGTTAACGGCCGGGAAACCACGGCGGCCTTAGCGTCGCGGCCATCGCATCCCGCCATGCCCGGAGAACCGTTCATGAGATCCGCAGAATTCGAACACGGCCCCTATACCATCAAGACCTTCGCGATCGATGGCGAGGTGCGCGGCCGCGTGTTCCTGGACGGCGCCTGGATGCGCGACATCCCCGACTGCGTGGCCGACACGCTGGACGACACCGTGCAGCACATCCGCCGCATCATCGACCAGCGGGACGACGAGACGGGGGACGAGCCGGTCCTGCACTGACGCCGGGCGCGGGCGCTACCGGCCCAGCCCGTAGGCACCGCCCCGTTCCACCGCGCGCCGGTAGGCCGGGCGCTGCTGCAACGCGCGCACCCAGGCATCCAGCGCCGGATAGGCGGCGCGCTTGCCCAGCACCCCGGCCATCTCGGCAACGAAGCTCATCTGGATGTCGGCGCCGGTCAGCCCGTCGCCCACCAGCCAGGCGCGCCCCTGCAGGCTGCGGTCCAGGAAGGCAAGGTGGTTGGCGATCTCGCCCTCGATGCGCGGCATCAGCGGCGCGGCGGCCTCGCCCAGCCGCCCGGCATACAGGTGCAGCATCAGTGGCAGCATGGCCGAGCCTTCGGCATAGTGCAGCCATTGGATGTAGGCGTCGTATTCGACGCTGTTGTCCGGCGGTTGCAGGCGGCCGCCGCCGAGGCGGCGGATCACCGTCTCGATGATGGCGCCGGATTCGATCAGTACGCGGCCATCCTCCAGTTGCAGCGCCGGCGCCTTGCCCAGCGGGCTGACGGCGGCGAGCTCGGGCGGCGCCAGGCGGGTTTGCGGGTTTCGCGCGTAGCGGCGCACCTCGTAGGGCAGCGCCAGCTCTTCCAGCAGCCACAGGATGCGGTGGGACCGCGACTCGTTCAGGTGGTGCACGACCAGCATCGGTGGAGGTTCCTTGGGGCGAAACAGCCAGAGGTGGCGGCGTTGCCGCTGTTATCCAGGCGCAACCGCCACGGCTCCGCAAGGTTAGAGGCGCAGATGGCATGCAGGAGATGCGCCCATGACCACCCCCGAACAGCCTGACGCCAACAAGCCCCTGGCCGACAAGGCGGCCGAGGCCGTGACCGGCAAGCCGCTGGACAAGCCGGTGGCGGACACCGTGTCCGAGGCCGCGACGGATGCCAAGGACACCCTGCAGGATGGCTTCAGCCGCTTTGACGCCACGGCCCGCAAGGTAACGTCCGAGGCCGCCGAGCATGCGTCCGAAACGGCGGACGATGTTTCCGAAGCGGCACAGGCCTACGCCCACCAGGGGCTGGACAGCCTGAACCGCGCTGGCACCGCCGTGGCCGGCGCCATCACGCAGCGCCCCTTCGTGGCGTTGATCTCGGCGCTGCTGGGCGGCGCGATGGTGGCGCTCGCGCGCCGCTGAACGGCACCGCGACGACAGGCCGTGGCGCCTGCCCCAGGGCAGGCGCCACGGCTTTTTTTGTGCCTGGCCCTTGCCGGACCACCAATGCGATCCAGCCGCCCATGCAGATCAGGCTTGTCCTCGGCCGTCAAAGTGTGGGAACAAACAATGAACATGACCGCCGACCCACCCCTCACCCCCCAGCAGCGGCCAGCCGCCATGGCCGCGCTGCGCCGCCGCCTGGCCGGGCTGGAGCACGCCGGCAGCCGCCCCGGCGCGGACCCGCGTGGCCCGGTGCCGCTCAGCCCGGCACTGGACCGCGCGCTGCCGGCCGGCGGCCTGGCGCGCGCGGCGCTGCATGAGGTGCTGGCGGCGGGCGGCCCGCCGGGCGCCGCCGCACTGGGCTTCGCGGCGCTGGCGCTGGCGCGCGCGGGCGGCACCGTGCTGTGGATCGCGCCCGAGCCGGAAGCCTGGCCCCCCGGGCTGCTGCGCTTCGGGCTGCGGCCGCAGCAGCTGGTGCTGGTGCGCGCGCCCCGCCCCGCCGACGCGCTTTGGGCGATGGAGGAGGCGCTGCGCTGCCGCGCTGTCGGCGGCGTGCTGATGGTCTCGCCCGGCATCGGGCTGACGGCCGGGCGGCGGCTGATGCTGGCGGCCGAGGCCGGCGGCGCGCTGGGCATCCTGCTGCGGCCGGACAGCGACAAGGCGGGGCCGGCCGTGGCGCTGACCCGCTGGCGCGTCGCCCCCCTGCCCGCCCTGGCGCCGGACGAGCCGCATTGGAAGGTGGAGCTGCTGCGCTCGCGCGGCGGCGCCGGCGGGCAATGGGCACTGCGCTGGCGCGGCGGCGCATTGGATGATGGCGACGCCGTGCCGGCCCGGCCCGCCGCCAGCCGCCGCGCCGGCTAAGCCATGCGGCGCCGCTTCTGCCGCCCACCGCGCCTTGCCGCATCCCTGCCAGGGGTGGTGGGCGCCGCGCCCGTGGTGCCGCTCCCCGCCATGGATGCGCCCGGCCGCCGTTACCTGGCGCTGCACCTGCCGCTGTTGCCGGTCGAGGCCGCCGGCCCGGCGGGGGACCGCCCCGTGCTGGTGTGGCGGGCGGAAGGCCCGGCGCGGCTCGTGGTGGCCGTGGATGCCGCGGCCGCGCGGCTGGGGCTGGCGGCGGGCCAGGCGCTGGCCGACGCGCAAGCGATCCTGCCCGGCGTGCAGGCCTGCCCCGAGGACCCGGTGGCCGAGGCGGCGCGGCTGGGCATGCTCGGCCTGTGGGCGCTGCGCTTCACCCCGCTGGTGGCCGAGGACCCGCCCCAGGGGCTGTGGCTGGACATCACCGGCATGGGCAGCGTGTTCGGCAGCGAGGCGGCGTTGCGCGACCGTGCCCTGGCCGGGCTGGCGCGGCAGGGCCACGCGGCGATGGCGGCGGTGGCCGGCACCGCGCCGCTGGCCGCCGCCCTGGCGCGCGCCGGGCCCGGCGGCATCGTGCCGCCGGGCGGCGAGGCGCTGGCCCTGGCCGAGCTGCCGCTGGCCGCGCTGCGGCTGCCGCCGGAGATGCTGCGCGCCCTGCGCCGGCTGGGCCTGGAACGCGCGGGCGACCTGCTGGCGCAGCCGCGCGCGCCGCTGGCCCGCCGCTTCGGCGCCGGGCTGATCCTGGCGCTGGACCGCGCGCTGGGCGCGGCCGGCACGCCGTTTTCCAGCCTGCGGCCAGCGCCCGAGTTCCATGTGGCGCGGGACATGATGGAGCCGCTGATCACCCGCGCCGGCATCGACGCCGTGCTGCAGCGGCAGTTGCTGCCCGAGCTGTGCCTGCGGCTGGCCGAGGCCGGGCGCGGGCTGCGCCGGCTGCGGCTGCGGGCACACCGCGCGGAAGGTGGCTTGCAGGAGATCGGCCTCGGGCTCGGCCTCGCGGGGCGCGACCCGGCGCATCTGCTGAAGCTGCTGCACACCAAGCTGGATACGCTGGAGCCGCGCTTCGGCTTTGACCGGCTGGAACTGCTGGCGGAGGAAACCGAGCCGCTGGGCGGCCTGCAGGCCGGGCTGATCGAGGGCGGTCAAACGGAGCGGGATGCCGGGCTGGCACAGCTGCTGGACCGGCTGGGGCAGCGCATGGCGGTGTGGCGCCTGGCACCCCGCGCCAGCCACTGGCCGGAACGCGCGGCGATGCGCGTGGATCCCTTCGCGGCTGTGGAAACGCCGCAGGGCTGGGGCGACCGCCCCCGCCCGCTGCTGCTGCTGAAGAAGCCCGAGGTCGTGCAGGTGCTGGCGCTGCTGCCGGACGACCCGCCCCGGCGCCTCTTGTGGCGCGGCGCATGGCATGAGGTGATCGCCGCCGAGGGGCCGGAGCGTTTCGAGCCGGAATGGTGGCGCGACCGCCCCGACCGACCGGTGCGCGACTATTACCGCGTGGAATGCGCGGACGGCACGCGGCTGTGGGTGTGCCGCGCCGGGCTGGTGGGCGGCGAGCCGCCGCCGACCTGGTTCCTGCACGGCGCCTTCGCGTGAGCGACGGCTATGCCGAGCTGGGCGCGATGTCGAACTTCTCCTTTCTGGAAGGCGCCTCGCATCCGCAGGAACTGGTGCTGACGGCCAGGCTGCTGGGGCACGCGGCCATCGGCATCGCCGACCGCAATTCCATGGCCGGCGTGGTGCGCGCCCTGGCGGCCAGCGAGCACAAGGACATCCGCCTGCGCTTCGTGCCCGGTTGCCGCGTGATGCTGGAGGACGGGCAGGAATACCTGGTCTGGCCATCCGACCGCGCCGCCTATGGCCGGCTGACGCGGCTGCTGTCGGATGCGCGCATGGTGGCGGAAAAGGGCCAGGAACGCATTTCGCGCGACGCGCTGCTGGCCGCCGCCGAGGGACAGGTGATGGCGCTGCTGGCGCCGGAAGCACCCGATGAAAGCTTCGCGCTGCGGCTGCGGCAGGATGCGCGCGCGCTGCGCCGCACCGCCCTGCCGCTGTTCTGCGCCACGCACCACCGCTACGGCGGCGACGACCGGCGGCGGCTGCGGCTGCTGGCCGGCATGGCGGGCACGGCGGGCGCGCGGCTGCTGGCGGCGGGCGGCGTGCGCTTCCATGTGGTGGAGCGCCGGCGGCTGGCGGACGTGCTGGCCGCCATCCGCCATGGCTGCACCATCGACAACCTGGGCCTGCGCGCGCAGCAGAACGCCGAGGCCTATCTGAAGCCGCCGGCCGAGATGCTGCGGCTGTTCCGCGGGCACGAGGACGCGGTGGCCGCCAGCCTGGACGTGGTGCGCGCCTGCGGCTTCAGCCTGCGCGAGCTGCGCTACGAATACCCGGATGAGATCCTGGAACCCGGCCGCTCGCCGCAACAGACTTTGGAAGACCGCGTGGCGCGCGCCGCGGCGCTGCAATGGCCGGGCGGTGTGCCGGAGAAGGTGGCGCGACAGCTGGCGCATGAGCTGGCGCTGATCGGCCGGCTGGATTACGCGCCGTATTTCCTGACGGTGCATGAGATCGTCCGCTTCGCGCAGGCGCAGGGCATCCTGTGCCAGGGGCGCGGCTCGGCGGCAAATTCCGCGGTGTGCTACGCGCTGGGCATCACCGCCGTGCCGCCCGACAAGCACGACCTGCTGTTCGAGCGCTTCATCAGCGAGGCGCGCGACGAGCCGCCCGACATCGACGTGGATTTCGAGCACGAGCGGCGCGAGGAGGTGATCCAGCACATCTATGCCCGCTACGGCCGCGAGCGCGCGGCGATCTGCGCCACGCTGATCCGCTTCCGCTCGCGCAGCGCCATCCGCGAGGTGGGCAAGGCGATGGGCCTGTCGGAGGATATCACCGCCCGTCTGGCGCGCGGCACCTGGCACTATGGCCAGGACGACTGGAACGACGTGGCGCGCGAGCAGGGGCTGGACCCGGAAGCCGACCCGCGCCTGGCGATGACGCTGGACCTGGCCGAGGAGCTGCACGGCTTTCCGCGGCATCTCGCCACGCATGTGGGTGGCTTCGTCATCACGCGGGGGCGGCTCACGGAACTCGCGGTGGTCACCAAGGCGGCGATGGCGGACCGCCACACGCTGGAATGGGACAAGGACGACATCGAGGTGTTGCGCATGCTGAAGGTCGATGTGCTCGGCCTCGGCATGCTGAGCTGCCTGCGGCGCGGGCTGGTGCTGCTGGAACAGCATGGCGGGCCGGCGCTGGGGCTGAAGCAGATCCCGCAGGATGACGCGGCGACCTACAAGATGCTGTCGCGCGGCGAAAGCCTCGGCGTGTTCCAGGTGGAAAGCCGGGCGCAGATGAACATGCTGCCGCGCATGCGGCCGCGCGAATTCTATGACCTGGTCATCGAGGTCGCGATTGTGCGGCCGGGTCCGATCCAGGGCGACATGGTGCACCCCTACCTCAGGCGCCGGAACGGCGAGGAAAAGCCCACCTACCCCAGCCCGGCGCTGGAGGCCGTGCTGAAGCGCACCCTGGGCGTGCCGCTGTTCCAGGAGCAGGCGATGCAGATCGCCATCGTGGGCGCCGGCTTCACCCCCGCGCAGGCGGACGAGCTGCGCCGCGCTATGGCCACCTTCCGCCACACCGGCGAGGTGCCGCTGCTGCGCGAGCCTTTTCTGAACGGCATGCAGCGCCACGGTTACCCGCGCGACTTCGCCGAGCGCTGCTTCAAGCAGATCGAGGGCTTCGGCTCCTACGGCTTTCCGGAAAGCCATGCCTCGTCCTTCGCGCAGCTCGTGTATTCCTCCGCTTGGCTGAAGCGGCACCACCCGGCGGTCTTCGCCTGCGCGCTGCTGAACAGCCAGCCCATGGGCTTCTATTCGCCCGCGCAGATCGTGCGCGAGGCAGGGCGCGAAGGCGTGGCGGTGCGCCCGGTGGACGTGCTGGCCAGCGACTGGGACTGCACGCTGGAGCGGCAGGACGACGGCCGGCTGGCGCTGCGCCTCGGGCTGCGGCTGGTGGACGGGCTGGGGGAACCGGCGGCGCGGTCGCTGGTCGACGCGCGCCGGGGGGGCGACCATGGCCTGGAAGCGCTGGTGCGCCGCGCCAGGCTGGACCGCCGCGCGGTGGAGGCGCTGGCGGCGGCGGATGCCTTTCGCGGCCTTGGCCTTGCGCGGCGGCGGGCGCTGTGGGCGGCGGCGGGGCAGGAACGCGGCGCCCCCGCCCCCCTGCCCCTGTTCGCCGCCGCCGAGGCCGCGCCGCACCTGCCCGAGGCCACGGCGGGCGAGGACACGGTGCTGGACTATGGCGCCACGGGCCTGACGCTGCGCCACCACCCGCTGGCGCTGCTGCGCCCGCGGCTGGCGGCCATGGGGCTGGTGGACAGCCGCGCACTGGACCGGGGGCGGCAAGGCAGCCTGGTCAAGCTGGGTGGGCTGGTGCTGGTGCGCCAGCGCCCGGGCAGCGCCAAGGGCGTGGTGTTCTTCACGCTGGAAGACGAGTTCGGCACCGTGAACCTGGTGCTTTACCCGGACATCACGGAAGCCAACCGCGCCGCCGTGCTGGCCGCGCGGCTGCTGCTGGTGGAAGGCCGGCTGGAACGGCTGGACGCGCCGGCGGCGGAGGTGCCGGTGCTGCACGTGATCGCGCGCCGGCTGCGGGACCGCTCGGATTTGCTGGACGGACTGCACCGCATGGGCGGCCCCGGGCTGCAGCCGCCGCTGGCGCGGGCGGACGAGGTGTCACGCGGCGTGTCCCACACCGTGCGGCATACCAGCCGCGACTGGCACTGATCACACGATTTCTTGATCGGCGTTTGCCGGATGGCAAGGATCGGCACGGCATGATGCCGTGGCGGGGCAGGATGCCCCGGAGGGCCGGCACCAAAAAGGCGCCGTTCGCATGGCCCGCACCACCACCGCCCGGGCGCCGTGAAACGGCGGCGCCCGGGCGGTTGTCAGCCGGTGGGGGTCCGGGTGGTCAGGAAGCCCAGCACGGCGTCGGCCAGCATCTGCTTGTGGCGCTGCTTCAGCGCCTCGCCCGTCAGGTCACGGTCGAACAGCCGGCCGAAGGTGTGGCGGTTGGACACGCGGTAGAAGCTCAGCGAGCTCATCAGCATGTGCACGTCCACCGGGTCGGCATCCGCCCGGAACAGCCCCTCGGCGCGGCCGCGCTCCAGGATATCCCCCAGCATGGCGATCACGGTGCTGTTCAGGTTCCGGATGATTTCGGACTGCGCGATGTAGCGGCCGTGGTGGATGTTCTCGATGCTGACGAGCCGCACGAAGTCCGGGTGCGCGTCGTGGTAGTCCACGGTGAATTCCGCCATGCGGCGGATGGCGTCGGATGGCGACAGGGATTGCAGGTCGAGCTGCCGCTCCAGCGCGCGGATGCCGGCATAGGCCTGCCCCAGCACCTCCAGGTACAGCCCGTCCTTGCTGCCGAAGTAGTAGTAGATCATCCGCTTGGAGGTCTGGGTGCGCGCCGCGATGGCATCCACCCGCGCGCCGCTCAGGCCGTGTTCGGCGAATTCCTCGCGCGCCACGGCCAGGATCTCCTGGCGCGTGCGGTCCGCGTCGCGCGGGCGGGCGGCGATGGGCGCGTCGTCGTCCGGCGTGCCGCGCGCCCCCTCGTGGTCCATCGTCGCGGCCTCCATGGTCAGGACGCGGGAGATACCACGCGGCGGGCGGGCTGTCGCGCCGCCCGCCGCGTGGCGCGTCACTCGGCGGTGATGCCGCGGGTGCGGATCACCTCGCCCCACTTGGCGCTTTCCGCCGCGAGGTAGGGGCCGAACTCGGCCGGCGTGCCGACGGTCGGAAAGTTGGACGCCTGGCGCAGGCGGGCCAGCACGGTCTCGTCCTTCATGGCGGCCACCAGCGCGGCGTGCAGCTTGCCGATGATCGGCTCCGGCGTGCCGGCCGGCGCCAGCAGCGCGAACTGCGAGGAGCACTCGAAGCCCGGCAGCCCCTGTTCCGCGATGGTCGGCACGTCGGGGGTCAGCGGGTTGCGCTCCAGGCTGCTCACGCCGATGGCGATGGCTTCCTTGGAGGAGATCAGCGGCAAGGCGGTGACGGCGTCCACGAAGGCCATCTGCACCTCGCCCGCCAGCAGCGCCTGCACGGCGGGGGCGCCGCCGCGGTAGGTGACGTTCAGCACGTCGATGCCCGCCATCTTCAAGAACAGCTCCGTCGCCAGATGCGCGGAGGAGCCGGCGCCGGAGGAGGCGTAGCTCAGCTTGCCCGGCTGCGCCTTGGCGCGGGCGATCAGCTCCTGCACCGACTTCACGCCCAGCGCCGGGCGCACGCACAGGAAGATCGGCGTTTCGGCGATGCGGCCGACGGGGGTGAAGCCGCGGGCGTCGTCGTAGCCCTTCTGGGGAAACAGGTGGGTGGCCATGGCGTAGGTGGAGTTGACGCCCATCAGCAGCGTGTAGCCATCCGGCCGCGCGCGGGAAACGTAGAGATGGCCGATGGTGCCGGACGCGCCGGCGCGGTTCTCCACCACCACCTGCTGGCCCAGCTCCTTGCTCATCTGCTGCGCCAGCAGGCGGCCGACAAAGTCGGTGGAGCCGCCGGGGGCCCAGGACACGACCAGCGTCACAGGCCGGTCGGGATAAGCGCCGGCGGTCTGCGCGAAGGCGCGCGAAGCCAGGCCGGTGGCGAGCGTGGCAAGGGCGGCGGTGCCGAATTGGCGGCGGTTCATGGTCCGATTTCCCCGTCTTGGTCCGGCCGCGTTGATCGCTGGCCTGGCGCGGCGGAATGCCGCATTGACCTTGACGTACTGGTTAGTTCATTACCTTGACAAGTGAAAAATCAGGGACCGGAAACGCCCATGCCCAGCACCGCCATGCCCCGCCGCCCGCAGCTGCTGCTGGGGCTGATCGGCGCCGGCATCCAGCTGTCCCGCACCCCCGCGATGCACGAGGCCGAGGGCGCGGCGCAGGGCCTCAACACGCTGTACCGGCTGATCGACCTGAACGAGCTTCGGCTTGGGCCGGACGCGCTGCCCGACCTGCTGCTGGCGGCCGAGCGCATGGGCTTCGCCGGCCTCAACATCACCTACCCCTGCAAGCAGGCGGTGATCCCGCACCTGCACGAACTGTCCGAGGCCGCGCGGGCGCTGGGCGCCGTCAACACCGTGGTGCTGCGCGATGGCCGGCGGATCGGCCACAACACGGACGCGCCGGGCTTCGCCGAGGGCTTCCGCCGGCAGTTGCCGGACGTGCTGCTGGGGCGTGCCGTGCAGATGGGCGCGGGCGGCGCGGGCTCGGCCGTAGCGCATGCGGCGCTGGAGATGGGCGTGCAGCAGCTTGCCGTGTTCGACCCCGATGCCGGGCGCGCCGCCGGGCTGGCCGCGGCGCTGTGCGGGCATTTCGGGGCCGGGCGCGCCGTGGCGGGCGGCGACCTCGCGGCCGCCATGGCCGCCGCCGACGGCGTGATCAACGCCACGCCCCTGGGCACCGCGCAGCACCCGGGCATGGCGGTGCCGGCGGCGCTGCTGCGCCCCTCGCTTTGGGTGGCGGAGATCGTATACTTCCCGCTGGAAACGGAGCTGCTGCGCACCGCCCGCGCCCTGGGCTGCCGCACCGCGCATGGCGGCGGCATGGCGGTGTTCCAGGCGGTCGAGGCGTTTCGGCATTTCACCGGCCTGGCGCCGGATGCGGCGCGGATGACAGACACCTTCCTGTCCTTCGACCGCTGAGGGGGGAAAAACGATGTTCATCGACGTCCATGGCCTGAACGTGCACGTGCAGGTCGACGGCCCCCCGGGTGCGGAGCCGCTGCTGCTGCTGCATTCGCTGGGCACCAGCCTGCATGTGTGGGACGAGCAGGCGCGCGTGCTGGCGCGCCAGTTCCGCGTCATCCGCCCCGACATGCGCGGCCACGGCCTTTCCGCCACCACCCCCGGCCCCTACGCGATCGATGCCCTGGCGCGCGACGCGCTGGGGGTGCTGGACGCGCTGGGCGTGGAGCGGGCGCACGTGGCCGGCATCTCCATCGGCGGGCTGATCGCGCAGTCGCTGGCGGCGCAGGCGCCGGGGCGCGTGATGCGGCTGGCGCTGGTGGACACCGCGCTGGCGCTGCCGCCGGCGCAGGGCTGGCGGGACCGCGCGGCGCTGGTGCGGGCCGAGGGCATGCGCGCGGTGGAGGAGGCGGTGATCGCCCGCTGGGTGACGCCGGCCTCCCTGTCCTCGCCCGGCGCGGCGGGGCTGCGCGCCATGCTGCTGCGCACCGACCCCGAGGGCTATGCCGCCTGCGCCGAGGCCATCGCCGCCGCCGACCTGACGGACAGCAGCCGGGCGCTGCGGCTGCGCACCCTAGTGCTGGTGGGCGACGGCGACATGGCCACGCCCGTCGCCTCCGCCGAGGCGCTGCGCGATGCCATCCCCGGCGCCGTGCTGCACGTGATCGCCGATGCCGCGCATATTCCCACCGTGGAGCGGCCGGAGGCGGTGACGGCGCTGCTGCAGGGCTTTCTGTCGCCCGACGCCGTGACCGACCCCTTCGAGGCCGGCATGGCGGTGCGCAAGGCCGTGCTGGGTGCCGCGCATGTGGAGCGCGCGGCGGCTGGCATCACGGCGCTAGACGCGCCGTTCCAGGACCACATCACCCGCGCGGTATGGGGCGGCATCTGGACGCGCCCGGGCCTGCCGCGCCACACGCGCTCGCTGCTGACGCTGGCGATGATGGCCGCGCTGGGGCGGGAAGGCGAGTTCGTGCTACACGTGCGCGCCACGCGCAACACCGGCGTGACGCCGGAGGAACTCTCCGAGGTGCTGCTGCAGGTGGGCGCCTATGCCGGCGTGCCGGCGGCCAACCACGCGCTGAAGCTGGCCAAGCAAACGCTGGAGGAAATGGCAAAGTCATGAGCGAGCACCAGGGATACCGCCGGTTCGACGCAGCAACGCAGCCGCCCAACGCCGCGCCCGACTACGGCAGCACGCGGTTGCGCGCGCCGTCGCGGCCGCTGCTGCGCATTCCTCACACCCTGACCGAGTCCACCGCGCCCCGCTTCGCCGCCGGTCGCTTTCCGGCCACCGCCGACCTGACCGCCTATGCCGATGGCTCCGGCCACGCCATGGGCGAGCGCATCATCGTCGCCGGCCGCGTGCTGGACGAGCACGGCCGCCCCGTGCCCCACGCCATGGTGGAAGTCTGGCAGGCCAATGCGGCGGGCCGCTACAACCACGAGGGCGACCAGCACGACGCGCCGCTCGACCCCAACTTCCGCGGCAACGGCCGCGTCTTCACCGACGCCGACGGCTGGTACCGATTCACCACCGTCAAGCCCGGCGCCTACCCCTGGCGCAACCACCACAATGCCTGGCGCCCCAACCACATCCATTTCAGCCTGTTCGGCGCCGGCCTCGCCCAGCGGCTGATCACCCAGATGTACTTTCCCGGCGACCCCCTGCTCGCCCTCGACCCCATCTTCAACACCATCCCCGACGCGGCCGCCCGCGACCGGCTGATCGCGAAGTTCGACCTCAACATCACGGAACCGGAGCAGGCGCTGGGCTTCCGCTTCGACGTGGTGCTGCGCGGCAGCCTGGAAACGCCCATGGAGGACGGCCACCACCATGACTGACACCGCCCCCACCCCCGACCTGGTACCCGCCTCCGCCAGCCAGACCGCCGGGCCCTACTGGCACCTGATCGACTTTCCCGAATGGGCCGACACCACGCGCCACTTCGCCGGCAGCCTGCCTGCGGGCGAGCGCATCGTGCTCACCGGCACCGTGACGGATGGCGGCGGCGAGCTGGTGCGCGACGCGCTGGTGGAGATCTGGCACGCCGACCCGCAGGGGCACTACCCCATCGGCGCCGGGGACTTCCAGGGCTATGGCCGCTGCGCGACGGACAAGGCGGGGCGGTTCCGCTTTGTCACGCTGAAGCCTGGCGCGGTGCGCGGGCCGGGCAACACCACCCAGGCGCCGCATGTGGCGCTGGCGGTCTTCGCGCGCGGCATCCTGTATCACCTCAGCACGCGGCTGTACTTCGCCGACGAGCCGCTGAACGATACAGACCCCGTGCTGAGCAGCATCCCGGCCGAGCGCCGCGACACGGTTCTCGCGAAGCAGACGGCCGCCAGCACCTGGACCCTCGACCTCGTGCTCCAGGGCGACAACGAAACCGTCTGGATGGACGTGTAGCCGCATGAGCGTGAACCCCGCCGACGGCGCCGTGCTGGGCGTGCTGTACGGCACCGACGCCATGCGCGCCGCCGTGGGCGAGCGCGCGCTGCTGTCGCGCATGCTGGACGTGGAGGCCGCACTGGCGCGGGCCGAGGCGCGGCTCGGCATCGTGCCGGAAGCGGCGGCGCAGGCCATCACCGCCGCCGCGCGCTTCGAGATGCTGGACCTGCCGGCGCTGGCGGTTTCCACCCGCAACACCGGCTACCCGGTGGTCGGGCTGGTCAGGCAGTTGTCCGCCGCCGCCGGCGAGGATGCCGGGCGCTGGACGCATTGGGGCGCCACCACGCAGGACGTGGTGGACAGCGCCACGGTGCTGATGATCCGCGATGCGCTGGCGCTGATCGAACCGGCGCTGGAGCGGCTGTGCGACGCGCTGCTGGCACGCGCGCAGCAACACCGCGGCACCGTCATGGCCGGGCGCACCCACCTGCAGCACGCGTTGCCGGTGACCTTCGGCTACAAATGCGCCGTCTGGGCCTCGCCGCTGCTGACGATGCGCGAGCGGCTGGCGCAGCTGAAGCCGCGCGTGCTGCGCGTGCAGTTCGGCGGCGCGGTGGGCACCCTGGCCTCGCTCGGCGACCGTGGCACGGCGGTGATGGCCGAGCTGGCGCGCGAGCTGAACCTGAACGAGCCAGACCTACCATGGCACGTTTCGCATGACGGCTTCGCGGAGCTGGTGTCCTGGTGCGGGCTGCTGTGCGGTGCGTTGAGCAAGTTCGCCACCGATTTCATGCTGCTGATGCAGACGGAAGTGGCCGAGGTGGCCGAGCCGCACGCGCCCGGGCGCGGCGGCTCCTCCACCATGCCGCAGAAGCGCAACCCGATCGCCTGCGAATACGTCCTGGCGCAGGCGCGCGGCGTGCACGCGCTGGTGCCGCAGATGCTGGCCGCCATGGCGCATGACCATGAGCGCGGCACCGGCCCCTGGCAGGCCGAGCCGCTGGCGCTCCCCCAGGCGCTGCTGCTGACCCACGGCGCGCTGGACCAGGCGCTGACGGTGGCGGAAGGCATGACGGTGGATGCCGCGCGGATGCGCCGCAACCTGGACTCCACCGGCGGGCTGATCGTGGCCGAGGCGGTGATGATGGGCCTCGCCCCCGTGCTGGGGCGCGGGGCCGCGCATGACGCCGTGCACCATGCCTGCGACGTGGCGCTGGAGGAAGGCATCCCGCTGGCGGCGGCGCTGGCGCGCGACAGCGCCGTGACGGACCGCCTGGACGCCGATGCCATCGCGCGGCTGACGGACCCTTCCAACTATCTCGGCAGCACCGGCGTTTTCATCGACCGCGTGCTGCGCCGCCGCGCCTGACTCAAAGGACGCCCATGCCGATCTCCCGCCGCCTGCCGCGCTCCATCGCCACCGTCTGCCTCAGCGGCAATCTCCTGGACAAGCTGGAGGCAGCGGCGGCGGCCGGCTTCGACGGGGTGGAGATCTTCGAGGCCGACCTGCTGACCTTCGAGGGCTCGCCCGCCGACATCCGGCGGCTGGCCGAGGACCTCGGCCTGTCCATCACCCTGTTCCAGCCGTTCCGTGACTTCGAGGCGATGCCGGAGCCGCAGCGCGCCCGCAACCTGGACCGCGCCGAGCGCAAGTTCGACGTGATGCAGGCGCTGGGCACCGACCTGGTGCTGGTCTGCTCCAACACCCAGGAGGCCGCGATCGACGACGACGCCCGCGCGGCCGAGGACCTGCGCCGCATGGCCGAGCGCGCGGCGCAGCGGGGCCTGCGCGTCGGCTACGAGGCGCTGGCCTGGGGGCGGCATGTCAGCCGCTGGAAGCATGCCTGGAAGATCGTGCAGCAGGCCGACCACCCGGCGCTGGGTCTGATCGTGGACAGCTTCCACACCCTGGCGCTGGGCGACGACCCCTCCAGCATCGCCGACCTGCCGGGCGAGAAGATCTTCTTCGTGCAACTGGCGGACGCGCCGCGCCTGAGCATGGACGCCTTGTCCTGGTCGCGCCACTTCCGCAACTTCCCTGGCCAGGGCGAGCTGGATGTCGGCGGCTTTCTGGGCGCCGTGGCACGCTCGGGCTATGCCGGGCCGATCTCGCTGGAAGTGTTCAACGACGATTTCCGTGCCGCGCCGGCCCGGCTGAACGCACGCGACGCCGTGCGCTCCCTGGTGCTGGTGGAGGCCGAGGCGGGGCTGAGCGAGCTGCCGGACCCGCCGCGCTCGGACGGCTTCGCCTTTCTGGAATTCGCGGTGGACCAGACCAGCCGCCGCGCGCTGGGCGCATTCCTGGAAACCCTGGGCTTCCGGCTGGCGGGGCGGCACCGCTCCAAGGACGTGGAGCTGTTTCGCCAGGGCGGCATCAACCTGATCCTGAACGCCGAGCAGGACAGCGCGGCGGCCGAGCACTTCCAGCTGCATGGCCCTTCCGTCTGCGCCATGGCCATCCAGGTGGACGATGCCGGCCGCGCCATGGCCCGCGCCCGCGCGCTGCTGTGCTCGGAATGGCAGGAGCAGCGCGGCGTGGACGAACGGGTGCTGCCGGGCATCCGCGCCTCGGACGGCACGCTGATCCTGCTGATCGGGCCGGACGACCTGGGCGAAGGCAGCACCAGCTGGGAAAACGACTTCCACATGCTGCCGCTGCCGGTAGAGGACGGACTGACCCGCATCGACCACGTGGCGCAGGCGCTGCCCACCGGCAGCATGAACAGCTTCGTGCTGTTCTGGCACGCCGTGTTCGGGCTGGACGCGCAGGCGCCGGTGGACCTCGCCGACCCGCAAGGGCTGATCCGCTCCCGCGCCATGGTCAGCGCCGATGGCGCGCTGCGGCTGCCGCTCAACATCTCGGAAAGCCGGCAAACCTCCACCGGGCGCTTTGTCACCGCCTTCGCCGGCGCGGGCGTGCACCACGTGGCCTTCGAGGCGCCGGACATCTTCGCCGCCGTGCGCGCCATGCGGGCACGCGGCGCCGCCACCCTGCCCGTGCCGCCCAACTACTACGACGACCTGGCCGCCCGCTGGGGGCTGGACGACGCCTTGCTGGACCAGCTGCGCGCCCATGACGTGCTGTACGACCGCGATGCCGGGGGCGAGCTGCTGCACGTTTATTCCCGCCCCTTCGAGGGCCGCTTCTTTTTCGAGGTGATCGAGCGGCGCGGCGCCACCGGCTTCGGCGCGGCCAATGCCCCGGTGCGGATGGCGGCGCTGGCACGGCTCTGAAACCCTCGCTTAACACCGCAGAATGTTCTTGTTCTGGTTTTGTTCATGATGGTAGGGTCCACCCATGGCCCGATCATCCCCCTCCCCCACCGTGCTCTGCCATAGCCGCCACCACCTGCTGCGGGCGCCTTTGGCCGACCTCCGCTCCCTCACCCTCATCGCCCACTGCGGCGACCCGGATTGCCCGCCCCCGCGGCCGATCCCGGTTGGCGACGTGATGGAGGCGCGGGGCAACCGCGCGCTCAGCAACGTCGTGGGCGGCCTGCATTGCACGGCCTGCGGCCGCGCGGCGCAGACCGTCTCGTTGCGGGAAGACTGCCCCGACGGCTGGATCCTGCAGCCCGTGGTGCTGCCGGGGGCATCCGCTGCCGCCTTGAATTAGCCTCCCGCCCCGTGCCGCTGTAGGCTGGCGCCCGCAACGGCACGGGGCACCATGGCCAGCAGGACGCCCACCTCCGAATTGCTGGAGGAGATTCTCCATGACCTTCCCCCCGGCAGCATCACCCCCGAATGGCTGCTGGCACGGCTTGGCGAGCGGTCCTTCGGCCTGTTGTTTCTGTTGCTCGGGCTGCTCGGGCTGGTGCCCGGCGCGTCCATCGCCGCCGGGCTGCTGATGCTGGCGCCGGCCGGGCAGATGCTGGCCGGCCGCCCGCGCCCGCGCTTTCCCGCCCGCCTGGGGGAACGCCCGATCGGCAGCATTCCCTTTGCGCGCCTGCTGCGCCGCCTGCTGCCGGGGCTGCGGTGGCTGGAAGGGCTGGTGCGGCCGCGCTGGGCGACGCCGGCGGGCGCCACGCAGCGCGGCGTCGGCGGCGTGGTGCTGTTGCTAGGCCTGTCGCTGCTGCTGCCGGTGCCGCTGAGCAACCTTTTGCCCGCCGCCATCATCGTGCTGATCGCCTTCGCCTATATCGAGGAGGACGGGGTGCTGCTCCTGGCCGGCACCGCGCTGGGCGTGTTGGCGCTGCTGCTGGGCGGGGTGGTGATGTGGCGCAGCCTGGGCGCCGCCGGCGGCTGGGCGGGGCTGCTGTAATCTTTTGTGCCGTGGCGGCGCCGGGCGCAGTCCGGGGGGCCGCATCGGCTGGGCTTCGGCGGAAATGCTGTCTAGTGTGCGCGGCGGTTCACTTGAGGATCCCTCGTCCATGCGGAACATCGCTGCTGCCGCCGCCCTGGTCCTGATGTCCGGCGCGCCGGTCCTGGCCCAGGCCCCCATGGCCACTGCCCCCGCCACCCCGGTGACCGAGGTGCGCACCGCCGCCGACCTCGCCGCCGTGTGCGACCCGGCCGCCAGCAACCCGCTGCGGCTGGAATCCATCGCCTATTGCCAGGGCTTTCTGACCGGCGCGGGGCAGTATTACGCCGCGCTGCACCCGGCCTCGGCCACCACGCCGCCGTTGTTCTGCCTGCCGCAGACGCCGCCCAGCGTGGCGCAGACCGGCCTCGCCTTCGCCGCCTGGTCGCGGCAGAACCCGCAGCACGGCGCCGAGCCCGCCGTGGACGGGCTGCTGCGCTGGGCGCAGGCGACCTACCCCTGCCCGGCGGCGGCCGCGCCCGCCACCACCCGCCGCCCGGCCCGCTGAGATGAAAGGACACAGCATGATGCGCGTCACCCGCCTGGCCCTGCCGCTGCTGGCCGTCCTGTCGCTGGGCGCCTGCGCGGACATGAACCCGCAAACCCGCAACGTCCTGGGCGGCACCGCCGGCGGTGCCGCGCTGGGCGGCATCATCGGCTCGTTCAGCGGCAATACGGGCTTCGGCGCGCTGCTGGGCGCCGGCGCGGGGGCCGGCGCGGGCTACCTTTACGACCAGTCGCAGCGCAACCGGGCCTATGAGAACCGGGGTGGCTACGGCCCGCGTGGCGGCTATGGCCCCCGCGGCGGCTATGACGGCCGCTACCGCCGCTACTGAGCCGCACACCAGCACGGGAAACGGGGGCCAGGGCGGCAACGCCCTGGCCCTTCGCGTTTGCGCGCTGGGCCCAAGGGCATCAACCCGCGCTCGTCGTCGCGCGTTGATGGAGGGCGGAACACAGGAAACCCCATCATGCCCGACGACAAGAAGCCCCAGCCCCCCACGGACGACAAGGCCGCCAAGCCCGGCGTCCAGCCCGTGGACAAGGCCACCCAGGAAGAAGCGGCCGAGGAGCGCAAGGATACCGGCGGCTACCAGTAAGCCGCGGCCAATCAGCCGAGCAGCGCCGCCATGCCACGGGCGGCGTCCTGCATCAGCGGCACGATGTCGGACCGCAGCGCCGCCGCCGTGCGGCGGCCGCTGTGGCTGCTGGTGGCCAACGCCGCGACCAGCGTGCCGGCGGAGTCCCGCAATGGCACGGCGGCCGAGGCGAAGCCCTCTTCCAGCTCCCCGTCCAGCACCGCGAAGCCGGCCTCGCGGCATGCCGCCACCGCCCGTGACAGCTCCGATGGCTCCGTGAGGGTGCGGGGCGTATGCCGCTCCAGGGGCGCCACCAGCAGCGCGGCCAGATGCGCCTCGGGCAGCGCCGCCATCAGCACGCGGCCGGATGCGGTGGCATGCGCCGGCATGCGGGCCGAAACGCTCAGCGCGTGTCGGAACGGCCGATCGGCGGCCTCGGCGCGCGCGACATTGACGATGTGCGGCCAGTCCAGCACCGTCAGCGAGGTGCTTTCGCCGATGCGCCTGGCCAGGGCCTGCAGGGCAGGCTGCAGGCGGCGGTCCAGCCCGGTGCCGCCCAGATAGGCCTGCGACAGCCGCAGTACCTCCGGCGTCAGGCTGAACTGCCGGCCGTCGCTGCGCGCCATGCCCAGCTCCACCAGCGTCATCAGCAGCCGCCGCGCCACGGCGCGGTCCAGCCCGGCGCGAGCCGCGACCTCTGACAGCGTCAGCCGCGCCGCGCCGGGGCCGAAGGCCTGGATCACCTCCAGCCCGCGCGCGAAGGCGGTCACGAAGCCCCGGCTGCGGGGCGCGGCGTCATTCGACACGGATGTTGCGTTCCTTCACCAGCGCGCCCCACAGCTTGTATTCCGCCGGCACCATGGCGGCGAACTCGGCGTTGCTGCGGCTGGCCGGCACGGCGCCGAAGCTGGTGATGCGGTTGCGGATGTCAGGCCGCGCCATCGCCTCCGCCAGAATGGCGGACAGGCGCTGCACCGCGCCGGGCGGCGTGCCGCGGGGGGCGAACATCGCCTGCCAGCCATCCACCTCCACGCCCGGAAAGCCCGCCTCGGCCAGGGTGGGCACCTCGGGGAGCTCCGGCAGGCGCGTGGCACCCGCCACGGCCAGGGCCCGCAGCGTCCCGGCGCGCAGGTGGGGCAGCAGCGTGGACAGCGTCAGGAAGCCGAGGTCGAGCTGCCCGCCCAGCAGGTCCGGCATCAGGACCCCCTCGCCCCGGTACACCACCGGCTCCAGGTTGGTGCCGGCCTGCCGGTTGAACAGCTCCGCCGTCATGTGGGACAGCGTGCCGTAGCCGCTGTTGGCGGCGGACAGGCTGCGCGGGTCGGCCTTGGCGGCGGCCACCAGCGCGCGCACGTCGCGAAACGGCGAGGCGGCGGGCACCACCAGCAGAAACGGCGTGGAGGCGATCTGCGCCAACGGCGTGAAATCCTCCAGCACGTCGTAGCCGATGGACTGCGCCTGCAGGTGCGGCACGATGGTCATGCTGATGCTGCCGAACAGCAGGGTGTGGCCGTCATTGGCCTGTGCGGCGGCGGCGGTGCCGATCACGCCGCCGGCGCCGGCACGGTTTTCCACCACCACGGGCTGCCCCAGCTTCGGCCCCAGCACCTGCTCGCCCAGCATGCGCGCCAAGCCATCGGCCGGGCCGCCGGGCGCGAAGGGCACGATCACGCGCAGTGGTCGGTTGGGCCAGGCGGGCTGCGCCCACGCGGCAGGGGCGGCGGCCAAAGCCAGGGCGGCGGCCAGCAGGGGGCGGCGGTGGATGGTGGCGTTCATTGTTTCCTCCTTGAAATCAGTCGTGGACGTCAGTCGGGCAGAAAGGCGGCGTCCTGCCGCAGCCGGTCGCGCAGCAGGGCGGCATCCAGCTCGCGCGGGCCGCCATTGCCGGCGCAGGCCAGCGCGGCGGCGGTGCCGGCGGCCTGGCCGATCGCCATGGTGGTCGGCATCACCCGCGTGGAGGCATGCGCGCCGTGGCTGGCCGAGATGCCGCGCCCCGCCACCAGCACGTTGCCCAGCCCGGCGGGCAACAGGCAGCGGAACGGGATCTCGTAGCTGCGGTCGCCGCCCAGCGTCTCGAAATGCAGGCCGGTGCCCCGGGCAGGGTGGATGTCCATGGGATAGGCGCCCACCGCGATGGCGTCCGGAAAGCGGCGCTCGCCGCGCAGGTCGTCGGCGGTCAGCACCACGTCGCCCCGCACGCGGCGGGATTCACGGATGCCGAGCTGCGCGGCCAGGGCCACCAGCCGCCCGCCTTCGCAGCCCGGCACCCGCGCGGCCAGGAAGCCGGCGGCGGCGAAAGCCTGGCGGCGCCCTTCCACCTCGCCCGCCGACAGCGCGAAGGGGTCGGTGGCGTCCAGGCTGACGCGGCTGATGTTGAACCAGCCGTCGTCGGTGCCGGGCACGCGGCTCTGGTGCAAGGCGGCGCGGGCCAGCGCGCCGCTGTCCACGCCCTGGCGGCACAGCGCCTGCAGCTCCGCCGAGGTCAGCGCCTCGAACCGGGAAAAGTCGATGGGGCCGAAGCGGAACATCATGGTGGCCGGCTGCGGCGCCTCGTCCGCTTCCAGCGGCAGGAAGCCCGCGCCCGCGCGGGCCAGGAGGTCGAGGTCGCCGGAAGCATCGATCGCGATGCGCGGGCGGACCTCCAGCGGGCCGGCCTTGGTCAGCACGGTCACGGCGCTCACGGCATCGCCCTGTCGCGCCACGTCCAGCAGCGTGGCGTGGAACAGCAGGCGCACGCCGGCTTCCGTCGCCATCTGGTCCAGCACCAGCTTCAGCCGCTCGGGGTCGAAGGACACCTGGTCCATGCGGTGGCCGGTGGACATGGTGAAATGCGTGTGGCCGCCCGAGCCGCCCTGGCGTTCCAGCCGTTGCACGACCTCCTCCGCCAGGCCTTGGATCACCTGCCGCCCGGCGGCGGTTTCCCAGCCGACGAACTGCCCCACCGCCCCCGCCGTGGCGCTGCCGCCCAGAAAGCCCCAGCGCTCCACCAGCAGCACCGAAGCGCCGCCGCGGGCCGCCGCGACGGCGGCCATGGTGCCGGCCATGCCACCGCCGCACACCAGGACGTCCACGGCGATGCCGGACACCAAGGGGCTTTGCTTGTTCTGTGCGCTGTGCGCATTTTCGTGCGTCATGCGCATAGGATAAGATCGTATTGGCGGGGTGTCGAGGCGCTCGCGGCCCGGGTTGGCACCGCCCCGCCGCTTCGGGCATCACTGGCGGCGACGGAGGAGCCACACCATGCGCGATACGCCGAAACCTACCTTTCCCCACGGCAGCCTGCTGGCCGCCATGCTCGGCGGCCGGGCACCCACCGACGTGCGCCGCGCCGCGCATCGGCTGCGCGCGGAAGGCGCCGCGGTGGTGGCGGTGGAGGACGACATCGCCGGAATGGCACCGGGGCTCGCGACCTCCGCCGTGGCGCGCTCGCCCGCCGTGCTGGACGTGCTGCCGCCGCTGTTCTGGGTGGAGGCGCGGCTGGACGACGGCGGCGTCCAGGGATGGGTGATGGAACGGAAGCGCGACGGCCTGTCCCTGCGCGGCTTCGCCGTCGGCCCGGACCGCGACGCCGTGCCCGAGCCGCGCGGCACCGCGACGCTGCTCTTCGGCGCGGCGGTGCCGGAGGAGGATGAGGACGCGCGCTTTCTGCGCGGCCTGGTCACCGCCGTCAGCCTGCAGGAAATGCTGTCGCAGATGGGCGAGGCCTCGCCCGTCGTGCTGCTGCCAGCCGAGGCCGCGGGCGAGGACCTTTCCACCCTGCGCGGCCTGCGGCTGTCCGTGGCGATGCCGCCGGACGCGCTGCCGGACTGAGCAGCCCTATCGCCCGATGGCGTAGGCCTGCATCAGGCGCGGCGTGGCGGCGGCGATCACGCAGCCATCCTCCCGCCCCACGGCGCAGACGCGGCCCAGCGACCACGGGGCCTCCACCTTGACCCGATGCCCGCGCCGCTCCAGGCCCGCGATCACCTCCGGCCCCAGGCGGTCCTCCACCAGCAGGCGGTTGGGCTCAAAGGTGCGGGGGTAGAAGGACTGGGGAAAGTGCTTGCTGGTGAACAGCGGCAGGTCGATGGCCGCCTGCAGGTCCAGCTTGTGGTGCAGCCGCCGCAGCAGCACGGCCAGCGTCCACTGGTCCTGCTGGTCGCCGCCCGGGGTGCCCATGGCCAGCACCGCCTCGCCGTCGCGCGTCACCAGCGTGGGCGTCAGCGTGGTGCGCGGGCGGGTGCCGGGGCGCAGGTCGCTGGGCAACCCCGCGTCCAGCCAGCCCATCTGGCCGCGCGTGGAGATGGAAAAGCCCAGCCCCGGCACGGCGGGCGAGGATTGCAGCCAGCCGCCCGAGGGCGTGGCCGAGATCATGTTGCCCCAGCGGTCCACCACGTCGAGATGCACCGTGTCGCCCCATTCCACCGGCAGCGGCGCGAAGGTGGGCTCGCCGAAGCCGATGCCCACCGGCGTTTCGGCGCCCGCCATGGCCAGGATGCGGCGCATGGCATCGGCGGCACCGGGCAGGTCGCCCGGCACCATCTCCGCCGAGGCGGCCTCGCCCACCAGACCGCGGCGACGCTCCGCGTAATCACGCGACAACAGCGTTTCCAGCGGGATCTCCGAGGCATCCGGGTCGCCGTAGAAGACCTCGCGGTCGGCATAGGACAGCTTCATGCATTCCACGACCGTGTGCACGAAGCGCTCGCCCGCCGGGTCCATGGCCGCGATGTCGAAGCCTTCCAGCAGCCGCAGGGTTTGCAGCAGCACCGGCCCCTGCCCCCAGGGACCGGTCTTGTGCACCGTGACCCCCGCGTAGTCGGCGGACACCGTCCGCTCCACGCCCGCCCGGTAGCGCGCGAAGTCCTCGGCCCGCAGCAGCCCGCCGTGGCGCCGGCCGCTGGAATCCATCAGCTCCGCCGTACGGTAGAAGCGGTCCACCGCCTCGGCGACGAAGCCGCGGTAGAAGGCGTCGCGCGCCGCCTCGATCTGCCGCTCGCGATCGGCGCCGGCGGCTTCCGCCTCGGCCAGGATGCGGCGGTAGGTGGCGGCGATGCCGGGGGTGCGGAACAGCGCGCGGGGGCGCGGCACCTCGCCGCCCGGCATCCAGACCTCGGCGGAGGTCGGCCATTCCGCCGGAAAGAACTCGCGCGCCGGCAGGATGGAGGCGGACACGCGCGGCAGCACGGGAAAGCCGTGTTCCGCGTAGCCGATGGCGGCTTCCAGCACGGCGCGCGGGGTCCAGGTGCCATGGTCGCGCAGCAGCAGCATCCAGGCGTCGAAGGCGCCGGGCACCACGGATGGCAGCAGGCCGGTGCCCGGCACCTGCCTGAGCCCGAGCGCCGCGAAGCGTTGCGGCGTGGCGGCCATGGGGAACGGCCCCTGGCCGCAGATCACCACCGGCTCCGCGTCTTCCGGGCGCTTGAGGATGATCGGCACCTCGCCGCCGGGGCCGTTCAGGTGCGGCTCCACGATCTGCAGGGTGAAGCCGGCGGCGGCGGCGGCGTCAAAGGCGTTGCCGCCGCGCTCCAGCACCGACATGCCGACGGCGCTGGCCAGCCAATGGGTGGTGGCCACCGCGCCGAAGGTGCCGCGGATCTCCGGACGGGTGGTGAACATCTGTGCCTTCCCCCTGGAACCAATCTGATTGGTTCCATTAGCAGCCACGCCCCTTTGGCGCCGCCGATGCTCTAGATCAGCGGCGGCAGGAAAGAAAGCGCCGCTCCCTTGCGCGGAGCGGCGTGCTCATCTAGCAAAGGTCCCATGTCCACCAGCCATGCGGCCGGGCGGCTGGAGGCGCACCTGCGCGATGCGGGCCTGGCACCCGGCGACCGGCTGCTTCCCGAACGTCAGCTCACCGAACGCCTGGGCGTCAGCCGCCGCGCGCTGCGCGAGGCGCTGGGCGAGCTGGAACTGCAGGGGCGCATCTGGCGCGGCGTGGGCCAGGGCACGTTTCTGGGCCCACGGCCCGCCGTGCCGCCCCGGCCGGAGCCGCGCGCGCGGGCGGCCAACCCCCTGGCGGTGATGGAAGCTCGGCTGACGCTGGAGCCCGCCCTGGCCGCGCTGGCCGCCCACAAGGCCACCGCCGAGGATGTGCAGGCGATCAGCCGCGCCGCCCGGCGCGGCGCCGAAACGCGGGACCAGGACAGCTGGGGGCAATGGGACGGCGCCTTTCACGGCGCCATCGCCCGCGCCTGCCACAACCCGTTGCTTCAGGCGGCCTTTGAACAGGTGGAAGCCAGCCGCGCCCGCACCGGCTGGGGCCGGCTGCGCGCCGCCATCACCACCGCGCCCATGCGCCAGGCCTCGGCGCTGCAGCACCAGGCGATCGCCGCCGCCATCGCGGACCGCGACGCGGCGGCGGCGCAGCGCGCCATGCGCGCCCACCTCCGGGCCGTCGTCCTCGCCATCCAGAGCGAGGACACCGACGGGGACGACACAACCGAACCGCGGACACAACACGCGGACCACGACGCCGGCACGGCAGCAACCACGGAGCGGGCACAGGCCCGCGGAAAGACATCGCCATGACCCAACTCCGCCTGCCGCGGCGCGCGGCGCTTTCCCTTCTCGCGGCCACGGCCCTGCCGGGCGTGGCGCGCGCGCAGGGCGGCTATCCCAACCGCCCGGTCAGCGTGATCGTGCCCTGGGCACCCGGCGGCTCCACGGACATCCTGGCGCGCGTGCTGTCGGAACCGCTGCGCATCGCTTTCGGGCAGCCCTTCGTGGTGGAAAACCGCTCCGGCGCCTCGGGCAACATCGGCTCGGCCTATGTGGCGCGCGCGGCGCCGGACGGGCAGACGCTGCTGGTCGGCTCCATGAGCACGCATGCCATGAACGACGCGCTGTTCAGCAACATGCCCTTCAACGGCGCCGAGGACTTCACGCCCATCGCGCTGCTGGCCTATGTGCTCAACACCATGGTGGTGCACCCCTCGGTGCCAGCCAACTCGGTGTCGGAGTTCATCGCCTACGCCAAGGCCAATCCCGGCAAGCTGGCCTATGCCTCGGCCGGCGCGGGCTCCACCAACCACCTGTGCGCCGCGATGTTCGCGCAGATGGCGGGGCTGGACATGGTGCACATCCCCTATCGCGGCGGTGCGCCGGCGGTGCTGGACACGGTGGCGGGCCAGACGCAGCTGCTGTTTTCCGCCGGCACCCAGACGCTGGAGCACGTGCGCAACGGCCGCCTGAAGCTGCTGGCCGTGACAGAGGAAAAGCGCTCCGCCCTGCTGCCGGAGGTGCCGACGGTCAACGAAAGCCTGCCGGGCTACGAGATGGCGGTGTGGTACGGCGCGCTGGGGCCCAAGGGCCTGCCGCCCGCGCTGACCGAGCGCCTGAATGCCGAGATGAACCGGGGGCTGATGCTGCCGGACGTCAAGGACAAGATGGCGGCCATCGGCGTGGAAGTGGTGAACGAGACGCCCGCCGACTTCGCCGCCCGACTGCACCAGGACACAACCAAGTGGCACAAGGTGATCCGCGACCTGGGCATCGACAAGACCGATGCCTGAGATGTTGGCGGATGCCTTCGAGCAGGCGGCGGGGCACGACGACGGCCCGCTGCCGCTGGTCCGCGCCGCCGACCGGCTGTCGCGCGCCATGCTGGGGCAGCAGCTGTGTACCGCCATGGTCTTTGACCGGGATGCCATGACGGTGCAGCGCATCTTCAGCTCCCGCCCCGCGGAATATCCGGTGGGCGGGCGCAAGCCCAAGCGCGACACCGCCTGGGGGCGGCAGGTGCTGCTGCAAGCCCGCCGCTTCGAGGGCGAGGGCGAGGACGCGATCCGCACGCATTTCGCCGACCATGACGTGATCCTCGGCCTCGGGCTGCGCAGCATCGTCAACCTGCCCATCGTCGCGCGCGGGCGCTGCCTCGGCACGCTCAACCTGCTGTGGCCGGCGGAGCGGCTGGATGCCGGACATGTGCAGCTGGCGCGGATGCTGGCGCTGCTGGCCACGCCGGACTGGACCGGCGGCAACCTGCCGGCGACGGGCTAGGCCGGCCCGGCGCCCTCCACGCCACCGATGGATTGCAGCACGGCCTGGACGGTATCGCGCGCGTTGCGGGTGATGCCGGCCAGCGTCGCCGAGGCCGCGCCCGTCCATTCGCCGTAGCCCAGCATCCATAGGCGCGGCTGGCGCACCGCGCGCCCCTGCCGGACGGCGACCCGGCCATCGGCTTCCAGCACGCCCAGATGCGACAGGTGGCCGAGCGCCGGGCGGAAGCCGGTGCACCAGATCACGGCATCCACCGCGACACGCGTGCCGTCCGGCCACATCACCCCGTCATGGGTGAAGCGGGAAAACGGCAGCACGGTGCCCAGCACGCCGCGCTCCCGCGCTTCCCGCAGCGCGGGCACCATGACGATGTCGCCCAGGCTGCCCGGCTCGGCTTCCGGCGCGTGGCCATCCAGCTCGGCCCGCACGCGGGCCGTGGCGCGCTCGAACAGCACGCGGCCATCCACGTCGTCCGGCAGGAAACGCGGCTGTTCCGTGGTGACCCAGGCGGTGGCGGCAACCTTGGAGACTTCCGCCAGGATCTGCGCGCCCGAATTGCCGCCGCCCACCACCAGCACGCTTTGCCCCGCGAATTCATCCGGCGAACGGTAGGCGGAGGAATGCAGCTGCCGCCCGCGAAACATCATCCGCCCGGACACCGGGGGAATGAAGGGCTGCCCGGCGCCGCCGGTGGCGCTGATCACGGCCTTGGCCAGCCAGATGCCGCGATCCGTGCGCACGGACAGGGCGTGGGTCGCGCGCAGCACGTCCTTGACCCGCACCGGCCGCTGCACCGGCAGGCCGTAGCGCTGCTCATAGGCCGACAGGTAGTCCACCACGTGGTCGCGGGTGGGATAGCCGCCGGCGGTGGGCGGCATGGGCCAGCCGGGCAGCGAGCTGGTTTGCGCGGGCGAAAACAGCTTCAGGGAATCCCAGGCGTCGGGCCATGCGCCGCCGGGCCGGTCATGGGCATCCAGGATCTCGAAATCCGTGTTCGCGCGGCGCAAAAAGTACCCGGCGGCCAGCCCGGACTGGCCGCCGCCGATCACCACCACGTCCCGCACGACCTGCCCGCCGGTCATGGCGCCCCGCCGGCGGCGGCGCGGCCGGACAGCTGGCCCCGGGTGGCGTCCGTCACCGCCTGTCTCCGCCCTGCCCGCATCCCCGCCTCCCGCACCGCGACCGCGTGGGCGCGTTCGCCCGGGCGGATCGGCCAAGTTGTACCGGTCCATTCCTGGCCCGACATCGGCAACGACGCAACCGGAGCCTCGCGGCCGCCGCCCCGCGGCGCATGCCGGGTGCCGGCGGAATCAGGCCGCCTGCCCTTCCCTGTGTTTCCCGGCGCCGCCGCCGGACAAAAGCGTCGAAACGCTTTCCAGCGACATGGGGTGCGCCAGCAGGTAGCCCTGCACCTCGATGCAGTCGTCGGCCGTGAGCATGGTCAACTGCCGCACCGTTTCCACGCCCTCGGCCGTCACCGACAGGCCCAGGGCCTTGCCGAGGCCGAGGATCGCCTGCACGACCTCGCGGCCGCCGTCGCGGTCCTCCATGTCGTTGATGAACTGCCGGTCGATCTTGATGACGTCGAAGGGAAAGCTGCGCAGCGAGCTGAGAGAGGAGTAGCCGGTGCCGAAGTCATCCATGGCGAGCTTGACGCCCAGGGCTTTCAGGCCGCCCAGGGCATTGCGCGCCCGCTCGGCATCCTCCAGCAGCACGCCCTCGGTCACCTCCACCTCCAGCCGGCTGGCGTCGAAACCGGTTTCCTCGACCACCCGCCGCACGAGCTCCGCCACGTCGGTGTTGTGGAACTGGACCGGCGACACGTTGACAGAAACGCCGATCGCCGGCCATTGCGCCGCCGCCTGGCAGGCGGTGCGGAGCACCCATTCGCCGAGCGGCATGATCAGCCCGCTGCGCTCGGCGATGGGGATGAAATCCACCGGCCCGATGCGGCCACGCTCCGGGTGGTGCCACCGCACCAGCGCCTCGACGCTCCGGACGCTGCGGCCGCGCGTGTCGAAGCGCGGCTGGTATTCCAGAAAGAACTCGCCCGCCGCCAGGCCGCGCCGCATGTCCTCCACCAGGCCGCGATACGCCAGCAGCCGGTCGTTCAGCGTGCTGGCATAGAAGCTGAAGGTGCCGCGGCCGTTCTGCTTGGAGCTGTACAGCGCCGCATCCGCGCAGCGCAGCAGCTCATCCGGCAACGTGCCATCGATCGGCGAGATGGCGACGCCGATCGACATGCCGATGTGCAACGCGTCGCCTTCGTGCTGGATCGGCGCGGTGACCACGTCGATCAGCTTCTGGCACAGCGCCTCCACCTGCTCGTCGGTGAGGCCGGGGGCGGCGATGACGAATTCGTCGCCCCCGACGCGCGCGGCGATCTGGTCGTGGCCAAGGCTGCGGCGGAGCCGGTCGGCCACCTCGCCCAGCACCCGGTCGCCGACCTGATGGCCATAGGTGTCGTTGATGGGCTTGAACTTGTCGAGGTCGAGATACAGGACCGCGAGCCGCGCATCGGGATGCGCGAGAGCGGAGGTCATGAAGCTGTTCAACCGCACACGGTTGGGCAGCGAGGTCGCGGCGTCGTGCTGCGCCTGGCGCTTGGCATCCTCAAACGCCTCGGCCAAGGCGACATTGGTGGTGACGTCCGTGGCGAACTTGATGATCTTGAGCGGCCTGCCGTTCAGATCCAGGATCGGGTTGTAGCTGGCCTGTATCCAGACAATCCGGCCATTCTTGCCGATGCGCTTGTACAACCCCGAATGAAATTGCCCGGCCCGCAGGATGCGCCAGAATTCGGCGTATTCCGGCGTTTCGGCCTGCCCAGGCTCCATCATGCCGCGATGATGATGGCCGATCACCTCGTCCTGCCGGTATCCCATCATCGCCAGGAAGTTCTCGTTGGCATCGAGGATGGTGCCGTCGAGCGCGAATGTGATGACGCCCTGGGCCTTGTGGATCGCGGTGATCTGCCCCTGGTTCTCGGCATGCTGCAGCTTGGCGGCGGTGATGTCCGTGGCGTATTTGATGACCCGGAAGGGGCGGCCGCTGTGGTCCAGGATCGGGTTGTAGGTGGCCTGCAGCCAGATCTCCCGGCCGTCCCTGGTCAGGCGCTTGAACTCCGCCGACTTGTGCTCGCCCCGTGACAAGCTGGCCCAGAATTCCGTGTGCTCCGCGCTTCCGGCATCGTCCTGCGGCATGAAGATGCCGTGATGGCGGCCCCGCACTTCCGACAGCCGGTAGCCGGTCGCGTCGAGGAACACGTCATTGGCGTCGATGACGGTGCCGTCGATGTCGAAGGACACGACGCACAGCGCCTTGTGCAGCGCCGCGATCTGGCCCTGGTGTTCCGCCTGGCGCAGCGTTTCCTCGGTCACGACGGTCGCGTACTTCACCACCTTCGCCGGCCGGCCATCCGGGCCGGAAACCGGATTATACGTGGCCTGCAGCCAGATCTCGCGCCCACCGCGGCCGATGCGGCGGAATTGTCCGGCCCGGTGATGGCCCCGGGCCAGGTCACGCCAGAAGGCCGCGTATTCGGCACCGTGGGCATAGGACGGCTCGACGAACATGCGGTGGTGCCGGCCCTGGATATCCTCGAGCTCGTAGCCCACCGCATCCAGAAAGGTTTGATTGGCGTCGAGGATGATGCCGCTCATGTCGAAGGTAATGACGGCGTAGGATTTGCGGATGGCGCTGACCTGCCATTCGAGGTCCATCCGCCGCGTCCGTTCGGCGGTGATGTCGGTGCCGAGCAGGATGATCCCGGATGGCTGCCCCTGCTCGCCCGGCACGGGATGGAAGCTGGCCTGCAGCCAGTGCTCCCGCCCGGCATGCCCCACGCAGCGGAATTGCCCGGACTGCGGCAGCCCAGCCCGCAGCACCGAACCGATATCCTGGTGCTCCCCACCTGGCAGGTGCCCCGGGGTCAGGAACAGCCCGCAATGTCGGCCGACCACCTCCGCCGGGGCATGGCCGACCATCGTCAGGAAATGCCGATTGGCCTCGACGATGATGCCATCGAGGTCGAGATGCAGCATGACCTGGTCGCGGCCGATGGCGTCGATCACGCCACGCTGGCTGGGAAAGCCAAAGGGGCCGGTGGGATCAGCCACGGCCACCCCGTCCGGGCATGCGCTTCCGACGCCGCACGCGGCAGTCATGGACACGCCTGACGTCGGAAGCCGCACCTCATCGCTCATCGCACTCATCCTTGAACTACCGGCCACGCAGGGGCGAACTCCACGCCAATCCCGCTCCGCAGTCGGCGGACATCCTGTGCGTCGGCCGGCTTCCTGGAGTCTGTACGCTCCATTCACCATGCTTCGCCTTTCCAACCTGTGAATGGCACAGCGTGCCGTGCGGCAGGACCCAGCCGGTGCTGACGGGGCTCATCGCCTTCGCCTATCGATATGGCCATCCGAGGCCGTCGAGGGGCGGAGGAGGTGACCCGCCCTGGGTCGATGGTGACGACGATTGACGAGGCACGCTGGCAGCGTCGGTGCCGGAGACGCAAGCGCGCCAGCCGATGGCTGGGGGATCGGACATGCTGGCGGTCGCGAATCGTATCCTGCGGATGCCGCGGCTTTTGATGCGGAACGCGGTCGAGAGGGACTGGCGCCCGGATCGTCCCACCACCATGGCCTGGAGGTTCGGCTTCGCCGCGATGAACCATGGCTGGTATCGCCGCTTCCAAGGTGAAGCGGACTGCTGGCCCATCGGCCCGCCTCGCCTTGGCTCGTGTGCCTTGTACGGGGCGACGATAGTCGGACAAGATTCAGGTGGGGAAGCGGCACCCACGGAGACCATGATGTCGTACGGCAGCCAAAACTGAAGGCCGAACTGCTAGCACGCGTGCGCCGAATATTTGACGGTCGGACCAGCCACTCCCCCTCGTCGTTCCGGGGGTCAATCCTTCGCTGGTCCGGTGCCGTTCTCCAGCCGGTTCATACACCCGCTCGTTGACTAGCCAGCCGAGCGGGCTGCGCCGCTCATCGGGCATGAGATGCTAGCAGATGTTGAGTGGCACGCGCGCGGTCGCAGAGGGTGCCTTTCAAAGGCAGCCATGTGGCGAGTGACTGGCGGTCTGGACTGAAAGCGATTGGGCTAACCGAAACAAGGTCAGCCACTTTGGCTCGCTAAGCCATTGCCAACAACGAAAGAAAAGGAATGGCGTCCCCTAGGGGATTCGAACCCCTGTTACCGCCGTGAGAGGGCGGTGTCCTAGGCCTCTAGACGAAGGGGACTTCGTTGGGCGTGGCGGGCTTCTAACCGGGTGGCGCCCCCCGATCAAGGCGTCTTCTGACCGCTTTCCGTAGTTTTTTCGTCACGCCCCCGACGCTGGCGGCGGCAGGCATCGGAGCAGAAGCGGACCTCGTCCCAGCATGCCGCCCATTTCCGCCGCCACGCGAAAGGCCGGCCGCAGGCGGCGCAGGGCTTGCTGGGCAGGTCGGCCTTGCGGCGCATCGGTGGCATGGCGGTGGCTCCTTATTCGCCCAGGCGGATTTCCCCGGTCTGGCGCAGGCCGCGCGGGTCCAGCATGAGAACGCGGCCGCCGTCCGGGCGGTCGACCCACACCGCGAGCTGCCCATCCAGCGTGGCAATGCCGGCGATACGGCTGCCGGCGGGCTGCCGCAGGGCCAGTTCCGTGTTAACAGCCACCCCCTGCACGGCCTTGCCGCCCCGCTGGATGACCAGCACCACCAGCAACACCGTGGCGGCGACGATCATCACGCCCATGACGGACACCAGAATTTTGAGCGCGCGCACCGAACCCTCCGCGGATGGACTGACCGAAACCTTTACCCTGCCGGCCGGCGCCGAGGCGGCGGGGCAGCGGGTGGACCGGTTCCTGGCGGCCGGGATAGGCACGCTGTCCCGCTCCCGCGTCAAGGCGCTGATCGAGGGCGGGCACGTGACCCGGGACGGCCAGCCGATGACCGACCCGTCCGAGGCGGTGCGCCCCGGCTCCACCTACGCCGTGGCGCCGCCCGCCGCCCTGCCCGCCACGCCGCAGGCGCAGGACATCCCGATTTCCATCCTGTTCGAGGACCGCCACCTGATCGTGCTGGACAAGCCGGCGGGCCTGGTGGTCCACCCCGCCCCTGGCAACCAGGACGGGACGCTGGTCAATGCCCTGCTGGCCCACGCGGGCGAAGAGCTGTCCGGCATCGGCGGGGAGAAACGGCCCGGCATCGTGCACCGGCTGGACAAGGATACCTCCGGCGTCATGGTGGTGGCCAAGACCGAGCGGGCGCACCAGGCCCTGTCCGCCACCTTCAGCAGCCGCGAAGCGCTGGAGCGTTCCTACCTGGCCCTGGTCTGGGCGGTACCCAGCCCGCCGGCGGGCGAGGTGGATGCGCCGATCGGCCGCCATCCCACGGACCGCAAGCGCATGGCCGTCGTGGCACGCAACGGCAAGGATGCGTTGACGCGCTTTAGCACGGAACGGGCCTGGGGCACCGCCTGCGCCCTGCTGCGCTGCCGCCTGGCGACGGGGCGGACGCACCAGATCCGCGTGCACCTGTCCCACATCAACCATCCGATCGTCGGTGACCCGGTCTACCTGAAGCGGGTGCCAGCCGCGGCGCGCAGCCTGCCCGTCTATGCACGGGATGCATTGCTGTCCTTCCCCCGCCAGGCGCTCCACGCGGAGTCTTTGGGGTTCCCGCACCCGGTCACCGGTGAAAGCCTGCGTTTCTCCGCCCCCATCCCACAGGATTTCAAGGAGTTGCTTAGGTTGCTGGACGGTAACGAGGGGTAACCCGACTATTTCAGTCGGGATTAACTTGCGCAACCTCTGTCCGCTTGATAGCGTTGGAACAGTCGCCAATGCCGGGTGCCAAGCGAATGGCACACCCCACCGAAGCCGCCCCCAACGTGACCGTGGGGCGGGCGTGGTGTGCCAGGGCCCAGCATGGTGCGACCCGGACCTAATGCCTGTCCGGGGCTCGCCGTCACAGGGGCGCCCGGCAGGTGCAGGAGGCAGATGTAGCCATGGCTTCCACGACTTCGATGATTCCGATCGCCCCCGAGGGCAATCTCTCCCGCTATCTGCAGGAGATCCGCAAGTTTCCGATGCTGACGCCTGACGAGGAATTCAAGCTCTCCAAGAGCTGGAAGGACCAGGGCGACCACAAGGCTGCCCATCGTCTCGTCACGTCTCACCTTCGTCTCGTGGCCAAGATCGCCATGGGCTACCGCGGCTATGGGCTGCCGGTCGGTGAGCTGATCAGCGAAGGCAACGTCGGCATGATGCAGGCGGTGAAGCGCTTCGACCCCGACCGCGGCTTCCGTCTGGCCACTTACGCCATGTGGTGGATCCGCGCGGCGATCCAAGAGTACATCCTGCATTCCTGGTCGCTCGTGAAGATGGGCACCACGGCCGCGCAGAAGAAGCTGTTCTTCAACCTGCGCCGGCTGAAGGGCCAGATGGCGGCGCTGGAGGAAGGTGACCTGCAGCCCGAGCAGGTGGCCAAGATCGCCCATACGCTGCAGGTGCCGGAGCAGGACGTCGTGTCCATGAACCGTCGCCTGGCCTCGCCCGACAATTCGCTGAACGCGCCGGTGCGCGCCGACAGCGAGGGCGAGTGGCAGGACTGGCTGGTGGACGACAGCGAGTCTCAGGAAACCGAGATCGCCGAGCGCCAGGACATGTCCAACCGCCGCGAGCTGCTCGGCGAGGCACTGAAGACGCTGAACGAGCGGGAGCGCCATATCCTGATCGAGCGCCGCCTGAAGGACGAGCCGACCACGCTGGAAGAGCTGTCCCAGCAGTACAATATCTCGCGCGAGCGGGTGCGGCAGATCGAGGTGCGCGCCTTCGAGAAGCTGCAGAAGAGCATGAAGACGCAGATCATGGAGCGTCGTCTGCTGGTCGACTGATCCGGCAGGCTGAAACGATAAAGGCGCGGTCCTTCCGGACCGCGCCTTTTTTGTTGGGCGGGCGCCAGGCGCCCCTCCCCTCACCCCGCGAAGGGGTCGCTCACCAGGATGGTGTCGTCGCGCTCCGGGCTGGTGGACAGCAGCGTTACCGGTGCCTCCACCAGTTCCTCGATGCGCTTGACGTACTTGATGGCCGTGGCCGGCAGCTGCGCCCAGGAACGGGCGCCCTGCGTGGATTCGCTCCAGCCTTCCAGCGTCTCGTAGATCGGCTCGGCCTTGGCCTGGGCCCCGGCGGCGGCCGGCAGGCGCTTCACGACCTCGCCGTCGATCCGGTAGCCGGTGCAGATCTTCAGCTCCGTCAGCCCGTCCAGCACGTCCAGCTTGGTCAGCGCCAGCCCCTGGATGCCGCCGACCTTGACCGCCTGGCGCACCAGGCAGGCATCGAACCAGCCGCAGCGGCGCGGCCGGCCGGTGACGGTGCCGAACTCACGCCCACGCTCGCCCAGCCGGCGGCCGATGTCGTCGAACAGCTCGGTCGGAAACGGGCCGGAGCCGACGCGGGTGGTATAGGCCTTGGCGATGCCCAGCACCGTGCCGACCATGTGCGGCCCGACGCCGGCACCCGCCGCCGCGTTGCCGGCGACCGTGTTGGACGAGGTGACATAGGGATAGGTGCCGTGGTCGACATCCAGCATCACCGCCTGGGCGCCCTCGAACAGCACGCGCTTGTTGCTGTGCCGTGCCTCGTCCAGCCGCTCCCACACCGCTTCCGAGAACGGCAGCAACTTCGGCGCCAGCGCCAGCAGGGCATCGAGCAGCGCCTGCTTCTCGAACAGCTCGGCGCCCAGGCCCTTGAGCAGCGAGTTGTGATGCAGCAGCAGCTCGTCCAGCTTGCGCGACAGCGTGTCCGGCTCGGCCAGGTCGCAGATGCGGATGGAACGGCGGCCGACCTTGTCCTCGTAGGCCGGGCCGATGCCGCGGCCCGTGGTGCCGATCTTGTCGCCACCGCGCGCGGCCTCGCGCGCCTTGTCCAGCGCCGGGTGCAGCGGCAGGATCAGCGGGGTGTTCTCGGCGATCCGCAGGTTGTGCGGGCTGACCTCCAGCCCCTGCCCCTGCACGCGGGCGATCTCGGACAGCAGCGCGTCCGGGTCCAGCACCACGCCGTTGCCGATGATGCCCAGCTTGCCGCGCACCACGCCGGACGGCAGCAGGCTCAGCTTGTAGGTCTGGTTGCCCACGACCAGCGTGTGGCCGGCGTTGTGGCCACCCTGGAAGCGGACGACGATGTCGGCGCGGCTGGCCAGCCAGTCGACGACCTTGCCCTTGCCCTCGTCGCCCCACTGGGCGCCGATGATGGCGACATTGGCCATGGCTACGCGTTCTCCTCGATCAGCGCGGCGACGGTCCCGCGCAGGATGTGGCTGCACCGCAGGCTGTGCGGCGTGTCGGCGGCGGACAGGGCCGCCACGGTGGTGAAGCCCTGGGCGCGCAGCGTGGCGGCGGCGGCCGCGTCGCCGCCACGCGGCACGAACACCCGGGGCGGCAGCGGCCGGGGCAGCACCGCGCGCCCCACGGCATCGGGGTAGAGGGTCATGCCGGTCGCCGGCTCGTCGCCGGACAGATAGCGGCCGCCGCGCGCCAGCTCCCCGGTCTGGCCCGGGCCGTAGAGCGTGAAGGCGACGCCCACGTGGTATTGCAAGCCGCGGAACTCCACCGGGTCCAGCGTGATGCGCAGTTCCGGCGCCCGGGCGCGGATGGAGGCGACAATGGCGGCGGCGTTGTCCGCGATGGCGCGGGCGACGGGGGGCAGCGCGGCCTGGGCCAGGGCCGCCAGCGCGCCATCCGCGGGACCTGCCGCCGTCAGCAGCGCGGTCAGCCCGTTGGCGGGCGGGCCGGCCTCGGCGGCCAGGGCGGTGACGGCGGCGGCGTCCTTGCGGTCCAGCGCGCGGGCCAGCTTGCGGCGCAGGTCGCCCTGCGCGCCGGCGGCATCCAGCAGCGCGGGGGCCATGGTCGGCAGGGTGATGTCCAGGCTGGGGGATACGATGCCGGCGGCGGCCAGCGCCTCCACGCCCAGCAGCGCCACCTCGGCATCCGCCTCGGCGCTGTCGTGGCCGATCAGCTCGATGCCAACCTGCGGGATCTGCCGCTGCGGTGCCAACTGGCTGCCACGCACCCGCAGCACCTGCCCGGAATAGGACAGCCGCAGGGGCCGCGCGACGCCCGCCAGGCGGGTGGCGGCGATGCGCGCCACCTGCGGCGTGGTGTCGGCGCGCAGCCCCAGCATGCGGTGGCTGTCGGGGTCCATGACCCGGAAGGTCTGGTCCGCCATGGCAGCGCCGGAGCCGGCCAGCAGGCTGTCCTCGAACTCCAGCAGGGGCGGCTTGACGCGCTCATAGCCGTGCGTGGCGAAGACGGCGTGCATGGCTTCCACCAGCGCCGCTTCCCGCGCCGCCTCGGGCGGCAGCAGGTCGGTCAGGCCGGAAGGCAGCAGGGCGGGGCTCGGCAGGTCGTCGGTCATGCGTCCGGTGTGTCGGGACAAGGGGGCGGGCGCTGTGTGGCAGCGCCGCGCGGCGGGGGCAAGGGGTCGATCGCGCTTCCGCCCCCCGCCGCCCGCCCCGTCCCGGCCCGGTCAGCGCGAGAAGACGTCCATCGGGGACATGACGTCGTTGTTGATCTGCCCGGCGGCGGCGGCGGCCTGCGGCAACGGCGGCAGGTCCGCGAGGCGCTGCAGCGTGGCCGCCCCGCCCAGCGTGAAATCCGGCGTGGACAGGGCGTTGCGCGCGCCTGCCTGATCCTGGGCCTCCAGCGCGCGGGCGGCGCCGCGCAGGCCGGCCATCACGGCGGCGGGCGCCGCATCGGGGCGGATGCCCAGCGCCTTGCGGGCCTCGTCGCGCCCCAGCTTCAGCTGCAGGGTGGTGGTGCCCAGCACCTGATTCTGCCAGTAGCCGGAATTGGGCACCGCATCCGCCAGATATTCCAGTTGCGCCAGCGACAGCGCCGCACGCCCCGGCTGTCCGCGCTGGTTGCGCAGGTCGCCGAACTGGAAGGGCGCGTTCAACGCCGCACCGCGAACCGGGTCCCCGGCCCCGCCCAGATAGGCGCCGGGCGCGGAAGGATCGGCCGTGGCGCAGCCCGCCATCAGGGAAAGCGCAAGCAAGGCCATGGGAATCCGGGGGCGCTGGGTCATCACGCGAATCTGGGCATCCGCGTGGGGGAACCAAGGGGGCCAAGGTGTCGAAGCTGTCAGAACAATGCTTTCTGTATTTTTACTTATGTTCTGCTGTCACCACCGGGCGCAGTTGCATGAGAGGGGTGCCGGCGCCTCCCCGACCAACCACCCATTCCCCATCAAACCATTGTTTTTACCACATAATTTTGGAACCCTCGCCAAGGCCGCCGCAGAAATCGGCACATTGGCGCCAACCAGCTTGTTGCGCTTTTTACTTCTGTCTAAAGTCAACCCAGCTAAGAAAAGGGTGGGACGTTCAATGAATTTGCTGACATCTTCTCGAAGCAAAGACTATTGCGGCGGCGTCATCTTGATCCTGATGGGCGCCAGCGCCGCGCTGACGGCGCAAAACTACCGGATCGGCTCGCTCAACCGCATGGGACCGGGATATTTCCCCGCCGCCCTGGGCATTCTGCTGGCATTGACGGGCCTGACGCTGATCGGCGTCGGCATGGCCCGCCGCGCGCGTCAGGCCGCGGCGGATGCGGGGCCTGCGGAAACCCATCCGCCGGAATGGCGCGGCTGGCTGTGCATCTGCCTCGGCGTGGTCGCCTTCGCGATCATCGGCAACCTGCTCGGGCTGGTCCCCGCCACCTTCGCCTGCGTCTTCATCGCCGCCATGGGCGACCATGACAACCGCCCGCGCGACGCGCTGCTGCTGGCCATCGGCGTCACCCTGGCGGGCGTCGCGGTGTTCTGGTGGGGCCTTGGCATCCAGTTCCCGCTGTTCAGCAAGGACTTCATGTGATGTGGCAATCCCTGATGGACCTAGGCTACGGCTTCGGCCTGGCCCTGGAGCCGCACAACCTGTTCTGGTGCTTCGTGGGCGTGCTGATCGGCAACCTGATCGGCGTGCTGCCGGGCACCGGCGCGCTGACCGCCATCTCGATGCTGCTGCCGCTGACCTATGCCATGCAGCCGGTGCCCGCCATCCTGATGCTCGCGGGCATCTTCTACGGCTCGCAATACGGCGGCGCGATCGGCGCCATCCTGCTGAACCTGCCGTCCCACCCGCCGCACGCCGTCACCTGCCTGGACGGCTACCCGATGACGCGCAAGGGCAAGGGGGGCACGGCGCTTGGCATCACCATGCTGGCGTCCTTCTTCGCCGCCTCCTTCGGCATCATCGTCATGGTCTTCGCCTCGCCGCTGCTGGTGTCGGTGGCCTTCAAGTTCGGGCCGACGGAGCTGTTCTCCATCATGCTGCTGGGCCTGATCGCCGGCTCCACCATGTCGCGCGGCTCGCCGGTCAAGGGCATCGCCATGACGCTGATCGGCCTGCTGCTGGGCTGCGTCGGCACGGACGTGGAAACCGGCCAGCAGCGCTTCAACTTCGGGCTGGTGGAGTTGTCGGACGGCGTGGAGCTGGTGTCCATCGCCATGGGCGTGTTCGGCATCGCCGACTTCCTGCGCCACGTGAACCGCATGAAGCACATCGGCAGCCTGCAGCCGGTGCGGTTCAAGGACATGCGGCCCAGCAGGGCGGAGATCAAGGAAGCCTTCTTCCCCATGCTGCGCGGCACGCTGGTCGGCACGCTGTTCGGCGCCATGCCGGGCACCGGCCCCACCATCACCACCTTTATCGCCTATGCGCTGGAGCAGAAGGTGTCCCGCACGCCGGAGAAATACGGCACGGGCATGATCGGCGGCGTCGCGGCGCCGGAAGCGGCCTCGCATTCCAAGACCCAGGTGGACTTCATCCCCACCATGTCCCTCGGCATTCCGGGCGATGCGGTGATGGCGCTGCTGCTGGGCGCGCTGCTGATCCACGGCATCCAGCCGGGGCCGCGCCTGATCTCGGAGCATCCGGACATCTTCTGGGGGCTGATCGCCAGCTTTTGGGTCGGCAACGTCATGCTGATGGTGCTGAACGTGCCGCTGATCGGCGTGTGGGTGAAGCTGCTGCAGGTGCCCTACCGGCTGCTGTTCCCGTCCGCGCTGTTTTTCATCTGCATCGGTGCCTATTCGGTCAACAACGACATCTTCGCCGTCTACGAGGTGCTGTTCTTCGGCATCGCCGGCGCGGTGTTCATGGCGCTCGACTTTCCCATCGCGCCCATCCTGCTGGGCTACGTGCTGGGCCCGATGGTGGAAGAGAACTTCCGCCGCAGCTTGACGCTGTCGCGCGGCAACATGATGACCTTTGTGAGCCACCCGATCAGCGGCACCATCCTGGGGCTGATCGTGCTGCTGCTGGCGCTGCAAACGTTTTTTGCCGTGCGGGCGCGGTTCTTCCATGGCAGCCGCCTGCCCCGCCCGCCGGTGCTGCAGGCGGAATAGCCTTCTCCCCTCCCCCCCGCCCGCCGGGCGGGGGGGCAATTGCGCTATTCGCGGCGCCCGTGGCCACGGTTATGCTGTTCTGCACAATGCCGCCGGGACCTTGAATGCCGCTTCATGTCGCGCTGACCCACCGTACCAGCTACCGCTACGACCGGCCGGCGACCCTGGGCCCGCAGGTGATCCGCCTGCGGCCGGCGCCGCATGCGCGGACCCCGGTGCTGTCCTATGCGCTGGACGTCTCGCCCAAGCCGCATTTCCTGAACTGGCAGCAGGACCCGCAGGGCAATTTCCAGGCGCGCGTGGTGTTTCCCGACCGGGTGACGCAATTCGACGTCACGGTGGACCTCGTGGCCGACATGGCCACCATCAACCCCTTCGACTTCTTTCTGGAGCCGCAGGCCGAAAGCTGGCCCTTCCAATACGACCCGGCGCAGGAGCAGGAGCTGGCGCCGTTCCGCCGCGCCGAGCCGCCGGGGCCGCTGCTGTCCGCGCTGCTGGCCCGCGTTCCGCGCGAACGGCAGGACACGGTGGGCATGCTGCTGGCCATGAACGCGCTGGTCAACCAGAGCGTGTCCTACATGGTGCGGCTGGAGCCGGGTGTCTGGACACCGGAGGAAACGCTGCAACGCGGCCAGGGGTCGTGCCGCGACAGCGCCTGGCTGCTGGTGCAGGTGCTGCGCCACCTGGGCTTCGCCGCGCGCTTCGTGTCCGGCTACCTGATCCAGCTTGTCGCGGACGAAACGCCGCTGGACGGCCCCGCCGGCCCGGCCAGCGACTTCACGGACCTGCATGCCTGGGCCGAGGTCTTTCTGCCCGGCGCCGGCTGGGTGGGGCTGGACGCCACCTCCGGCCTGCTGACCGGCGAAGGCCACATCCCGCTGGCGGCGACGCCGGAACCGCAGTCGGCGGCCGCCATCAGCGGGCTGACAAGCCCGGCGGAGGTGAGCTTCGACTTCGGCATGACGGTGCGGCGCGTCAACGAAAGCCCGCGCGTCACCAAGCCCTATGCCGGGGAAACCTGGGAGGCGATCGTCGCCGCCGGCCGGGCGGTGGATCTCCGCCTTTCGGCCGGCGACGTGCGGCTGACCATGGGCGGCGAGCCGACCTTCGTGGCCGCATCCGACCAGCAGGCACCGGAATGGAACACCGCCGCCCTGGGCCCCACCAAGCGGGCCTTTGCCGCCCGCCTGCTGCACCGGCTGCGGCCGCTTTGGGCCCCTGGCGCCGTGGTGCAGCACGCCACCGGCAAGCACTACCCCGGCGAGCCGCTGCCGCGCTGGGCGCTGAACGCCTTTTGGCGCGCCGATGGCGAGCCGGTGTGGCAGGACCCCGCCCTGCTGGCCGACGACGACCATGCCGACGACGCCACCGCCGCCGATGCCCTGGCCCTGGCGCGCGACCTGGCCGGGCGGCTCGGCGTCGGCGCCGCGCGGGTGATCCCGGCGCATGAGGACGCGCTGTTCTACCTGTGGAAGGAACAGCGCCTGCCGGCCAATGTCTCGCCCGAGGACAGCCGGCTGCGCGACCCGCTGGAACGCGCCCGCATGGCGCGGCTGTTCGGCCAGGGGCTGGGCGAAAGCGTGGGCGCCGTGCTGCCGCTGCGGCATGACGGGCACTGGCGATCGGCCCGCTGGTTCTTTCGCGACGCCACGCTGCTGCTGGTGCCGGGCGATTCCCCGATCGGCCTGCGCCTGCCGCTCGACAGCCTGCCCTGGGTCGATCCCGCCGCCATCCCGCTGGCGGTGGAACGCGACCCCGCCGCCCCGCGCGACCCGTTGCCGAAGCGGCGCGGGGCGGCGGAAGCCCCGCCCGAGCCGGAACCCGGGGCGGACGAGGCCGAGATCGTCCGCACCGCGCTGACGGTGGAAGCGCGCGGCGGCACGCTGCACATCTATTTTCCGCCGCTGGAACAGGTCGAGCCCTGGCTGGAGCTGGTCGCCGCCGTGGAACACGCCGCCGCCGCTGCCGGCCGCCGCGTGGTGCTGGAAGGCTACGGCCCGCCGCGCGACCCGCGGGTGCAAAGCTTTTCCGTGACGCCGGACCCCGGGGTGGTCGAGGTCAACATCCACCCCGCCGCCAGCTGGGACCAACAGGTGCAACGCACGGAGGAGCTGTACGAGGCCGCGCGCCAGGAAGGCCTCGCCGCGCAGAAGTTCATGATGGACGGCCGGCATGTCGGCACCGGCGGCGGCAACCATGTGGTGATGGGCGCGGCCAGCCCGGAGGACAGCCCCTTTCTGCGCCGGCCGGACCTGTTGAAGTCGCTGCTGGGCTTCTGGCACAACCATCCCAGCCTGAGCTTCCTGTTCGCCGGGCTGTTCATCGGCCCCACCAGCCAGCACCCGCGCATCGACGAGGCGCGGCAGGACGCGCTGCACGACCTGGAGATCGCCTTTCAGCAGGTCACGGCCTTTGAGCATCGCGAGCCCTGGGTCACCGACCGGCTGTTCCGCAACATCCTGTCGGACATGACCGGCAACACCCACCGCACCGAGTTCTGCATCGACAAGCTGTTCTCGCCCGACAGCGGCAGCGGCCGGCTCGGGCTGGTCGAATACCGCGCGTTCGAGATGCCGCCGCACCCGCGCATGGCGCTGGCGCAGATGCTGCTGATGCGCGCCGCCGTGGCCGCCTTCTGGGAACGGCCCTACGAGCGCCGGCTGGTGCGCTGGGGCACCCGGCTGCACGACGACTTCATGCTGCCGCACTACGCCGTGGCGGACTTGCACGATGCCATCGACGAACTGCGGGCCCTGGGCGCGCCGCTGGAAGCGGCGTGGTTCGCCCCGCATGCCGAATTCCGCTTTCCGCCGCTGGGCGAGGTGACGCTGGCCGGCGTGACGCTGGAACTGCGCCACGCGCTGGAGCCCTGGCACGTGCTGGGCGAGCAGGCCACCGGCAACGGCACCGCCCGCTACGTGGACAGCAGCACCGAGCGGCTGCAGGTCAAGGCCACCGGCTTCACGCCGGAGCGCTTCGTGGTGGCGGTCAACGGCCGCGCCATGCCGATGCAGCCGACCGGCGTGGCGGGCGAGTTCGTCGCCGGCGTGCGCTTCAAGGCCTGGGCGCCGTATTCCGCCCTGCATCCGACCATCAAGGCGCAGGCACCCCTGTGCTTCGACCTGTGGGACCGCTGGTCCGGACGCTCGCTGGGCGGCTTCGTGCACCACGTCGTCCATCCGGGCGGCCGCAACTATGACAGCATCCCGGTCAACGCCAAGGAGGCGGAAGCGCGCCGCCGCGCCCGCTTCACGCCCTTTGGCCACACCCCGGGCGCCATGGCCGAGCCGCTGGGATGCGGCAGCGCCGAGCTGGTCCGCACGCTCGACCTGCGCCGGCGGCCATGACGCCCGCGGCGGCGCCCCTGGACGAGATGGTGGACGGCGCCGGCCGGCTGCGCCCGCATTGGCGCGGCGTGCTGGCGGGCTTCGCCGACCACGAGGGCGGCGGCATGGCCGGCGCCGCGCACCGCATCGCCCGGGTGTTCGAGGAGGAGGGCATCACCTCGCTCCTGCCGGGCGAGGTGCCGAGCCTGGGCCAGGCCTCCTGGCGCTGCGACCCCGTGCCCATGGTGCTGCCGGACGAGGAGTTCGCCCTGCTCGCCGCCGGTCTGGCGCAACGCGCGCGCCTGCTGGAAGCGCTGCTGGCCGATCTCTACGGCCCGCAGGCGCTGCTGGCGGATGGCACCATCCCGCCCGAGCTGGTTCTGGCCAACCCCGCCTTTCTGCGCCCGTGCCGCGACGCGGGCGCCACCCGCCACCCCTTTCTGCACTGCTACGCCGCCGACCTCCTGCGCGCGCCGGACGGCCGCTGGCACGTGGTGGCGGACCGCACCAGCCGCGCCGGCGGCATCGGCCACGCGCTGGAAAACCGCCGCATCATGGCCCGCGCCCTGCCCGCCGTGCTGCGCGGCCACCCGGTGCGGCCGCTGCGGCCGTTCTTTGAGCTGTGGCAGGACGCGCTGGCGCGGCTTGCCCCGCCGCGCGCGGCGCCGGGGCAGGACAGCCCGCGCGTGGCGCTGCTGACGCCCGGCGTGCACCACAAGCTGTGGTTCGAGCACGTGCTGCTGGCGCGCGAGCTGTCCTGCGCGCTGGTGGAGCCGGGCGACCTGGCGGTGCGGGGCGGCGCGGTGTTCCTGAAGACCCTGCAGGGCCTGCAGCCGCTGGACGTGCTGCTGCGCCGCGTGCCTGGGCGCGGGCTGGATCCGCTGGAATTCGACGGCGCCGTGGCCGGCGTGCCGGGGCTGCTGGACGCCGCCCGGCAGGGTGCCGTCAAGATCGCCAACGAGCCGGGCGCGGGGCTGGTGGAAGGCGCGGGCATCGCCGCGCTGTTGCCCGCCCTGGCGCCGCGCCTGCTGGGCGAGCCGTTGCTGCTGCCGCAGCCGGAAACCCTTTGGCTGGCCGACCCCGCCGCCATGGCCGCCGTGCGGCGCGACCCCGCCGGCTGGGCGCTGCGCCCGGCGCGCGGCGGCAGTGGCGCCAGCGCCCCCATGCCGCCGGACCCGGCCGCCCGGGGGCGCGACTGGGTGGCCAGCCGCGTGCTGGCGCCGTCGGTCGTGCCCTGCGTGCAGCAGGGCGGGCTGGTGCCGCTGCCGCTGCGGCTGCGGCTGTTTCTGGTGCAGGATGGCGCCCGCTGGCACGCCCTGCCAGGCGGGCTGGCCCGGGTGCAGGGCGCGTCCGGCCTGCTGGCCAAGGATGTCTGGGTGCTGAACCGGGAGGAAGCCCACACCGCCGGTGCCGCCGCGCAGCCGCAGCCCCCCATGGCGATCCGCCGCGCGGTGGGGGAGCTGCCGTCCCGCGTGGCGGACAACCTGTTCTGGCTGGGCCGCTACGTGGAGCGGCTGGAAGGCGGTGCCCGGCTGCAGCGCGCCACCCTGACCCGGCTGGACCGCGGCACCATGCTGCCGCGCGAGCAGGCGGAGCTGTCGGCGCTGTTTCTGTGCCTGCGCGACGCCGGGCTGGCCGAGCCGGAAGACCAGCCCACCGCCGGCACCACCGGCCCGCTGCGCGAGGCGCTGTTGCGCGGCATCCAGCCCGGCGGCGCCATCGCGGAGCTGCTGGCGCAGGTGGCGCGGCTGGTGGAGGCGGTGCGCGACCGCCTGACGGCCGACATGTACGCCACCTTCACCCTGCCCCTGCGCGCGCTGCGCATCGCCGCGCAGCAATCCGGCGGGCTGGCGGGGCTGGAAGCGCTGCTGGGCCAGGTGCTACGCTACACCGCCAGCGTCGCCGGCGTCGCGGCGGAGAACATGGTGCGCGCCGGCGGCTATACCTTTCTCGACCTCGGGCGGCGGGTGGAACGGGCGCAAAGCATCGCGGCGCAGCTGCGCTTCTCGCTGGCGCAGCCGCCGGCGCGGCTGGAAGGCGGGCTGAAGCTGGCGCTGGAGCTGTGCGATTCCGTGATCACCTATCGCAGCCGCTACCTTGGCGTGCTGCAGCCGGCGCCGGCGCTGGACCTGGTGCTGGCCGACCCGGGCAACCCCCGTGGCCTGGGCTTCCAGCTGCACGCCATCCGCCGCCTGCTGGCCGAGCTGCCGGGGGGCGGCGCCGACCTCGCCCAGGTGGCCGCGCTGCTGGTGGCCGAGGTGGAGGCGCTGCCCGCCCTGGTGCAGGCCAGCCCGGCGCAGGACGCCGCCACCACCGCGCTGCCGCCCGTGCTGGCGCGCATCGAGGCCGAGGTGGCGCAGTTGTCGGATGCCGTGACCCGGCGCTACTTCGCGCTGCTGCCGGCCTTGCAGGCGGTGGGCGGCGCGCCGGCCGGGGCACCGCCCCTGCTCGCCGGCGCCGCCTGAGGATCCGGTCCCGATGCAATGGCGCGTCCGCCACGTCACCACCTACCGCTACGCGGAAACCGTGGACCTGGCCAACCACCTGCTGCACCTGCTGCCCCGCGCGCTGCCGTGCCAGCAGGTGCTGGCGGCGACGCTGAGCTGCACCCCGCCCGCGGCACTGCGCACCGACGCCCTGGACCACTTCGGCAACCGGGTGACGCGCCTGTCCATCGACCGGCCGCACGACCGCTTCGAGGTGGTGGCCGAGGCCTTGGTCCGCCGCGCCGCCGCGCCGCCGCCGGCCGCCGGCGCCACGCCGCCGTGGGAAGCGGTGGCGGCCTGCCCCACGCCGGCGGCGGCCGAGTTCGCCTTTCCCTCGCCCATGTTGCCGGAACACGCCGAGGCGCGCGGCTACGCCGCCCTCTCCTTTCCGCCCGGCCGGCCGGTGCTGGAAGGACTGCGGGACCTGAACAGCCGCATTCGCCGCGACTTCCGCTACCGCCCGGGGGAAACCGGCGTGACAACGCCGGTGTCCGAGGTGCTGGCGCGCCGCGCCGGGGTTTGCCAGGACTTCGCGCAGCTGATGATCACCGGGCTGCGCGGGCTCGGCCTGCCGGCGCGCTACGTGTCCGGCTACATCCGCACGCATCCGGCGCCGGGCAGCATGGCGCTGCGCGGCGCCGACCAGTCGCACGCCTGGGTGGGCTGCTGGCTGGGCGAGGCGGATGGCTGGGTGGACCTGGACCCGACCAACGACTTGGTGGCGGGCGAGGAGCACGTGGTGCTGGGCTGGGGGCGCGATTTCGCCGACGTGTCGCCCCTGCGCGGCATCATCCTGGGCGGCGGGCGGCACCGGCTGGAGGTGGCCGTGGACCTCGCCGCCGCCTGACGGCCACGCCGCGGAACGGCAACGCGGGGCCGATGCCCGCCGCGCCCGGCACCCGGGATCAGCGCACCGTGAAGCGGCTGATCTCGCACACGTTGATGTTGCGCTGCTCCACTCTGCGGCCACCCTCCAGCACCGCCAGGACGTCGAAGCGGCAGGCGCCCGAGCCGTCGTCGATGTTGATCATGACGGAACGGCCGCTGGGCAGCGTGCTGTCGCCCAGGATGTCCTCTTCCCAGTTCGAGCGCTGGCTGTTGGACGCGTAGAACTCGCGCAGCTCGCGGCCCGAGGCGTTGACCACCTCCACCCGCCGGTCCTCCGCCGCCTGCGCCAGCACGGGTGTCAGGGTGGCCGCGCTCAACAGCGTGGCGAGCAGAAGATGGCGCATGGTCGGGTGTTCCTGGCCCCGCCGCCCGATGCGGCGGGTTGCACGACGGAACCATGTGGCCCCCGCCGCCCGCAAGCAGCCCGGTGCCTCATGCGCGCGGCTGCCGGGCGATGGATCAACCCGCGGGCGTGTTGTCCGCTGCCGGCCGCACCGAACCGCGCACCACCAGCCGCCCCCGCAGGCTCACCGCCTCGTCCGGCAGGTCCGGGTTGGTCATGCGGGCGGCCAGCAGGTCGAGCCCCCGGCGCACCATGGCGGACAGCGGCTGCGCCACGGTGGTGAGGTCGTAGATCGGCCGCGCGGCCTCGGCGATGTCGTCGAAGCCGACCACGGACAGGTCGCGCGGCACGCGCAGCCCGCCCAGGCGCAGGCCGTCCATCACGCCCATGGCGATGATGTCGCTGACCGCGAAGACCGCGTCCGGCCGCTGGCCCGGCGGCAGCGCCGCGATGCGCTGGCCGGCGGCGTAGCCCCCGTCATAGGTGGATTGTCCGTCCAGCCGCAGCATGGGGCGCAGCCCGTCCTGCTCCAGCCGGCTCAGAAAGCCCTGCTCGCGCTCCACCGCCGTGGAGGTGGGGTTGGAGGTGATGACCGTGGCGAAGCGCCGGTGGCCGCGCGCCAGCAGCAGTTGCGCCAGCTCGGCCCCGCCCGCCCCGTTGTCGCAGGCCACCGCGCTGCCGTGCTCGCGCGCCACGCGGTTGACCATGACCACCGGCACGCCGTTGCCGGCGCAGACCGCCGCGGCGCGCGACGACAGCGTGGCGGAGGTGATCAGGCAGCCATCCACCTTGTATTGCAGCAGCACCTCCGCCGTGGTGTCCTCGATCGGGCCGGCACCGGCGTGGATGATCAGCATGCGCAGGCCGCGTTCGGCGCCCTGGGCCACCGCCTCGTGCAGCAGGGCGGTGTAGATCGGGTGCGTGGCGGGGCCGAGCACCAGCCCGATCAGCCCGGACCGGCCGGACGACAGCGTGCGGGCCAGGGCGTTGGGCGTGTAGCCCAGCTCCCGCGCCAGCTTGGCGATGCGCTCGCGCGTTTCGGCCGAGATGCGCGGGTCCCCTTTCAAGGCGCGGGAAATGGTGGAAGGCGCCACGCCCGCCTGCCGCGACAGGGTCACGATGGTGGCGCGCCGGCGGGTGGCGCCTTCGGGCGGGAGGTCGTTCATCGCGGCATCCTAGCATGGTTTCTTGGTGCATCCGTTGGCGCAGTCAAACTGCCTCGCCAGGGTTCCTGAATACTGCACCGCACCAAATCGGGAAGCATTGCCGCCGAAGATTCGGGTTGACCCTGCGGCCTCTCCGGTCCTTACTGAGAGCCAGAAGCGCAAACGTTCGCGCAGCCCCGCCGGAAAGGCAGGGGCATGTCAGGAAACGATCCGGGCCGCGCGGCAGCGCGCCGCCCGGCCAGGAACAAGGGGCACGCCCGCATGAGCGACCAGCAACGTCAGATGAAGATGGTGGGCTTTCTGCAGGCGCAGAACTGCTCCATCGCCCCCGGCTCCTGGCGCCACCCGGCCAACCCGATGGACTTCACGACGCCGAAGTACTTCCAGCGCATCGGCCGCGCGCTGGAGGACGGCAAGTTCCACCTCGCCTTCTTCGACGACCGCCTGGCGATGCCGGACATCTACAAGAACGACCACCGCGACGCCGTGGAGAACGGCGTGCGCGTGGTCAAGATGGACCCGGCCACCATCATCACCGCCATCGGCATGGCCACCGAGAAGCTCGGCCTCGGCGTCACCTATTCCACCACCTATTACGAGCCCTTCCATGTGGCGCGGCTGTTCGCGACGCTGGACCTGATGACCGGTGGCCGCGCGGCCTGGAACGTCGTCACCTCGCTGAACAATTCCGAGGCCGCCAACTTCGGCCGCGACGAGCACCTGGCCCACGACCTGCGCTACGAGCGCGCCGACGAGTTCATGGAGGTGGTGCTCGGCCTGTGGGACAGCTGGGAAGACGGCGCCCTGATCGGCGACAAGGCCAGCGGCCGCTTCGCCGACGGCAGCAAGGTCCACAAGCTCGACCACAAGGGCAAGTTCTTCAAGTCGGCCGGCCCGCTGCCGGTGCCGCGTTCGCCGCAGGGCCACCCGGTGCTGATCCAGGCGGGGCAAAGCGGCCGCGGCCGGCAGTTCGCCGGGCAGTGGGGCGAGCTGATCTTCGTGGTCTACCCGAACATGGCCGCCGGGCAGAAGCAGTATGGCGAGCTCAAGGCCGCCGTCGCCGCCGCCGGCCGCAACCCCGACAGCGTCAACGTCTGCCCCGCCTGCTACGTCTGCGTGGCGGAAACCCAGGCGATGGCCGAGGAAAAGCGCGAATACATCCGCGCGCTGGCCAAGCCCATCGACGCGCTGGTGCTGCTGTCGGAAGCGCTGAACTTCGACTTCGGCTCCAAGGACCCTGACGCCAGCTTCACGGATGAGGAGCTGAAGAAGCTGTCCTGGACCGGCTTCAAGGAGCGCGTGGTCAACCTCAGCGGCAAGGCAAACCCGACGGTGCGCGACTTCGTGCACTTCTCCGGCCGCGGCACCATTGGCGAGTTTCCGATCTTTTGCGGCACGCCAACGCAGGTGGCCGACCAGATGCAGGAATGGTTCGAGGCCCGCGCCTGCGACGGCTTCGTGCTGGCCGCCACCCACATGTCCGGCGCCTTCGAGGACTTCTCGCGCTTCGTGGTGCCGGAGCTGCAGCGGCGCGGCCTATACCACAAGGACTACGCGGGCACGACGCTGCGCGAGAACCTTGGCCTGCCCAAGCCGGCGGCGGGTGACTGGCGCAAGGCGGCCCTACGCGCCGCCTCCTGAACAAACAAAAAAACAACAATACGTCCGAGGGAAGAACATCATGCTGAAGGCTTCCGGCGCGGTTTCGCGCCGCACCCTGCTGGCCGGCGGTGCCGCCCTGCTGGCCCTGCCCGCCATCCGCCCCGCCGCCGCGCAGGGCAACTGGCCCAACAAGCCTGTCCGCATCGTGGTGCCTTATGCCCCTGGCGGCGGCACCGACGTCACCACCCGCGCCATCGCGGAAGCACTGACCGGCAGCCTCGGCCAGGGCTTCGTGGTGGAGAACCGCGCGGGCGCCAACGGCATCGTCGGCAGCGAGGGCGTGGCCCGCAGCCCGGCTGATGGCTACACGCTGATGGTGGTGACCAGCACGCATGTGATGACCAAGTACATCACGCCGCAGCTTCCCTTTGATCCGCTCAAGGATTTCACGCCGATCGCCATGACGGCGCGCTATCCGCTGGTGCTGATGACGGCGGCGAACAGCCCCTACAACTCCGTGGCGGATCTGCTGAAGGCGGCCAAGGGGCGGCCGGGTGGCATCTCCCAGGGCACGTCGGATGCGCAGTCCTCCTACACCGCCAATACCTTCGCCAAGCAGGCGGGCGTGGAGATCACCGAGATCCCGTATCGCGGCAGCGGCGCCTATCTGGCGGAGCTGAGCGGCGGGCACCTGCCGGTGGCCTGGGGCAGCACCGCGACCGCCATGCCGCTCATGGCCAGCGGCACCATCAAGGTGCTGGCGGTTTCGGCGCCCGAGCGCTCCTCCTTCATGCCGGAAGTGCCGACGCTGAAGGAGGCGGGCGTGAATGGCGCCGACTTCACCGGCTGGTTCGGCATGTTCGCCCCCGCCAAGCTGCCGGACGCGATCGCCGACAAGCTGCACAACGCGGTGATCGCCGCGATGGAGACGCCGGTGCTGACGCAGCGGCTGAAGAACCTGGCGGTGGACGCCGCGCCGATGACGCGCAGCGCCTTCGCCAGCCTGCTGGTCGAGGAAGACCGCCGCTGGCAGCAGGCGGACAAGGACGGGCTGTTGCCCAAGGGCTGAGGACCACACCGTGCAAGAATTCAGAATGCTCTCGACCAGCGGCATCCTCGGCTACGGCTATGCCGAGGAATCGCTGAAGATCGGCATGTCGTGGGAGCCGCACGTCATCGGCTGCGACGGCGGCAGCACCGACCCGGGGCCCTACTACCTGGGCGCCGGCAAGTCCTTCGTGTCGCGCCTTTCGGCCAAGCGCGACCTGCGGCTGATGCTGATGGCGGCGGTGGCGGCCAAAATCCCCTGCATCATTGGCACGTCCGGCGGCGCCGGCGGCGAGCCGCACCTGCAGGACACGGCCGCCCTGGTGCGCGAGATCGCAAAGGAGGAGGGCCTCAGCTTCCGCATGGCGCTGATCCATTCCGAGCAAAGCGCCGACAGCCTGATCGAACGGGTCAATGCCGGTCTGACGCGCCCGCTGGCCAAGATGAAGCCGCTGGACGAGGCGACGGTCCGCCGCGCCGAGCGCATCGTCGGCATGATGGGCCCCGAGCCCTTCGCCCGCGCGCTGGACAACGGCGCGCAGGTGATCCTGGCCGGCCGCAGCAGCGACCCGGCGCAATGGGCCGGCCCCGCCATCCGCGCCGGCATGAACCCGGCGCCCTCCTGGTACGCCGGCAAGATGCTGGAATGCGGCGCCGAGCCGTCCGTGCCCAAGGAGCCTGACTGCATCTTCGTGCGCGTGCGCGACGACCACCTGATCTGCGAGCCGCCCAACCCGATCCGCCGTTCCACGCCGCTGGCGGTGGCCAACTTCGCGCTGCATGAGAACTCCAGCCCGATCCACCATGTCGAGCCGGGCGGGTTGCTGGACACCAGCGCCTGCACCTTCACCGCCGTGTCCGACCGCGCGGTCAAGGTGGACGGCATGACCTGGACGCCGGCCGAGCAGTACACCATCAAGCTGGAAGGCGTGGAGCGCGCGGGCTATCGCGCCATCACCGTCTGCGGCACGCGCGACCCGGTGCTGATCGGGCAGATCGACAGCTACCTGGACACGCACCGCACCAAGGTGGCGGCCAAGGCGGCCTCCTTCGGCGTGCCGCCCGACGACTACCAGATGGTGGTCCGCACCTACGGCAAGGATGGCGTGATGGCCGGCTGGGAGCCGCAGAAGCAGATCACCTCGCATGAATTGGGCTTCGTGATCGAGGTGGTGGGCAAGACGCAGGACATCGCCAACGCCGTGCTGGCCATGGCGCGCACCTCCATGCTGCATGCCGACTTCCCCGGGCGCCTGTGCAAGGAAGGCAACATGGCCTTTCCGTTCAGCCCGTCCGACATCGAGCTCGGCCCGATGTTCCAGTTCAGCGTCTTTCACGTGGTCGCGCCCAGGGACCCGTTCGAGATGTTCCCTATCGAATACGAGACGGTGTGACCATGCCCCGCATCCGCGACATCGCGCAGATCTGCAAAAGCAAGAACGCCGGCCCCTTCATGGTCACCATCGACGTGCTGTTCGAGGACCATGCGCTGTACCGCCGCGTCAAGGCGACGGGCGTGCTGAACGCCGCGCTGTTCGCCCGCCTCTACGGCGTGGCGGAAGCCGACGTGCTGTTCACGCCCTATGACACCGCCGCCGCCTTCAAGGCCACCCTGCCCCGGCTGGTGCCGGCGGGCGGCATCGGCGACACGGACGTCTACGGCGCCCAGCAGCACGCGCCGCTGCTGGACGTGGAGATCCCCTTGAACGACGTCAGCTGACGCCGTTCGGCCCGTCCAGCACGATCCGCACCCGGCGCCCCAGGTCGCGCCGGGTGTAGGGCTTGTCGAGCACCTCGAACTCGTTGCCGCCGGCGTCGCTGCGTTCCAGCGACGTTTCGGCGTAGCCCGTGGTCAGCAGCACCTTCAGCCCCGGATAACGCCGCCGCGCCTCGTGCGCCAGCACCACGCCGTTCATGCCGCCGGGCATGATCAGGTCGCTGAACAGCAGGTCCACCTTGCTGTCGCCCGCCAGCACCTCCAGCGCCTCGCGCCCGCTGCCGGCACGCAGCACCCGGTAGCCGAAATCCTCCAGCAGCTCCTGCGCCAAGTCGCCGACATAGGCCCGGTCCTCCACCACCAGGATGGTTTCCGTGCCCTGGCGCTCGGCGGCGCGGGCGCTGGGGGCCGGCGCCACCTGTTCCTGCGCCGCGGCGGGAAAGAACAGCCGCACCGTGGTCCCCTCGCCCACCTTGGAATCGATGCGAACCGTGCCGCCGGACTGCTTGGCGAACCCATACACCATGGACAGGCCGAGCCCGGTGCCGCGCCCCTCCTCCTTGGTGGTGAAGAACGGGTCCAGCACCCGCTCCAGCAGCGCGGGCGGGATGCCGGCACCGGTGTCGGTGAAGCTGATGCCGACGTAGCGGCCGGGCGACAGGCCGGCCAGGCCGGCATCGGCCTTCTCCTCCACCGCCACGTTGCCGGTCTGGATCGTCATCCGCCGCCGCTCGCGCCCCGCCATGGCGTCGCGCGCGTTGATCAGCACGTTGAGAAAGGCGACCTCCGCCTGGCTGGGATCGAGGCGCGAGTTCCACAGCCCCTCCTGCAGCATGTGCACCACCTCCACCTCCTCGCCCAGCGTGCGCTCCACCAGGTCGTGCATGCCGTGGACGGTGTCGTTCAGGTTCACGGAACGGCCGTCGAGCCGCTGCTTGCGGGCAAAGGCCAGGAGCTGCTGCGTCAGGGTCGCGGCACGCTGGGCGGAAACATGCGCGTGCTCCACGCTGCGCCGCATGCGGGCCACGTCCACGCTGTCGCGCGCCAGCCCCACCTGCATGATCTCATGGTAGCCCATGATCACCTGCAGGAGGTTGTTGAAGTCATGCGCGATGCCGCCGGTCAGCTGCCCCAGCGCTTCCATCTTCTGGGCCTGGCGCAAGGCATCCTCGGCATCGCGCCGGCGGCTGACGTCGAGCTGCGAGCCGAAGAAGTAGAGCAGCTTGCCGTCCTTGTCCCGCACCGGCGAGATGAACAGCGCGTTCCAGAAGCTCGACCCGTTCTTGCGGTAGTTCAGGATCTCGACGGCGATCTCGCGCTGGTGGTGCACCGCGTCGCGCACCTGCGCCACTGTCGCCTTGTCCGTTTCGGGGCCCTGCAGAAAGCGGCAGTTGGTGCCCAGCAGCTCGTCGGCGGCGTAGCCGGTCATGGCCAGAAAGGCCTTGTTGACGAAGATGATCGGGTTGTCGTCCCGGTTGGGGTCGGTGACGATCATCGGCATGCGCGTTGTTTCGACGGCCGCGAAGAAGATCTCGCTTTTGCGGTCGTCGGGGTGGAAGGCCTCGCCCGTCAGCACCGGGGCGGAACCCCGTGACGCGTGTTCGGGCATGTCGTCGTCGGGCATAGCGTAACCTAGGGCTGGCATGCCCCCAGGGGGGCCGGGATGCGGCACGGCACGGCGGAACGAGCCTGGCTCCGGTCTAGCTTTATCCTGGTGTCCGGCTTCTGTTCTGCCAAGTCCCCTGCCCGGCACGATCCGCCGCCGCAACGGCTTGCCGGATGGCCCGCGGTCAGCGCCGGCGCACCCCGCCATCCCGCACCAGTTCCCCCAGCAGCATGCGCATCACCATGGCGTCCGCCGCGACGCTCAGATGCCCGAGCCCGCCGCCCCGCGACGCCACATCGGGGTGGATCAGCTCGTTGTGGACCTCGGCGCAGCCCGGCCGGGCGGCACGCAACAGGCCGCCATCCTCCAGCCGGTATTGCAGGGCCAGCCCGACGCCGCAGGGCACGGTGGCATCGCGCCACGATTCCAGCACCAGCAGCGTTTCGGCCCGCAGCCCGGCCCCGGCCACCCGCTCCAGAAAGCGCGTCGCGGCGGGGCCGCCCGCCGAATAGCCGTAGACGGCGATGGCCGCCGGGGGCGGCCGCAGTGCCAGCAGCTGCGTGGCGGCCCTGTCCCATTCGCCCGGCCGGAACACGTCGGCCGGCACGCCGGCGCGGCGGATCTGCTGCGCCAGGGCATCGGTGCCCGTGGCCCGGTGCGACTCCCCCGACCAGTTCAGGCCGGTGAACAGCACCACCCGCCCGGCATCCGGCGCCGCCGCCGGCTGCGCCGCCTCCTGAAAGCCCGGCACCACGCTGGCGCAGGCGGGCAGCGACAGCAGCAACGCCAGCACCGCAAAGCGGCCCCGCCTCATGGCCCGGCCCCCGGGCCGGCGCGGCGCGCGCTCAGGGCTGGTGCCGGATCGGGTTGAACCACAGCAGCACCACCAGCAGCAGCGCCAGGCCCAGCAGGACCAGCGGCACCGCCGCCACCACCGGCGCCCAGCCCGACCCCCGGCGTTGCAGCCAGGCGGCCGCCGCCGCGCCGCCAAAGCCGAGAATGGCGGGGGAAAGCAGCAGCAGCAGGTCCGGCAGCGTGAGGACGCCGACCATGTCGCCGCGCAGCATGGCGCGTAGCTCGTACTCCATCAGATACAGCGCCAGGGCCTGCAGCACGAAGCCGAGGATCACCAGAAGCCACAGCATGTTCCGCATGGTCAGTTCTTTCGCCGCATCGTGGTGGCACCCCGGGCCGCCGTCACGGCCCGCCTCGAGTCTTGGACAGGCCGCCCGAGGGCGGCGCATGGGCGCCGGGCGTCCGGGGCTCTTCCGCCGTGGTGATCGTGCCGGTGCCGAGCAACACCGCGAACACCAGCATCGGCGCCGCCCAAACCTGCATCGGCAGCCCCCAGAAGGAATGCTCCGCCGGCGCGCCGCGTTGCCCGCCCCGGTTGAAGCGCAGCCCGAGCAGCAGGGTCGCGATGGCCGCCAGCCCCATGGAAAGGCTGACGCCGCGGTCGATGGCCGGGCCATCGATCTGGCGCAGCAGGATCATCGGCAGGACCATCGCCAGCAGAGCGATCCAGGTGACCCACCAGCCGCGCCCCCGCCAAAAGATCAACATCGCCCGCCCCACCGGCTGCCCCGGCTGTTCTGGACGATGCCCTGGCGGCTGTCGAGCGGCTCAGGTCGCGCCCGTCGCACCCCGCCAGCGCCGCCACAGGAAGCGCAGCGCGGCGCCCAGCCAGAACACGATGCTCAGCAGCATGAACGGCGCCGTGGCCAGCATCAGCCAGCCCATGACGCCCAGGACATACAGCGTCGGGCCGATATCCACGCCACCCAGCATGCAGGGGTGCACCGAGCCCTCGTCCACCTGGCACCCCAGCGCGCCGGCCAGCGTGGCGCACAACACCACGGACAGCAGCGGCAACCAGGCCAGCGCCGTGCCCGCCACCGCCAACAGCCAGACCAGCCGGGTGCGGCGGCGCGGCGCCGGCGGTGGCGATGGCGGCAAGGGCGCCCAGGGGTCGCGGATCATCGTCATGCCGGGCGCGCCCTCACCGCCGCGCCCCGGCGGGGTCGCGCTTCAGATAATTGTTGCCATCGATCACCAGCAGCTTGTCGTCGGTCTCGCCGCCGGGGCGGAACAGGCTGAGCACCTCCTGCGCCCCATCGTCGCCGCGCAGCGTCAGGCGAAAGCCGGCGGCGTCGTAGCGGCCGCTTTCCGCCGGCCGGCGGCGCCCCGTGGTGACGCCGGCGGTGCCGCCGCCGGCGGAGCTGGTGCTGCTGGCCCCGGCGAACCCGGTGCGGCGGAACCGCCCGTCCGGCGTCAATGTCAGCAGCCGTTCCGAGGACAGGCTGCCGGACGCGAAGGCGGTGCTGCCGGAGGACGCGAAGAAATACCGCCAGGTGCCGTCGAAGCGCGTGTTCGCGGGCAGCGGCGGCACCTGGGCATGCAGCGTGTCGCCGATGCGCAGGCCGGTGGCTTCGCGCCGCAGCGGCTTGGTTTCGCTGTCCAGGATGCCGTAGCGGGGGCCGACCTCGCGCATCTCGATGCGCTCCCCCCCGCCCAGGATGCCGCCGCCCGACAGCTGGTAGGTGCCGCAATCCGTGGGCTTGGCCTGGCAATGGGTGGCGATGCCGTCGCCACTGGCGGGAATGGCGCGGCTGAACAGCCCGCCGCGGTCGAACACCAGCACCTCCATGTCGGCGACGAAATCGGTGCCGCCGAAGGCATTGGGCCGCAGCCCCGTGGACAGGTGGCTGAACACGCCGTCCAGCCCGCCCGCGCCGGCCGGGGGCTGCAAGGCAAAAGCATGGTCTCCCGGGCGGGGGCGGTAGGAGCGGACGATCGCATCGAAATCCGCGCGGGCCGCGCGGGCGTCGTCACCACGCAGGTTGAGACTGATCAGCGACAGGACGTGCGTGCCGGCCCCATCATCGATCGCCACCGTGTCGGAACCGATGCTGACCTCGCCGCGGCGGGCGCAGCAGCGGCTGTCAAAGCGGATGGGATGCCCATTGGCGGTCATGCCGCGGCCCTGGGTGGTGGGGCGCTTGTTGGCCAGCTCGGGGATCGTGCCCGCCAGGCGGCTGAACACCGCATCCGCCGTGCCCGCGGCACGCGGAATCAGGCGCGACACCTGCACCAGCGCCGTGCCACCCCGGCGCTGCCCGCCCCCGAAATCGCGACGCCCCTGCCACATGCCGTTCTGCTGTGGCACGCCCGTCCACCCCGCCGGCAAGGTGAAGCGCGCCTCGCCCACCGCCTGTTCCTGGCCCTGCGCCCGCGCGGCGAGCGGCAGCAGGCCCAGGAGCAGAACCGCCGCCGGGACCAGCATCCGGCATCGCGACAACATGGGGCGCGGCACGGGGGTGGCAGTGCTGCGGCGGCCGGCGCGCGGCCCGCCGGCGGGTGCCGGCGCCACGTTCGGCCGTTGCCTGGCCGGAAGCATATCCCGCGCCGGTTGCGGCATCGGGCTTCTGCCAGCACTCTGCGGCAGCGGCTTGGCGAGGTATGGCGGCATGAAGTTCCTGTTCATTGGCACCACGCTCCGCTCGCTGGAAAACCTCGGCTCCGCACCGGATGAACTGCAGGCACGGGGCCACGGGGTGTTGTCACTGCTGTACCCGCTGCCCGGCGACAAGACCCACGAATCCCCCCTGCTGGACCAGAACCCGCGCTTCCAACTGTTGCGCCACGCCTTCACCACGCCGCAACCCTATATGGAATCCGTCCGGTCGGAGCCGTTTCTGCAGGAGCTTGCGGAGCGGGTCGAGCAGTTCAACCCGGATGTCATCGTCCTTGCCGTGAACACGCTGCCGTTCGCGCAGCTGCGGTCCGACCTGCAGGGGCGCCTGACGCGGAGGCGGCTGTGGGTGGGCTTCCAGCACGGCCTGGTGCAGCGCTGGGGCGAAACCAACCTGCACGACACCTGCGACGTTTTCCTGACCTTCGGCGAACGCGACCGGCTGCGCCTGGCACCCACCAAGCGCGCCCGCTCCATCGCCGTCGGCTTTCCGAAGCTGGACCGGCTGGCCGGCATGCCCGTGTCGAGCGAGCCGTTCCTGATCTACGCCACGGATGCGCGGGCGGAAGCGATCAAGCCCGTGGCCGCCCTGCTCGCGGAGTTGGAGCGCGAAACCGGACTGCCGGTCTACATCCGCAACCACCCGGTTTCCAAGGGAACCTACCGGTCCTCGGTCCGCAGGCCGCGCGACCCCCGCCTGCTGACCCTGGTAGAGGCCGAGGACCCGATCCCCGCCCTGGCCCGGTGCTCCGCCGTCATCACGCATTACTCGACGCTGGGCGTGGAAGCCCTGGCGCTGGGCAAGCCGCTGGTCATCCTGCCGCTGGACGAAGCCCTGGACACCTTTCCGGGGCTGCCCGGCCTAGCAGCCTCGCTGGACACGCCCGCCGTGATGCGCGCCTTGCATGCCGCCCGCACGGAGGACGACCAAGCCCGCCAAGTGCTGCGCGACATCGTCGGCCCGGACCTGTTCCATCACAGCATGGCACTGGCGCAGGTGCTGGAAGCGTTGGCCGGCGACGACGGGCCGCACGATGCCGGCACGCCGTCTCTTCCGCTCCGCCTCGGCGTCAATTTCGCCTTTGACGAGGGCAAGCGGTCGTTCTGGGTGCATGGCTTCGTGCTGTCTGACCCTCCCGCCAGCCGCGTGGTGCTGCGCTACCAGGGCGAGGTGCTGGGGCAGGCCGAACTGGCCCATCGCCGCACGGACCTGGAAACGGCATTTCCTGAATATGGCTTCGTGTATTCAGGCTGGCGGTTGTCGTGCGATCTCGCCGAATGGCCGGCCGGCGTGCTGGACATCGAGATACAGGACATCGCGGGGGGAACGTCGCATCACCGGAGCCAGATCCGGCTGCCGATGCCCGTTTGAGGCGGACGCATCAGTGCCCGGCACGTCCGGCTTGTGATGCACGAGGCCTGGAAGCCCTATTCACCCCAGCGGCACAAGCGTCGACGACCCTGACGCAGCTCTAGTGCTGCGTGTCGCGGTCCTGCTTCGCCAGGGCGAGCTTCACCGCTGCCAGAAATTGTGCGGGGGCAAATGGCTTTTGCAGGTAACTGTAGGGACGCGGCGCCTGCTTGGAAATCAGCAGGTCGGCCCGGCTGGTGATGAAGAGCACGGCGACATCCGGAAAATGCTGCCGTGCCTTGGTCGCGACTGTGATGCCATTGCTGCCGGGCATGTTCAGGTCGGTGATGACCATGCCGATCTTGCCGGGATATTCGAGGATCTTCTGGGCCTGATCGCCATTCATGGCTTCCACCACCTCATGCCCTGCCGAGGACAGGCTCTCGGCCAAGTCCATGCGTGTGAAGAGGTCATCTTCCGCCAGCAGAATTCTCATGACCACCCTCTCGATTGATGCAGTCAACGGTGGCGCTCAAGATTGGTTTTCAACCATCCGGATTATAACGTCACGATATTTGAGACGGCACAGAGATAAAACGTGGGGAAAGGTCGGGTTATTGTATGGCCCGGTCCATGATAACGGTATTAATTCCGGGGCGGGTCGCCGATCAGCAGATCGCAGAAACCGACAGTTCCCTCCAGCGATAGGAAGACGTCGGTCCTGCCTACGGAGACATGCGAGCACGCCGGTTATGGATCTCATATCCAACACCGAAGTCTCGCTTGTGGAAATATACCTGGAATGACGGCAAGGCTGCGCCTGCGAAGCAAAACGCTCGATCATAGTGCTTCAATCGCCCCATGAAGTCACTCTGGGCCCGAGTGCGCGGCGTCCAGTCTCTTGATTGAGAGTAGGCAGTTCCTCAGCCCCGCAACCGGCCCGGGCCTCACCGCAAGCATCGGAACAAGACCGGCAGCCGGACCGTTGCTGACCCCACGCAAGCAGCGCCGCAGCGACCGCCATGTTGACCATCCTTCTTGTCAGTAGGAAAGCCATTCGACTTCGCGACAAAAAAGAGACAAACGCACAGTAGCGCCATCGTTACACATATGGGTTAATCCTTCCGTCTGAATGTTGCCGAAAGCGGCCTTCGACGACGACTCAGGCAGTTCGGCCTGCACAAAAGCGCTGAGGAAACCTTCGTGGACGAAACGATAAAGGTCGTGGTGATGGCTCTGTTGCGTCCAGTCTTCGCCGCATGTGGGCCAAGAAATAAGAGTGGCTCTCGGGACGCAGGTCCCTGAGGAGGTTAATCGAGCCATTGAGCATGCCATGGAAAACTATTGGGCTGAGCCGGACACGACAGTTAAGTAACGATTAAGAAATTACTTTCCCCTCATATCAAATATTTCACAAATCCACTATACTGATTGACAGGACACAGGGGCCATTTCTCAACGAACGTCTATCCGCCTTGTATCCTTGCTCAGCAAAATGGTCCGCATAACCATCACCTCCCAGTTCCAGCCTTCGATCTGTTAAAGGTGGGGCGCGCAAGTCCGCCACACAATTTGGAAGGCAGAATGGCCCAAGCCAGGAGGCAAGGATGTCTGATAATCCCCAATCCACGGCACCCCTGACGGCGTGGCGTGGTTCCGTACCAAGCTGAGGGAATTAGGCGAGAGTCAGCACAGCCTGGCCGGCTGCTCGTGCGCTATGGCGACGACCGGCAGTTCGACACCATCGTCCGGCACCTCAGCCGGATCGCGACCGGGCAGGCGCGGGTGCCGGGCGAGATGCGCGAGCTGCTGGACATGACGCAGCGCGGCATCGACCAGAAGGAGCAGCGCATGGAAAGTGAGATCAAGCACAGCCTCAGACGTGTCGGGGAAGTACTGGACCAAAGCGCGCGGGACATGTCGCTGACGGAGGAGGAACACGCTCGGCTTAACACGACCCTCTGCGATGCGGCAGGTAGAGGCAGCCGCATTGCCTATGCCGGGGCGTCTCACGCCGCTCACTTCTGCCTAACCTCTCGTTCATTTTTTTAACAGGCTGAGTTTATAGGTTGTGCGACTACAGCGTAACACACTAAAATAACTAGCTGAATTGTATAGGCACGGGATTTGCAATCCTCCGTAGTCATTCCGGGAGGAGATACCCATGAAGTCGATGATCGCTGTAGGCCTGATGGCCGCCCTGGCCGCTACGCCGCTCGCTTCAGCCGAGGCCGCCGTGATTTACAATTTCGCTGGCGCGTCTCAGTCGGGCGCTGCTGCCCCCGTGCCGCTGAACATCCAAGTGGTGCTGACGTCCGCTGAGACCGTCTTCTCCATTGTCGGTAACGGCGATGCCAACGGCAACCAGACCACGCTTCGGGGCGATGTTAACCGCTTCATCAGCATGACCATTGGTCGTGATGGTGTCGGTCCGAACTTTGTGACCGGAATGATCAATTTCACCCTGGCTTTTGACAGCCTCGGCAACGTGACCGCCAGCAGCCTCGTCTATGATGGCAGCAGCTATGATGCTCGCCTCACCGGCACGGGCTCGACGGCCAATGGCTTTGTGGGCCAGGAGATTTCACCCTGCATGGTCAGCGCAGCCAACTGCGCCGTGAGCGGTGCCTGGACCGTCTCGACCCCGACCTCCGTGCCCGAGCCGATGAGCATCGCGCTGTTCGGCGCCGGCCTGGCTGGGCTGGCGATGGTCCGCCGCCGCAAGGCGTAAGCGCCAGCTGGGAGGGCGTTACGGAAACGCCCTCCCGGCCACTGCAATCGCGCTGTCCGGCGTGGCCCCATATGCTCATCGGGCGCTCGTCCTGCCGGCGGCGTGGCTTCTATTTTGTGATACCGTTGACCGATGAGAGATGATCCAGACAACAGCGGCATCCAATCGTCTTCATGGACCGGCCAGAGTACTCCTGAAGCGCCCCGGTACACAAAACACCCCTACGATCTGAAGCCGTTGAAGAGCGGGATCGAGCACAACACGATCGCGGTGGCTGCCGCCATATGCGTCACTTTCACCGTTATTTTCATCGTGTGGTATTGGAGCCTGCACAGTCACTCGCCCACGCATATGGTACGTTCGACTGGTCACGTCGTTCCATTCCAGCTTGGTGGAAAACAGCAGTTAAGGATCTATGTGACGTGGCTGGAGGCGAAGGTCAGCTATGGCCTTATGGTTGCGCCTCTCATTATGCCAGGGCTCTTTCTGGCCTTTGATAGCCTCCGCGATAAATCAGGGCACAAGTGACCAAGTCTATCATGCCATCCCATGCTCTGGCCGCGAGTCTACCCGTAAATTTTGCTGCGCCGGTCGCCATCCATCACAGATCTCAGGCCGCTTGTGAGACCGTCACCTGAGTTGGCCGGGCAAGACCGAAAGTACAACGCGTTATCTTGTCTTAGGTGAAGCTAGATTACAGGCATGTTTTTTGTGATAGGGGGCACAAAGACTGGAGGCGTCATCATGAGCGGCGACATCTATTTTTCGACTGAAAGACCATCGCCTCCGAAAAAAGCAAACTTTCTCATCACAATCGATTTCGCGAAGGATGCGCCGAAGCCTTCGAGGATTTTTTTGGGCTGTGGAGACTAGTGCGGAGGAGTGAGAGGCCGGGGGCGACCAGGTCGTGGTGCTGGCGAAAAAGGGCCCCTGACGTATGCAAAACCCTGTTGCAAACACCCTTGAAATGCAAAACGCCCCTTTGCGGGGCATCTATCAAACCGTTGATCTTGAAGAATGAGATGGTGGGCGCTCACGGGCTCGAACCGTGGACCTACTGATTAAGAGTTATGCCGTCATGCATCTACGCGGTTGATATCGCTGCGTTCGTGCCGAAACGCTTGTGTCTATAGAGGCTATAGCATTGTTCCCCTTACGTTCGCGTCATAGCATCCCGCTATGCCACCCGATCCACCCCGCCGCGCCGTCTCCTGGGCCACCTACGCCGACTGTGCCGCCGAGGGCATCTGGCACGAGGTCAGGTGCCAGGGCTGCCTGCGGCGGAAGCAAGTCTCGGCCAAGAGCATGGTGGAGCGCGGTCTGGGACATCTCGACGTGATCGAGACCAAGCATCGCCTGAAGTGTGAAGCGTGCGGGCACCGCGGCGCTGTGGTGTCGGTCCATGGCTACTGGATCGGACCGGCCGTCCTCTGTCCGCCGGACTGGGCGGAGACGGTCGAGGCTCGGATACCGAAGAGGGATTAAGCCCTTGGAGCTTTCCGGTCCGGCACCGGCCAAACATAGGGCCGTGGCAACGCTTGGTGGTCCAGCCAGTGGTCTATCAGCCCCAGGACGTGGCTAAGCTGACCGAATTCCTTGCCGTCATAGGGATGGCTGGGCATCTGCAGGATGTTGGCGTAGCGCCATGACCGCACCACGGCGCCCCGGTACTCCGTGACGATCCAGCCCTTGTCGTCTGGCTCATGGGTGCGGGGGACATGGTGGGGGATCAGGTCGGGCATTAATAACGCATAGCCGGTGAAAATTTATCCACCAAGCTGCTGTAAACGCTTAGGCGATATACGCATGGTGAAATTTTCTGCTATGGCCAGGCCTCGCTCGCAGGTGCAATAAACCTGAAGGAGCCTGCTGCGCGGCGTGTTGGATAGGGTCGTTGGTATGAAAATCGCCGTTATCGGTACTTCTAACTCCATCGGATCTAAGGGTTACGTCAGGTCGCTTGAGAAAAGTGGCTATGTCACCAAGTTCGACAACTTTTCCCTTGGACACAGTACTTCCGTCGCATTGCCGTTCTCACTATTTCGGTTCAATCCAGACGATTATGACTTTTGCGTCTTCGATTTTGCCGTCAACGAAGAAAGCATGTTAGGGGGCGGCCCCGACAGAGTATTTGAGATTGAGAGCAGGCTCGATCTGATCGTCGAACGCCTTCATGGCACGAAGTGCATTCCGATCATCCTGATCATGCCTTGCCAACTCGGTTTGGACAGAGGCAGCTTAGCTCGAAAGCTGTATATTGATTTCGCGCGTAGGCGGGGCGTGCCTTATTTTGATGGCTACCATTACCTCTCCCGGCTGAGGCAGGTGGCGCCCTTCAACAAAGATTTTTATTTCCGAGACCCAGATCATCTTGCTCCCTGGGCGGCGTACGCGCTCGGAATAATTCTGGCTGTCCAGTTCAAAGAGCTGGCCGCGAGAAATCTGCAGCGTCGCAGTAAGACTCTCTCAGTTAATGAATATCGCTACATAAGCTTCTCTGATCTTGCTGACGTGCCTGGCGTGCGCGAACGCCGAAGCAATTCCCTCGTGACCGCAGACTTCATCAAAATCTCGGAGCCAAGCAACATAGATATCGCAGTGGGCGACAACGAAACATTGATTGGCGTTGGACTGGATCTGGCTAACTCCACGATGCCGATGCGGTTAAAATCAGGCAGCCAAGGCTGTGATGCTGATTTCGGCGTGAACTACTTCGACAAGGATGGGGAGAAGACCATCTTCGTCATTCGTCCGGTAGTTCCTCAGGTCGCTTTGAATAAAACGCTGACGATATCGATGACTGCCCGCAGAGATGGCATTGCTAACATCCAGCTCCTTCATGGGATCGCTTTGCAAGGTGCTCGTAGGCCAACGGAAACTCTTCACTTGGTGATGGAGCCGTTCGACCTATCTTCGATGATCAACGAAGATACCCTTAAACTAACCGCCTTCACCGCCATGGGAAGCATGGTGAAATAGAACCGTTGGGGGGGGACGATGCCAGGACCGCATTCGCCATTAGGACGTTTGAACGGCCATCTGGCTGTAGTCGGATGCGAAGGTTTCGAGCTTCCGGACACCAGCAATCTTGGATGTCTCGAAATTCGCAGTGAACGAGATCTCCCCCTCGCGCTGAAGGCCGGCTTCACTATCAAGCTCGATGCAGAAACCAACACTGCAGGATCGGAAGCTCGGCTGACGATCTTTTATGCACCCGATAATGCCAGATCCCTGCGGATCAATTTGGGCAGAAACAGCCGGAACAACGCCCTGTATCTCTCGCAGGCAGCTGGGCTGAGTGGGGTCTATAACTTCGCAGGTAGGAACAATACCGTCATCGATTGCGGTAATGGCTCGGGCCATCGATCGTCTATAATTTCGAGTTTCCACGGCGACGACGGACTATTTTACTGGGGTAGGAATAGCACCTCTAACGGCCTCACTATGGAGTTCCGGAGGGCCGGCGATGCAGTGTTGTTCGGTGAGGACTGCATGTTGGCCACTGAAATCATGGTGAGACCAACAGACATGCATGCCATTTTCTCTACTGGAAACGAGGAGGTCTTAAACAATAAGCCCCTCGCGACGCACCCCGTGATCATCTTTCCGCACACGTGGATAGCGCAGCGCTCCCTAGTCTTGAAGAATGTGATGGTGGGCCCCGGTGCCATCATTGGTGCTGGGTCAATCCTCTCACGCAGCGTTCCCCATACCTGCGCCGTCGCAGGCGTTCCTGCCCGCATCGTTCAGGAAAACGTTAGCTGGACAAGGGCGTCTGATCCCCCTCCTCAGGAGGTCGCACGCGTAAATGCTGGGCTCAAAAAGCACATCGAATTTTTTGAGGGCGTGGCAAAGAGCCCATCGATAAGGTTCTTACCGCGGCCCCAGTTATAGCGAGAAAACCGCCCGGGGATTGCTCCACCGGGCGGCCTTCTGGACCAAAAGCTCAGAGTTCTGGTCCAGCAATACAGGGGAAAGTCTCGGCGGTAGGATGCCTCGACACTCAGGGCAAAGCACCCCTGCACGCTGATTCTATTGGGCGGGACTCGGGGAAACAAGCGGTAGTAGCGAGCACGTCCAATGGTCCTGTTGGCGGCAAGGAGGCGTAACACTGTGGCCAAAGCTAAAAAGCCCGAAGAGTGGACAGTTGATGAAGCAATCGAAAAACTAGATCGATTTATTGGGCGCGCTTGGTTCACTGCCTTGCAAGCCCTCGAATGCCAAAATGCCTGGAAAGTTCTAAATGATTCCAGTCGGCTTACTGATGCAGTAAACAGCTCACCATGTGCACCCGCAGCATCACTAATCCAAGATGTTCTCTTACAACATCAGATCATTGCCGTGATTAGACTTTTCGACAAGCATAGTACAGATAGGCTCTCATTCCTTACCGCGCAGAAGGCACTTTCGACCCCCGGGGTGATTGAGTACCTCGAACAGCGAGCACTGAATAGGCCGACTAAGGCTGGCCGGAATCTTGATACCCTTCACAAAAGCATAAAAAATTTCATCTGCAATATTGAGTCTCTTCATGGCGACGAGCCAACATGCATCTCTAGGCTGAGAAACTATCGAGATTCGAACATTGCACATGATCTGTATTTTGTCGAAAAACCTCCGCCAGCGTACTATGGAGATATCGATTTTCTCTTGTTGGAAGCTATCAAACTTGTAAACGACCTTGGCCTAGCGGTGCGAAGCACAGCATACGATTGGGAGATGCGTAGTCTACGAGTAAGCGTTCGCGCACTATGGGAGGCAGCAGGTGAGGCGCGCGCCCATCATGACGATGACATGATTAACCTATTCCCAGAATCCGGCTCCGCATCCACCCATAAATGAACGCTTCCTGGCTGGCGTCGCTCTCCGCTAGCCCGAGGTAGTGTGCCGCCTGGAAGGACTTTACCGCCTCTCGCAGCACCGCCTTCCCTTCCTGGCCACGCCGCTGGATGAAGCTTCCCAGCGCCGCCCGGGTGATGGCGCCGCACTGCCCGTCCACGATCATATCGGCGTAGAGGCTGCCCTTCCCGTTCATCACGTTCAGGGTCCGCTGTAGCCATTGGCCGGCCCGGCCGGTGCCGCAGTTGATTCCAGCATCGAACAACCGCTCCGCCAGCTGCGGGTCCATATCTTCGATCCGGTCGAACCCCGGCTGCGTCCAGTAGTAGAGGCAGTAGATCTCGACGGCCTCGGTTCGGGTCATGTCGCGCATGTTGCCCCGGTAACCGGCGGCTCGGGCGCGGGCGATGGTCACGCCCCACATCGTCTCGCCGCCCTTGTCGGCCGGATGATTGGCGTAGCCGCCCTCCCGGCCCAGCACGCCGTCGATCAGCTCGCGGAAACGGTCACTGGTGCCCACACGGGCCTCCTGTCTTGCTGTCGTGGTGGTGGCGGCGGGGATGGCATCCCCGACCGCGTAGACCGGCACAGCCGCACGCGGCGGGCGCACCGGAGGCATGAGCACTGGCAGGGGCGAGGAAGGCAGCACCTGCGATGCGGCCTGCGCGGGCGGCGGTGCGATCGGCTCCGCAAGGGCCTCCTGCCACATGGCGCGCAGGGCGTTGACGAACAGCAGGAAGGTCATCGCGGCCGGCGCTCCGCCAGGTCGATCAGTTCGGACGCGGCGTCACGGGCGGCGCTGGTGACGCTGGCCAGGGCCGCATTGGGCGAGGCGGCGGCCACCCGGTCGACCACCTGACTGGTGGCCACCACGGCCCCCGCCTGCGCCGTAATGGCGCGCGAGGTGGCGATGTTCTGCACGTAGCTGCCGCCGGCAATGGTGGCGATCACCAGGCCGGCCGAGCCGATCAGCGTGTTGGCGGTGTCCTCGCTGCCGATCGGCAGCCAGCCCAGGGCGGTGCAAAGCTGCACGCAGGCCATGGCAAAGGCGGTGATCGCGCGCCAGTTGAGCGCGATCATCTGAGCGACATTCATCGCTTCACTCCAGATTGTCGGGATGCCGGGGTGCCGCCCCGGCGTCGGTCAGTCCTTCAGCAGCTCAGCGTTGCTGCGCTCGATGACCTGCTGAAGGGTTTCCAGCGGCTCCAGCGGCTGCCAGAAGCCGGGCACGATCTCGACGTCAGGCATTTCGGAGATCTTCCGATCCTGCAGCCGGCCCTGCCGCTCATGCCTCACGGCAGCGACAGCCCGCACTAACTCAGCGTACCAACGCTGGCCGCTGCGCTTCTCCTTAGCCAGCGCTGCCTCTGCTTTCGCAGCACGCTGCTCAGCTTCCTCCGCGTCTTTCTTCGCGGCAGCACCGCCGGAGGAATACTTCGTCACCACGGGCACCAGCAGCGCCGAAATGACGAGCGCGATCCCCGACCAGGTGTTGCTGTCCATCCTCACTGCCACTCCTTGCGAAGCCGCACGCACACCACGAAGGCCGAGTAGGGCGCGACCAGGGCGGCGGCGGCCAGCGTCGGCATCGTCGCGTTGTCGTCCCAGAGCGCCAGGGCGGTGGTGGTGCCGACGAAGTGCATCCAGAAGGCGCAGGACAGGTGGGCCGCTGTCAGGCGCATCCACTGGCCGAGCCGCCCGGCCGGCAGCCACAAGCCGTAGAGGTGCAACAGCGCCAGCGTGACGCCGATGCTTCCCCAAGTCTGTGGATTGAAGACGATGGTCCAGATGAGGCTGTGCCGCGTGCCCAGCTCGGCGGCACCGATGTACCAAGCGATCAGCGTCTGGGCGAAGCCGGCCAGCGCCATGCCGTACTCCATGAACTCCGGGTAGCGCATCGGATGCCGCCAGTTGCCGAAGATCCCGCTCACAGCGCGACCACCCGCAGCAGCGGATCCTTCGCGAACGCCGCATCATCGACATAGGGCGCCTTCTCGGCCACCAGCCGCGCCGCCCACTGGCCGGCCTCGGCATCGCCCAGCACCTCGGCCAGCCCCAGCAGCGTGAAGCGGGCCCACTGCGGGTAGTTACCGTCGCTCTTGGCCCAGCCGGTGTCGTTGGACCAGCCACGGGCCTTCGTGCCGGCCTTCACCTTGTCCCATGTGTCGTAGGACACGCCGGTGTCGGGGCTGTAGGCCTCCAGCAGGTAGGCGCAGCCATCGTGGCCCAGCTTGGCGAAGCGCCCGACCAGGAAGTTCCGGGTCCACCGCAGCACGGTGAGCGCGTCCGCATTGCCGCGGCGGGCCGCCGCCAGGGTGGTGGAGGCGAAGTAGTCCTGCTGCCAGGGGCCAACCGCGCCGTTCGTGCCGTAGACCCCCGGCACCCAGCCCTGCACCTCGCCCTGCTCCTTGCTCCAGCTGGGGATCATCGACACCAGCCACGACCAGTTGGCGGCCGAGGCCTTGCTGAAGTAGGCCTTCTCCGGACTGCCGGCCGGGCTGGCCCAGGCGGCTTCGTCGATCTGCCGCAGGGCCCAGGCGCCGCCGCGCAGCTGGTTGCCGTAAACCACGTTCATGTCGCTCGGCGCCCTAGTGTCGGGCCACTGCACCAGGATGTTCCAGGCCGCCTGCGCCTGCAGGTTGTCCAGCATCCAGCGCTCGCCGGTCAGCAGGTAGGGCACGAAGCTGGGGTCGGGCTGATGGGCGTTTTCGGGCTTCCACCAGCCATTATCGATGGGCTGAAGCAGGGTTCCCTTGCCCGGCTCGCCGCCGCGGCCGTCCGTCCACAGGCGCGGCCAGTTCTCGACTGACAGCCAGGAGCCGGCCTTGGCGTCCCAGATGGACCAGGGGATGGTGGTCGCGGCTTCGGCCTGGCCGACGATGTAGTCCAGCACCGCCGGGTCGCGGGCCTGCAAGTAGGCCGCCTGTGCCGCAGTGGCGGGGCCGATGTCATCGCGCCCGCCCGTGCCCGGCATGTTGGGCTCGATCCCCCGGCTGCTGTCCCGCACCTGCCAGTCGGGGTCGGCCATGACCTTGGCCCAACCCGCCAGCTTGTCGGCGCTGACCGGCGCCTGCTTGTAGCGGGCTACCAGCCCCTGCCGGATCAGGCTGTCCGTGCTGGGTAGCGGCCACGCCGGCAGCTTACCCAGGCGATAGGGCCGCTGGCCGCGGTATTGTGTGTGGACGATGTCGCGCTCGCTCAGCACCACGGCGCCATCCAGCTCCACCTGGATCGAGTAGCGCGCCACCCCGCCCCCAGCTCGCATGGCGATGTCGTTGCGCGGCACCACGACGGCCCAACCGGGCCCGAGATCGGCCACCAGTCGCAGCGAGGTGCAGCCGACGATCTCGGCCGGCACCTCGGTCATGGTGCGCAGGCCGAGGCTGTCGGCCTTGGCGGCGGCTGTGGCATCCCAGCGCCAGGCGGCACCGGTGGGGCTGGTGACGGTGACGACACAGCCGGACGCGGGCGCCGGGTCGGACGCCGGCGGTGCATCGGGTACGGCCGGGGGCGTGCTGGGCTGGGGCGCGGCGATCTGCGCCCGCAGTTGCGCGACCTCGGCGGCCAGGACGTTGCCCTGCTCGACGAGAGGCGCCATCGCCTTCTGCAACAGCGGATCGATGGCGACAGCGGCTGCGGCCACCACCATGTCGACGGTCTTCTTCGCGAGGGAAGTAGCCATCAGAATACCGCTCCGCTGCTTGCAAAGCAGTCCTGCATCCATGGCTTGTCGCCGGACATCCAAATGTCCGGCGCATCGCCAACAATCTCAGAGCGCATATTTGGGTTCCTACATGATGAAATTCGCTATCTTCGCACTGAGCGCTGCTGCGCTAGCGCGGTGCGCGTCAGGCATCGGGTGGAGTCCATCGAACGATGCCGGGACAGCGAACGATGGGTTCCATCGCGTCTGGTCAGACGGGTCACACACGGCGGCGCTGTGGTCGAAATAGCCATTCCCAAACGGGTTCGTTCGTAACCATGCATTGGCTACGTCGATGAACTCTCGATTGGTGGTATCATTCCGAAGTGGGCCGTCATTGGTGGCATTGGTACGCGGCCCGAGCGTACAGGGGATCAGCTTGCCACCAGACGACACGACAACCCGATTGAGAGATGCATAGCTATTTTGGAAGGCAGCTAGAGAGCCGCCGCTATCATTCGTTCCTAGGTTGCACAAGACAACTCGGCATTGGTCCAATGGCGCTAGGCGGCGCCAACTATTTGCGAGGTTGCCATCGATCGATATCCTATTCCCACCACGGCCATTGTTAATGAATGGCAAACCCAGTCCGAACAATGATCGAGCGATGAACCCGCGCGTACCGTAGGGAGGTGAAATTCCCTCCCCTGTAGCAATGCCGTCTCCTGTTCCGACGCTGATGCTATCACCTAGTACCAATGTCGAAGTGACTGGTAACGAGATGCCATTCACCACCATCGTGGTTGAGTTAGGTCGTCCGAAAATGTTGCTTGGACCAAAAGCTACTATGGCGTTTCGATCCGTATAAGGGCCGCCACCCCCCATCGTTCGATCTACGCCCGGAGAAGCAAAGCACGGCCCCGAACCGCGGTAGACACTAGTCACCCATCTACCGCCTATCGGCACGGTAACAAATTGATGGATTACGTATTCGGTATGAGGGGGGATAGTGATTGGTACAGGCCAACTTCGAACTGTGACACCGGGATCTATTGTGACATCACGCAGACCATGCCCCCAAGTGATCGGCGTAAACGTTCGTGCGGGGTACTCAATGCTAGCGCGCAGTATGATGGGATTAGGCCCTGCCGCGAGTGGATTACTTGCACCGACGTTAGACCACTCGATTTCGGGCATCGTGACGCCAATAATGCCCGTGCACGTCTGAAATTTCTGATCAAAGGTACTTTGCGTTCCGTCAGATAGGTTCCAGTTGGGTATGCCCGTTCGCTGAATCGATCCAATTTGCCGGGGATAACGGCTTGTGCCGGGAATGATCGTTTCGGTTTTGACACTCAACGGAATGGTCCCGCTATTCAATTTGCGGGGAAAGCGATAACAGTATTCTCGCCAGGCAAAAATCTTTTGCCGGATGTCTGGGGGACAGAATGGACGAAGCTTTTAAAGTCGTGATCTTGGCCATGCTGCGCCGGGCGTCCCCGGAAGTGGTTTTTGAGGTGCGGCAGGTGCTGGGGGATCAGGCTCCCGCAGACATCAAGAAGGCCTTGGATGACGCGCAGCAGGCGTTCCTAGAGCACGAGCCAAACTGATGGAGGCAGCGCACTGCGGCGCTGCCTCCCCTTCCCCATTAGGATACCCGCACCAGTGCCGGCCGGCGGAAGCGGACCTTGCCGCTGGAACCGCCGCTGGCACTGCTGAACAGGGTCACGTAGGCGTAGACCCGCTGAAGCGCGCCGCTGCCGGCAATGGTCTGGATGGTCCGCGCCGGCGCCCGCAGCACGCCCGAATGGTCCGGCGTGGCCTCGGCCTGCGTCGTCAGATACGGGGTCATGTCCCGCACATCGACGTTGGTGCCGCCGCTGCCCGGAGTGTCGGTGTGGCGGATGTTGATGCCCGTCACATTGACCAGCCCACTGGCCTCGTATTCGACGCCAAAGCGCACCGTCTCGCCCGCCGCGTACTTGGAGGCATCCGTCACCGACTGCGTTAGCGTGACCTGCTCGTTGGACCCGACGCGGTTGGTGAAGGTCACGACCTGCCAGTCGCCCAGGCCGTCCGTCGCCGCCTCCTTGGACGCCACGATGGTGCCGGTCTGGCCCGAGGTGACGGTGGACGTGACCTGCCAGCTATCCGCCACCTGCCCGGTGACGCCGGCCGCCATGGTGCCCGCCGTGCCCGACAGGCCAGGGTTGAGCAGCTTGTTGCCGAAGGGCGCGTTGGTCGCGTCGAACAGCGTCAGCGGATTGATATCGGACAGCCACCCGGCACCGCTCAGCAGGCCCCGGCTGTTCAGCGCCGCCAGGATCGGCACCGCGCCGGCGTAGGCACCGGCCGCCGTCTGGTGCAGGCCCTCGTCCGTGAACCCGGCCTTGGGCGCGCCGCTGCCGTTGTTCCAGGCCGCGTAGGTGTCCACGAACAGCATCTTGCTGTGGGTGGCGCAGTAGTCGGCCAGGAAGCTGTTGTATTGCAGGATTTTGGCCGCGCCCGGCGTGGCCTGCGAGGTGTCCTGCCAGAAGGAGCGCGGCATCACCGCCATGACGATGATGAGCTGGGTCGCCGGCGCCGCGCGAAGCTGCGCGAAGATGGCCCGGTAGTTGTCCAGCGTCGTGTCCAGCGGCACGGCGGCATTGGCGTCGTTGGTGCCGCCCAGGAAGCGGATCACCGGCAGGCCGGCCGCCACCACGTCGCCCACCCGAGCCAGCATCTGCGCGGTGGTGTTGCCCGACACGCCGTAGTTGTTGGCCGCGCGGAAGTCGAGGCGCTGCTTGGACAGGGCCCGCAGCCAGTTGTCGAAGCCGTTGTTGTAGAGGTTGGTCAGCGTCGAGTTCACCGCGCTGGACCGGGCGGTCATGCTGTCACCGAACACCGCCATGCTCGCCGTGTCGGGCTGCGGCTGGAGCGCCGGCAGGGTCACGGTGAAGGGCGCCGTTTCCGCCAGCATGCCGCCGCCCGTGGAGGCCGAGTAGACCCGCGCGGTGTAGGCGCCGGACAGCTGCGGGGTCAGGCTGACGTTGCCGTTGCCGGCGCGCGCCACCCGATTGCCTTCCTCGGTGCCGCTCCGCGCCAGCACAGCATAGACGGTGCTGCCGTCCGACACCGTGACCGCGAAGGTGGCGGCCGTCTCGGCGGTGCTGGCGCTGCCACTGATGGTCGCCGTGACCGGCGCCAGGGCGACGGCGAAGGATGCGCTCTCGGCCACCACCGCCCCACCCGAGGCCGCCGCATACAGCCGCGCCGTATAGGTGCCGGCGCTCGCTGCCGTCAGCGTTCCGGTCCAGTTGATGCCGCTCAGCGTCACTGCCTGCCGGGCGCCCTCGGTGCTGCCGCTGGCCAGGGCGACATAGCCAGCCGTGGCATTCTCCAGCTTGCCGCTGAGATCGATCGGCGCACCGGTGTAGATCGTGCCACCCGGGGTGTTGATGGTACCGGCCGGGGGCGCGGCGCCCACGGTGAAGGCTGGCGTCTCGGCCAGCACCACGCCACCACCTGCCGCCGAATAGACCCGGGCCGCGTAGGAGCCGGTCCCCAGCGGGGTCAGCAGCACCGTGCCATCGCCGACCCGGGCCACGCGGGCACCTTCCTCCACGCCAGCGCGCACCAGCACCACATAGGCGGCTGCGATGTTGCTCAGGTCCACGGTGAAGGTGCCGGACTGCCCCTGGGTCGGAGCGCTGCCGGTGATAATGGCGGAGGCAGCAGGCGCGGCGACCGCGAAGGCGCTGGTCTCGGCGAGCAGCGAGCCGCCAGCATCAGCGTCATAGAGTGCCGCCGTGTAGCTGCCGGCATTGCCCGCGGTCAGCACCACGGGGCCATTGCCAGAGCGCTGCACACGGACGCCCTCTTCCACACCCAGGCGCCGCAGCACGGCCCAGACGGTCGCGATGCCCGTCATGGCGACGTCGAACGTCGCGGGCTGCCCTTGCACCAGTGCATAGCCGCTGACAGACGCCGAAGGCAGTGCCGGCAGGCTACCGGTCAGAAGGCCAGGCGGGATGCGCACCATCTCGGTCGCTGTCATCCCGAACAACTCGGTGATGCCGTCGAGCGAAGTCACGCGACGCATCAGCGCCAGGTTACCGGGGGACGTGGGGTCGGCCATGGGCCATCTCCATGCGGGAAAGCGCGGCGCCGGCGGCGTCGCGTAGGGTTGGCTCGGGAAGAGGCGGCGAGGTGTTAGATGGCGAAGGTCGCCGGGGTGCCGACGAAGCTCAGCGGAACACCGTTGAAGCTGAGGACATCGGGGACAGGGAGTGGGCCACCCGGCAAGGCGCCCACGACGAAGGAATGCGATGCGATGGCGGGGCCAACTTCACAGCTGGCCACCACGCCCCAACCGCCCGGGATGCCGCAGACTTTCACGCAGGCGTAGACGCCCTTGGACAGCCGCTCTGCGGGCAGGTCGTGGGCGCTTCCATCCGGTGCCGCCCAGCGAAAGTTCACGGCGCCCACCTCCAGCGGCTCCTGGTGCTCGGCACCTACGAACTCCGCGATCCACCGCACAGCCTCGCCGGCGTGCGTCAGGGGGGCACGGCGGGAGGCGTAGGCGCCCGTTCGCAGGCGCGCAGCGACCTGCACGGACAGACTGCCCGACATGGCATTCTCCAGATTGTCAGAGGGTCAGAAGCGGGCCTCAGCCCGCGGCGGCGGCCCGGAACAGGTGGTCCACGGCGGCGTCACTCAGGCCGATCTGATCGGCTAAGGCTTCGATCATCGGGTGATGGCGCTCGAAGATGGAGGCGTGGTTGTAGGCCAAGCGAAGCTCCACCGCACCGGCAGCAATCAGCGTCTCCACCTCATCCAGCATGCCGGCCCCCAGTAGACCCTGGCGAAGCTGAAGCGGCGTCAGATCCGGCACGGGCAGTTCTGGTGGCTCGTATGGGCCGATCTCCGTGCCGTCCAGCAGCGGGTTATCCGGCTTCAAAGCCAGCCGCAGACCATCATCCTGGATCAGCAGCACGTCCGTTCGATCGGCATTGGCATACCGGGCGGTCGGCATCTCAGCTCTCCTGGAAGCATTCGACGATCACGCGGTATTCATAGATAGCGATCGGCGTGACGCTCTGATCGATCTTCGCCACGAAGCGCAGAAACTGGCCGTTTGGCCCGGTGGGCAAGCCGTACTGCGCCTGCCCCGTCAGGGTCACATAGCGGGAGTTCGCGCTGTGAACGATGGCGCGGCCGAGATCGAGCGTCGCGGTGGTCGTCGTGTCGCCGGCATCGCGAAGAAGAGCCGTCAGGGACACCGTAGTCGCTGTGGCGGAGCCGCTTTCCAGGCGCGCCTGGACGGTGATCTTGAAGGCCTTGGTGTCCAGGGCGAGGCCCACCACCACGAAGGCGGTATCGCTCGTCGTGAGGTTGACCGAGCCGTTCCAGTCAGCGCCCATCAGCACGACGCGGCGGGGGATGGCCGCGCCGGGCAGCTTGCCATCGCTGTCGTAGTAAGGAAGGCGATCCGAGACCGCTACGCAGGTGATGCGCTTGGTCGAGCCGGCATCGAAGTTGACGGCTGATGTTCCGCCGCTGCTGTTGCGGATGGTCCGGTTGCGCGAGATGGTCTGAGGGCTGCCGGCGGTATAGACGCCCTCAAACACTTCCCAGGTGACACCATCCTCCGTCTCGCACAGCCATGTGTACCGGCGTCCAGACTGCGCGCCGGCCTGTGATGGCGTAAGATAGCCGGACGGGGCTGCGCCAATCGTCAGCGCGCCCGTTCCACCCGAGACCGTGGCAACCCGCACCCGATCGAGCAGATAAACTTGGTCCGCCATTAGCGGTCCTCCTGGATGGTCAGAGTGGCGGTGTGCATAAGGCCGCCCGCATTCCACGCCTGCCGGGGTTTGGCGGCCGGGATAGCGACCAGCTTGCCAATGACTGTGGTTCGAGTGACCCGTTCGCTCCGTGCGATCGCCAGAATTTGGCGCTCGGTGCCGGCCGCGAAGCCGATGTCGTCCAGCTGGTCCGCCTGATCCTGCGTCAGCCCAGGCAGCGTCACCTGCATGCGGCGGAGGGTCGCCATGGCGGCGGTATCGCTGGTTGTCGGATCGTATCCGCTTTCGGACAAGTTGCGGGGGCACCAGAGCCCACCGCCGACCCACAAGCGGCCGAACTGCAAGTAGGGCTGCGCGCTGGTCAGGCGCAGACGCAGATAGCGCGCCATTACCGCATCCTGCAGCACCCATCCCCAATAGCCAGCCGGCAACGCCAGGGGGCCAGAGAAATAGCCCGCCTCAGCCTGCCCCATGCCGAGCGCAGACAGCTGCACCTGGATAGCCGCCCCCGCCTCAGGCAGCAGGCCGTCCCGCGGCGCCTCCAGGACTACGGTGCGAACCTCTCGGAATGCACCGAGGTCCACAGACAGCGTCCGCACCCCGCCCACGCCTGCCCCTGTCCGCCAAAGCTCGCCTAGCACCGGCGTCAGCAGCGCCCGGACGCCAAGCCCTACCACCTCGCTATCCGTCTCGATCGACACACCGGGCATGTCGGCCCAGGAAAGAGGGGAGATCAAAGTTGGCATGTCATCCCCACAGGGTCAGGGTCTTGTCGTCACCCGCCTCATCAGCCGCCACCACGATCCAGTTCCGGTCAGCCAGCTTCGGATGATCGACTGCCACGATGTTGCCGAGGTCGACCAAGTTCCCCCATTTTCCAACGCGCACGCGCCAGCGCCGGCGGCGCACGCCGTGGAGGGCCAGAAGCTGCGTGGCGACCGCCGCAGCGTCGCCTTCACTGTCGAGACCGGTGATCAGCGGGGCCGGATCGACAGCCGAGGGATAGGCCGCTGAGATGGCGGTATCGAAAGCCGTGGCCAGTTGGTAGGCGGCGCCAAAGTAGGCAACCAGCCCCGGGTCGCTGGCCACCAGCCCGGCCAGGTCGGTTGCCGTCTGCGTGACCCCTAGAGCCCGATAGGCCACCCGCTGCCGCCAGCGCGGCGCCGTACCCGCCATCTCTGAGGGCTCGGCTGTCAGCATCCATCGCTCGAAGGTCACCTGCGTAGCCACGGCATCAGGGGGCAGCAAGCGGCCGGCGGTGATGCGCCCGAGGCGATCCGAGCCCCACCAGCCAGCACCCGCCGTCACCACATCATTCAGCGCCTGCGTGACGGTCCCACCTGCCCAGAGGAACCCAGCCACACCCGGCACCAGGGCGCCGAAATTGGCCGAGTTGATCCGGTCATCACTCAGACCACCCGGGCCGCGCAGCAACGCCAGGGCAATGGCCGCGTGGCTGGTGTCTCCTGGCGACCGTGCGTCAACCGTCACCTGGCCGGCGGGAGGGCTGCCGAGCTTGATGAGCCCCTGCGTTAGGCAGGTCGCGAAACGCCCCGCCGGCACAGAGGCCGCCAGCAGCGCAGCCAGGGTCGGATAATCGCTGGTTCCGGCCAGTCCGATCCCACGGTCCCTGACCCCGCCCACCTCAGCCAGTGGCCCGCCGCCGATCTGCCAGACCAGGGACGCCGCTAGCAACGGCTGTGGCGCAAGGTTGCGCTTCACACCGAGCATGAGGGGCCGCGCCTTGCCGGCCAGATTGGCATCGCCCTCAAGCCCGCCGGTCCCCGCATAGGTGCTGCACACCGGGACCCCCAAGTCAGCTGAAGCATCACGGAGCGAAAGGGTCAGTCGGGTGCTGCTGGACAGCGGGGCACTTGCCACTCGCAGTTCCGCAACCCGGCCAAACTCAGCATAGGCAGCCCGCAGAGGGCGGCTGTGGATCGGCGTGGAAGATTGACCCCTCTGGCGGGGTGATCGGCGTTCAAAACTGACCCCCCAAATTTGAGATGCTGCCCCTCCTCAGAGGGGGAGCGGGGGGATGCTGACGGTGGACATGATGGCCCGGGTGCGTCGGGCGCATTTCGTGGACGGCAAGTCGATCAAGCAGATCACGCGCGAGCTGGGTCTGGCGCGCAACACGGTGCGGCGGGTGCTGCGCTCGGGCGAGACAGCCTTCACCTACGAGCGTCAGGTGCAGCCGCGGCCCAAGCTCGGAGCCTGGACGCAGTTGCTGGAACAGCGGCTCAGCGCCAATGAGCGGCTGCCCAGTCGCGAGCGGCTCGATCTGATCCGCGTGTTTGAGGACCTGCAGCAGCAGGGGTTCACCGGTGGCTACGATACCGTGCGCCGCTACGCCCGGGCGCGACAGCGGCAGCGTGGCACGGCCACCTCAGACGCCTATATCCCGCTGAGCTTTGAGCCTGGCGAGGCGTACCAGTTCGACTGGTCGCAGGAGGTCGTGGTGCTGCATGGCGCCACGGTCGCGGTGCGGGTGGCGCAGATGCGGCTGTGTCACAGCCGGATGCTGTTCGTGCGTGCCTATCCGCGCGAAAGCCAGGAGATGGTGTTCGATGCGCATGACAAGGCGTTCGCGTTTTTCCGCGGCACCTGTCAGCGCGGCATCTATGACAACATGCGTACAGCCGTCGACGTCGTCGGGGTTGGGCGCGAGCGACAGTTCAATCGCCGGTTCCTGCAGATGTGCAGCCACTACCTGGTCGAGCCAACGGCCTGCACACCGGCCTCGGGCTGGGAGAAAGGTCAGGTGGAGAACCAGGTCGGCCTGGTGCGAAACCGGTTCTTTAAACCACGCCTGAAGTTCGCCTCGCTGCATGACATGAATGGCTGGCTACTCGAGCAATGCGTGCTTTACGCCCGCAGCCACCCGCATCCCGAGCGCCGCGACTGCCCGGTGTGGGAGATGTTCGAGCAGGAGCGTCCGGCCCTGGTGCCCTATGTCGGGACGTTCGACGGGTTCAACGCCCGCACCTCAGCTGTCTCCAAAACCTGCCTCGTGGCCTATGACAAGAACCGCTACTCGGTGATGGCGCAGGCGGTCGGGCGGCCGGTCGAGGTGCATGCCTATGCCGAGCGGATCCTGATCCGCCAGGACGGACAGGTGGTCGGCGAGCATCCGCGCTGCTTTGGCCGCGAGCAGATCGTCTACGATCCCTGGCATTACGTGCCGGTGCTGGCGCGCAAGCCCGGTGCGCTGCGCAATGGTGCCCCGTTCAAGGGTTGGGTGCTGCCCGGCGCTCTGGGCCGTGTGCAGGGGCGGCTGCGTGGCAGCGCGGATGGCGACCGGCAGATGGTGGCCATCCTGCAGGCTGTATCCCTGGACGGTCTGCCCGCCGTGGAGGCCGCCTGCGCCGAGGCGCTCGCGGCAGGCCTGTGCAGCAGCGATGTGGTGTTGAACGCCCTGTCGCGCCAGCGTCCCGCAACCACCCCGCCGGACATCGCCACCCCCGACGCATTGCGGCTGCGGCATGAGCCGATCGCCGACTGCGCCCGTTACGACACCCTCAGGAGCCAAAGTCATGGAACGACATCAGGTGCTGGAGCTGATGAGCGAGCTCAAGCTGGTGGGCATGAAAGCCGCCTATGACGAGCTGCTCAGCACCGCGCTCAAGCGGCAGTATCCGGCGCAGCAGCTGGTCGGCACTCTGCTGGAAGCCGAGATTACCGAGAAGCAGGCGCGCTCGATCCGCTATCAGGTCGGCGTGGCCAAGCTGCCGCTGATCAAGGAGATCGCCGAGTTCGACTTCGCGGACACCCCGATCAACGAGGGGCTGGTGCGGGAGATGGCCACCGGTGCGTTCCTCGATGATCAGCGCAACGCGGTGCTGGTCGGCGGCACCGGCACGGGCAAGACGCATCTGGCCGTGGCCATCGCGCTGAGCTGCATCCGCCTGGGGCGGCGGGCGCGGTTCTACACCGTGATCGACCTGGTGAACCGCCTGGAAGCCGAGGCGCGCGCAGGCAAGACCGGCCGCCTGGCCGAGCAGCTGACCCGTCTCGACCTCGTGGTGCTGGACGAGCTCGGCTACCTGCCGTTCGCCCAGTCAGGCGGTCAACTGCTGTTTCATCTGATCAGCCGCCTGTACGAGCAGACCTCGATCCTGGTCACCACCAACCTGTTGTTCGCGGAATGGCCGACGGTGTTCAACGACGCCAAGATGACCACCGCGCTGCTCGACCGCCTGACGCACCACTGCGACATCATCGAGACCGGCAACGCCAGCTGGCGGTTCAGAAACCGCAACTAGCCCATCACCGCGCCCGCAACCGGGGTCATTTTTGCGCGCCGATCCAGGGTCAATTTTGCACGCCGATTGACACCCGGACCCAATCGGTGGTCTCGTGGGCGGGGTCAGCGGTGTGCGACATGCACAGTGCCTTGTGTGGATTGCTCAACACGGTGTGCGTGATCCTCTGCATAAGCTTGGGCATGCAGAGGACGCTGTTGATCTTCAGATGTGACGGCCTTGATGGGGGAGCGTTGGCGCGCTCCCCCTTCGCCGTTGGAAGGCCAGTAATCAGCGGACAGGCCGCGGGGAACGCCCCGCTTACCGAGCGGCACGGGAACCCCAGGCCGCAGGAGAGCGAACCGCCTCTTGATCGCATGCGCGGTGACACCGACCACGCGGCCGGCGGCAACAATGCCGCGCCCCTCGCCGAGAACACGCAGCAGAGCCGCGTCCATATCTGCCGACCAGATGACGGCGGTCGGGTAGGACTGCCCCGGCACGCAGTGAGCCATCATCGAAGCGCGATGCTTCGCCAGGGTCTCGGGCGGCAGTGGGCCATGAGGGCGCGGCGGGAAGGCCATCAGGCGTCCACCGGGACGCTGTCTATCTCCGCCATGATCCGCTCAACCAAGCGCATCTGCGGGCTGCGGCCCTCGCGCAGGTCGAAGACTAGGTTCGGGTCACGCGCGACCTTACGCCCAAAGGCGGTCGGGGTGATCCGAGCCTGCGAGAGATGGCGGTCTACCGCCTTAACAAGGTCCGCTTGGGTGAGCATGACCTTACGATAGGACTATTCCTGCCGCAGTCAATAGGCAAATGCCTATTCGCATCCCATGCAAAGCTTCAGTAGGACTAATCCTATGGATCGGGTACGCAAGCTTATCGACGAGAAGCTCGTGGAGCTGGACGTCGACCTATCGAGCCTCTCGCAGAAGATGGGGCGCAATCACGCCTATCTTCAGCAGTATATGAGGCGCGGCGTGCCCGTGGAGCTGAAGGAAAAGGACCGGGAACGGCTCGCTCCCCTGCTCGGCATCCACGCAGACGAGCTTAGACTGAGCCCGCGCGAGGCGGCCGAGAGCGCGCCCATGAAGTACCCCGCTAATGATACGAAGCCTCGGACGGTCCCATCCGATCCGTCCATCACCCCTGCCCTGAATGGCGTTCCCGAGATCGACGCCATCCTAGGCGCAGGATCTGCCGGAGATGGCGAGATGGAAGCATGGAGCCCTGACGGCATCAGCAGCATCTCGGCTGATGTGATCCGCGACACCTGGGGCATTCCAGACAGCTACCTCCTAGGCGAACTCCACACGACACGTGAGCGGGCGCGGATCATCGAGGTCCGCGGCGACAGCATGGAGCCGACCCTGGAGCCGGGCGACCGCGTCATGGTGGACCTGGGCGACCGCCGCCCCTCCCCGCCTGGCCTGTTCGCCCTTTGGGATGGCATAGGCGTGGTGGTGAAGCGGCTGGAGCATATCCCGAACAGCGACCCGCCGAGGTTCAGGCTCATGTCGGATAACACAGCGCGGCACAACGAGTACGAGCGGGCAGAGGATGAGATCAACATCATAGGTCGGGTGATCTGGGTAGGGCGTCGGATCTGAACCAGCAGCATCGGCCAATAATCGAATACCGAGGATTAAATGTCAGACCCTCAAGAACCAGTGCCTGAAATTAAGAAAAATAGATCGTTTGAGGAGTTGGAGAGAGACTTCAATTTTCTTGTAGTTCAGGTAAATGGCCTAGCATTGCAGAATATGCGGTTAATAAACTTCTTAAATAAGAACTTCCTCGCCGTTCCAGAGGTAAATCTCTCCGAGAGCGCCGAGATTTTCTCTGACCTTCAGCTTATAGCCGATCGTGCTGCCAGGATCGGATTGACCGAGAAATCGGTGCGCGATTTCTGGCTCGCTCGAAAAGGTGGGGAGGACGAGTCTTGAGTGCCCCTGATTATAACCCTCCCGATAATGTCATTGGGCGTGGACGTTTTGGGGGTGGAGGCTTCGGACCTGTTAATCCCTCAGGTGGTGGGCCCGAAGATCCTGGAATGGAAGCACGAATTGCCGTTCTAGAGCAGATTGCCAGAACAACATCGGAAAGCTTGACGGAGATCAAGACGGAGATCCGCGGTCTCAAAACAACGGTCGAGACTAAGCTTGAGGCTGCTCGCGAGCGGCATGATCGAGATTTCCGGATCACCTTTGGTGCCATTATAGCTGTTGCTCTCGGTCTTGCCGGGTTGATGGCAAAAGGGTTTAGGTGGATTTAGCCGACCTCTAGCTTTGCATAAGGCCCGCCTAGCGCGGGCTTTTTTATGTCGGCATGATAGGCATTTTCCTATTGCATAGGAGTTTTCCTAGTCCTATTCCTATTCCTACGGCACAGCGCCGCAGGAGCCCCGCCCGATGTCTAAGACAGACATTCTCAGTGACCCAGCTCAGATGGTTGAGCTCAGGCGTCACATGCCCCGTTTCCTTGATCGGACCATGCCTGAGCCGAATAGCGGCTGCTGGCTATGGATGGGTCGCGCTGATTACAGCAACCCGCGCTATACGGCAGCGACCTTCGAAATTCGTCTGGTTCGCTTCGTCGCGCCCCGCGTGTCTGTGGCCATGCATCGCGGGCCTATTCCTGTCGGTCTGTGTGTGCTGCACAAGTGCGACAATCCGCTCTGCGTGAACCCCGACCACCTGTTCGTCGGCACGCGCGCTGAAAACACCGCAGACATGTTTGCCAAAGGCCGGTCGCGCACCGCGCCGGTGCTTGGCGAACGCCACGGGCAAGCGAAGCTAAATCCAGCGGCCGTCAAGCACATCCGCGCCTCCGCCCTGCCCGGTAACGCGCTGGCCAAACAGCTTGGCGTATCTCCAACCGCAGTCTGGTCGGTTCGCACGGGCCGCACCTGGAGCCACGTGTCATGAACATGTATCTCCCCGACAACATTTCCATCGAGCATGGCCCTGATCGCCCCCTGACGCGGGCTGAGCGGGCGCTGTTCGACGACTACGACGCGGCGAACAGCCGCAACATCACCCGCGACAGCCTGGAGGACGCGCACGCCGCGGTTCTCCGCGCCCTGGACGATGCCGTGCGCGATGGCGACGGCGTGGGGGCACAGGCTGCGCTGGACGCCATGCGCGCTGCGGCGGCTCTGCTGGCGGGAGCGGTGGCATGAGCGCTCTTACAGGCAAGGTGACGTTCACACGCTTTCGGCAAGTCCTGCTGGACGGTGTGAAGGTTGGTCAGATCACTGACCTTGGCTCCCATCGCCCCCTGCGCTGGCAACTGCGCTGGAACAGCAAAGCGGGTCGGCCCATGCCGACAACAGTTCATGCGTATCTGCATGATGCGCGCAACGCCGCTCAGTGGGAATTCAGTCCGTCGAACCCCGGAGCGGCGGCATGACCCTCGAAACCCGCACCGTCACCCTCAGTGCCGAGCAGTGGCGTCACGTGATCCTCGACGCTGAGGACGATCACGCCGAGGCCCTGTCACGCGCCAACGCTATCGACGCTGAGCGCTGGCCGGAAGAAGCCGCCCAGGCCCGCCAGGACGCCGACTTCACCCAAGCCATCCTCACCTCCCTGCGGAGTGCCGTCGCATGACCACGATCTCCCGCATGAACTTCGGGCCGGTGATCACGCCGACCGTCGAGCAGTACCGCGCGGCCTACAAGGGCAACGGCGACCGGGTGCCGCATGATCTGGATGCGGCCAAGGGGATCATCAATTCGATCCTGCTCAGCTTCGCGGTGTTCGTGGGCTATGCGCTGGGGGTGGGGCTGTGAGCGCGCAGCACACGCCGGGGCCTTGGGTCACCGGGACAAGCATGGTCAACGGCATTCTCTGCGTTGACGCCATTGATCCTGCTGACGGCCGGATGTTCGAACTGTGTGAAGTGTGGGGACAGGATGACGCAAGGTCCGTCACCTGCATGGCCGAAGCCAACGCCCGCCTGATCGCGGCGGCCCCGGACCTGCTGGCGGCGCTGGAGGCTTTGCTGGATGGGGTGGCGGACCAGTCCTACTGCGGTCGTCACTGTCAGCTCGAAGTCACCGACAAGGACGAGGCAGAATATCAGGCTGTCCGCTCGCAGGCCCGCGCCGCCATCGCGAAGGCGAAGGGGGCTGCGGCATGACCCTCGAAACCCGCACCGTCACCCTCAGTGCCGAGCAGTGGTTCTTTGTCGAGGCTCTGGTTGAGGACAGCCAAGCGCATGCGGTCAAGACCGCTGACGCCATCGACAGCGTCCGCTTCCCCGAAGTCGTGGCCACGCATCGCGCCGACGCCGACTTCACCCACACCATCCTCACCTCCCTGCGGAGTGCCGGCGCATGACCACGATCTCCCGCATGAACTTCGGCGTGCCCGTGATCCCGACCGTCGAAGAATACCGCGCCGCCTACAAGGGCAACGGCGACCGGGTGCCGCACGATCTTGATGCGGCCACCGGCATCATCAACGCCGCGATCCTGGGCTTCTGGACCTTCGTGGTCGTGTCGTGGGGGATCAGCTCGTGGGTGTGATCGACGAGATGCCCCTGCCCTGGCGCCGCAACGCCTACCTCCAGCAGCTTCGCCGCAGCGCGCTGCACGCCCGTGAGAAGCGCGAGCGGCGGATGTGGGCGCGCCTCTACGTCGAGGCCAAGCGCCGGTTCCTGATCGCGGAGGTGGTGTGATGGCCTGGGAGATCATCGAACCCAAGATGGGCCGCTCTGCCGGGCCCGGCTCGGAAGTCACCGTGGCTTGGCGCAAGACCGGCTCGCACGCTGGCAACCGTCTGGTCATCAACATGGCGAAATCGCTGCTGGCCAAGATGGGATGGGACCACGGCGCTAAGATCCAGATCGAACGCGATTGCGATCTCGGCCTGCTTCGCCTGACCCTGGCGCCGCCGCAGAAACGCGCGATGACGCTGAACACCAAGGACGGCACGGGGTCGGTATTCGTCGCGCTGGACAGTCTGACACTGGCTCAGTCGATGCGGGCAGAGATCGCGCCGTTTGTCATTCAAGGCAGCGCGCTGGTCATCACTCTGCCTGACTGGGCGGCACCGGAGCGTGTGGCGACGCTGGAGGTTGTTGGCAGCGTGGCACGCGGCACCAATGGTGCCCGCGCTGCCGCCGATGCAGCCCGCGCCCGAATGCACGCCGTGCCGTTCAGCATCTCGCGGGCGGGGCTGGGCTGATGGCCGACCACGCAGCCCCCATCCTCCAAGCCCTTCGCAACGCCTGCGTGCCCTTGGCCAGCAACGACACCCTGCCGGCGCTGGCCCAGATGGCCGCCGCCGATGTGGATCATGCGCCGGACCTGCTCGGGGCGTTCCGTGCCGCTGGGACGCTGATCCTCTCCCTTGAGGAAGCCGCCGCTTCCGCGACCGAAAACGCCAAGCGCATCCGGCAGGCGCTGCTGGACGCGATGATCGAGGCTGGCGCCGCTGGCGTGCAGACCGACCATCACACCATCGGCTGGGCACAAGGCGCGCCCGCCGTCGTCATCACCGGGGAAGTGCCGGCCCGCTTCATGCGGACGCCGCCCGCGATCCCTGACAAGGCCGAGATCAAGGCCGCCCTCAAAGAGGGGCTGACGGTGCCGGGCGCCACGCTCGGGAACGCCGCGCCCTACCTGCAAATTCGCGCTCGAAAGGCATAAGCCATGAACGCCATCGTCCCCGTTTCGGCGCAGAGCCGCAGCCTCGCCCCCAGCAACTTCCAGGAAGCCATGCGCTTCGCGGACATGCTGTCCAACAGCACCATGGTCCCCAAGGACTTCCAGGGTAAGCCGGCCAACATCCTCGTGGCTGTCCAGTGGGGCGCCGAAGTCGGCCTTGGTCCGCTGCAGGCGCTGCAGAATATCGCCATCATCAATGGCCGCCCGTCCATCTGGGGCGACGCCGCGCTGGCGCTAGTCCAGGGTCACCCCGCCTACGAGAGCCACCAGGAGAGCATCCGTGGCGAAGGCGATGCTATGGCCGGCGTGTGCCGGGTCAAGCGCCGTGGATCCGAATGGCACGAGGCCGTCTTCACCGTCGAGGATGCCAAGAAGGCTGGCCTGTGGGGCAAGTCTGGCCCCTGGCAGCAGTATCCCAAGCGCATGCTGCAGCTTCGCGCCCGCGGCTTCGCCATCCGCGACAAGTTCGCTGATGCGTTGCGCGGCGTCATCACGGCCGAGGAAGCGGCCGACATGCCGGCTGATGCGTCCCGCCCTGTGGTGGAGCTGACTGCTACGCCGGTCATCGCTGCCCAGCCTTGGCCGATGCTTGACCCCAACATGAACGCCCGCAACGCCAAGGACGCTCGCCAGTGGGTCCAGTGGTGCGAGGCCGCGGTCAAGAAGCTGGAGAATGCAGAAGCCGTCGTGGCGTGGCGCAACGAGATGCAGCCGCACTTCGAGGCGCTGGAAGCCACCGACGCTGCCGCGGTCGAGAAGGTGCAGGGCGCGGCGCAGGACAAGCTGGACACGCTGGCCGATCAGCAGGGGGACGCGGAATGACCCAGACTGTGAAGGTTCGCATCGCTGTCGCCGTGGATAAGACCGGTGACTGGAATGCTTTCGGTTCGAAGGGTTCGAAGGCTCATGATGCCATGAGCATCGCCGTCGAAATGGTGGAAGACGGTGAGGCTCGGTACTGGATCACCGCCGAATTGCCGATCCCTTCCGCTGCTGATGTCGCTGGCGAAGTGGAGGCAGGCGCATGACCGCCCCCAGCCACCCCGCCCCCGAGCCGCTGGCGTGGATGCCGGCGGACATGCGGGCCGCCTACCGCGCCTGGGCCACCCAGCACGGGCTCAACATCATGCACCAGGAGGCGTTCGCGGCGGGGTGGAACGCGGCGAGGGATGCTGAGGGTGGGGGGTTCTGGAAGTGAGCGAGCATGAATTGTGCACCGGCATGTCCAGTGAATGGTTCACGCCGCCCGAAATCTTCCGGGCTCTCAGACTGACCTTCGACCTGGACCCATGCCAGCCAAATGAAGGCCGGGCGTTCCTGTCGGTGCCGTGCCGCCGCTTTCTGACTGCGGCAGAGGATGGGCTCACGCAGCCTTGGGAAGGCCTGGTGTGGATGAACCCACCCTTTGGCGGCCGGAACGGACAGGTGCCGTGGCTGCGGAAGTTCATGCGGCACGGCAATGGCATCGCCCTGGTGGCCGCCCGGACTTCCGCCAGTTGGTTCCACGATGTGGCCGTGGAGGCCGAGACGATGCTGTTCCCGCGCGGCAAGACCAAATTCGTGCGGCCAGATGGATCGCGTGGGGGCAGTCCAGGAACTGGCATTGTCCTGCTGGGCATGGGCGCGACAGCTAACAATGCGCTCTGGAATAGCGGGCTGGGCCTGTTCGTAAATAACCGGAGGGTTGTGGCATGACCCGCCTCCTCCCCTTCTGCCTCCCCGCCGCTGTGGTCGTCGGCGCTGGCGCCTACCTCGCGGCGGATCGCGCGGTCCTGACCGAGATCGGGCTGTCTCCGGGGCGTGACGGGCTGCGGGCTGTGTCGGGTGCGGCGCCGAGGCCTGGCGCACGTCCGCAGCGCATCGCTCAGGGCGGCCCCGTCTGCTTCGACGTGATGCTGTGGCCGGGTGGTGCGCCCCTGCCCTTGTGGCCGGCGGACTACGCGGTGCCGGCGGTGAACCGAACGCTGGCCGCGTTGGTGCCGGTGTCGGGCGTGTCGGTCCTGGCCGCCGATGACGTGGTGGCAGTGACCGAGCGTCAGGTGATCACCGCGCCGCCCGCCGATGTGCCCGAACCACCTGCCATCGCCCTATTCGCCAGCGCCCTCGCGCTGCTGGCTTTCTTCAGGAGGCACGCATGAGCGAGCCGGAACAGATCACCTACGACAGCCCGAAGCTGGCCGAGACTGTGCTCAAGCGCAGCGTGAGAGACGCGGCCGAGAGTTTGGTAGGCGGCTTCGACTGGAGCGAGACGGCTGAGGGCTACGAATTCTGGTCCGTCGTCTACCACCGGCTGATGTCGATGGCGGCGGGGCAGTTCCGGCTGCCTCCGGCGAAGGAGATGCGGGCATGACCCACACACCCACGGCGCGCGCTCCGGTGACGGATGCTCGCGGCTGGCCGGATGCGCGGCTGCCCGGTGTGCCGCCGGATCACAAGCACAACGGCTGGCACTTCCTCGGTCATTCTGACGGCACCTGGGGCGCTTACGCATGGGATGCAACGCGAGCGACATGGTGGATCGTTGAGCAGGAGGTGCCGCCCTACCTACTCACCAAAGGACGCTACATCGGCCCCTGCCATCCCCCCGCCGCCGAGCGTGAGGCGCCGGGCGGTGTGGTGTCTGGATGGGCTGTCTATGCGCCATCTGGCGCAATCTCCTGGCGGTCTATCGAGACAAGCCGTGATGCGTCTCTTGGCGCCTTTGTCGGCCCAGGCTGGCGCGATCACTGGCCTGCAAGCGAAGCTGTTGGCTATCGTTGCGTCCCTATCCAGATCGCCGCCGCCCCACCCCCGCCCGCGAATATCGGAGGCGATAGCCCGAGTGAGCGGGAGAAGGCGTTGAGGGAGGCATTGGCATTAGCGGACGCTGAAGTTGTGTTCGCCCAGCAGGGCATCGCAACTTCGGAAGCTGGCACAACAGAACGCGCTATGAATGTGATGGCTCGTAACACTGCCCGCGATATCGCCAAGGCCATCAAAGCCCTGCTCGCCACTCCGGCGGAGGGAGGCGGGACATGAGTGAGACCCGCCTCATGACCCGGGCAGCCCTCCGCGCCTACCTGCATGGCCTGCCATGGGGGGAGATCAACGCGCGCATGGAAGCACATCGCCTACCCAAGCCGCTGTGGAACACCCCGCCTGATCACCCGGCTGCCCGCTGGGATCGGAAGGCGGTAGACCGCGCCCTTGATGCCGCTTCCGGTATGCCCCTCACCGTCGAGGCGGGCACCGCTTTCCTGGACAAAGCCCTTGGATTCCGATGACACCCGGCCCCGATACACCATGCTCCGCAAGGGGCGGTGGTATTGGGAACCACCTGCCCGACTCCGCGCCAGCCATGGGCTGAAGGTCGCTTCCCTGGGACCGGATGCGCCTATCGCCTGGGCCATGGCGCGGCAGCTCAACCAGCAGTTCGCCGGTCTACCGAGCGCCGCCAAGACGCCGGGCACGGTCGAGTGGATGTTCGAGCAGTTCTTCGAGGGGGAGAAATTCGACACGCTCGCGGCCAATACCCAGCGCGACTACCGCTGGCTGGCCAAGCGGCTCTGCGGTCTGGAGATCGCCGGCAACCGCCTGGGGTCGCTACCGGCCCGATCGGTGAAGGCCCGCCACGCCGACAAGCTGTATGCGACGCTGGTCAAGGACGGTGCGACTGCGGCGCACTACGCCTGCAGGTTCGCCCGGCGCGTCTGGAAGTGGGCCGGCCGGCGCGACCTCGTGGATGCACACCCCAACCCGTGGTCTGGCATGGAGCTGCCGACCCTGAAGCCTAGGCAGCAGCGATGGACACGCGCCCAGGTGCTGGCCGTGGTGGAGAAGGCTGCGGAGATGGGCGCACCAAGCATCGGCCTGGCCGTGCTGATCGCTTATGAGTTCGGCCACCGCCAAGGGGATGTGCTGGGGCTGACGTGGGCTGCGGTGGATACGGGCTCACGCCAAACGAGCAAGACTGGCGTCATGGTGCCGCTGGTGCCAGCCTCGTACCCAGAAGTGGCGGCGGCCCTGGCGGTAGCGCGCGCAGCCCGAGCAGCAGTCCCAAGCACCCACCTTATTATATGTGAGACGACTGGCCTGCCGTGGGGAGCCGACCACTTTCGGCATGAGTTCCGGGCGGTGGCAGACGCGGCGGGCATCCCGTCCACTCTTCAGTTCCGAGACCTGCGCGCGACCGCAGCTACCGAGTTGGCCGACGCCGGCGCCGACCTGATCGAGATGAGCACCCACACGGGCCACCTCACAACTCAGATGGCCAGGCGCTACGCACGACGAACCACCGCACAGTTCGAGAGCGCGGCGGCGAAACGGATCAAAGCGCGTGGAGAACGGGAGGGGAATGGGTGACGGAACTCGTCACGGAGCGACGGAACTGGTGTCGCTAAGTAATTGAGATGGTGGGCGCTCACGGGCTCGAACCGTGGACCTACTGATTAAGAGTCAGCTGCTCTACCAACTGAGCTAAGCGCCCATCTCAACCTGGGGCAGCGAAACCGCCCCGTCGGTGGAGCGGGCTTTTAGCGGTTCTGGCGCGATTGGCAACCCCTTCAGTCGCGGATCTCGCCATTTATCCGCGTCACGGCACCTGTGGCCGGGCATCAACGGTTCAATGCCGACCAAACCATCACGGCGGATCGCCGACAGCCGCCCGCGGCCCGCCTCAGTGGCCAAACGTCCGGACCACCGAAAGACAGCCGGAAGCGTTCCGCAACCGGACACCAGGGAACAGTGGCATGGGCAGCGTTTCGGCTGCAGGCGGCTCAGCCGCAATCCATGACCAACCTGCAACCAGGAGCTTAACACGGTGTTGTGGCTTCGTTGAAATCAACTGACACGGGAACCAGCCCCATGCGCAAGTCGTCCCTTGCCCTTCTCGCCCTCGCCGGCCTCAGCCTCGGCGCCTGCGGCTACACCCCCGGTGACCGCGCGGCCTCCGGCGGCCTGCTGGGCGCCGGTGCCGGCGCCGCGGTGGGCTCCCTGTCCGGCAATGCCGGCACGGGCGCGCTGATCGGCGGTGCCGCCGGTGCCCTGGGTGGCGCCGTGACCAACGCTGACACGGTGAACCTGGGCCGTCCCGCCTGGCGCTGATCCGCGCTTCGCGGCTCTGACGAAAACGGCCGGTCCGAAAGGACCGGCCGTTTTTTCGTTTCAGCCGGCCTGCGCCGCCGCCGGCAGCATCTCCGGCGGCGCGGTACGGGCGCGCTTGGCCATCAGCTTGTTGAGCGCGTGCACATAGGCCCGCGCGCTGGCGACGATGGTGTCGGTGTCCGCCCCCTGCCCGTCCACCAGCTTGCCATCCTCCTCCAGGCGCACGGTCACGCGCGCCTGCGCGTCGGTGCCGCCGGTGACGGACTGCACGGCATACAGCTTCAGGTTCGCCTTGTGCGGCACCACCTGCTGCAGGGCATTGAAGGTGGCGTCCACCGCGCCGTCGCCGCCCGCCACGGCATCGCAGCGCTCCCCGTCCACGTCCAACACCAGGCTGGCTGTCGGGCGGGTGCCCATGCCGGTGGCCACCGTCAGCGCGATCAGCTTGACGCGGTCATGCGCGCGGCCGACCTCGTCATCGACCAGCGCCACGATGTCCTCGTCGAACACGCTCTTCTTGCGGTCGGCCAGGTCCTTGAAGCGCTTGAAGGCATCGTTCAGCTGGTTGTCGCCCAGCGTGTAGCCCAGCGTCGCCAGCTTGTCGCGAAAGGCGGCGCGGCCGGAATGCTTGCCCATCACCAGCGCGCTGGTGGTCCAGCCCACCGATTCCGGCGTCATGATCTCGTAGGTGGCGCTGTCCTTCAGCATGCCGTCCTGGTGGATGCCGCTTTCATGCGCGAAGGCGTTGCGGCCGACGATGGCCTTGTTGGGCTGCACGTCGAAGGAGGTGATGGTGGCCAGCAGGCGGCTGGTGCGCAGGATGTTCTGCGTCACGATGCCGGTGGTGAACGGCATCACGTCCTGGCGGGTGCGCAGCGCCATCGCGACCTCCTCCAGCGCCGCGTTGCCCGCGCGCTCGCCAATGCCGTTGATGGTGGCTTCCACCTGCCGCGCGCCCGCATGCAGCGCCGCCACCGTGTTGGCCACCGCCAGGCCGAGGTCGTTGTGGTTGTGCGCCGAGAAGATCACGCCATCCGCGCCCGGCACCCGCTCACGCAGCATGGTGAAGATGCGGGCGATGTCCTCCGGCACGCTGTAGCCCACCGTGTCCGGCACGTTGATGGTGGTGGCGCCCGCCTTGATGGCGGCTTCCACGCAGCGGCACAGGAAGTCGGGGTCCGTGCGGCTGCCATCCTCGGCCGACCACTCCACGTCGGCCACGTGGTTGCGCGCCAGCGTGACGGACTTGGTGATGGCCTCCAGCACCGCCTCGCGCGACATGCGCAGCTTGACGCGCATGTGCAGGTCGGAGGTGGACAGAAAGGTGTGGATGCGCTGGCGCGCGGCGGGCTTCACCGCTTCCACGGCGCGCAGGATGTCGCCAGGCGCGGAGCGCGACAGGCCACAGACCACGGGGCCGTCCTTCGCGAAGCGCTGGGCGATGGACTGCACACTTTCGAAGTCGCCCTGGCTGGCGATCGGGAAGCCGGCCTCCATGACGTCCACGCCCAGCTCGGCCAGCGCCTCCGCCATGCGCAGCTTTTCCTCCAGGTTCATGGAAAAGCCGGGGGACTGCTCGCCATCGCGCAGCGTCGTGTCGAAGACGATCACGCGATTGGGGTCGATGGTGCCGAAGCTGGGATGGCTGATGGCCATGGAAACGTTCCTTCGTTGACGTGTGCCGTGCATCGCAGGGCGCGCGGGCCCCCAGGGGTTCCCCTGAGCGATGCCGGCAGGTCAGCCGGGCGTCACGCCCAGGGGCGGATAAGTCGAAGGAGGAGGAGGCCGGAAAGCGCGCGCGGCGCAGCGACGGCGGAAAGGCCGTTCAGCAGCGTGTTGCGGGGCGCGGTTGCGGTCATGCACCGGACGATAGGCATGCGCATCGAAGCCCGCAACCCCGAATCCGCCTGGACGCCGGGGCGCGGATCGCATCTGCTGGCCGCATGACCCTGCCAAGCCAGCGCCACCTGTTCGAGATTCCGGACGGCATCACCTACCTGGACGCCGCCGCCTATTCCCTCCTGCCGCGCGGCGGGCGGGCGGCCGGCGAAGCCGGCGTCGCCAGCAAAAGCCAGCCCTGGGCGCATCCGCGCAACCAGGCCGGGGACTGGGCGGAACGCGCCCGCAGCAGCGCAGCACGGCTGCTGGGCGCGGCGGCGGACGACATCGCCATCATCGGCTCGGTCAGCCACGGCATCGGCACCGCGGCGCGCAACCTGCCGCTGCCGTCCGGCACGCGCCTGCTGCGGGTGGCCGACGAATTCCCCTCCCTCGCCCTGGTCTTCGACCGGCTGGCCGCGGAAGCCGGCATGGAGCTGGAGGTGGTCCCCCGCCCCGCGGACGGCGACTGGACAAGCGCCGTGCTGGCCGCCATCGCCCGCCCCGGCGCCGCCCCGCTGTCCATCGCCTGCCTGACGCCGCTGCACTGGTCGGACGGTGCGCTGATCGACCTGGACCGCATCGCCCCCGCCGTGCATGCCGCCGGCGCCGCGCTGGTGGTGGATGCCACCCAGGCGGTGGGCGTGCTGCCGGTGGACGTGCGCCGCTGGCGTCCCGACTTCCTGGCCTTCCCGACCTACAAGTGGGTGCTCGGCCCCTACAGCCTGGCCTTTCTCTACGCCGCGCCGCACCGCCAAGCAGGCCTGCCGCTGGAGGAGAATGGCACCAACCGCCCCGAGGGCCGCTTCGCCCCTGGTGCCCGCCGCTACGACAAGGGCGAGCGCAACGACCCCGTGGCGCTGCCCATGGCGGCGACCGGCCTGGAGCTGGTGGAAGGCTGGGGCGTCGCCGCCGTCGAGGCCCGGCTGCGCGCCATGACCGACCGGCTGGCGGCGGGCCTGGAAGCGCAGGGCCTGCCCGTGCTGCCCCGCGCGCTGCGCGCGCCGCACATCCTCGGCCTGCGCCTTCCGGGCGGCGTTCCGCCCGGCCTCGTCGATGGCCTGGCGGCGCAGGGTGCCTTCGCCTGCGACCGCCTAGGCGCGCTGCGCATCAGTCCGCATGTCTGGACGGAGGAGGCGGATATCGATCGCTTCCTGTCCATCCTGTCCGGGCTGCTGAAGGGCTGATAAAAGAAAGGCCGGGGAAAGAATTCCCCGGACCCCATCTTTTGTCTGATTGATTTTTTATGTGCTGACGAAGCGGTAGCACTTGGACTTTGGCGCATCGCTGCCGCGGCCACACCCGGAAACAGGACGAAAAAAAGATGGGGGTCTGGGGGAATTCCTTCCCCCAGCCTTCTCCCTGCTAGGCCGCGCGCGCCACCCTCCGGGCCGGCGGCACGGGCTGCGTCGCCGCCAGTGGCAGGCCGCCCATCGGCTTGAGCATCGGCACCGCTTCCGGGCATGCGGTGCAGCCATCCCACGCACCGGGGATGAAGCCGCTGCGGGCATAGAAGCTCACCGCCGGCCCCCGCGCATTGACGCAAAGGCGGGTTGCGCCGTGGGCCCGGGCGTAGTCCTCGGCCAGTTCCAGCATGCGGGCGCCAAGGCCCGCGCCACGCCATTCCGGCGCCACCGCGATCAGCCGCAGCGCGGCGCGGCCATCGGGCTTCAGGTCGATACGGATGGTACCGGCCACCGCGCCATCCACCACCAGCACCAGCGGGTGGTTGGCGGGGTCGCCCTCGTCCGGGTGTCCCGGGTCGTAGCGGCAGGGATAGGGCCCGTCCGCGCGATGATACAGGTCGAAGATGCAGGTTTCGCGGATCGCATGGTAGCGAAGCCGCTCAGGATCGCTCCGCATGGCGCGGAGCTGGGTAGTTCGGGGGCGCACGAGGCACCTTGTCGCTGTGACGGGAACCGCCCAAGGGTCGGTCCTTGCCGGCCCGGCGCGCGAAGGGCCGGACGGCGGGAGGATACCGCCGCGCCCCCGCCGCCCGCCATGGCCGCGAGTGACTGTCAGAAAAGCTTCACGCCGGCGGGTGGGTCTTCAGCCAGTGGCGGGCGATCTGCTCGCGCGTCGCGACCCAGACGTCGGGGCAGGCCTTCACATGGTCCAGAAAGCGCTTCAGCGCGGCGGCGCGGGCCGGGCGGCCGACGATGCGGCAATGCAGGCCGATGCTCATCATCTTCGGCGCCGTCCTGCCTTCCTCCAGCAGCAGGTCGAAGGCGTCGCGCAGGTGCTGCTCGAAGCCATCGTTGCTGGCGAAGCCCGGGGGCACCGCGAACTTCATGTCGTTGTTGTCGAGCGTGTAGGGGATGACCAGCAACGGCTTGCCGGCGGCGGTGACGTAATGCGGCAGGTCGTCCTCATAGGCGTCGCTGTCGTAGAGAAAGCCGCCATGCTCGGCCACCAGCCGCCGCGTCTGCTCGCTGATGCGGCCGGTGTACCAGCCGACGGGCGGCCTGCCGACCGTGCGGGTGATCGTCTCGACGCATTGCGCGATGTGCTGGCGCTCGGTCGCCTCGTCGATATTCTGGTAGTTGATCCACCGCCAGCCATGGCTGGCGACCTCATGCCCGGCATTCGCGAAGGCGGCGCCGATGGCCGGGTTCAGCTCCAACGCACGGCCAACGCCATACACTGTCAGCTTCATGTCCCGCTCGGCGAACAGCCGCAGGATGCGCCACACGCCGGCGCGGGCGCCGTAGTCGAACTGGCTTTCCTTGCCGATGTCGCGCATGCCCAGCACCGGGTTCCCGCCCGGCGTTTCGTTCAGGTAGACCTCGCTTCCGGCATCGCCGTTCAGCACGGAGTTCTCGCCGCCCTCCTCGTAGTTCAGCACAAAGGACACGGCGAGGCGCGCACCGCCGGGCCAGCGTGGGTCCGGCGGGTTGGGACCGTAGCCGGCGAAGTCACGGGGATAGGCGCTGTCTAGGGCGAGGATGGTCATGGGGCGAAAGCTTGCTGGCCGCCGCCCGGCGCCGTCAACCGGGTCCCGCCTGCCTAGATTGGCCGGCGTTCAAAGGAGATCGGCACGCTCAGCGTCGTGTAGCCACTGTCACGCAGCAGGACGGCGGGTGGCGGCGGCAATGGCGCCGCAGACAGGACAATCGTCAGGGCCGCCGCATCGAACAACGGCTCGCCCGCGCCGCCAGCGATCTGCGGCGTGTAGATTGCACCGTTGCTTCCCACCGAGAAACGGATCAGCGCCGTGCCCCCGGCCACCGGCATGGGGCGGGACGGATCACGGGGGAAGTAGCGCTTGGCCATGATCGCCGCGCTGACGGAGCGCCGCCAAGTGGAAACCGCTTCCTGCTCCTCGGCGGTCATGCTGCCGGGCGTGCTGCACCCTGCCAGGGCCAGCAGAAGCCCAGCCGCTGCCATACGTCTAGACGGCATTACCGCTCTCCATGACCACTGCATTGGTCATAGTCCCGGCCGATCCAACAGCCAGGGCCAAGCCTGCATGGCTCAGGACAGGCGGACGCGCACGATCTCCGGCATCACGCCGAAGCGCACCGGCAGCACGCTGCAGCCAAGGCCGCCGGACACCACCAGCCGCCGCCCCGCCTCCTCCACCAGCCCGTAGGCGAAGCGCTGACCGTAGCGGGAGCCGATCACGGGCGACCAGCCGAACAGCCGCACCTGTCCGCCATGCGTGTGCCCCGACAGGGTCAGCGCCACCCGCCCCGGCACGTTGACGAACTGGTCCGGCTCGTGCGCCATCAGGATGGCCGGCGCATCGTCGGCGGCCAGGGGCGCCAGGGTGGCGGTCAGGTTGTCGGCACCGCGGAAGCGCCAGCCGCCACCGGGGATGCGATACGCCATGCTGCTGCCGGCGCCGCACAGCCACACCCCGTCGCCATGCGGCAGGCGAAGGGCCTGGTTGACCAGCACCCGGATGCCCGCCCCTTCCTGCAATCCCTGCAAGGCCGGGCGCCCCTCGCCCCGGCGCTGCACCGCGTCGTCGTCCCAGTAGTCGTGGTTGCCCAGCACCGCATGGGTGCCAAGCGGCGCCCGCAGCCGCGCCAACTCCGCCACCACCTCCGGCATCGGCAGTCGCCGGCGGATCCAGGGGAAGTGGCCGGGGATGTCCCCCAGCAGCAGGTGCGCGTCGGGCCGCAGCTCATTCGCCGTGTCGACGATGCGACGGATGCGCCGCAGCGGCATCCAGGGCTCGTTGGCATGGATATCGGCGATGACGCTCAGCACCAGCGGTGGCCGGGCGCCCCAGCCGGGCACCGGCAGGTCGTATTCGGTCACCCGCAGCAGCAGCCCCGGCTCGACCACCAGCCCGAAGGCGGAAACCCCGGCGCCGCTGGCCAGGGTGACGGCGCCGCCCGCCAGCAGGTGCCGCCGGGTGAGCCTCAGGCGGCCATCCGGCCGGCCGGCACCTGGCCGTGCACCAGCGACTGGATGAAGCCCAGCTTGCGCACGACATTGGGCGACAGCACGAAGGGATACAGGTCCGCCACGCCCATGGAGCGGTTCAGGCTGTTCACCGCCACCGTCAACGGCACCCAGGCCTCCATCACCGCCTGGATATCCGTGCTGCGGTAGGCGTCGAAATCCACCTCCGCCTCCAGCACGCCGTCCTTGTCGGCCCGCGGCGCGATGCCGATGCCGAGCGAGCGCGCCATCTCCAGCGTATCCACGATGTGCAGGTAGTGCGCCCAGGTTTCGGCGAAGTCCTCCCAGGGATGGGCGGTGGCATAGGTGCTGACGAAGTTGTCCTGCCAGTTGGCGGGCGCACCCTCGTTGTAATGCCGCTGCAGGGCGGCGCCGTAGTCCTGGCTGTCATCGCCGAACACGGCGCGGCATTCCTCCAGCCGGCCCCCGTCGCGCACCAAGAGGTCCCAGAAATGATGGCCGGATTCGTGGCGGAAGTGGCCCAGCAGCGTGCGGTAAGGCTCGCCCATCGCGGTGCGGCGCTTGACCCGCTCCGCGTCGTCGGCCTCCACCAGCGCCAGGGTGATCAGCCCGTTGTCGTGGCCGGTCATCACGCTTTGCTGCGCGTCTGGCGCATCGGCCAGGAAGTCGAAGGCCAGCCCGTGCTGCGGGTCCTCCAGGCGGGTCTTCAGCGGCAGGCCCAGGCGGATGAAGCTGTAGAAGGCGCGCCGCTTGGCCACCTCGATCTTCTGCCAGCGCTCCTTGCTCACCGGGTCCGACAGGTTCGGGATGGTCTGGTTGTGGCGGCAGGCGGTGCAGAACCGCTCGGCGCTGTCATTCGGCACCAGCCAGTTGCAGGCCTGCTGCTGCGCGTTGTCGCAGAACCGGAAGGACGGCCCGGGCGCAGCCCTGGCGGTGAACACCCCCTGCCCGCCATCCAGCGGGTCCAGTGCCGACAGCGTGGTCTGCTCCGGCAGAAAACCCAGCGTGGCGCCGCACTTGACGCACAGCGTGTTCTCGAAATGCAGGACCTGGCCGCAGTTCTGGCAGGCGAAGAGGCGCATGTTCGTGATTCCTGGCCCGGGCCGGTCCCTGGGCGTGGCTGTCAAATGCCCCTGCCCCGGCCCGGTTGCGCCGGCCGGCGAACATAGCGCGCATGCAACAAAAAAGGGCCCCGCCGGGGCCCTTTTCGCGGCCTGCCGTAGTGGCAGGCTCAGTTCTTGGTCTGGTCGACCAGCGCGCCCTTGGTGATCCAGGGCATCATGCCGCGCAGCTTGGTGCCGACTTCCTCGATGGAGTGCTCGGCCAGGCGGCGGCGGGTGGCCTTGAAGGAGGCCTGGTTGACCCGGTTCTCCAGCATCCAGTCACGGGTGAACTTGCCGGACTGGATGTCGTTCAGCACGCGCTTCATCTCGGCCTTGGTCTCGGGCGTGATGATGCGCGGGCCGGTGACGTATTCGCCGTACTCGGCCGTGTTGCTGATCGAGTAGTTCATGTTGGCGATGCCGCCCTCGTAGATGAGGTCGACGATCAGCTTCACCTCGTGCAGGCACTCGAAATACGCCATCTCGGGGGCGTAGCCGGCTTCCACCAGCGTCTCGTAGCCCGCCTTGATCAGCTCCACGAGGCCGCCGCACAGCACCACCTGCTCGCCGAACAGGTCGGTCTCGCATTCCTCGCGGAAGGTGGTCTCAATGATGCCCGAGCGCCCGCCGCCGACGGCGGAAGCGTAGGACAGCGCGATCTCCAGCGCATTGCCCGAGGGGTTCTGGTGGACGGCCACCAGGCAGGGCACGCCGCCGCCCTTCTGATACTCGCCGCGCACCGTGTGGCCGGGGCCCTTGGGCGCGATCATGAAGACGTCGATGTCCGAACGCGGCTCGATCAGGTTGAAGTGCACGTTCAGGCCGTGCGCGAAGGCGAGTGAGGCGCCTTCCTTCATGTTGGCGTGCAGGTGGTCGCGGTACAGGTCGCCCTGGCCCTCGTCCGGCGTCAGCACCATCACGACGTCGGCCCACTTGGCGGCCTCGGCCGGGGACAGCACCTTGAAGCCGGCGGTCTCGGCCTTCTTCTGGGAGGCGCCGGGGCGCAGGCCGATGACGACCTCGCCCACGCCGGAGTCGCGCATGTTCATGGCATGGGCGTGGCCCTGGCTGCCGAAGCCGATGACCGCGACCTTCTTGCCCTTGATCAGGCCGACATCGGCGTCACGGTCGTAATACACGCGCATCTGGCGCTCTCCTCAGTGGAAACGAAAACGGGTCAGGCCTGCAGGCTCGACGGCCCGCGGACAATGGCGACGGCACCGGTCCGGCTGACCTCGGCCAGCCCGATCGGCCGCATGAGATTGATGAAGGCGTCGAGCTTCTCGCCGCTTCCCGTCATCTCGAAGACAAAGCTTTCCGTGGTGGCATCCACCACGCGGGCGCGGAAGGCATCCGCCAGCCGCAGCGCCTCCTGCCGCGCCTCACCGGTGCCGACCACCTTGATCAGCGCCAACTCGCGCGACAGATGCGGGCCTTCCAGCGTCAGGTCCGACACCTTGTGGACCGGCACCAGCCGGTCGAGCTGCGCCTTGATCTGCTCGATCACCATCTCGGTGCCGGTGGTGACCACGGTGATGCGCGACAGGCGTCCGTGCTCATCGACCGGCGCCACGGTCAGGCTGTCGATGTTGTAGCCGCGGCCGGAAAACAGGCCGATGACGCGCGCCAGCACGCCGGCCTCGTTCTCCACCAGCACGGCGATGGTCGCCGCGCGCTGCACGCTGTCGAGGTAGTCGGCCATGGGGTCGGGTATCCGGTGGTCTGAAAGGGGATCGAGGCGTGCGGCGGGCGGTGGCGCCGGTTCAGACCAGGCCCATGCCCTGGTCGGTGACCTGCGCGCCATCGCTCTTCTGGCCGGATGCCAGCAGCATCTCGTTGTGCGCGGCGCCGGAAGGGATCATCGGCATGACATTCTCCTTCTCGTCCACCGCGCAGTCCACCACCACGGGGCGGTCGATGGCGATCATCTCGCGGATCACGCGGTCCAGGTCGTTCTCGCCCTCGATCCGCATGCCGACGGCGTGGAAGCTTTCCGCAAGCTTCACGAAGTCAGGGAGCGCCTCGCTGTAGCTTTCGGAATAGCGGCTGCCGTGCAGCAGCTCCTGCCACTGGCGCACCATGCCCATGTAGCGGTTGTTCAGGATGAACACCTTCACCGGCAGGCGGTACTGCGCCAGCGTCGCCATCTCCTGGATGTTCATCAGGATCGAGGCCTCGCCGGCGATGTCGATGCACAGCGCGTCCGGATGCGCCACCTGCACGCCCATCGCCGCCGGCAGGCCGTAGCCCATGGTGCCGAGGCCGCCCGAGGTCATCCAGCGGTTCGGCTTCTCGAAGCCGAAATACTGGGCGGCCCACATCTGGTGCTGGCCGACCTCGGTGGAGATGAAGGTGTCGCGCCCGCTTTCCTGGGTCAGCTCGAACAGCCGCTTCACGGCGTGCTGCGGCTTGATGATCTTGCCGGACTGCACGTAGTCCAGACACTTCTTGCCGCGCCACTCGTCGATCTGCCGCCACCAGGCGCCCAGCGCCTCGCGGTCCTGCTGCTCCGGCGCCTCGTCCCAGGCGGCCAGCATGGCGCGCAGCACGGCGGCGGCGTCGCCCACCACCGGCACGTCCACCTTGACGTTCTTGTTGATCGAGGAAGGGTCGATGTCGGCGTGGATCTTCAGCGAACCGGGCGAGAAGGCGTTCAGCCGCCCCGTCACGCGGTCGTCGAAGCGTGCGCCGATGTTGAACATCACGTCGCAGCCGTGCATCGCGAGGTTCGCCTCGTAGGTCCCGTGCATGCCCAGCATGCCCAGGAACTGCGGGTCGCTGGCCGGGAAGCAGCCCAGGCCCATCAGCGTGTTGGTGCAGGGCAGCCCCGCCTTGCGCACCAGCTGCGCCAGCAGCGACGACGCCTCGGGGCCCGCGTTGATCACGCCGCCGCCGGCATAAACCACCGGGCGCTTGGCGGACTTCAACATCGCCACGGCCTTGCGGATCTGCCCGGCGTCGGGCTCGGTCTGCGGACGGTAGGAACGGTGCTCGCGGGTCGGCGCCTCGGAATAAGGCCCCTTGTTGACCAGGATGTCCTTGGGCAGGTCGATCACCACCGGGCCGGGGCGGCCGGAGCGCGCCACGTAGAAGGCGTCGTGCACCGTCTCGGCCAGCTTGGCGATGTCCTTGACCAGGTAGTTGTGCTTGGTCGCGGGGCGGGTGATGCCGGTGGTGTCGGCTTCCTGGAAGGCGTCGTTGCCGATCAGGTGGGTCGGCACCTGCCCGGTCAGGCAGACCAGGGGGATGCTGTCCATCAGCGCGTCCACCAGCCCGGTCACCGCATTGGTGGCACCGGGGCCGGAGGTGACCAGCACGCAGCCCACCTTGCCGGTGGAGCGGGCATAGCCCTCGGCGGCATGCACCGCCGCCTGCTCGTGCCGCACCAGGATGTGGCGGATGGCGTTCTGCTGGAAGATGGCGTCGTAGATCGGCAGCACCGAACCGCCGGGGTAGCCGAAGATAACGTCGACGCCCTGGTCCTTCAGCGCGCGCAGAACGATCTCGGCACCCGTCATGGACAGGGTCTCGGTCGTGGCGGTGAGGGTCTGGGGGGACATGGTTCTGCGGACTTCCTTGAAACGGGGCCACTGCACATGGCGAGCCCGGCTTAACGTGCCAACCCCTGCCCCGTCAACGACGCCGATCAATAAAAGCGATAATTTCCGCCCATTCACTTTCTGAAAATTGCTCCTGACCCGCCACACGCGCATGGATCGTATGCGTGTCGGTCGCGCCGGCCAGCGGGCGGTGGCGAAACCACGTCGCCTGCCGCTTGGTGTACTGCCCGGTGGCCAGGCAGGCGCGGCGGCCCGCCTCCTCCATCGATATCTCGCCCCGCAGCGCGGCGGCGATCTCTGGCACGCCATGCGCGCGCATGGCCGGCAGCGTGGGGTCCAGCCCCCGCGCCACCAGCGCCGCCACCTCCTCCACCGCGCCAGCGGCCAGCATGCCCTGCCAGCGTTGCCCGATCGCCGCCCGCAGCGCGTCGCGCGGCGGGTCCAGGCGGATGGCGGCGAAGCGCCAAGCAACACCGTCCCGTTGGGCCGGGCCGGTACCGGGCACGGCCTGCCACGCCGCCATGCCGCGCCCGGTGCCGCGCCAGACCTCCCAGGCACGGGCCAGCCGCTGGCTGTCGCTCGGCCGCAGCCGCGCGGCCGTGTCCGGGTCGGCTTCCGCCAGCCGGGCATGCAGCGCCGCGGGACCCAACGCCGCCAGCAGGCCCCTCGCCTCCTCCCGGGCCTCGGGCGGAACGGGGGGGATCTCGCTCAGCCCCTCGGTCAGCGCATTGAAATACAGGCCGGTGCCGCCGCACAGGATCGGCAGCCGTGCCGCCGCCATCTCCGCCAGCGCCTGCCCGCGCCACCAGGCCACGCTGGCGGCGGTGCCCGCGTCATGCACCCCGTAGAGCCGGTGCGGCGCCCGCGCTTCCTCCGCCGCGTCCGGGCGCGCGGTGATGGCGCGCAGCCCGCCATAGACCTGCATGGAATCGGCGTTGATGACGGTGCCGCCCAGCCGCTCCGCCAGGGCGAGCGCCAGCGCCGACTTGCCGCTGGCCGTCGGCCCCGCCAACAACAGCGCGAAGGGTTGATCGCTCATCGCCCCGCGCGCATGGTCCGCGCCCCATGTCCCATATCATGACCCTCGTCGCGCCGGCCGGCGGCCTGCAGGCCCCCCTCGTCGCACGCATCCGCGCCGCCCTCAACGACCTCGGCGGCCAGGCCGGCACCGCCGACTGGCTGGCGGAGGAAGAGGCGGCCGACCTGCCGTTTTCCCTCCTGGCCGCCGAGCAGGCCACCGCCATCGCGCGCGGCGCGCTGGACGGCGCGCCGGTGGACTGCATCGCCCAGCCCGCCGAAGGCCGCCGCAAGATGCTGCTGGTGGCGGACATGGACAGCACCATCGTCACCGCCGAAACGCTGGACGAGCTGGCCGCCCATGCCGGGGTGCAGGCGCAGATCGCCGCCATCACCCAGCGCAGCATGAACGGCGAGATCGACTTCTCCACCTCGCTGCGCGAGCGGGTCGCGATGATCAAGGGCCTGCCGCTGGCCGCCCTGCAAAAGACCTGGGAGCACATCGAGCTGATGCCCGGCGCCGAGGAGCTGGTCCGCACCATGGCGGCGCACGGCGCGCATTGTGCCATCGCCTCCGGCGGCTTCACCTGGTTCACGGCACGGGTGGCCGAGCGGGTCGGCTTTCAAAGCCACCATGCCAACATCCTGCTGGACGATGGCCACGCCCTGCTGGGCCGCGTGGAGGAGCCGGTCTTCGACCGCGACAGCAAGCTCACCATCCTGAAGCAGCTCGCCGCCGAGCATGCCCTGCCGCTGTCCGCCACCGCCGCCGTGGGTGATGGCGCCAATGACCTCGCCATGCTGGGCGCGGCCGGCCTCGGCGTCGCCTTCCGCGCCAAGCCGGTGGTGGCGGCCTCGGCGCGGGCGCGGGTGGATTTCGGAGACCTGCGGGCACTGCTCTTCGCGCAGGGCTTCCGGGCAGCGGAGATCGTGGAACAGGCGTGAAGCAGGCCGGGGCACGAATTCCCCGGCCCCTTCTGCTTCTTCTCCTACTGGCGCCAGCCAACAAAGGAACGATGGGATCTGGGGGCAATTCCTTCCCCCAGCCTTGCCCGGCAACAAAAAAAGGCGGGACGCCGAAGCGCCCCGCCCCTGATCCGGCCGGATGCGGCCGTTAGTTGCTGCTGCCGCCCTCGGCGCGTAGGCGCAGCGGCACGAAGCGCTGGCCCTGGCCATTTTCGACCAGCAGCAGGGCACTCGGGCGGTTCTGCTTGCGCAGGCGGTCCAGCTGCTCACGAACCTCCTGCGGGTTGCTCACCCGGGTCTGCTGCACCTCGATGATCAGGTCACCCGGCGACAGGCCACGCTCGGCGGCGCTGCTGCCGGCGGTCACGTCCGTCACGACCACGCCACGGGCATCGTCGCGCAGGCTGAAGCGCTGCTTCAAGTCGGGCGAGATGGCGGCGACCTTGAGGCCGAGCCCGGCCAGCTCCACCGCGGCGCCGGGCTGCGCCTGCTCCGGCGCGGCGGGCGTGGTGCCGGCGGTCTGCTCGGCCGGCAGTTCGGCCACGGTGACGCGCAGCTGCTCTTCCTTGCCGTTGCGCCACACGGTCACGGGCGCCTCGGTGCCCACGCCCGTTTCGGCCACGATCAGCGGCAGGTTGCGCATTTCGCGCACGTCCTGGTTGTTGAAGCGCAGGATCACGTCGCCGTTGCGGATGCCACCCTTGGCGGCGGGGCCGTTATCCTCGGCCCGGGCCACCAGGGCGCCGCGCGCGCCGTTGGGCACGTTCAGGCTTTCGGCGATCTCTTCCGTCACCTGCTGGATATTCACGCCGATCCAGCCGCGCCGCACCCGGCCGCCATCGCGCAGCTGCGCCACGATGTTCTTGGCCAGGTTGGACGGAATGGCGAAGCCGATGCCGATGGAGCCGCCGGAGGGCGAAACGATGGCGGTGTTGATGCCCACCACCTCGCCGGCCAGGTTGAACAGCGGGCCGCCCGAATTGCCGCGGTTGATGGCCGCGTCCGTCTGGATGAAGTTGTCGTAGGGGCCGGAGTTCAGGTTGCGCCCGCGCGCGGACACGATGCCCGAGGTCACGGAGCCGCCGAAGCCCAGCGGATTGCCGATGGCCAGCACCCAGTCGCCCACCTCCGCCCTGTCGGAGTCACCGAAGGCGACCACCGGCAGCGGCTTGTCGGACTTCACGCGCAGCACGGCGAGGTCGGTGCGCTGGTCCACGCCCACCAGCTCGGCCTTCAGCGTGGTGTTGTCCTGCAGCACGACGTTGATCTCGTCGGCGCCATCGACCACGTGGTTGTTGGTGACGATGATGCCCGACGCATCGATGATGAAGCCCGAACCCTGGCTCTGCGCGCGGCGCTGCGGCTGGCCGGGGCGCTGGCCCGGGCGCTGGCGCTCCATGAAGTCGCGGAACAGCTCCTCGAAGGGGCTGCCCGGCGGGGCCTGCGGCATTTCCGGCGCGTCGGGGCGGCCGCCGCGCGCGGGGCGGTCGCCGCCGATGGTCTGGGTGGTCTGGATGTTCACGACCGAAGGCAGCAGCCGGCGCGCCAGCGGCGCGAAGGACGGCGGCTGGTTGGCCATCGGCGCCGGCAGGCCCTCGCGCGGCGTGGCGGGGGCCACGGGCGCGGTGGCGTTCGGCGGCGCGGCGCTGGGCGCGGGTTGGGCGTGGACGGAAAAGGGCGCCGCGAGCGGGACGGCTGCGACAGCAGCGGCCAGCATCAGGGGGGCGAGACGCATCGGCAGAACCTCGCTTTCGGCCGGAAGGTGCGGCCGGATGGGTCAGGGACGGGGGGCAGATAAGGCCCCCGTGCGGGATGGCAAAGGGCGCCGGGGCGCTCTGTTACGAAAGAACCCAACTCGCCACCGGCCGCAAGGGATGCGGCCGGTCCGACACAATCCGAGATGTTAACAGAAAGCCATCAAGGCGCCGACGTGGCCGGTGCCGGTGCGGTGGGCGCATCGGCGGTGGGGGCGCCCGGCGGCAGCGTGACCCCGGCCAGCGGCACGCCGGGCTGGGACGAGCGGAAGTAGCGGAAGAATTCTGAATCCGGCGTCAGCACCAGGCGGGCATCGCCTTCCGAGAAGGCTTCCCGATAGGCCTGCATGGTCCGCCAGAACTGGAAGAACTGCGGGTCCTGCTGGAAGGCGGCGGCGAACAGGCCGATCGCCTCCTGCTCGCCCTGGCCGCGCAGCACGTCCGCCTGCGCCTGGCTTTCGGCCAGGATGACGGTGCGCTCGCGGTCGGCGCCGGCGCGCACGCGGGCGGCCACCTCGGCACCCTCGGCGCGCGCCTCGCGGGCCACGCGCTCACGCTCGGACTGCATGCGGTTGAGCACCGCCTGGGTGTTCTCCTCCGGCAGGTCGGCGCGGCGGATGCGCACGTCCTCCACCCCGATGCCGAACTGCTGCGCCTCGGAATTCACCTGCCGCTTGATCTCGTCCATGATCCGCTGCCGGTCGGCCGACAGCACGGAAAGCAGCGGCTGGCTGCCCAGCACGCGCCGCAGCGACGACGAGACGATGGACGACAGCCGGCCGCGGATGCCGGCCTCCTGCGCGCCGGAGGTCTGGAAGAAGCGCAGCGGGTCCGTGATGCGGAAGCGGGTGAAGCTGTCCACGATCAGCCGCCGCTGGTCGCCCAGGATGATCTCCTCGCCCGCCAAATCGAAGTCCAGCAGCCGCCGGTCGAAGCTGACCACGGACTGGATGAACGGGATCTTGGCATGCAGGCCCGGCGTGCTGATCACGCGGATCGGCTCGCCGAACTGGGTGATCATCACCTGCTCGGTCTGCTGCACCGTGAACAGGGTGGAGGCGGCGGCGACGACGGCGACGACCGCGACGCCGGCCAGCAGGGTCAGGCGGTTCATCGGGCGGCTCCCTGCGCGGGGGCTTGCGGGGCGGGCGCCGCGCCGGCGGCGGGCGGCGTGGCGGGGCGCGAGCGATCGATCAGCCCCGGCGGCGCCGGGCGGGCGGCGCGCGGCGTGTTGCCGGCGCCCTGCGCGGCGCCATCCAGCGGCAGGTAGGGCACGACGCCCTGCAGCCGGTCGTCCACCACGATCTTGGGGTTGCGGCGCAGGATCTCTTCCATGGTTTCCAGGTACAGGCGGCGCACCGTCACGTCCTTGGCGGTCTGGTAGGCGGTCAGCACGCTGAGAAAGCGCGCGGCCTCGCCGCGGGCGCGGGCGACCTGCGATTCCTTGAAGCCCTCGGCTTCCTGCACAAGCCGCTGCCCTTCGCCGCGGGCGCGGGGGATGATGTCGTTGCGGTAGGCCTCGGCCTCGTTGCGGGCGCGCTCGCGGTCGGCATTCGCCCGCTGCACGTCGCGGAAGGCGTCGATCACGGCCGGCGGCGGATCGACCTTCAGCAGCTGCACTTGGGTGATCTCGACGCCCGAGCCGTACTGATCCAGGATCGCCTGCGTGCCGGTGCGGACCGACTGCTCGATCTGCGCGCGCGCTTCCGTCAGCGCCGGCTGGATGGGGGTGCGGCCCACCACCTCGCGCATCACGCTTTCGGCCGCCGACTTCACCGTCTGGTCCGGGTTGCGGGTGTTGAACAGGTATTCGCCCGCGTCGCGGATGCGCCAGAACACCGCGAAGTCGATGTCGATGATGTTCTCGTCGCCCGTCAGCATCATGCTTTCTTCCAGCACGTCGCGGGCGGAAACGGGGCGGGACAGCGGGCTGTCGTTGGCGCCGCGAAAGCCGACGTCCACGCGGTTGATGCGCGTCACGCGCGGCGTGGTGACGCTCTCCACCGGCCAGGGGATGCGGTAGTTCAGGCCCGGCTGGGTGGTGCGGTTGAAGGCGCCAAAGCGCATCACCACGCCCTGCTCGTCGGGCTGGACGCGATAAATGCCACTGGCGCCCCAGGCGATCAGCAGCACGGCCACGCCGCCCAGGATCCACTTGCGGTTGGACGCGCCGAACTGGCCGCCGCCACCGCCGCCCGGCAGGATGCGCCGCAGCGCCGCCTGCGCCTGGCGGATGGCGTCATCCAGGTCCGGCCCGCCGCCGCCATTGCCGGGGCCGCGGCCGCCGCCATTGCCGCCGCGGTTGTCCTGGGGCGGCTGCCCCCAGGGACCGCCCGGGCGCGGATTGCCCCACGGGTTCCCCCCGGAGTTCTGACCACCATTATTGTTCCAGGGCATCGGCCGGCACATCTCCGTGTCGTGTCGTCGCGCCACGCCTGCCGGCATGACGTTTGGCGGTTTCGGCCGCTTGCGCGAGGCGGGTGCATGCGCGACAGGGCCGGACCATATGTCGCCCTGTCCGGGCCATGGCGCAATGGCGCCACAGCGGGGGCGTGGCGGATATTGTCCGGGTGTAAGAGGTTTTCAAGCGATGACGGTTGAGCTGGCGGAAGCGGTGCGGCGGGCGCTGGCCGAGGTGCGCGACCCGGGAACGGGGCTGGACGTCGTGTCGTCCGGATTTCTCCAGGGCCTGTCGGCGCGCGACGGGCTGGTGCAGTTCGCCCTGTCCGTGCCGCGCGAGCGGGCGCGCGGGCTGGAACCGTTGCGCGCCGCGGCCGAGCGTGCCGCCGCCGCCGTGCCCGGCGTCTTGTCCGCCACCTGCGTGCTGACGGCGCACCGCGACGCCCCCGCCCCTGCCCCCGCACCCGGCGCCGCCCCCGCCCGGTCCAGCCGCCCCGCCCCCGGCCAGGGGCCGATGCTGCTGCCAGAGGTCAAGGCCATTGTCGCCGTCGCGTCCGGCAAGGGCGGCGTGGGCAAGTCCACCACCGCGGTCAACCTCGCCGTGTCGCTGGCGGCGGAAGGGCTGCGGGTCGGGCTGCTGGATGCGGACATCTACGGCCCGTCCCTGCCGCAGATGCTGGGCACGCAGGACAAGCCGCGCGCCAGCAACGGCCGCATCGTGCCGATCTCCCGCTGGGGGCTGAAGGCCATGTCCATCGGCTTTCTGGTGGAGCAGGAAACGCCCATGGTGTGGCGCGGCCCGATGGTGATGGGCGCGCTGGAGCAGATGCTCGGCCAGGTGGAATGGGGGGCGCTCGACATCATGATCGTGGACATGCCGCCCGGGACCGGCGACGCGCAGCTGACCATGAGCCAGCGCGTGCCACTGGCCGGCGCCGTGATCGTTTCCACCCCACAGGACGTGGCGCTGATCGACGCCCGGCGCGGCATCCGGATGTTCGAGAAGGTCAACGTGCCCGTGCTGGGCCTGATCGAGAACATGTCCTACTTCTGCTGCCCCAATTGCGACCACCGCACCGAGATCTTCGGCCACGGCGGCGCGCGGGCCGAGGCGGCGCGGATGGACGTGGAATTCCTGGGCGAGCTGCCACTGAAGCTGGCGATCCGCGAGCTCGCCGATGCCGGCACGCCGATCGCCGTGGCACGGCCGGAAAGCGAGGAGGCGCGCGCCTACCGCGCCATCGCCACCCGGCTGATGAGCAAGCTGCAACAAGGGGGCGCGGCGCCCGCCGCCCCCCGCTTCGTGGTGGAGTGAGCCTGATGTCGGACCCCCTGCAGATCGGCTTCGTGCTGTTTTCCGGCCAAACGCACCTGGATTTCGCGGGGCCGTGGGAGGTGTTGTCCCGCCTGCCCGGCGCCACGCTGCACGCCGCCGCCGCCGAGCTGGCGCCCGTCGAGTCCAGCGGCCTGCGCATCCTGCCCACCATCTCCTTCGAGCATTGCCCGCAGCTGGACCTGATCTGCGTGCCCGGCGGCCCCGGCCACCTGGCGGCGATGGAAGACCCGGCGGTGCTGGACTTCCTGCACCGCCAGGCGCCGGCGGCGCGCTTCGTCACCTCCGTCTGCACGGGCGCGCTGGTGCTGGGCGCGGCGGGGCTGCTGCGCGGCTTCGAGGCCACCACCCACTGGGCCTCGCGCGACCGGCTGGCGGCCTTTGGCGCGGAAGCACGGGACGCGCGCGTGGTGGTGGACCGCAACCGCATCACCGGCGGCGGCGTGACGGCGGGCATCGACTTCGCGCTGACCATCCTGGCGGCGCTGCAGGGCGAGAACTTCGCGCGCCAGGTGCAGCTTGGCCTGGAATACGCGCCCGAGCCCCCCTTCCCCGAGGCCGGCAGCCCCGACACCGCCGGGGCCACGGTGCTGGAAGCCGCCCGGGCCGCCACCGCCGGCTACCGCGCCCGCATGGCGGAGGTGGACACGCGCGCCGTGGCGCGGCTGGGGTGAGGCATCGGGCAACCGGGCGTTCATCATTGCGCGGCTAGGTTCCGCCGGACACCCAGTGCCGGAGCCACGCCGCCCATGACCGCCCAGGCCCGTATCGACGCCCCCGCCCCCACGCCCGACCTCGGCATGCTGATCGCCGCCGAGATGGCGCCGATGTTCCAGGAGCTGCGCGGCTTCATGGACCGCCGCATCGCGGAGCTCAGCGCCGAGCTGAGCGCCACCTCCGACATGGCGGACATGGCGGAGGAGAAGCTGTCCCGCCAGCTGGCCACGGTGCACGAGCAGATCGCGCAACTGGTCGCCATCCCGGCGTCCAGCGCCCGCAACAGCGGGCTGGAGCTGGAAGCGGTGGTCCATGCCACGGAAAGCGCCGCCAACGTGATCATGGAAGCGGCCGAGGCGATCTCGGCCTGGATTTCCGGCGGGCAGAAGGACGAGGCCTCCATCCAGGCGCTGTCCGCCCGGGTGAACTCGATCTTCGAGGCCTGCTCCTTCCAGGACGTCACCGGCCAGCGCATCCGCCGCGCCATCCAGCACCTGCAGCAGGTGGAAACCATGCTGGAGCAGATCGTGCCCGGTGTCGTGCCGGACGGCGCGCCCCGGCTGGTGATCGCCACCCAGATGCGCACCGTGACCGAGGCGGCGCTGGCGACCCCCGACCTGTCGCAGGACGACATCGACGCCCTGCTGAACGGCGCGCCGCCCAAGCCGGTTGAGATGTCGCAGGCCGAGATCGACGCGCTGCTGAACGGCTAGGCGCTGCCGATGAAGATGCCCGCCAGCAGCACCAGGATGCCGCCCAGCACCACCTGCAGGGTGGCGCTGAGGAACGGCGTTTCCATGTAGCGCCAGCGGATCCAGGCGATGGCGAAGAGCTCCACCACCACCACCATCCCCGCCACTGCCGTGGCGGTCCAGAAATCCGCGATCAGGTAAGGCAGGGTGTGGCCGAGCCCGCCCACCGCCGTCATCAACCCGCACACGCCGCCGCGCAGCCAGGGGTGGCCGCGGCCGGTGATCTCGCCATCGTCCGACAGCGCCTCGGTCAGCCCCATGCTGATGCCCGCGCCGATGGAGGCGGCAAGGCCCACCAGAAAGGCGCTCCAGCTGTCATGGGTGGCGAAGGCGGCGGCGAAGATCGGCGCCAGGGTGGATACCGATCCGTCGATCAGCCCCGCCAGCCCCGGCTGCACCACCTGCAGCAGCAGCGCCCGGCGCGCCTGGTGCTCTTCCGAGCTGCGCGCGTCGGGGGTCAGCAGCGCGGCTTCCAGCTCGCCGGCGCGCTGCTCGTGCTTGGCCTCGCTTTCGGCCAGGTCGCCCAAAAGGCGGCGGGTGTCCGTGTCCGTCGTGCGCTCGGCGGCCTTGGCATAGAAGCGGGCGGCCTGCTGCTCCATCAGCGCCGCCTGGCCGCGCACCACGTCCGGCCGCAGGTCCTTCATCAGCCACACCGGGCGGCGGCGCAGAAAGCCGCGCACGTCCTGGCGGGTGATGTAGGGCATGGAATGGCCGAAGCGCTGTTCAAACAGCGTCAGCAGGCGGCGGCGGTGTTCCTCCTCCTCTTCCGCCATGCCGTCGAAGACCGCGGCGGTGGCCGGATAGGCGGCACGCAGGCGCTGCGCGAAATGGCGGTAGATGCGCGAATCCTCCTCCTCGCTGGCCACGGCCAGGGCGAGAATCTCGGCTTCGCTCAGATCCTGCAGTCGCTTCATGGTCAGCGCCTCCTGCAGCGCATGTCGCGCCGCAGGAGCCAGAACGCAAGAATTTTATGGCAGCGTTTTCAATGACTTAAAGAGAATGCGGCGCGTTCGCAACATAGTCGGCCGCGATCCGCAGGTCGCGCAGCGGCCGCACGCGGTCGATCGACGCCTGGTAGGTCGGGTGCGCCTTGTAGGCGGCCAGCGCGGCGGCATCGGCGAATTCGCCATAAACCACCACGTCCACCTCGTTGCCGAGCTGGTCCAGCCGGCCGTTCAGCGTCACCTCCAGCAGCGTGGCGTGCGGAATGGTCTTGAGGATCGACAGCCCCTCCAGCACGGCGCCCACGTCCTCGCGCCGCCGGGCGCGAAAGAACACGATATGGCGGATCATGCGGCGGCTCCGGCCAGCAGCGTCGCGGTTTCGGCGGCGGTCGGCATGGCGGCGGCGGCGCCCGGGCGCCCCACCGCGATGGCGGCGGCGGCCGAGGCACGGCGCATCGCCTCCGCCAGCGTGGCCCCGCCGTCCAGCGCGGCGGCCAGGGTGCCGCACCAGCAGTCGCCGGCGCCAGTGGTGTCCACCGCTCGCGTCCGGAAGGCCGGCTGGTGGTGCAGGCCATCCCCAGTGGCGACCTCGGCCCCCTGCTCGCCCCGCGTCACGACCACGTCGATGCTCAGCGCCGCCCGCAGCGAGCCCGCATCCGGCGGCACGCCCAGGCGGCCGGCCAGCCAGTCGGCCTCGTGCTCGTTGGCGATCAGCAGGTCCAGCTGCCGCAGCATCGCCTCCGGCACCGGGGCGGGCGGGGCAAGGTTCAGGATGATGCGCGCGCCGCGCGCGCGGGCACGGTCCACCAGCAGCGCCATCTCGGCCACCGGCACCTCCATCTGCAGCAGCAGCACGGTGTCCGGCGTCAGCGCCGCGTCCTCCACCTGCGCCGCCGCCACGACGGCATTGGCGCCGGATGCCACGGCGATCTGGTTGGCGCCCCCCGCATCCACGCAAATGGCCGCGGCCCCCGTGGCCATGCCGGTGCGCGCCAGCCGCGACAGCTCCACCCCCGCCGCCAGCATGCCGGACAACGCCACCTCGGCCAGCGCATCGGTTCCGACGGCGCCGGCAAAGGAGGTCATGGCCCCGGCGCGGGCGGCGGCGGTCGCCTGGTTGGCCCCCTTGCCGCCGGGCGAGGCCTGCCAGCTGTCACCCAGCACGGTGTGGCCGGGCGCCGGCAGCGTGGGCGTGCTGAACACCAGGTCGGCATTGGCCGAGCCGAACACCAGCACGCTCATGCGCGGTGCTGCTCCACCTGGCGCCGCTGGCCCCAGCGATAGCCGAGCCACAAGGCGCCCACCACCAGCAGCGCCATGCCGGCGTCGTGGAACAGGAAGCTCAGCACCGCCCACACCAGCCCGAGCACCGCGCCGACCACCCAGATGCCCACCGAGAAGGCGGCGAACACGAGCATCAGCGGCAGGCCGAACACCAGCAGGATCAGCAGCATGGAAACCCAGAACACGTCATTCTCCCCCGGCCCGGCGGCGCGGAACGCGCATCCGGGTGATGGGAATATCGTGCTTCGCCGTGGCGCGTCCAAGGGCGAAGCCGCCAACGCCGGTCAGCAGCAGCAGCGCGCCAAGGTCCCCCACCAGCGCCACCGCCATGGGAATGCCGACGATCAGCACCACGACGATCACCGCCACCGGCAGCCAGTGGCGCGGCAACAGCGCCAGCCACAGGCTGAAGCGCGCCGCGCGGGTCGGGCCCTTGGGCTTGGCGGCGCGTGGCCTGGGGGCCGGGCGGGCCGCGCCGGGCTTGGCTGCCATGCTCAGGCCTCGCGGCCCAGCGTCTGCATCAACTCGCGCCATTCGCGCGGACTCAGGCCGCTGCCGCGCTGCTGCACCGCCTCGCCCGCCAGCAGGCGCCGGGTGATGTCCAGCATCTGCGCCGAAAAGGTGACGGCGCCGAGCCGGTAGTCGCGAAAGGCCTCGGCCACCGCCGGCACCCAAGCCTCCACCACGCCCATCATCGCCTCGGCATAGACGCGGATCTCGTACTGCGCGTGGCTGTCGGCGCGCAGCCGCAGGAAGCCCAGCAGGTTGTGCAGGTCGGCCTTCCAGTACCACTGGGTGTAGGTGTTCAGCGTCAGGTTCATGCGCGCCAGCTCGCGCGCCAGCCCCTGGCGGGCGGGGTCGCGCGGCGTGCCGTCCGGCGCCTCGTTCAGCATGTCCTCGTAGTGGTCGTAGGTCTGGTTGGCGTCGCGGCGCAGCAGGTCCAGCACATGCGCGGCATCCGCCCCGTCCAGCACCGCACCGCGCCCCTGGCGATTGACCACCGACTGCGCCGCCAGCTGCTCCGGCGCGGGGATGTAGAATTCCCGGTCCATCAGCGAATAGCGCGCGGAATACTCGTTCACGTTGGCCATGCGGTGGCGGATCCACTGGCGCGCCACGAAGATCGGCAGCTTCACATGGAACTTGATCTCGCACATCTCGAAGGGCGTGCTGTGCCAGTGGCGCATCAAATAGCGGATCAGCCCCCGGTCCTCTGTCACCGCCTTGGTGCCGCGGCCATAGGACACGCGCGCGGCCTGCACCACGGCGCCGTCGTCGCCCATGTAGTCGATGACGCGGACAAAGCCATGGTCGAGCACGGGGATCGGCTCAAACAGCATCGCCTCCAGCGCCGGCACGGTGGGGCGGAGGGTTTCGCTGCGGCCCGCCTTGGCCTCTGCCAGTTCCAGCCGTTGCGCGTCGGTGATGGCCATGTGCGGGTGCCCCAAACTCTCGATGCAGGCACCTAACCCGTCCCGGGGGGGACAGGAAAGGCCGGGGAAGGAATTCCCCGGACCCCTTCTTTCTTTCTCCGGGTCCGCGAGCCGGCACGGTGGGGCGCTCCGGCCGTGCCGGGTGGTCCCGGGGAACAGACAGAAAAAAGATGGGGTCCAGGGGAATTCCTTCCCCTGGCCTTTGCCCCCTCCCCGGCCCGGTGCTTGCATGACCGGATAGGCACAGAGGAGACAGCCCCGCATGTCCGCGATCGACCATATCCGCCGCTACGCCGCCGAGCTGGATGCCATCCGCCACGACTTCCACGTCCACCCCGAGCTGGGGATGGAGGAGCACCGCACCGCCGGCATCGTTGCGGACAAGCTGGAGTCCTGGGGGATCGAGGTGCATCGCGGCGTCGGCAAGACCGGCGTGGTGGGGGTGCTGCGCTCGGGCCGGGGCAACCGGGCGGTGGGGCTGCGGGCGGACATGGACGCCCTGCCGATGACCGAAAAGACCGGCTTGCCCTACGCCAGCCAGACGCCGGGCAAGATGCACGCCTGCGGCCATGACGGCCACACCACCATGCTGCTCGGCGCCGCCCGGTACCTGGCCGAGACCAGGAACTTCGACGGCACCGTCCACTTCATCTTCCAGCCCGGCGAGGAAGGCTGCGGCGGGGCGCTGGCGATGCTGGAGGACGGGCTGTTCGACCGCTTTCCCTGCGACGCCATCTTCGGCATGCACAACCGCCCCAACATGCCGGTGGGCGAATACGGCATCCGCCCGGGCGCCACGGCGGCGGGCGGCGCCTTTTTCGACATCACGGTGCACGGCAAGGGCGCCCATGGCGCGCGGCCGGAGGTGAGCGTGGACCCGGTGCTGGCGGCCTGCCAGATCGGCACGGCCATCCAGTCCATCGTCGCCCGCAACATCTCGCCCTTTGAGCCGGCGGTGATCTCGGTCACCAAGATCCAGGGCGGGGACGCCTTCAACGTGATCCCCGACACCGCCACGCTGGCCGGCACCGCCCGCTTCTTCTCGCGCGAGGTGGCGCAGCAGATCGAGCAGGGGCTGAAGCGGGTGGCGGAAGGCGTGGCGGCGGGGCTGGGCTGCACCGCCGAGCTGGATTTCCGCCTGATCTTCGCCCCCACCGTCAACGACCCGGAGCTGACCACGGCCTATGCCGATGTCGCGGCCGGGCTGGTGGGCGAGGCCAAGGTGGCCCGCGACAAGGAGCCTGGGATGGGGTCGGAGGACTTCTCCTTCATGATGGAAAAGGTGCCCGGCGCCTACATCCATGTCGGCAACGGCCCGGGCGCCACGCCGCACAACCCCGCCTACAACTTCAACGACGAGACCACGCCCTATGGCGCCGCGCTGTATGCCGGAATTGTTGAAGCGCAGCTGCCGAAGGGCTGAGGGAACCCCTCGCAATGGGGCCCGGCCCGCGCTATATGGGTCGGGCTTACCTTCGGGTGGCTATGGCGATAAACGGTATTTGGAATAAGCATTGCGGACCCGGGGGCAGTGCCCGGCGTCTCCACCAGGTTTCCGGCGGTTATCATCCGCAGGTTGGACATGGGGACGACACAGCTTCGACGCGTGCGGTAAAGACTTACCTTTTGCCCGGCATTGTACCGCCGTCATCGGGCTAAATCACAAGTGCCAATGATAACGGTCGCGAGACCGTGGCGCTCGCTGCCTAGAGATAGGTAAGCGCTGCCCGGGGGGAGCAGGGCAACAGAATCCCCCCACCTTTCCCGCCGCATGGCCTTTTGCCGCATCCATCGCTATCCTGGCCGCCGATCGATGGACCGGCCGGGATTTTGCACGATGACGGATGACACGAAGCCGGTCGAAAGCCTGCTTCCCTATGACCGCTGGACCGAGGACGCGATGCGCGAGGTGGCGCTGCGCGCGCTGGACCATGCCGGCGCACATGGCCTGCCGGGCGACCACCATTTCTACCTGACCTTCCGCACCGACGCGCCCGGCGTGCAGATCCCCGGCCACCTGAAGGCGCGCTACCCGGACGAGATGACCATCGTCATCCAGCACCAGTTCTGGGACCTCAAGGTGGACCGCGCGGCGCAGACCGTGTCGATCGGCCTGTCCTTTGGCGGCGTGCCGGCGCAGCTCTCCATCCCCATCGCGGCGATGACGGCGTTCTGGGACCCGCATGTGCGCATCGGCCTGCGCTTCGGCCCGGTGGCCGAGGCGGAGGATGACGAGGGCGAGGCCGCCCTGCCCCCGGCCGGCGACCTGCCGGGCGAGGCGGCCGAGGCCACGCCGGCCGAGCCGGACGCGCCCGCCCAGGTGGTCAGCCTGGACGCCTTCCGCCGCCGCCCGTCCCGCGACTAGCGCTTCAGGAACGAGCCCAGCACGCCGCGCACCAGCGCGCGGCCGACCTGGCCGCCGATCTGCGAGCCGACGCCGCGCATCACCGACTTGGCCAGCGCCTCGGCCGGGCTTTGCCGCCGGCCGCCACCGCCGCTCAGGATGTCCGACAGAAAGCCGCCGCCATCGCTGGCGGGCTCGGCCCGCGGGCGGGGGGCGCGCGGCGCCGGGCCGCGGGGCACCGGTGGCAGCGTGGCGGCGCCGCCCCAGGGGTCGGTGCGCCGCACCGGCGCATCGCCCCAGGGGGAGCGCGGCGCGACCTCGGCCGGCGCGGTGGCGGCGCGCGATTGCAGCATCTCGTAGGCGGATTCGCGGTCCTCCACCGTGTCGTAGCGCCCGGCCATGGGGCTGGCGGCGATCAGCGCCGCGCGCTGCTCCGCCGTGATGGTGCCCATGCGGGACTGCGGCGGGCGGATTTTGGTCCGCTGCACCACGCCCGGCACGCCGCCGGGCTGCAGGGTGGACACCAGCGCCTCGCCCACCCCCAGCTCGGTGATCGCGGCCTCGGTGCTGAAGCTCTTGTTGGCGCGAAAGGTCTCGGCCGCCGCGCGCACCGCCTTCTGGTCGCCGGGGGTGAAGGCGCGCAAGGCGTGCTGCACCCGGTTGCCGAGCTGCCCCAGCACCGCCGGCGGCACGTCCAGCGGGTTCTGCGTCACGAAATACACGCCGACGCCCTTGGAGCGGATCAGCCGCACCACCTGCTCCACCTTTTCCAGCAGCGCCTTCGGCGCATCCTTGAACAGCAGGTGCGCCTCGTCGAAGAAGAACACCAGCTTGGGCTTCTCCAGGTCGCCCACCTCCGGCAGCTCCTCGAACAGCTCGGACAGCATCCACAGCAGGAAGGTGGCGTAAAGGCGCGGGCGCTGCACCAGATCCTCGGCGGCCAGGATGTTGACGGCGCCGCGGCCGTCGGGCGCCAGCAGCATCAGGTCGGTGAGCGCCAGGGCCGGCTCGCCGAAGAAGTGCTCTGCGCCCTGCTGCTCCAGCACCAGCAGGCGGCGCTGGATGGTGCCGATGGTGGCCTTGCCGACATTGCCGTAATGCGCCGACAGCTCCGGCGCGCGCTCGGCCACATGGGCCAGGATGGCGCGCAGGTCCTTGAAGTCCAGCAAGAGCAGCCCGTCGTCGTCGGCCAGCTTGAAGGCGATGTTGAGCACGCCTTCCTGGGTGTCGTTCAGCTCCAGGAGGCGCGCCAGCAGCAGCGGTCCCATCTCGGACACCGTGGCGCGGATCGGGTGCCCCAACTTGCCGAAGACGTCCCAGAACACCACCGGGGCCGCTTCATAGGCGAAGTCCGTGACGCCGGTCTTGTGCGCCCGCTCCTCCAGCTTGGGGTTGGGGGCCGCCGCCTGGCTCAGCCCGGCCAGGTCGCCCTTGATGTCGGCGCAGAACACCGGCACGCCCTGGCGGGAAAAGGCCTCGGCCATGATCTGCAGCGTGATGGTCTTGCCGGTGCCCGTGGCGCCCGCCACCAGCCCGTGCCGGTTGGCCAGCGGCAGGGACAGCCATTGCGGCGCGCCGTCGCCGCCCAAGCCCAGAAGAATCGCTTCCGCCGCCGTGCTCATGCCCGCATCCCTCGCAATCCGCGCCATAACGCCAGCAGAAGCCGATCGGCTGCCGCTGTCCAGCGGCGCGGCACGGCTTAGCGGTTGGCTTGCCGGGCCGCCTGCGCTACCTGCAACGCCGAGCGACGCCGCCCCTCCCGGCCGGCGCCGGGACCCGTCCGAACCTCCCCCTGCCGGAGCGCGCCCGATGAATACCCCCCTCGACACCCCGCCCGTTTCCGGCGCCGCCCCGCTGGCCGACACGCCGATCACCGAAACCGATGCCGGCATGCCCGTTTCCCAGCGCACGAAGGGCTTCGATTATTCGCCCATGCTGCCGCTGGGCGAGGACAAGACCACCTGGCGCAAGCTGGACATCGGCGGCGTGCGGACCATCGAGGTCGAGGGCAAGACGGTGCTCAAGGTCTCGCCCGAGGCGCTGGAGCAGCTGGCCTTCACGGCGTGCAAGGAGGTGTCCCACTTCCTGCGCCCCGGCCACCTGGAGCAGCTCGCCAAGATCCTGAAGGACCCGGAAGCCAGCGCCAACGACCGCTTCGTGGCGCTGGACCTCTTGAAAAACGCTTCCATCGCCGCCGGCGGCGTGCTGCCCATGTGCCAGGACACCGGCACCGCCATCGTCTTCGGCAAGAAGGGCCAGCGCGTCTGGGTCGAGGGCGACGAGGAGGAGGCGCTGAGCTACGGCGTCCACCGCACCTATACCGAGACCAACCTGCGCTATTCGCAGATGGCGCCGCTGACGGTGTTCGACGAAGTGAACACCGGCAACAACCTGCCCGTGCAGTTCGACATCTACGCCTCCCCCGGCGACCACCATGCGGACGAGTTCCACATGATGTTCGTGCTGAAGGGCGGCGGCTCGGCCAACAAGACCTTCCTGTTCCAGCAGACCCGCGCGGTGCTGAACAAGCCCAAGCTGCTGGCCTTCCTGGAAGAGAAGATCCGCACCCTCGGCACCTCCGCCTGCCCGCCCTACCACCTGGCCATCGTGATCGGCGGCACCTCGGCCGAGACGACGCTGAAGACCGTCAAGCTGGCATCGACCCGCTACCTCGACGGCCTGCCGACCCAGGGCAGCAAGGCCGGCCACGGCATCCGCGACCCGGAGCTGGAGCAGGAGGTGCACAAGCTGACGCAGAACCTCGGCATCGGCGCGCAGTTCGGCGGCAAGTATTTCTGCCACGACGTGCGGGTGATCCGCCTGCCGCGGCACGGCGCCAGCCTGCCCATCGGCATCGGCGTGTCCTGCTCGGCCGACCGGCAGGTGAAGGCCAAGATCACGCCGGAAGGCGTGTTCATCGAGGCGCTGGAGCACGACCCCGCCCGCTTCCTGCCGGAAGCGACCGACGACATCCTGGGCGGCGAGGTGGTCAAGATCGACCTCAACCAACCGATGGACGCCATCCGCGCCGAGCTGAGCCGCCACCCGGTCAAGACCCGCGTGTCGCTGACCGGCACCATCGTGGTGGCGCGCGACATCGCGCACGCCAAGCTGCAGGAGCGGCTGGACCGGGGCGAGGGCCTGCCGCAGTACCTGAAGGACCACCCGGTCTACTACGCCGGCCCCGCCAAGACGCCGGAAGGGATGCCCACCGGCTCCTTCGGCCCCACCACCGCCGGGCGGATGGACAGCTACGTGGCGGCCTTCCAGGAGGCCGGCGGCAGCCTGGTGATGCTGGCCAAGGGCAACCGCTCCAAGGCCGTGACCAAGGCCTGCCAACAGTTCGGCGGCTTCTACCTCGGCTCGGTCGGCGGCCCCGCCGCGCGCCTCGCGCAGGACTGCATCCGCAAGGTCGAGGTGCTGGAATATCCCGAGCTCGGCATGGAAGCGGTGTGGAAGATCGAGGTGGAGGACTTCCCTGCCTTTATCGTGGTCGACGACGAGGGCCACGACTTCTACGACGGCCTGGAGTAGCGCCGCCTTGGCCCGCCGCCTCGTCACCTCGGGCAGCCGCTTCGAGGAACAGATCGGCTATTCCCGCGCGGTGGTGGATGGCGACTGGGTGTTCGTGTCCGGCACCACGGGCATGGACTACAGCACCATGCGGCTGGAAGACGGCGTGGTGGCGCAGGCCGAGCGCGCCTTCGGCAACATCGACCTGGCGCTGCACGAGGCGGGTGCGACCATGGGGGACGTGGTCCGCGTCACCTACATCGTGCCCGAGCGCGCGGACTGGGAACCCTGCTGGCCGGTGACGCGCAAGTGGCTGGGGCGGGCGCGCCCCGCCGCCACGCTGCTGCACGCCGGGCTGCAGGACGAGGCCATGAAGATCGAGATCGAGGTGACCGCCCGGCTGCGGCGCCGGCAAGAGGATGCGCGCTGATGCGGTTTTCCGTCGACCGTCTGGACCACCTGGTCATCACCTGCCGCGACGAGGAGATCAGTGCCTCCTGGTACCAGCGCGTGCTGGGCATGGAGCGCGAGGCCTTCGGCGAGAAGCGCCGCACGGCGCTGCGCTTCGGCGGCCAGAAGATCAACCTGCGCCCGGCGGAGTCCAGCCAGGCCGACTGGTCGTCCAGCCACAATCCGCAGGTCGGCACCGTGGACCTGTGCTTCGTGGTGGCGGTGGGGCCGGACGACATCGTGTCCCACCTCCGCGAATGCGGCGTGACCATCGAGGACGGGCCGGCGCCCAAGGTCGGCGCGCTCGGCCCCATCACCTCGGTGTACTGCCGCGACCCGGATGGCAACCTGATCGAGATCAGCACCTACGGGCGCTGAGGCACAGTTGGTAACATCGCTCACCACGATCTTACCCCAGCGCCGCCATATTCCGGCGCTGATCGTCGCTATATTGGGGATGCGTAAGCCCAGGAGGGTGACATGACGAAAAGCTTCCGGGCCTTGGCCCTGGCCGGTCTGACCGGCGTGGCGCTGATGGCCGCTTCCCCCGCCGCCGAGGCCCAGGGTTGGCATCGCCGCGGCCCCGGTGGCGGTGCCGTGGCCGCCGGCATCATCGGCGGCCTGGCGGTGGGCGCCCTGGCGGGCGCCGCCATCGCCGCCCCGCCGCCGCCGGCTTATTACGCGCCGCCCCCGCCGCCCGCCTATTACGCGCCGCCGGTGGCCTACTACGCGCCGCCGCCGCCCGTGTACTACGCGCCGCCCCCGCCGCCGGTGGCCTATTACGCGCCGCCGCCGCGCTACTACGGCCGGCCTTACTGGTAAGGTTTCACGAACCCCCGGGGCAGCAGCCCCGGGGGTTTCGCATAGGCCCCCGCCTCCGGCCTCCCCATATCCGCGCCTGAGCCTTATGATCCAGGCGCTGAGGCCGCACTCCCCTGCGGTGGTCCGCAGCGCCGCCCGCCCGCCCCCGCCGCCCCGGGGCGAGGCCCAACGGGGAGCTTCCACCGCATGACCACCCGCACCGAAACCGACAGCCTCGGCACCATCGAGATCGAACAGGGCCGCTACTGGGGCCCGCAGACCGAGCGCGCCCGGCTGCTGTTCCGCATCGGCACGGAGCGCTTTCCGCGCGCGCTGATCCGCGCCGTGGGCCTGCAGAAGCAGGCGGCGGCCGAGGCCAACAAGCAGCTGGGCGAGTTGCCGGCCGAGATCGCCGACCCGATCGCCTCCGCCGCCGCCGAGATCGCGGAAGGGCTGCGTGACGCCGACTTCCCCCTGCCCGTGTGGCAGACCGGCTCCGGCACGCAAACCAACATGAACGCCAACGAGGTGATCTCCAACCGCGCCAACGAGGTGCTGGGATCGCCGCTGGGCAGCCGCAAGCCCGTGCACCCCAACGACCACGTCAACCGTGGCCAGTCCTCCAACGACAGCTTCCCCACCGTCATGCACATCGCGGCGGCGGAGGCGGTCACGGCGCGGCTGATCCCGGCGCTCAAGGTCCTGCACGCCTCGCTGAGCCGGCGCGCGGAGCAGTGGCAGAAGGTGGTCAAGGTGGGCCGCACCCACCTGATGGACGCGGTGCCCGTGACGCTGGGCCAGGAGTTCCATGCCTGGGCCAGCCAGATCGGCCACGGCATCGCCCGCGTGGAGGCCACCCTGCCCCGGCTGCTGCAGCTGCCCCAGGGCGGCACCGCCACCGGCACCGGGCTGAACACCCATGCCGCATTCGACCGCGTGTTCTGCGAGAAGGTGTCCGCCCTGACCGGCCTGCACTTCCGCGCCAACCCGGACAAGTTCGAGGGCATGGGGGCGCACGACGCCTTTGTGGAGCTGCACGGGGCGCTGAACGTGCTGGCGGTGTCCTGCAACAAGATCGCCAACGACGTGCGGCTGCTGGGCAGCGGCCCGCGGTCCGGCTTTTCCGAGCTGTTCATCCCGGCGGACGGGCTGTCCTCCTCCATCATGCCGGGCAAGACCAACCCGACGCAGTCGGAAGCGCTGACCATGGTGGCAGCCCAGGTGATGGGCAACCAGACCACCGTCACCGTCGCCGCGGCGCAGGGGCACCTGGAGCTCAACGTCTTCAAGCCGGTGATCATCCAGGCGGTGCTGCAATCGGTCACGCTGCTGGCCGATGCCACGGAATCCTTTGCCCACAACATGGTGGACAAGCTGGAGCCCAACCTGCCGCGCATCGCGGAAAACCTGGCCAAGTCGCTGATGCTGGTGACCGTGCTGAACCCGCGCATCGGCTACGACAAGGCCGTGCAGATCGGCAAAAAGGCCCTGGCGGAGAACCTGACGCTGCGCGACGCCGCCGAGCAGCTCGGCTTCGTGTCGCCCGCCGACTTCGACGCCTGGGTGAAGCCGGAGGAGATGGTCAGCCCCGGCGCCTCGCTGCCCGGCGGCGGCGGCTGAGAACATGACCGGCGCGCATCTGGAAAAGCGCTCCTTCTCGCTGGCGGGCCACCGCACCAGCGTGGCGCTGGAGCCGACTTTCTGGGGCGCGCTGGAAGCACTGGCGGCGGCGCAGGGCCGGCCGCTGGCCAAGCTGGTGCAGGCGGTGGACGAGCAGCGGCTGGACTCCGGCGTGCCGCTGACCAGCGCCCTGCGGGTGCAGGCGCTGCTGCACCGCCCCTAGGGCTGCGCCGCCTTCCAGCGCAGCCAGTCGGCTAGGTCAGGCACCCGGCGCGGCTGTTGCCACGGCCCGGTCAGGCGCAGCCCGAAAGGCGGGCCTTCCGGCGGTGCCAGCAGCAGCGCGAGGTCCAGGCTGCCGCGCGCCAAGTCCAGCTCGCCCGCCACCGTGGCGGCGCCGCCCTGCCCGTCCAGGGCAATGCGCCCCTGCTGCAACATGGCCCGCCCGGCATTCAGCCGCAGCGTGGCATCCAGCTGGTCGAAGGCCGTGGCGCCGCCCATCATGGCCCGCCGCAGCGCTTCCGCCGCGTCCGGCCGCGCGGCGGCGCGCAACGCCTCGCCAAGGTCGATGCCCGTCAGCGTGCCGCCGCGCAGCGTCACCTGCGCCGTGCCGCCCAGGGTGGACAGCATGGCGGCGGGGCTGTGGCCGGTGGCCCACAGGTCCAGCGCGGCATCGGCCTGCCCGGCCGACGCGTCAAGCGGCAGCCCGGACAGCGGCCCGGGCAGCGCCATGCCGGACAGCCGCAGCTGCGCCGTGGCCTGCGGCGGCGTGGCGGCGCCATCCAGCGTCGCCGTGCCTTCCGCCTGCCCGCCGGCCGCCTCCGCCCGCATCTGGTCCAGCGACAGGACGCCGCCATTCAGCCGCAGCGTGGCGGCGGCCTGGGTCAGGGTGGGGCCCCAGGGGGGCAGCACGCGCGCGGCGGTCAGGGCCAGCTCGGCATCCAGCAGCCGCAGCGGCGCCAGGGGCAACGGCTCCTCGCCGCCCAGCGGCGCGGGCAGCGGCAGGCGCTCGGCCTGAATGCGCCCGGTCAGGCGCGGCCGGGCGGCGGGCGCCAGGGCCAGGGCCAGCTGCCCGCCGGCGCGCAGCTGGCCGGCCACGAGGTCGATGCCATCCAACTGCCCGCCGCGCGGCGTGGCGGCGATGGCGGCGATCAGCGAAAACGAGCCCTCGCCCAGCCATTCCGGCGCGGGCACCTGCAGGGCCTCCGCCGCGAAGCGCGGCGCGCCGGGGTGGCGCAGCGTCAGCGTGCCGCCAAAGCGGCGGGCCTGGCTGTCCAGCGTGCCGCTGGCTTCCATGCGGGCCTCGCCCAGGTCCAGCCCGCCGCGCAGCGCCAGCGCGGTCAGCGGGCCGCTGGCGGACAGGCGCAGCGCCAGCGGCTGGCCGGCGATCGGTGCCGTGGCGTCGCGGATCGCGGGCCAGGTGGCCGGCAGCAGCGCCAGCATGGGCCGCGCCACGGGGGCGCTCACCTCCAGCGCCACGTCGGCCAGCCGCGCCGGGCTGGCGGGGGTGTTGCCGGCGGCGGCCGTGGCCGGGGCCAGCACGCCGCTCAGCGCCGCCTCGCCCCCCGCCAGCTTGGCGGACACGCGGCGCGCGGTCAGCCGGCCGGCTTCCAGCGCCGCGTCCACCGACAGCCGTTCCAGCGCGGTGCCGCGCCAGCTGGCCTGCTCGGCGGCCAGCCGCAGGTTGGCGTCCCAGCCGGTGTTGCCGGTGGCCAGCTCCAGCAGGTCGCCCCGCTCCGGCAGCCAGGCATCCAGGTCCAGCCGGTCGAAGCTGAGGCCGAGGCCCAGCGCCGGCCGCGTGCCTAAGCGCAGCACGCCGGCGCCGGAAATGCGCGCGCCGTCGATGGTGGCGGCGAATTCCGGCATGGCGACCTGGGTGTCTTCCAGCACCAGCCGCATGCGCCCCTCGCCCTGGCGCAGCAGCGTCGGCTCGGTGCGTTCCAGCTTCGCGCCCAGCGCCAGCAGCGTGGTGCGCAGGGTGCCGCCGGTGAAGCGGATGGCCGTTTCCAGCTTGCCGCCGGCGCCGGGGCGCCCGGTGCTGGCGCCCGACAGCTCGATGCTGGTGTCGCCCGGCAGAATGGCCGCGACATCGGACAGCGTCAGCTGCTCGCCGTCCAGAAAGGCCGCCGCGCGCAGCCGGCGCAGGGTGATGCCGCCGGCCGTCGCCGCCTCGGCCGAAAGGTCGATGCCGAAGGGCAGCATCCAGGCGCCCGCGGACTGCGCCGCGTTGGCCTGGGCCTGGCGCAACGCCGCCACCCAGGGGTCCAGCGCCACCCGGCCGGTGGCCAGCGACAGGTCCAGCCGTGGTTCGGGCGCCAGCCGCAGCGTGGCGGCGCCGCGGGCCGGGCTGCCGGCGATGTCCAGCGCCAGGTCGTCGGCGGTCAGCAGGTCGGCGGTGGCGGACAGGCGGCCACGCAGGCGGAAGTTGCCGCCGGGGCCGGGCAGCAGGGCCGCCAGGTCGTTGCCGCCGCCCTGCAACGTGCCCTCGAAGCCGCCCTGCGGCAGCAGCACGCCGCTGGCGGACAGCGAGGCATTGCTGGCGGACACGGTCAGCGCCAGCGGCGCCGCGTCGTCGTCGCCCGGGCGGCTCAGGCTGGTTTGGAAGGTGGCGTCCAGCCCGCGCCAGCGGAAGCGGCCGTCGATGCGCAGCGCGTCCAGCGTGCCGCCGGCGGCGAGGTCCGCCGTCACCTGCTCCAGCGCCACGGAGCCGATGGTGATGCGGCTGTCCTCGATGCGGCCGCGCAGCCCGGTCAGCCACGGCGGCGGACGGAAGGACTGGGCGGAGGTGGGCGGCCAGGGCAGCCGCACCTCGGCGCCCACCAGCACCACCTCGCGCGGTTCCAGGCGCAGGCGCAGCAGCGCCCCGAGGTCGAGCCGCAGCCGCAGCGCGCGGGCCTGGATGGACAGGCCGCTGTCGGCATCGCCGATGGTCACGCCGCCGGCTTCCAGCATGGGCTGCGGCAGCAGCGCCAGCTTCACCGGTCCGGTCAGCATCACCGGCTGGCCCAGCCGCCCGGCGGCCAGGATGGCCAGCCGGTCGCGGTGCTCGTTCCAGTCGGTCAGGCGCGGGCCGAACCACAGCGCGAGCAACAGCAGCGGCAGCAGCACCAGCAGGCCGAGGCCGAGGCGGCGGGACCAGCCCATCAGCGGGCGGGCTTTCCCCAGCCGCCGCCGCCGGGGGTTTCCAGCCCCAGCACGTCGCCGGCGGCCAGGTCAGCCCGGTCGCGGCCACCCATGGGCTGCACGCCGCCATCGGCGCGCTCCACCCATTGCCGGCCGGGGGCGCCGTCGGCGCCGCCATGCAACCCGTGCGGCGGCACCTCGCGCCGGGACGCCACGATGATCGCCTGCATGGGCCGCAGAAAGCGGATGCGGCGCCGGGCGCCATCGCCGCCACGCCATTGCCCGGCGCCGCCGGAGCCGCGGCGGATGGAGAATTCCTCCAGCCGCACCGGGTAGCGCAGCTCCAGGATCTCCGGGTCGGTCATGCGGGTGTTGGTCATGTGGGTTTGCACGGCGGAAGCGCCGTCGAAGCCCGGGCCGGCGCCGACGCCGCCGCACACCGTCTCGTAGTACTGGTAGGTGCTGTCGCCGAACAAAAGATTGTTCATGGTGGCCTGGGCGCTGGCGCAGCTGTCCAGCGCCGCCAGCAGGGCGTTGCACACGGCCTGCGATACTTCCGTATTGCCTGCCACTACGGCGGCCCCGGGGCGCGGCGACAGAAAGGTGCCCTCGGGCAGCACGATGGTCAGCGGCACCAGGCAGCCGTCGTTGAGCGGGATGTCGCCGCCCGCCAGGCAGCGGAAGCAGTACAGCACCACGGCATGCAGCACGGCGGGGGGCGCGTTGAAGTTGCCCGGGCTTTGCGGCCCGGTGCCGGAAAAGTCGATGGTCGCGGCCCGCGCCGCGCGGTCCACCCGCACCGCCACGCGCAGCGGCGCGCCATCGTCCATGGTGTAGGCGAACGCGCCGTCGGACAGCCGGTCGATGGCGGCGCGGACGCTTTCCTCCGCGTTGTCCATGACGTGGCGCATGTAGGCGCGCACGGTGTCCAGCCCGAAGTCGCGCACGGCGCGCTGCAATTCCTGCACGCCCGTCTCGTTGGCGGCAACCTGCGCCTTGACGTCGGCCACGTTCACGTCCGGGCTGCGGGCCGGGTACTTGGCGCCGGCCAGCAGGGCGCGGAACTCCGCCTCGCGGATCCGCCCGCCATCGACCAGCAGGAAGTCGTCGATCACCACGCCCTCCTCCTCCAGCGTCGTGGAGTTGGGGGGCGTGGAGCCGGGGGTCAGGCCGCCGATATCGGCGTGATGCCCGCGCGAGCCGACGAAGAACAGGATCTCCGCCCCCGCCTCGTCGAACACCGGCGTCACCACCGTGATGTCCGGCAGGTGGTTGCCGCCATTGTAGGGGTTGTTCAGCGCCACCACGTCGCCCGGCTTCAGGGTGGCGCTCCGGGAGCGGATCACGGCGCGCACGCTTTCGCCCATGGCGCCCAGGTGCACCGGCACGTGCGGCGCATTGGCCACCAGCCGCCCGCCCGCATCGAACAGCGCGCAGGAGAAGTCCAGCCGTTCCTTGATGTTGACGGACAGCGAGGTGTTCTGCAGCACCAGCCCGGTCTGCTCGGCGATGCTCATGAACAGGTTGTTGAACAGCTCCAGCAGCACCGGGTCGGGCCTGCCGGTGGCGGCGGCGAGGGCGTTGGCGCGGGGCGCGGTGCGGCGCAGCACCAGGTGGTTCAGGGCGGTGACCTCGGCGGTCCAGCCCGGCTCCACCACCGTGGTGGCGATCGCCTCGCGGATCAGCGCCGGGCCGGGGATGCGGTCGCCGGCCAGCAGGGCATCGCGGTCGAACACCGGTGCGTCCTGCGCCGCGCCGGCGGTGAACAGGGACACGGTGGCCAGCGGCACCGGCGCCTCGCCCGCCGGGCGGGGGGCCAGGGCGGGCTCGTCCACCGCCTCGCCGGGGGCGATGCTTTCCACCACGCAGGCTTCCACCACCACCGGGCGCTCCGGCGTTGCGAAGCCGAAGCGGCGGCGGTGCGCCTCGGTGAAGGCGGCCAGCACCGTGGCGTGGTCGCCAAAGGCGATGGGCAGCACGCTGTCGGTGCCGGCGTAGCGCAGGTGCAGGCGGCGCTCGGCGCGCAGGCGGGCGGCGGCGTCGCCCTCCTTGCCGCCGCTCTGGGCCAGCAGCGCGGCGCGGCCCTGTTCCGCCAGCGAATCGAGCTGCGCCGCCAGCGCGGCCATGCCCTCCGGTGCCAGCGGCGCTTCCACCGGCGCCTCGCCGATCACGCCCTGGTCGGCCAGCCCCATGCCGTAGGCGGAGAGCACGCCGGCGAAGGGGTGGATGAACACCGTTTCCATGCCCAGCTCGTCCGCCACCAGGCAGGCATGCTGGCCGCCGGCGCCGCCGAAGCACTGCAAGGCGAAGCGGGTGGCGTCGTGGCCCTTCTGCACCGACACCTGCTTGATGGCATTGGCCATGTTGGCCACCGCGATGCGCAAAAAGCCTTCCGCCAGCGCGCGCGGGTCCTGGGCGGGCGCGCCGGTCGCGGCGGCGACCTCCGCGGCCAGCGCCGCGAACTTGTCCCGCACCACCGACGCGTCCAGCGGCTGGTCGCCCTGGGGGCCGAACAGGGCGGGGAACTGCGCGGGCTGGATCTTGCCCACCATGACGTTGGCGTCCGTCACCGTCAGCGGGCCGCCGCGGCGGTAGCTGGCGGGGCCCGGCACGGCGCCGGCCGAATCCGGCCCGACCCGGAAGCGCGCGCCGTCGAAATGCAGGATGGAGCCGCCGCCGGCCGCCACCGTGTTGATGGCCATCATCGGGGCGCGCATGCGGATGCCGGCCACCACCGTCTCGAAGGCCCGTTCAAAGGCGCCGGCGTAGAGCGCCACGTCCGTGGAGGTGCCGCCCATGTCGAAGCCGATGATGCGGTCGAACCCCGCCATGGCCGCCGTGCGCGCCGCGCCGACAATGCCGCCCGCCGGCCCGGACAGGATGGCGTCCTTGCCCTGAAAGGTTTCCGCGAGGGTCAGCCCGCCAGAGGACTGCATGAAGTACAGGCGCGGCGCCTCGGCCCCCGCCGCCGGGCGCAGCTCCTCGCCCACCTGCTCCACGTAGCGGCGCAGGATGGGGGACAGGTAGGCGTCCACCACCGCCGTGTCGCCGCGCGGCACGATGCGCGGCAGGGGGCTGGCCTGGTGGCTCAGCGTCACCTGGGTGAAGCCGGCCTCGCGGGCGATGGCGCCGAGGCGCTGCTCGTGCGCCGGGTTGGTCCAGCTGTGCATCAGCACCACCGCCACGGCGCGGATGCCGGCCGCGAAGGCCGCGTCCAGCGCCTGCCGGGCGGCGGCCTCGTCCAGCGGCGCCACCTCGGCGCCGTCGGGGCCGATGCGGCCGCCGACCTCGGCCACCCGCTCGTGCAGCAGCTCCGGCAGGCGGATGTCGAGGTCGAACAGCCGGGGGCGCGCCTGGTTGCCGATGCGCGGCATGTCCGCGAAGCCGGGGTTGACCAACAGCAGCACCCGCTCGCCCTTGCGCTCCAGCAGGGCGTTGGTGGCGACCGTGGTGCCCATCTTCACCGCCTCCACCACCCCGGGCGGGATGGCGGCGCCGTCCGGCAGGCCCAGGGTGGCGCGGATGCCGGCGACGGCGGCGTCGCGGTAGCGCTCCGGATTCTCCGACAGCAGCTTGCGGGTGGACAGGCGGCCGGCGGGGTCGCGCGCCACGATGTCCGTGAAGGTGCCGCCGCGATCCACCCAGAACTGCCAGCCCCTCGCGCCCATCGTGATCTCCAGCCTGTCTGTTTCCCCCGTGTGGCGCCCGGGCGCGCGGCTTGCAACCGCTTTGCCGCCGTTTGCCGCCGCTTTGCCTCGGCTTTGCTTCCCCAGGAGCACAGCCCGGCATGGCAGCGTGCGATGCGGCATGGTAGGGCAGGAGGGAGCGGATCGGGAGCGGCGTGGCCTTGAGTTTCTGGGGCAAGATCATCGGCGGCATGGCGGGCTTCGCGATGGGCGGGCCGTTCGGCGCCGTGATGGGCGCGGCCCTGGGCCACGCGGCGGAGAACGGCACCCGCGCGCCCGAGCTGGACCCCCGGCCGGAGCTGGCCGCGCAGATCACCAACCGCGACCAGCTCTTTTCCATCGGCGTGATCGTGCTGTCCGCCAAGCTGGCCAAGAGCGACGGCCCGGTGAAGCGCGAGGAGATCGACGCCTTCAAGCGGGTGTTCCGCATTCCGGACGAGAACATGCGCGACGTCGGCCTGCTGTTCGACCGCGCCCGCGAAGCCCAGGGCGGCTACGAGGCCTTCGCCAACCGCATGGGCGTGGTCTTCGCCGACACGCCGCAGATGCTGGAGGAGGTGCTGACCGCCCTGCACCACATCGCCCGCGCCGATGGCCCGCTGACCCGCGGCGAGGCCATCTTCCTGGCCCGCGTGCGCACCGCCTTCCGGCTGGACGAGGCGGCGGGCGAGCGCGCCAGCACCGGCCGCGCCCGCGGCGTGGAGCCGATCGGCGTCGACCCCTATTCCGTGCTGGGCGTGCGCGAAGGTGCCTCGGACGAGGAAGTGCGGCTGGCGTGGCGCCAGTTGATGCGCGAGCACCACCCGGACAGCCTGGCCGCCAAGGGCGGCATGTCGGAGGAGCTGATGCGCGGCGCCACGCGCCGGGTGGCGGAGATCAACGCCGCCTGGGACCGCATCAAGCGGGCGCGCAACCTGTGACCCCCGCCCCGCGCGAGTGCCCCAGCCCCAACCATGACGAGCGGCCGCCCGGCACGCCGGTGGATATGCTGGTGCTGCATTACACCGGCATGAAGACCGCCAGGGCGGCGCTGGACCGGCTGTGCGACCCCGAACCGCCGGCGCCGCTGCCCCGCGTGTCCTGCCATTACCTGGTGGAAGAGGACGGGCTGGTGTGGCGGCTGGTGCCGGAGGAGCGCCGTGCCTGGCATGCCGGCGTGTCCTTCTGGCGGGGCAACCAGACACTGAACGGCCGTTCCATCGGCATCGAGATCGTCAATCCCGGCCACGAGTGGGGCTATCGCGAGTTTCCGGCGTTGCAGATGGCGGCGGTGGCCGACCTGTGCCTGGACATCCTGGGCCGCCACCCCATCCCGGCGGTGAACGTGGTGGGGCACAGCGACATCGCGCCCGACCGCAAGCAGGACCCGGGCGAGTTGTTCGACTGGGAAGGGCTGGCCGCCAACGGCATCGGCTTCTGGCCCGTGGGCGTGGACGGCAGCGGCGGCGACCGGCCGGACGGCGGCATGGCGCGGGCGGCGGCGCTGCTGTCGCGCATCGGCTATCCCGTGGACCCGGCGCGGCCGGCGGTGGCGCTGCGGGCCTTTCAGCGCCGCTTCCGCCCCGAGCGGGTGGATGGCGAGGCCGACTCCGGCACCCTGGCGCGGCTGGATGCCGTGGCAGCGCTGGCCGATGCCGGCGCCCGGCCGGACAGCTTGGCGGGCTGACCCCCCGATTGACTTCCCCGCCGCGCCAGCGCACTTGCTGCCCCGCGTCAGACGGCCGGGCGGCCGCTGGCACGGGAGCGATCCCGTGCTGGAGGAAAGTCCGGGCTCCACGGGAATACGGTGCCGGTCAACGACCGGCGGGGGCGACCCCAGGGACAGTGCCACAGAAAACAAACCGACCGCGCGACTCCGGTCTCGCGGGGATGGGTGAAACGGTGCGGTAAAAGCGCACCGCGCCCCTGGCGACAGGGGCGGCAGGGTAAACCCCACCGGGAGCAAGGCCGAATAGGGGGAACCGGCGGGATGGCCCGAAAGGGTACCGACCGCAGGGGCGTTCCCGCCCCGTTCCCCGGGTTGGCCGCGTGAGGCTCGGTGCGAACCGAGTCCCAGAGGAATGGTCGCCTATCCTGGCGGAGTCGCATCCGCCAGGGGGACAGAACCCGGCTTACAGGCCGTCTGACGCACCCAGGACACAGTCTGCATCATTTCTGGCGATTCCACTGAAGCTCGCGCTTCAAGTGGTTGATCGCGCACGTTTTGGCCAGATGCGCAACCCCGGTTTAGCCCTTGCTGACTGGTTACAACCCATGATATCCCATGCCATCCCATAAACGATCCATGAGCTCGGGGGGGCGAAGGATCGGTGCAGGGATGGTCGGGTGAGCCGGTGGGGTCGGGGGACCTCACCGGCCGCTTTCCCGGCCGATACGTGCCGCAAGGCATGCCGCGAAGGGGGATAGGCGGCGACATCATGGCCCGGTTCATGGGGACACACACCAATCGGCTGGATCGGAAGGGGCGCACTTCCGTTCCCGCTCCGTTTCGGGCCGAACTGGCGCGCCTCGGGACCGAAGAGATCGTGATCCGCCCTTCCCACCGCGACAACTGCCTGGAAGCCTGGCCGATGCCGGCCTTCGAGGCGCTGGCCGGCGGCCTGGACCAGTTCGATGTGTTTTCCGACGCGCAGGATGACATGGCCGCCGCCCTGTTTGCCGATGCGCATCCGATGCGCCCCGACGCCGAAGGCCGCATCCTGCTGCCCGAGCTGCTGATCTCCCATGCCGGCCTTGGCGAATCCATCTCCTTCGTGGGCCTGGGCAAGATGTTCCAGATCTGGGAGCCCGAGGCCGCCCGGCGCCACACGGAGGCCGCGCGCGAGCGGGCCCGCGAGCGCGCCCTGACGCTGCGCGCCGCCGCCGCCGCCGGCCCGGGAAGCGCGGCATGAACGCCATGACCCCCGGCCACATCCCGGTCATGCTGGCGGAGGTGCTGCAAACCCTCGCCCCGCGCGACGGCGGCCGCTACCTGGACGGCACCTTCGGCGGCGGTGGCTATGCCTCGGCCATTCTGGGGGCGGCCGACTGCACGCTGCACGCCATCGACCGCGACCCGGACGCCATTGCCCGGGGCGCCGCCGTGGCCGCGCGCTTTCCCGGCCGGCTGCACCTCGTGCAGGGCCGCTTCGGCGACATGGCGGAGTTGGTGGAAGGGCCGCTGGACGGCATCGTGCTGGACCTCGGCGTGTCGTCCTTTCAGATCGACCAGGCGGAGCGCGGCTTTTCGTTCCGCTTTGACGGCCCGCTGGACATGCGCATGGAACGCGACGGGCCTTCCGCCGCCGACCTGGTGAACCGCCTGCCCGAGGCCGAGCTGGCCGACGTGCTGTGGCAGCTGGGCGAGGAGCGGCATTCCCGCCGCATCGCCCGCACCATCGTCGCCGCCCGGCGGGAGGCACCGATCGAGACCACCGCGCAGCTGGTCAAGATCATCCATTCCTGCATGCCGCGCGACCCGTCCGGCATGGACAGCGCGACGCGCTCCTTCCAGGCGCTGCGCCTGAAGGTGAACGACGAGCTGGGCGAGGTGGAGCGTGGCCTCAAGGCCGCGGCCTCCCTGCTGGCGCCCGGCGGCCGATTGGTTGTGGTGGCGTTTCATTCGCTGGAAGACCGCCTCGTCAAGCGTTTCATGCAGCAGGTGGCCGGGCGCGCGCCGGGGGTTTCCCGGTACGTGCCCGTCAACCTGGACCGGCCGGGGGCGGCGCCCTTCCGGCTGGTGGTCAACAACGCCCTGCGTCCCGGGGAGGCCGAGACATCGGCCAACCCGCGTGCCCGTTCCGCCCGGCTGCGGGTCATCGAGAGAATTGAGGAGGCATCATGTTCCGCCCCCTGACCGTCATCGCCATCACCGCCTTCTGCGTGGTCGGCTGGAACGTGTACCGCGCCGAGGACGCCGCACGGCACCTCGACCGCGAGTTGCGTGATCTCCAGCGCCGCACGGAGCAGGCGCGCGACCGCACCCAGGTGCTGAAGGCGGAGTGGGCCCTGCTCAACGAGCCGGAGCGGCTGCGCCAGGTGGCGCAGAAGTACCTGCCGCTGGAAACCATGACGCCCGCGCAGTTCCTGCGCCTGCCGGAGCTGGAGCGGAAGCTGCCGGTGGCGGTGGCCTTTGCCGGGCCGGTCAACCTGTTCGCCCCGCCGCCGGGCGCCGCCACGGCGGTGGCCGCCGCCGAGCCGCCGCACCCGCCCGCCGCGGCCCCCCCGGTGACCGCCCCGGTGGCCGTGGCCGCCGCCCATGCGGCGCCGCCGCCCGCGCTGGTGGCCGCCGCGCGCGCCGCGACGCCGCCCGCCGCCTCTCTGCCCACCACGGTCGCCGCCGCCCGCCCGGCGCCGCGCCCAGAGCCGGTGCAGGCCGAGGCCCGCCCGGCGCCGGTGGCCGTGGCCCGCGCCGAGGAGCCGCGCCGCCGCCTGCCGCTGCCCGTGCCCCGCGCCGAAACGGTGGCGCTGCGCGAGCCCGCGCCGGTGGCCGTGCCCGCCCCGGTGCGCGAAGCCGCGCCGCGCCGCGAGGCGACGGTGGCCGAAGCCGTCCGCCCCGGCCTGCTGCGCCAGGCGATGCACATGCCGATCAGCTCCGCCAATGCCGCCACCCTGCCGGTGCCGGGCACGGGCGGCAGCATCGGCGCGCCGAGCGGCTCGCCGTATGGCGGCTCCTCGCTGGGCGGCTCCAGCCTGGGCGGCGTGGCGCGCGGCGGGCTGGCCGCCCCCGTGCCGATGCTGCCCGCCCCCGTGCCGGTGCGCTGAGCCCATGCGCGACCACCTGCCCCCGCCTTCCCCGGACTCGGTGCCGACGCGCGGCTTCGCCCATCTGCGGCAGCCGGCGGCGGTGGATGATGGCGCGCCGCCGGTCGGCCCCCGCGCCGCGCATGTGCGCGTGACGCAGCCCGACCTGCTGCGCCGCGCCCAGCTTGAGAAGAGCCGCGGGCGGCTGGTGGTGGCGGCGCTGGGCTTCGGCGCGCTGTTTCTGGCGGTGGCCGGCAAGCTGGCCTGGTCCACCGTGGTGGCGCCGGCCGAGCCGACGCGCCTCTACGCCGCGCTGCGCGCCGTGGCGCCGCCGGCCGAGCACGCGGCTTCCCGCGCGCCGATCATGGACCGCAACGGCGAGATGCTGGCGATGTCGCTGCCGGTGACGGCGCTGACCGCCAACCCGCGCGTGCTGCACAACGTGCCGGACGTGGCCGACCGCCTGCGCACCGTGCTGCCGCAGCTGGACCGCGCCAAGCTGATCGAGCGTCTTTCGGGCGACCGCGGCTTCGTCTACATCCAGCGCGCCCTGACCCCGCGCGAGCAGCAGGGGATCATCAACCTCGGCATCGCCGGCGTGGACTTCGAGCACGCGGAGCGCCGCTACTACCCGCAGGGCCGCGCCGCCGTGCACGTGCTCGGCAACATCGACGTGGACGGCAAGGGGCTGTCGGGCGTCGAGCGGTATTTCAACGAGCGGCTGAGCACGCGGCGCGACGACCCGCTGCGGCTGTCCATCGACGTGCGCGTGCAGCTGGCGCTGCGCGATTCCGTCAGCCAGGCGATCTCGGACTTCAACGGCATCGGCGGCGTGGGCGTGGTGCTGGACATCAACAGCGCCGAGGTGATCGGCATGGTGAGCCTGCCGGACTACGACGCCAGCGACATCACCGCCGCCACCAACGACCAGCGCTTCAACCGCGCCACCGTGGGCGTGTACGAGCCGGGCTCCACCTTCAAGCTGCTGACCGCCGCGGCGGCGCTGGAGTACGGCACCGCCAACGTCTACACCAGCCGCTTCGACGCATCGCGCCCCATCCGCTACGGCCGCTTCACCATCAGCGACTACAAGGGCAAGAACCGCGTCATCTCCTTTCCCGAGGTGCTGGCCTATTCGTCCAACCTCGGCGCCGCGCACATGGCCGCGACCTTCGGGCCGCAGCGCCAGCGCGAATTCCTGCGCAGTGCCGGCATGCTGGGCCGGCAAAGCCTGGAGCTTCCGGAAACCGCGCTGCCGCTGGTGCCGCCCGCCAACTCCTGGCGCGAAATCAACATGTTCACCATCGCCTTCGGCCATGGCATCAGCGTCACGCCGATGCACGTGGTCACCGGCATCGCGGCCATCGCCAATGGCGGCATCCTGCGCCAGCCGACGCTGCTGGCCCAGCCGCCCGGCACCGTGCGCGACGGCACGCGCATCGTCAGCGAGCGGACCAGCGACATCGTGCGCCGCCTGATGCGCCTGGTGGTGACCGACGGCTCGGCCAAGGGCGCCGAGGTGCCGGGCTACTTTCTGGGCGGCAAGACCGGCACGGCGCAGAAGACCGGCCCGCGCGGCGGCTACCTGCCCAACAAGCGCATTGCCGCCTTTGTCGGCGCCTTTCCGATCAACGCGCCGCGCTACGCGCTGTACGTGATGATCGACGAGCCGAACCCCAACGCCAACTCGCACGGCTACGCGACCGCCGGCTGGGTGGCGGCGCCGGCCGCGCAGCGCGTGATCAGCCGCATCGCCCCCATCCTGGGGCTGGTGCCGGAAGACCCCGCCAACTCCGCCATCATCGCCGCCACCAGCATTCCGCTGCAGCCGCGCGGCAACCCCACCGCCGCCCCGGCCGTGGCCGGCGCGCCGCGCGCGCCAAGCGTCTCGCCCGCGCTCAGCACCCGCCCGGCCGAGCCGCGCCCGCCGGCGCGCCCCACCGCGTCGCCCACTCAGGGGCTGCAGCCGCCCGGCTACCGCCCGCCGGCGCAGGGCACGCCCTCGCTGCGCCTAACCTCCGTTTCGCCGCAGGTGACGGGAAACCTGGCGCGCGAGGCGGGGCTGTCCCTTGCACCTCGCTGACCTCATGCGCCAGGCGCCTGGCCTTTCCGCGCTGCCCGCCGCTGTCCCGGACATCCTGGGGCTGACGGCGGACAGCCGCGCGGTGCGGCCGGGCTATCTGTTCGCCGCCCTGCCCGGCGCGCGCTCGGACGGCCGTGCCTTTATCGCGGATGCCGTGGCGCATGGCGCGGCCGCCGTGCTGGCGCCGGAAGGCACGGACTGGCCGGCCGGCGTGCCGCCCCGCCCGCTGCTGACCGCGCCCGACTGCCGCCGCGCCCTGGCGCAGATGGCGGCGGGCTTCTACGGCGTGCAGCCCGCCACCGTGGTCGCCGTCACGGGCACCAACGGCAAGACCAGCACGGTCGACTTCCTGCGTCAGATCTGGACGCTGGCCGGCCGCCGCGCCGCCAGCCTCGGCACGCTGGGGCTGCAGGCGCCGGACATGCCGGTGACGCCCTCGCTGACCACGCCGGACCCGGTGAAGCTGCAGGAAACCATGGCGGAGCTGGCGCGCGGGCGGGTGACGCACGCGGCGCTGGAAGCCTCCTCGCACGGGCTGGAGCAGCGGCGGCTCGATGGGCTGCGCATCGCCGCCGGCGGCTTCAGCAACCTGACGCGCGACCACCTGGACTACCACGGCGACATGGCCGCCTATGCCGAGGCCAAGCTGCGGCTGTTCGGCGCGCTGCTGGAGCCGGGCGCCGCCGCCGTGGCCAGCGCGGACATGGACCCCGGCGTGCTGGCGCGGCTGCGCGCGATCGCCGCCAAGCGCGCCCTGCGGCTGCACACGGTGGGCGAGGCCGGCGAGGCGGTGCGCCTGTTGCGGCAGGAGCCGCGCCCGGACGGACAGTTGCTTTCGATCGACCTGTTCGGCCGCCGCGCCGAGGTGATGCTGCCCCTGCCCGGCCGCTTCCAGGCCGACAACGTCTTGCTGGCGGCGGCGCTGGCCGTGGCTACCGGCACGCCGGCCGACCAGGTGCTGGCGCTGCTGCCGCAATTGACCGGCGTGCGCGGGCGGATGGAGCTGGCGGCGCGCACCGGGGCGGGTGCCGCCGTTTATGTCGACTACGCCCACACGCCGGACGCGCTGGAGCGGCTGCTGCTGGCGCTGCGCCCGCATGCCACCGGCCGGCTGCTGGTGCTGTTCGGCGCCGGCGGCGACCGCGACCCCGGCAAGCGCCCCCTGATGGGTGAGGTCGCATCCCGCCTCGCCGACGTCGCGATCGTCACGGACGACAACCCGCGCAGCGAGGACCCGGCCGCGATCCGCGCCGCCGTGCGGGCCGGCATGTCGCACGGCGAGGATGGCGGCGACCGCGCTGGGGCCATCAGCCGCGCCGTGGCCGCGCTGGGCCCAGGCGACGTGCTGGCGGTGGCCGGCAAGGGCCATGAGCAGGGCCAGACCATCGGCAGCACCACCCTGCCCTTCGACGACGTGGAAACCGTCCGCCGCGCGCTGGGCCTGCGGCCGTGACCCCGCTGTGGACCGCAAGCGCGCTGCGGGCCGCCACGGGCGGCACGCTGGCGGGGGAAGCCAATGTGACCGGCGTGGCCATCGACAGCCGCGCCGTGCAGCCGGGCGACCTGTTCGTGGCGCTGCGCGACGCGCGCGACGGCCATGACTTCGCCCCCGCCGCGCTGGCGCAAGGCGCGGCCACGGCGATGGTGGACCGCGCCGTGGATGGCGCGCCGCTGCTGATGGTGGGCGACACGCTGGCCGGCCTCGCGGCGCTGGGCGCCGCCGGGCGCGCGCGCAGCACGGCGCGCATCGTCGCCGTCACCGGCAGCGTCGGCAAGACCACCACCAAGGACATGCTGCGGCACGGGCTGCAGGGCTTCGGCGCCGTGCACGCGGCGGTGGCCAGCTACAACAACCAGTGGGGCCTGCCGCTGACCCTGGCCCGCATGCCGCAAGCCGCCGAGTTCGGCGTGCTGGAGATCGGCATGAACCACCGGGGCGAGATCGCGCCGCTGGCGCGCCTCGCCGCGCCGCATGCCGCCGTGATCACGCAGATCGGCGCCGCGCATATCGGCCACCTCGGCTCGCTGGCGGAGATCGCCGCCGAGAAGGCGGACATCCTGGCCGGGCTGGCGCCGGGCGGCGTGGCGGTGCTGCCGCGCGACAGCGAGTTCTTTTCCATGCTGGCCGCCCGCGCGGCGGAAGCCGGCGCCACGGTGCTGAGCTTCGGCGAGCATGCGCAGGCCGACATCCGCCTGCTGCGCGCCGAATGCGGCCCGCTGTCTTCCACCGCCGAGATCGCGGTGCGCGGGGCCGCCATGGCGCTGCGTCTCGGCGCGCCGGGGCGGCACCTGGTGCTGAACGCGCTGGCCGCCACCGGCGGCGCGCTGGCGCTGGGCGCGGATGCGGCGCGCTTCGTGCAGGCGCTGGCGGAGTTTCGCCCCGGGGCCGGGCGCGGCGCCCGCGTGGCGCTGCCGCTTGCCGGCGGCGGCGAGGCGCTGTTGCTGGACGAAAGCTACAACGGCCAGCCGCCCGCCATGCGCGCGGCGCTGGCCGTGCTGGGCACGCAGCGCGCGGCGCGGCGCATCGCCGTGCTGGGCGACATGCGAGAATTGGGCGAGCACGGCCCGGCGCTGCATGCCGGCCTGTTGCCCGATGTGCTCGGCAACGCCGACCTCGTGTTCTGCTGCGGCCCGCTGATGCGCGCGCTGTCCGACGCGCTGCCCGGCGGGCTGCGCGGCGGCTGGGCCGAAACCAGCGAGGCTTTGGCGCCGGTCGTGCGCGATGCGCTGCGCGACGGCGATGTTGTGTTGGTAAAAGGCTCGCTCGGCACCCGCATGGCAGCGGTGGTCGGCGCCCTGATGTCCCAAGGGGCGCATTCATGATCTACAACCTGCTTTCGCCGCTCAGCGAAGGCTTCATCCTTTTCAACCTGATCCGCTACGTCACCTTCCGCTCCGGCGCCGCCTGCATGACGGCGCTGGTGATCAGCCTGTGCTTCGGCCCCATGGTCATCCGCTGGCTGCGCTCCTTCCAGAACGGCGGCCAGCCGATCCGCGCGGACGGGCCGGAAGGCCACCTGCTGACCAAGAAGGGCACGCCCACCATGGGCGGCGTGCTGATGCTGCTGGCGCTGGTGCTGTCCACCCTGCTGTGGGCGGACCTGCGCAACGGCTTCGTGTGGGCGGTGCTGCTGGTGACGCTGGGCTACGGCGCGCTGGGCTTCTGGGACGACTGGCTGAAGGTCACCAAGCGCAACACCAAGGGCGTCTCGGCCCGGGCCAAGATGATCGCGCAGGCGGGCTTCGGACTGGTGGCCGCCATCTGGATCACCTCGCTGCTGCCGGGCCACCTGGCCTTCAAGCTCGGCATCCCGTTTCTCAAGGACACCATGCTGAACTTCGGCATGATCCTGTTCCCGGTCGTCGCCATGCTGGTGATGGTCGGCGCCTCCAACGCCGTGAACCTGACGGACGGGCTGGATGGCCTCGCCACCGTGCCGGTGATGCTGGCCGCCGCCGTGTTCGGGCTGATCTCCTACCTGGTCGGCAACCGCATCTTCGCGGACTACCTGCAGCTCAACGGTGTGCCGGGCACGGCGGAGCTGGCGGTGTTCTGCTCGGCGCTGGTCGGCGCGGGCCTCGGCTTCCTGTGGTTCAACGCGCCGCCGGCGGCCGTGTTCATGGGCGATACCGGCAGCCTGGCGCTGGGCGGCGCGCTGGGCGCGGTGGCCGTGGCCACCAAGCATGAGATCGTGCTGGCCATCGTCGGCGGCTTGTTCGTGGTGGAAACGGTGTCCGTCATCGTCCAGGTGTTCTGGTTCAAGCGCACCGGCCGCCGCGTGTTCCTGATGGCACCGCTGCACCACCACTTCGAGAAGAAGGGCTGGGCGGAGCCGACCATCGTGATCCGCTTCTGGATCATCGCGATGATCCTGGCGCTGGTGGGCCTGTCCACTCTGAAGATCCGCTGATGACCACCTTCGCGCCCTTTTCCGGCCAGCGCTTCGCCGTGGTGGGGCTCGGCCGCGCCGGGCTGCCGTCCGCGCGGCGCCTGGGCGACTGGGGCGCGGAGGTGCTGTGCTGGGACGACGGCGAGGCGGCGCGCGTCGCCGCGCAGGAAGCCGGCCTGTCGGTGGGCGACCCCGCCGCCGTCGCCGGCTTTCCCTTCGATGCGCTGCTGCTGTCGCCCGGCATCCCGCACATCCTGCCGCGCGTACACCCGGCGGCGGCGGCGGCGCGCGCGGCCGGCGTGCCGGTGCTGTGCGACGCCGAGCTGCTGTTCCGCGCCGTGCGCGCCAGCGGCTCGCGTGCCCGCTTCGTGGGCATCACCGGCACCAACGGCAAGTCCACCACCACGGCGCTCCTGCACCACCTGCTGGTCCGCGCCGGGCGCGAGGCGGCGGTGGGCGGCAATCTTGGCCCCGCCGCGCTGGGCCTGCCGCTGCTGGGCGACGACGGCGTCTACGTGCTGGAGATGAGTTCCTACATGCTGGAGCGGCTGCACCGGCTGCGCTTCAATGCCGCGGTGCTGCTGAACCTGTCGCCCGACCACCTGGACCGGCATGGCGGCATGGATGGCTACGCCGCCGCCAAGGCACATGTGTTCGACCGGCAAACAGGCGCCGACATCGCCGTGATCGGCATGGACGATCACTGGGGCGCAGGCTTCTCAACCCCTGCGCGCATTCTGCCGGTGTCGGGCCAGGCGCCGCAGCCGGGTGGGATCTGGGCGCAGGACCGCCTGCTGCGCGACGACGCCGGCGTGATCGCGGACCTGTCCACGGCCCGGGCCCTGCCCGGCGCGCACAACGCGCAGAACGCCGCCGCCGCCGCCGCCGTGGCGCTGTGGCTGGGCCTGTCGCGGGAGCAGGTCGCGGCGGGCATCGCGGATTTCCCCGGCCTGCCGCACCGGCAGGAAGCGGTGGGCCGGCTGGATGGCATCAGCTTCGTCAACGACAGCAAGGCCACCAACGCCGACAGCACGGAACGCGCGCTGGCCAGCTACGACCGCGTGGTGCTGATCGCGGGCGGCGTGGCCAAGGCGGGCGGCATCGCGCCGCTGGTGCCGCTGTTTCCGCGCATCGCCCATGCCGTGCTGATCGGCGAGGCGGCCGGTGACTTCGCCACCACGCTCGCCGCGCACGGCGTGGCGCATGAGATGGCCGGCACGCTGCAGCGCGCGGTGCCCGCGGCGCTCGCCGCCGCGCGCGCCACCGGCGCCCGCGTGGTGCTGTTGTCGCCCGCCTGCGCCAGCTTCGACCAGTTCTCCGGCTTTGACGCGCGGGGCGATGCCTTCCGCGCCGAGGTCGCCCGCATGATGGAACCCGTGTGATGGCCCTTTCCCGCGCCGACACTTCCACCCTCGGCCGCTGGTGGTGGACCGTGGACCGCTGGACGCTGGCGGCCCTGCTGTCGCTGGTCGGCTTCGGCTACGTGATGCTGCTGGCGGCATCGCCCGGCGTGGCCGAGCGCATCGGCGCCTCGTCGCGCGACATGTTCATCCTGAAGCAGGTGTTCTTTCTGGCCGCCGCCACGGCGGTGATCGTGGTCATCTCCGTGCTGCCGGTGAAGCAGGTGCGGCGCCTGGCGCTGCTGGGCTGCCTGGGCGCGCTGCTGCTGACCATGGCGACCTTGTCGGTCGGCGTGGAGATCAAGGGCGCGCGGCGCTGGCTGCACCTGCCGGGCGTCACCATCCAGCCTTCCGAGTTCATGAAGCCCTGCTTCGCGGTGGTCGCCGCGTGGCTGCTGTCGGAAGGCAAGAACTGGGGCATCAAGGCGCATGGCGCGCTGGGGCTGCTGTTCCTGGCCATCGTCGCGGTGCTGGCCAAGCAGCCGGACATGGGCATGCTGATGGTCGTGGCCTCCGTATTCTGCGCCCAGCTTTTCGTGGTGGGCATCAACATCTTTCTGGTCGGCGCCTGCGGCGTGGTGGGCATCCTGGGGGCGGTGGGCGCGTATTTCGCCATGCCGCACTTCCGCGACCGCCTGAACCGCTTTCTCGACCCCGCTTCGGGCGACACCTATCAGGTGACGGTGGCGATGGAGGCCTTCGGCCACGGCGGCATGCTGGGCGTCGGCCCCGGCGAGGGCCGGCTCAAGGCCATGCTGCCCGACGCGCATGCCGACTTCGTCTACGCCGTGGCGGGCGAGGAGTTCGGGCTGCTGGTGTGCCTGATGATCCTGGGCCTGTTCGGCTTCATCGTGCTGCGCGGGCTGCTGCGGCTCCTGGGCGAGCGGGACATGTTCGTGATCCTGGGCGCCACCGGGCTGCTGACGCAGTTCGGCCTGCAGGCCTTCATCAACATGGCCTCCGCCCTGCACCTGATCCCGACCAAGGGCATGACGCTGCCCTTCGTGTCCTATGGTGGCTCTTCCGTCATCGCGGTGGCGATCGGCATGGGCATGCTGCTGGCGCTGACACGCCGGCGCATCTCGCGCTCGGCGCAGGACGAGGAATGACACGGCCCATCGTCATCGCCGCCGGTGGCACCGGCGGCCATTTCTTTCCCGCCGAGGCCCTGGCGGCGGAGCTGCTGCGCCGTGGCCACCGCATCGTGCTGATGACGGACAGTCGCAGCGTGGACTATGGCAGCGCCGTCTTCGCGCAGTCCGAGCGGCATGTGCTGCAGGGCGCGGGGCTGGCCGGGCGCGGCCTGCTCAAGGCGGCCAAGGGCGCCTTCGCGCTGCTGGCCGGCACGCTGCAGGCGCGCCGCTTGCTGAAGCGGCTGCGGCCGATGGCGGTGGTGGGCTTCGGCGGCTACCCCTCCGTGCCGCCGTTGCTGGCCGCGCGGCTGCTGTCCGCCGCGCGCCGCCCCGCCACCGTGCTGCACGAGCAGAACGCCGTGCTCGGTCGGGCCAACCGGCTGCTGTCGCGGGGCGCCGACACGCTGGCCATGGCCTTCGCCGACAGCCACCGCGTGCCATCGGGCGTCGATGCCGTGGCGGTGGGCAACCCGGTGCGCCCCGCCGTGGCGGCGCTGGCCGGCCAGGGCTTCGTGCAGCCGCAGGGCTCCGTGCGGCTGCTGGTGCTGGGCGGCAGCCTGGGCGCCAAGGTGTTTTCCGACGTGGTGCCCGCCGCCGTGGCCGAGTTGCCCGGCGCGCTGCGCCGCCGCCTCAACATCGTGCAGCAATGCCGCACGGAAGACCTGCCGCGCGTGCGCGCCGCCTATGACGCGCTGGGCGTGCCGGCGGAGCTGTCGCCGTTCTTCGGCGATGTCGCCGGGCTGTACGGCACCGCGCACTGGGTGATCGCGCGGGCCGGCGCTTCCACGGTGGCCGAGCTGGCCTGCGCCGGGCGGGGCAGCCTGCTGGTGCCGCTGCCGCACGCGATCGACGACCATCAATCCGCCAATGCCCGGGCGCTGGCCGATGCCGGCGCGGCCGTGGTCATGCCGCAGCCCGGCTTCACCCCCGCGGCGCTGGCCGCCCGGCTCGCCGCCGTGCTGGAAAGCCCGGACGCGCTGGGGCGCGCCGCCGCCGCGGCCGCGGCCCTCGCCGCCCCCCAGGCGGCCGCCACACTCGCCGACCTCGTACTTTCCCGCGCCGCGGCGCGCGGCTTTCAGGAATAATTCGTATGCGCGCGTTGCCGTTGAACATCGGGCCCATCCACTTCGTCGGCATCGGCGGCATCGGCATGTCCGGCATCGCGGAGGTGCTGCACAACCTCGGCTACACCGTGCAGGGCAGCGACATCGCCGAGGGCTACAACATCGACCGGCTGCGCGCGGCCGGCATCAACGTGATGATCGGGCACGACGCGGCCAACCTGGGCGCCGCGCAGGTGATCGTCACCTCCACCGCCGTGAAGCGCGACAACCCGGAGGTAATCGCCGCCCGCACGCGCCTGATCCCGGTGGTGCGGCGCGCCGAGATGCTGGCGGAGCTGATGCGGCTGAAGTGGGGCATCGCCATCGGCGGCACGCACGGCAAGACCACCACCACCTCGCTGGTCGCCTGCGTGCTGGAGGCCGCCAAGCTGGACCCGACCGTGATCAACGGCGGCATCATCAACGCCTACGGCACCAACACCCGCATGGGCTCGGGCGAATGGATGGTGGTGGAGGCGGATGAAAGCGACGGCTCGTTCCTGCGCCTGCCCGCCGTCGCCGCCGTGGTCACCAACATGGACCCGGAGCACCTGGACCACTGGGGCACCGAGGATGCGATGAAGCAGGGCTACGCCCAGTTCGTCGGCAACATCCCCTTCTACGGCTTCGCGGTGCTGTGCGCCGACCACCCCAACGTGCAGGCGATGATCCCCTCCATCGACCGCCGGCTGATCACCTACGGCTTTTCCCAGCAGGCCGACGTGCGGGCCGAGCGGCTGATCACCGACCGCATGGGCGCGACCTTCGAGGTGACGGTGCACGACCGCGGCACCGGCCGCACCCGGCAGCTCAAGCCCATGCGCCTGCCGATGCTGGGGCAGCACAACGTGCAGAACGCGCTGGCCGCCATCGCGGTGGGCATCGAGATGGATATTGACGAGGGCACGATCCGCTCCGCGCTCGCCGGCTTCAAGGGGGTCAAGCGCCGCTTCACCCGCGTGGGCGAGGCCGGCGGCATCCAGGTGATCGACGACTACGGCCACCACCCGGTGGAGATCGCCGCCGTGCTGAAGGCGGCGCGGCAGGCCGGCGCGCGGGACGTGATCGCGGTGGTGCAGCCGCACCGCTATTCCCGCCTGCAGCAGCTGTTCGAGGATTTCTGCCAGTGCATGAACGACGCCGGCACGGTGATCGTGGCGGATGTCTACGCGGCGGGCGAGCAGAAGATCGAGGGTTTCGACCGTGACGCGCTGGTGGACGGGCTGCGCTCGCACGGCCACCGCTCCGTGGTGCCGCTGCCCAGCCCGGAAAGCCTGCCGGAGATGATCAACGCCATCGCCAAGTCCGGCGACTACGTGGTCTGCCTGGGCGCGGGCAACATCACCACCTGGGCGGCCAAGCTGCCGGAGCAGCTGACCGAGCTGCAGCCGCGCGGCCGCGCCGCCGGCGCCAAGCGGTGAAGCCGGGCATGGCGGCGAGCCCCACCCTGCCCCCGCTGCGCGGCCGCGTGCAGGACATGGCGCCGCTGGCCGCCATCACCTGGTTCCGCACCGGCGGCCCGGCCGAGCTGCTGGTGCGCCCGGCGGATCTCGACGACCTGCTGCTGCTGCTGCGCGACCGCCCGCCCGCCATGCCGCTGACCGTGATCGGCGCCGCGTCCAACCTCCTGGTGCGCGACGGCGGCGTGCGCGGCATCGTGCTGAAGCTGGCGCGCGGCTTCGCCGACATCGCGGTGGAGGCGGATGGCATCGTCGCCGGCGCCGCCGCGCTGGATGCCACGGTCGCCGAGCACGCGGCCGAGGCGGGGCTCGACGGTCTCAGCTTCCTGTCGGGCATTCCGGGCAGCATCGGCGGCGCGGTCGCGATGAATGCCGGTGCCTACGGCGCCGAGGTCAAGGACGTGCTGGACTGGGCCGAGGTGGCGACGCCCGCGGGGCTGCTGCGGCTCCCCGCTGCGGAGCTCGGCTTCGCGTATCGCCGCGCCGCGCTGCCGGACGGCGGCGTGGTGGTGCGCGCGCGCTTTCATGCCCGCCCCGGCGACCGCGTGGCCATCGCGGCGCAGATGCGCGAGATCCGCCAGGCGCGCGAGGACACCCAGCCCGTGCGGGCGCGCACCGGCGGCTCCACCTTCAAGAACCCCGAGGGCCGCAAGGCCTGGGCGCTGATCGACGCCGCCGGCGGGCGCGGGCTGAAGCGGGGCGCGGCGCAGGTGTCCGAGAAGCATTGCAACTTCCTGCTGAACCTGGGCGGCGCCACGGCGGCCGACCTGGAAGCCCTGGGTGAGACAGTGCGCGAAAAGGTGAAGGCGATGTCGGGCATCGGCCTGGAATGGGAAATCAAGCGCATCGGGGAGCACGGCGCATGACGCGGGTGGCGGTGCTGCATGGCGGCTTTTCCTCGGAACGCGAGGTTTCCCTGGCCACCGGCGCGCAGGTGGTGGGGGCGCTGCGCGAAGCGGGGTTCGAGGTGCTGCCGGTCGAGGTGACCGAGGACCTGCCCGCGCTGATCGCCGCCCTGCGGGCGGCCCGGCCCGACGTGGTGTTCAACGCGTTGCACGGCCCGTTCGGCGAGGACGGCTGCATCCAGGGCGTGCTTGACTGGCTGCGCCTGCCCTACACCCATTCAGGCGTGCGCGCCTCGGCCATGGCCATGGACAAGCACGCCGCCAAGGCGGTGTTCGCCGCCGCCGGCGTGTCGCTCGCGCAGCACCGCGTGGTATCGCCCGAGGAGCTGGAAGCGGCCGACCCGCTGCCCCGCCCCTTCGTCGTCAAGCCGGTGAACGAGGGGTCCTCCGTCGGGGTCGAGATCCTGCGCGACGGCGACAACCGCCGGGCCGAAATCGCCCGCGCCTGGCGCTTCGGGCCGCAGGTGATGGTGGAGGAGTTCATCCCCGGCCGCGAGCTGACCGTGGCCGTGATGGGCGACGAGGCCCTGGCGGTGACGGAAATCGACACCGGCCACGTGTTCTACGACTACGACGCCAAGTACGCGGATGGCGGCAGCCGGCACATGATCCCGGCCCCGGTGCCGGAAAATATTGCACAGGAAGCAAAAAGGATTGCTCAACTCGCACATGATGCGTTGGGTTGCCGTGGCGTGTCGCGCGCCGATCTGCGATATGACGATCAGACCGGCCGCGTGGTGCTGCTGGAAGTGAACACACAGCCCGGCATGACCCGTACCAGCCTCGTGCCCGAACAGGCCGCGCACCGCGGCATCGGTTTCGCCGAGCTCTGCACCTGGATGGTGCGGGAGGCCCGCCATGGCCCGTAACCCGGCTTCCATGCGCGGCGAGCCGCGCGCGCGGCTGTCGTCCGAGGGCGCGCGCCCGCGTGCGGCGCCGCCGCGCCGCCCCAGCAGCCTGCGCCTGTGGCTGCGCCGCCGCCGGCCGCTGCTGCGGCCGATCCTCTTGTGCGTCGGGGCGCTGGGCGTCGCTGCCGTGTGCGGCGTGGCGGTCGCGGCGCTGGAACCGGCGGGGCGCTTTTCCTGGGTCAACACCGGCGTCGCCGAGATCGGCGCGCGCGCCGGGCTGGTGGTGCAGGAAGTGGTGGTGCGCGGGCAGCAGAACACGCCGCGGGAGCTGGTGCGTGCCGCCATCGGCGTGCGCAACGGCGACCCGTTGCTGGCCTTCTCGCCCGATGCGGCGCGCGAGCGGCTGGAAAGCATCGCCTGGATCGAAAGCGCCGAGGTGCAGCGCAACCTGTCCGGCAACATCGTCGTCACGCTGCATGAGCGGCGACCCTTCGCGATCTGGCAGCACCAGAACGACTTCGCGGTGATCGACCGCGAAGGACGCGTGGTGTCGGCCGAAACGCTGGACGCCTTCGGCCCGCTGCCGCTGCTGGTGGGCGAGGGCGCGCAAAAGACCGGCGCCGCGCTGTACGACCAGCTGGCCCGCGCGCCGGAACTGCTGGCGCGCGTGCAGGCGCTGGTGTTCGTCAGCCAGCGCCGCTGGAACCTGCGATTGCACAACGGCGTGGATGTGCTGTTGCCCGAAGGGCACGAGGATGCGGCGATCACGCGGCTGGCCGAGCTGCACAAGTCGCAGGCGCTGCTGGATCGTCCGCTGGTCAGCATCGACATGCGGCTGCCGGACCGGCTGGTGGTCAAGCAGCTGCCGCAGCCTGAGGCGCCGGCCGCGGCGCATCCGCGCGGGCGTGGCCGCGGATGAGCCGCATGTCCGGCGCCCGCATGCCGTCGCTCACCGAATCGGCGCCGAAGCTGAAGCGCAAGCGCGCGCGTAGCGGCCCCTACGGCGTGCTCGACATCGGCTCGTCCAAGGTCGTCTGCCTAATCGGCCGCGTGGAAGGCGACGGGCGGCCGCGCGTGCTGGGATACGGCTGGCAGCGTGCGCGCGGCGTCAAGGGCGGCAACATCGTCGACCTGCAGGAAGCCGAGCATGCGATCCGCGCCGCCGTGGCGCAGGCCGAGGAGATGGCGGACCTGAAGCTGTCAGGCGCCATCGTCAATCTTTCCTGTGGCCAGCCGGCGTCCCGACTGATGAACATCCAGTGGCCGATCGGTGGCCGCGCGGTGACGGAAGCCGACCTGCGCGCCGTGCTGAGCGAGGGACGCCGCCGCGCGCAGGACGAGGGGCGTGAAACCGTGCACGCCACCACGCTCGGCTTCACAATCGACTCGACCTCGGGGGTCGAAGACCCGCGCGGCATGATGTGCGAAACGCTTGGCGCGCGGCTGCACATGGTGGACGCGTCCTCCGCCGCGCTGCGCAACCTCGGCCTCTGCCTCGCGGGCTGCGACCTGGAGGTGGAGGAGCTGGTCAGCGCGCCCTTCGCCGCCGCGCTGGCCGTGCTGGTGGAGGACGAGAAGCAGCTCGGCGCCACCGTGATCGACATGGGCGGCGGCACCACGGGCATCGCAGTGTATGGCGACGGCCACCTGCTGCACACCGCGCAGCTGCCGGTGGGCGGCTGGCAGGTGACCAACGACCTGGCACGCGGACTCGCGACGCCGCTGGGACATGCCGAGCGCATGAAGACGCTGCACGGTTCCTGCATGGATGGCGGCAACGATCTCAAGGAGATGCTGTCCGTGCCGCAGGTCGGCGAGGACGAGGACCAGCTGACGCAGATGCCGCGCACGCGGCTGGTGGAGATCATCCGCCCGCGGCTGGAAGAAACGCTGGAACTGGTGCGCGACCGCCTGGAAGGCGCGCTGCTGGACAGCGAGGCGGGCGCGCGCGTGGTGTTGACCGGCGGTGCCAGCCAATTGGTTGGCGTGCGGGAGATGGCCGCGCGCATCCTCGACAAACCCGTGCGCATCGGCCGGCCGCAGCCGGTGCCGGGACTGCCCGATTCCGCGTCCGGGCCCGATTTTGCCACCACCCTGGGGCTGCTGCACTGGGGTGCCGGCGAAGGTCGCCCGTTGCTCGATCTCGACCCCGGTCCGGATCGCAGCGGCGGTCGTTTTATTCGTTTCGTCAACTGGCTTCGCGAGCGCGTCTGATGCACATTGCGAACGCGCCGTTCCACCGCCTGCCCGAGCCCGCCCAAGGAGACCTGCTGTCATGACGCTGAACCTGACAATCCCGCGCCAGCAGCACACGGATTTCAGTCCCCGCATCACCGTGGTCGGTGTTGGCGGCGCGGGCTGCAACGCCGTGAACAACATGATCGCCATGGGCCTCGATGGCGTCGAGTTCCTGGTGGCCAACACCGACGCGCAGGCGCTGGTGCACAGCCGCGCGGAGCGCCGCGTGCAGCTCGGCCCGCACCTGACGCAGGGCCTGGGCGCCGGCGCCAAGCCGGAGATCGGCCGCGCCGCCGCCGAGGAAGCGACCGAGGACCTGGCGCGGCACCTCGAAGGCATGCACATGGTGTTCATCACCGCGGGCATGGGCGGCGGCACGGGCACGGGCGCGGCCCCGGTGATCGCGCGCATGGCGCGCGAGCGCGGCATCCTGACGCTGGGCGTCGTCACCAAGCCGTTCGACTTCGAGGGACCCAAGCGCAAGCGCGCGGCGGATGCGGGCCTGGATGAGCTGCAGTCCTACGTGGACACGCTGATCGTCATCCCCAACCAGAACCTGTTCCGCAAGGCGAACGAGCGCACCACCTTCGCCGAAGCCTTCAAGATGGCCGACGACGTGCTCTACATGGGCGTGCGCGGCGTGACCGACCTGATGGTCAACCCGGGCCTGGTGAACCTCGACTTCGCCGACATCCGCACCGTCATGGCGGAGATGGGCAAGGCGATGATGGGCACCGGCGAGGGCGAGGGCGACGAGCGCGCCGTCAAGGCCGCCGAGGCCGCCATCAGCAACCCGCTGCTGGAAGACACCTCGATGATGGGCGCCAAGGGCGTGCTCATCAACATCACCGGCGGCTACGACATGACGCTGTTCGAGGTGGACGCGGCGGCCAACCGCATCCGCTCGGAAGTGGACGAGGACGCCAACATCATCTTCGGCTCCTCCGTGGACGAGGACATGAACGGCCGCATCCGCGTGTCGGTGGTCGCGACCGGCATAGACGCCATTGTCGAGGCTCCGGTGGCCGAGAAGCCCAAGCTGGTCGCCATGGGCGGCGGCAATGGCCCGGCGCATGCGGTGTCCAACAGCATGATCCCCCAGGGCATGCAGGCCGGCCAGCAGCCGCGCGGCGTGCCGGGCGCGCCGGTGGCCCCGGGCACGCACCGCCCGGCGATGCCGCAGAACAGCCAGCCCTCCATCGCCGGTCCAGTGCGCATCGGCCCCACGGCCGGCCAGCCGCGCCGCCCCGCCGGCATGGCCGCCGCGGCCCCTGCCCCGGCCGCGCAGGCCTCGGGCTTCGCCGAGGCGCAGACCGCCTACCAGGAAGCGCCCTCGGCCGACGACATGCCGGCTGGCATCGGCACCGCGCCGGTGGAGTCGCCGGTGCGGCCCGCGCCGGCCCCGGCCGCCCGCGCTGCCTCGGCCCCCTCGCCGGTGTCCGCCCCCTCGGGCGGTGGCTTCAACCTGTTCCGCAAGGCGACGGGCCTGATGCGCCGCAACCTGGGCACGGACAGCGAGGCCGCACCGGCGCCGCAGGCCCCGCGCCCGGCCGCCGCCCAGCCCGCCCCGGCCGCCCGCCCGGCGCCTCAGGCCCCGGCGGACGACGTGAACGGCCTGGATATCCCGACCTTTCTGCGCCGCCAAAGCAACTAAGGGTCCGGGCGCAAGCCCGGTGACCAAAACCGCAGCGCAAGGCCCCCGTGTATCACGGGGGCCTTTTGCGTTTAAAATTGTGTCTTTAAATCAATGGGTTGCAGCGAAATACGCGGAAACAAGCGTTGACTCGCACTGCACTGCACCACCTGTCATCTAAGCGTCGGCCACGGCGTTTCTCTTGCGCGGATGTGGCCCCTGACGTTGAGGACGAAGGCGGTATGGACGGTTCCCTGGCAGTTGAGACGGGTCGGCGCACGACGCTGAAGGCACCGATCGGCTGCGTGGGCGTGGGCCTGCATTCCGGCCTGCGTGCCAGCCTGACCCTGCGCCCCGCCGCCGCCGGCAGCGGCATCGTGTTCCACCGCACCGACCTCGGCATCGACCTGCCGGCCACCTTCGACATGGTGGGGGACACCCGGCTGTGCACCGCGCTGGTGGACCCGGCCCGGCCCCAGGCCCGTGTCGGCACCATCGAGCACGTGATGGCCGCCTTCGCCGCCTGCGGCATCGACGACGTGCTGGTCGAGGTCGATGGCCCGGAAGTGCCGATCATGGACGGCTCCGCCGCCCCCTTCCTGTTTCTGATCGACTGCGCCGGCAAGTCGGAAAGCCCGGCGCCGCGCCGCCGCGTGAAGGTGCTCAAAACCATCCGTGTCGAGGACGAGCACGGCGCCTGGGCCGAGCTGGCCCCCACAGCCACGCCGGGCTTCGAGGCGCATCTGGCGATCGACTTCGCCGGCACCGCCATTGGCCGGCAGGAGATGTCGCTGCGCGTCACCGAAAGCGCCTTCCGCGCTGTGCTGGCCGATTCGCGCACCTTCACCCTGGCCGCCGACATCGAGCGCCTGCGGGCGGCTGGCCTGGCCCGTGGCGGCAGCCTGTCCAACGCCGTGGTGGTGGATGGCGACGCGGTGCTGAACCCCGGCGGTCTGCGCCATGCCAACGAGTTCGTGCGCCACAAGCTGCTGGACGTGGTGGGCGACCTGGCCCTGGCCGGCGCCCCGCTGCACGCCTGCTTCCGCGGCGAGCGCTCGGGCCACGCGCTGAACAACCGCCTGCTGCGCGCCCTGTTCGCCGACAGCACCGCTTGGCGCTGGGAAGAGGACGAGTCGCTGGTCCTGCCGTTTTCCCGCCCCCTGGCGATGCGCGAAGTGGTGGCCGCCTGACGCTTCCGCAACGGCCGCCGCCGGCCGCTGGCGGGGCCCCCTGGCCCCCGCCCCGGCGGGCGTGATAGAGAGCAGGCGCGATGCGCACCCATCCCCCAAGCTCCCTCCGTCTGTCCCTCCTGCTCGTGGCGCCGCTGTGGCTGTCCGCCTGCTCGGCCTGGGATGGCAAAGACTCGTCCCTGACCTCGCAGGCCGCCCTGGCGGCCGAGACGCCGGACAGCCTGTATGCCGCCGGCATGGACTCGCTGAAGCAGCAGCGATATGCCCAGGCCAAGGAGTTCTTCGACGCGGTGGAGCGGGAGCACCCCTATTCCACCTGGGCCACCGGCGCCTCGTTGATGTCGGCGTATTCCGACTACCAGCGGAACCGCTACACCGAGGCCATCGGCGGGCTGAACCGCTTCATCCAGCTGCACCCCGGCCATCGCGACATCGCCTATGCCTATTACCTGCGCTCGCTCTGCTACTACGAACAGATCGTCGATTCGCAGCGTGACCAGAAGGGCACCGAGGCGGCGCTGGCGCAGTTGCAGGAAGTGGTGAACCGCTTTCCCGACACCTCCTACGCCCGTGATGCCGCCCTGAAGATCGACCTGGCGCGCGACCATCTGGCCGGGCGTGAGATGGAGATCGGCCGCTTCTACCAGGGCCGCAACCTGCCGCAGGCCGCCATCGGCCGCTTCCGCCGCGTGGTGGAGGACTACCAGACCACCAACCACGTGCCCGAGGCACTGCACCGCCTGACCGAGATCTACATCTCGCTCGGCCTGACGGACGAGGCGCGGAAGACCGCCAGCGTGCTGGGCCACAACTACCCGGGCAGCCCGTGGTACCAGGATTCCTACGCGCTGCTGGTCGATGGTGCGCCGCCCGCCGCCGGGGACCGCCCCGGCTTCCTGCGCCGCAGCTTCGACTGGATCTTCTGAGGCCGGCGGCATGCTGGTATCCCTGGCGATCCGCGATGTGGTGCTGATCGAGCGGCTGGACCTCGCGCTCGGCGCCGGGCTGACCGTGCTGACCGGCGAAACCGGCGCCGGCAAATCCATTCTGCTGGACAGCCTGGGGCTGGCGCTGGGCCAGCGGGCCGAGGCCGGCATGGTGCGGGGCGGCCAGAACCAGGCTTCCGTGGTCGCCTGCTTTCACCTGCCCGCCGCCCACCCGGCGCTGGCCCTGCTGGCCGAGCAGGGCATCGAGGCCGAGGACGAGGTGGTGCTGCGCCGCGTGCTGCAGGCTGATGGCCGGTCCCGCGCCTTTATCAATGACGAGCCGGTGGGCGTGGCGCTGCTGCGCCGCCTGGGCGCGCTGCTGGTCGAGGTGCAGGGGCAGCACGACCAGGTGGGTTTGGCCGATCCTGCCACGCATGCCGGCCTGCTGGACGCCTTTGGCGGGCTGGACGCCGTCCGCACCGGGGTGTCCGACGCCTTCCGGGCCTGGCGCGGGGCCGAGCGGGCGCTGGACGCCGCGCGCGAGGCCATCGCCGCCGCGCAGCGCGACGAGGAATGGCTGCGCCACGCCGTGGACGAGCTGCAGTCCCTGGCGCCGGAGGACGGCGAGGAGGACTCGCTGGCCGAGGAGCGCGGCACCATGCAGCAGGGCGAGCGCCGCGCCGAGGCCGTTGCTTCCGCCCTGTCCGAGTTGCAGCCGCGCGACCGCCGTGGCGGCGCCGGCCCGGCCGCCGCGCTGCGCAACGCCGCCCGCGCATTGGAACGCCTGCCCGCCCCCAACGAGGATGCCGCCCCCGCCATCGCCGCGCTGGGGCTGGCGCAGGACGCGCTGGCTGAGGCGGAAGGGCTGCTGGAACGCCTGTCCGCCGGCATCGCCCCCGACCCGCGCCGGCTGGAGCATGTGGAGGAGCGGCTGTTCGCCTTGCGCGCCGCCGGCCGCAAATACGCCGTGGCGGTGGTCGAGCTGCCGGCGCTGCTGACCGACCTGAAGACCCGGCTGTCCGCGCTGGACGCGGGCGCCGAGCGTGCCACCGCGCTGGAAGCCGCCGCCGCCGCCGCCAAGGCCCGCTTTCTGGACGTGGCGCAGGCGCTGTCCGCCACCCGCCGCGCCACCGCCGGCAAGCTGGAGGACGCGGTCGCCAAGGAACTCAAGCCGCTGAAGCTGGAGCGTGCGCGGCTGCACATCTCCATCGAGCGGCGGGACGAGCGCGGCTGGGCCAGCGACGGGCTGGACCGCATCATGTTCCTGGTGTCCACCAACCCCGGCCAGAAGCCGGGGCAGCTCGACAAGATCGCCTCGGGCGGCGAGCTGTCGCGCCTCATGCTGGCGCTGAAGGTGGTGCTGGCGCGTGGCTCGCCGGTGCCAACCCTGGTGTTCGACGAGGTGGACAGCGGCGTCGGCGGCGCCACCGCCGCCGCCGTGGGCGACCGGCTGGCCCGCGTGGCGGAGCGGCTGCAGGTGCTGGTGGTGACGCACAGCCCGCAGGTGGCCGCCCGCGGCAACCAGCATCTGCGAGTCGCCAAGGGCATCCGCGCCGAGCGGGCCGAAACACGCGTGGAGCCGCTGGACGACGCCGCGCGGCGCGAGGAGCTGGCGCGCATGCTGGCGGGCGAGACCATCACCGCCGCCGCCCGCGCCGCCGCCGACAGCCTGCTGGACGGCGCCGTCTAGCAGGGCCGTTGCCGATCGGCGCATGGGCGCGTTAGCAAGCGGCATGACCCGCCGCGACACGCCCCCCGACCAGCTTTCCCCCGCCGACGCCGAGGCCGAGCTGGCCGCCCTGGCGGCGGAGATCGCGGCCGCCGACATCGCCTATCACCAGAATGACGCGCCGGAGCTTTCGGACGCGGAATACGACGCGCTGCGCCGTCGCAACGCTGCCATCGAGGCCGCCTTTCCGGATCTCAAGCGCGCCGACAGTCCTAGCGAGGCACCGCCCGGCGCGGCGCCGGCCGCGGGCTTCGCCAAGTCCCGCCACGGCACGCCGATGCTGAGCCTGGACAACGCCTTCAACGCCGCCGAATTCCTGGAATTCACCAAAACCATCCGGCGCTTCCTGAAGCTGGGCGAGGATGCGGTGCTGCGCTTCGTGGGCGAGCCCAAGATCGACGGCCTTTCGGTGAACCTGACCTATGAGCACGGCCGCTTCGTGCGCGGCGCGACGCGCGGCGACGGCACGGTGGGCGAGGACATCACCCGCAACTTGGAAACGCTGGGCGACCTGCCGCGCGAGCTGCCCGCCCCCTTCCCCGACTCGATCGAGATCCGCGGCGAGGTCTTCATGACCAAGGCCGATTTCATCGCTTTTCGCGACGACCAGGCCCGGTTGCACGAGGAGCGCGAGCAGCGGCGCGAGCGCGGCGAGAAGGTGGGGCCGGAGATCCGCATCCCCGCCAACCCGCGCAACGCCGCCGCCGGCTCGCTGCGGCAGCTGGACCCGGAGGTCACGGCGCGGCGGCCGCTGAAGCTCTTCGCCTATGCGCAGGGCGCGTCCTCCACCCCCGTGGCGGACACGCACAGCGACTACCTGGCGGCCCTGCAGCGCTGGGGCTTCGACGTGAACCCGCTGTCCGCCCCGCTGACGGACGAGACGGAGGCCGAGGCCTTCCAGGCCAAGCTGGCCGAGCGGCGGGCCGGGCTGGACTACGATATCGATGGCGTCGTCTACAAGCTGGACAGCCTGGACTGGCAGCGGCGGCTCGGCTTCGTCGGGCGCACGCCGCGCTGGGCCATTGCCTGGAAGTTCCCGGCCGAGCAGGCCACCACGGTGCTGCTGGAGATCCAGATCCAGGTCGGCCGCACCGGGGCGCTAACGCCGCGCGCCGTGATGCAGCCGGTCAATGTGGGCGGCGTGATGGTGCAGCACGCCACGCTGCACAACGAGGACGAGGTGGCGCGCAAGGACGTGCGCGTGGGCGACACCGTGGTGCTGCAACGCGCGGGCGACGTGATCCCGCAGATCGTCTCGGTGGTGCCGGACAAGCGGCCGGCGGACAGCCAGCCCTGGCAGCCCCCCGCGCGCTGCCCCGCCTGCGGCAGCCATGCCGTGCGGCCGGAGGGCGAGGTGGTGCGGCGCTGCACCGGCGGGCTGATCTGCCCGGCGCAGACGGTGGAGCGGCTGAAGCACTTCGCCAGCCGCAACGCCATGGATATCGAGGGCCTGGGCGAGGAGAACATCGTCGCGCTGCACGATGCCGGGCTGGTGAAAAGCCCGGCCGACATCTTTCGGCTGGCGGAGCATGCCGAGGTGCTGCGTGGCTGGGAGGGCTGGGGCAAGGGTGCCAAGACCTCCAAGAAGGTCGCCAATCTGCTGGCTGCCATCGAGGACCGGCGCAGCCCGCCGCTGGAGCGCTTCATCTTCGCGCTCGGCATCCGCCGCATCGGCGCGCAGAACGCCAAGCTGCTGGCCCGTCACTACCATGACGTGGCGCACTGGCGGGACAAGATGCTGGCCGCCGCCGCCACCGTAGGCTCCGAGGAGCGCGAGGAGCTGGGCTCCATCCAGGGCATCGGCCCCGCCATCGCGACCGAGCTGGTGGAGTTCTTCAAGGAGCCACGCAACCTTGCCGCGCTGGACGACCTGACCGCGCAGGCGCCGCCGCGCCCGGCGGAAAGCTTTGGCGACAGCGGCAGCCCCTTTGCCGGCAAGGCCGTAGTCTTCACCGGCACGCTGGAGCTGACCTCCCGCGACGAGGCCGAGGCCATCGCGGAGCGGCTGGGCGCCAAGGTGACCAAGAGCGTGTCCAGAAAGACGGATTTCGTGGTGGTCGGCGCCGATGCCGGCTCCAAGGCGAAGAAGGCGGCCGAACTGGGCGTCAGGACCCTGACGGAAGCGGAATGGCGGGCAATGGCGCTGGAACAGGGCTGAGCAGCAGCGGCAGCGCCCGGCGCAGCACCCCCACCGGGTCCCGGCCCGGCCCGGTGGTGACCAGCCCGTGGTGGCTGCCCGGCAGCACCAGGTGCCGCGCCCCCGGCAACAGGGCCGAGGCCACGGATACCAGCGCGTCGTTGGGCCCCTGCCCGCGCTGGTGCATCCAGCGCACCAGGGGCAGGCACATCCGGTCCTGCCCGGTGGCGGTTTCCGGTTGCAGGCTGCTGGCCACGCACAGCACGGGCACCTGGCCCAGCAGAGCCCGCAGCGGCGCGGCATGCGCCGCCATCCAGGCGGCACGCCCGCCCACGGTCAGGTCCGGCAGGCCGCCCATGTCGCCGGCCCGCAGCAGCCAGGCCAGCCAGCGCGTGGGCCGGTGCAGCAGCCGGCGGCGCAGAAAGGCATCGGCCATCGGTGAGCCGGCGAAGGGCGACTGAAAGGCCAGCAGCCCGTCGCACTGGGCCGCCACCGCCGGGTCCAGCAGCGCTTCCAGGGCTTCCAGCCCGCCCTTGCTGTGCGCCACCACCAGGCAGCGGCCTGGGCTGGCCTGGATCGCCGCCGCCAGCCGCTGGGCATTCGCCGCGACGGGGGCCGTGGTCGGCACCGGCACCACCCGCGCATCGGCCCCGCAACTCCGGAGCCAGCGGAGCTGCGCGCCCATGTAGTTGAAGCCCACGGGGGCGAGCAGCCGGTTGGCCTCGCCCGCCAGCCCGTAGGCCAGCAGCACGCGGCGCCCTCGCAGCGCTGGCAAGGGCGGCGGCGGCGTCACAGCGGCGCGCAGGCGGCGGCCAGCCAGTCTGCGGTGGGCTGGTCCAGCCCGGGCGACACCTCGGCCAGCACGCGGGCGTGGTAGGCGTCGATCCAGCTCTGCTCGGCCGCGGAAAGCTGGGCCTGGTCGATCAGCCGCCGGTCATAGGGGGCCAGGGTCAGCGTTTCGAACTCCAGAAAGGGCTTGGCCTGCCCGGGCAGCGAGGGCGCCTCGCGCACCAGCAGCAGGTTCTCGATGCGGATGCCATAGTGGCCGGGGCGGTAGAAGCCCGGCTCGTTGGACAGGATCATGCCCGCCTGCAGCGGCACGAGCTTGGCGGCGCGGCTGAAGGCGACTGGGCCTTCATGCACCGACAAGAAGGACCCGACGCCATGGCCGGTGCCGTGGTCGTAATCCAGCCCGGCGTCCCACAGCGGCCGGCGCGCCACGGCGTCCAGGTGCGGGCCGGCGGCGCCCTGTGGAAAGCGCAGGGTGGAAAGGGCGATGTGGCCGCGCAGCACGCGGGTGTAGCGGTCCATCAACTCGGCCGGCGGCACGCCCGGGCCGGTCCACAGGGTGCGGGTGACATCGGTGGTGCCGTCGGAAAACTGGCCGCCGCTGTCGATCAGGAAGCATTCGTCCGCGGCGATGCGGCGGTCGCTGGCTTCCGTGGCGCGGTAATGGATCACCGCGCCATTCTCGCCCGCGCCGGAGATGGCGGGAAAGCTTTCCGCCCGGAACAGCGGCAGTGCCGCCCGGAAGGCCAGCAGGCGCTGCGCCGCGGAAACCTCCGTCAGGCCGCCCCGGGGCGCTTCTGCCGTGAACCAGGCGAGGAACCGCGCCATCGCCAGGGCGTCCCGCGCATGGGCGTTGCGGGCGCCCTGCTGTTCCGTGCTGTTCTTGCGGGCGCGCGGCAGGCGCACCGGGTCCTCGCCCCGCGTTACCTCGGCACCGGCCTCGGCCAGGGTCGCGGCATAGGCCACGGGGGTCAGGTCGGGGTCCACCCGCACCCGCTTGCCGCCCATGCGGGCCAGCACGCGCGGCAGCTCGGCCGGCGGGTGCAAGGCCACGGCGTTGCCCAGGTGGGCGCGGGTGTCGGGGCCCAGCTTGGCGGGCTCCATGAACAGGTCCACCGCGCCATCGGCGTGCAGCAGGGCACTGCCCAGGGCCAGCGGGGTATGCGCCAGGTCGCCGCCGCGCAGGTTGAGCAGCCAGGCGACGGAATGGGCATCGGCCAGCACCGCCGCGTCCTCGCCCGCCTGTTGCAGCGCCGCCGCGGCGGCGGCGCGCTTGTCGGCGGCGGCGAGGCCGGCGAAGCCGGGCGGCTGGGGGATGGCGGCGGCCAGTGGCGGCGCTGGGCGGTCATGCCAGATGGCATCCACCGGATTGCCGGCCAAGGGCACCAGCACCGCGCCGGAACCGGCCATGCGGTCCACAAAGGACTGCGGGTGCAGCAGCGGGTCGTAGCCGATGCGCAGCCCCGCGGCATGTTCGGCCAGCCAATCCTGCGGCGGCTGCTCGACGAGGTGACGGCGTTGCCAAAGGGCCGGATCGGTCTCAACCGCCACCTGGGTGGTGTAGCGCCCGTCGGTGAACACCGCCGCGCGGTCGGCGAGCACGATAGCCATGCCGGCCGATCCGGTGAAGCCGGTCAGCCATGCAAGGCGCTCGGCACTCGGTGGCACGTACTCGCCCAGGAACTCATCGCTGCGCGGGATCAGAACGCCATCCACCCCCAATCCAGGCAGGGATTCCCGCAGGGCCACAAGGCGGGCAGCATGGGATGGGGGCGATGTCATTTTTGTGAGCTTCCCGTTAAGAACATGTTTCGGTAGATTTCAATGCGTCTGACGCATGGCAATACTGCTGGGCCGGCGCTGCTCATCCGCGCGTGAGTTGAGTATAAGCTGCTGCAACGCACAAGGGCGGGCGACGGCGGCAAGGGCCGGCGGCGCTGACCACCTTGGAGCGACACTGGAAACCTTTCGTCATGGACGCCCGGATCACCTTCCCCACCGCCCACTCTGCCGCGATCGAGGCCATCCGTCAGGATGCGATGCACGAGCGCGACGCCAAGATCGGGCGCTGGTTCCGCAACCTGTTCACGGCCATCGTCGAGTATCCGAGCCGCCGTCGGGTGATGGACGAGCTGTCGATGCTGAGCGACCGCGAGCTGGCCGACATCGGCCTGAACCGTGCCGACATCCGCCACGTCTTCACGATGTCCGAGACCCGCCCGAGCGCGACCGTGCACACCCTGCCGGTGGCCCCCAAGGCCGCTGCCGCCACCACGGTGGAAGTGGGCGTGCGCACGCACCGCATCGCCGCCTAAAAAAATGCGGCTGCCTCGCAACCTGGGCCTGCCGGCCCGGTTGTATAGGCAGAGACCAGTTACCGAGGCGGCGCTCCTCACTACTCCCCCTCCCCCCAACGCCGTCTTGGTTTGATCGCCTCCGTCGCCCTTCCCCCGGGCAACGGAGGCGATCTTCGTTTTGGGGTGGCTTCAGCGCTTCCGCAGCACCAATGCCGACCAGTCGCCCTGGTCGATGCGCCGTTCCAGCACCAGCCCCGCCCGGCGGTGGGCGGCCAGCACCATGCGCACCTGCCGGCCCAGCAGCCCGGCCAGGATGGCCGTGCCACGCGGGGCTAGATGGTCGGCCAGATCCTTGGCCATGGAGCACAGGGGGCGGGCCAGAATATTGGCGAACACCAGATCGTAGCGCCCGCCATGCACGGCCGGGTGGCGCCAGCCATCGGCCAGCTTGGCGCGGATCTGGTTGCGCAACCCGTTCATGGCGGCGTTGTCGGCGGTGATGCGCACGGACCAGGGCTCGATGTCGGTCGCCAGCACCCGGCGCTTCAACTGCTTGGCCGCCGCCATGGCCAGAATGCCGGAGCCGGTGCCGATATCCAGGATGCGACGCGGCCGGCGATGCGCCATGCCCTCGAAGCCGATCAGGCACCCGCGCGTCGAGCCGTGCTCGCCGGAGCCGAAGGCAAGGCCGGCATCCAACTTCAGCACGATCTTGCCGCGCGTCACCGGGTTCTCGACATGGGTGGGGCGGATCACGAAGCGGCCGCCGATCTCCTGCTCGGGGAAGGCCTCCACCGTGCGGGCCAGCCAGCCATCGGCCTCGACGGGCGCGCGCAGTAGCTCCGGCTGCTCGATGCCGGACATGGCGCCGGCCAGGAACAGCGCGGGCAGCAGTTCCTCGTCGCCCACCCCCGTTTCGCGCACCGCTTCCAGCCGCCAGGTGTCGGTGGGGTCGTCCTTGAAGTAGGCGACGGTGAGGCAGACGGTCTGCAACGCCTGCTCGAAGGCCGGCACCGCGTGCTCGGGCAGGCCATCGAGGGTGAGCGTCTCAAGGATATGCGGGTGGCGACGGTTCATCAGGCCTTTTCCACGAAGGTATCGATCACGCGCTTGCGCCCGGCATGCTCGAACTCAACGTCCAGCCTGTTGTCATCCGCGGCGATGACGGTGCCATAGCCGAATTTCTGGTGGAACACCCGCTGCCCCACGGGAATGCCGGCGCTGCGCGCCGGGCGCTCCGCCACCTCCCAGGCGCCCGCCTCGATCACGCGCGGCTTGCGGGCCACCAGGGGGAACTGCCCGGCAAAGGCGGACGGCGCCGCCGCCATCTTGTTGCGGTGGTTGCCGGCGCCGCCATCGCGGGTGACATGCGCTTCCGGCAGCTCGTCCAGAAAGCGGCTGGGCACCTGGCTGGTCCAGTTGGCGTAGATGCGGCGGTTGGCGGCGTTGCTGATGATGCAGTGCTTGCGGGCGCGGGTGATGCCCACGTAGGCGAGCCGCCGCTCCTCCTCCAGCCCCTTGTCGCCACTCTCGTCCAGCGCGCGCTGGTGCGGGAACAGCCCCTCCTCCCAGCCCGGCAGGAAGACGGTGTCGAATTCCAGGCCCTTGGCGGCGTGCAGCGTCATCAGGCTGACGCGGTCGGCATCCGCCTTCTCGTCCGTTTCCATCACCAGGGCGACGTGTTCCAGGAAGCCAGCCAGCGTTTCGAACTCGCCCAACGCACGCAGCAGTTCCTTGAGGTTGTCCAGCCGCCCGGCGGCCTCGGGCGACTTGTCCTGCTTCCACATCTCCGTGTAGCCGGATTCATCCAGCAGCGTGGCGGCCACCACCACGTGGCCCTCATGCGGCAGGGCGGCGCGCCACCTCGCGAAACCTTCCAGCAGCTCGTGCAGCGCCTGCTTGGGCTTGGCGCGTACGGCACCGGTCTCGATCATCCGCCAGGCGGCCACCACCAGCGGCTTGTTCTCGGCGCGGGCGAGCGCATGCATGGAGCGGATCGAGGTATCGCCCAGCCCGCGCTTGGGGGTGTTGACGATGCGCTCGAAGGCCAGGTCGTCGGCGGGCTGGTTCAGCACGCGCAGATAGGCCATGGCGTCGCGGATCTCGGCGCGCTCGTAGAACTTCTGGCCACCGACCACGCGGTAGGGCACGCCCAGCGTGATCAGCCGCTCCTCGAAGGCACGGGTCTGGAAGCCGGCGCGCACCAAGATGGCCATCTCGGACAGGCGGTGGCCCTTACGCTGCCCCTGCTCGATGCGATCGCCCACCATCCGCGCCTCCTCCTCGGAGTCCCAAAGGGAGACGACCTGCACCTGCTCGCCATCGGCGTCGTTGCGCCCGGCGCGCAGCGTCTTGCCCATGCGCCCGGCGTTGTTGGCGATCAGGTGGGAGGCGGCGCCGAGGATGGGGCGGGTGGAGCGGTAGTTGGATTCCAGGCGCACGATGGTGGCGCCGGGGAAATCCTTCTCGAAGCGCAGGATGTTCTCGATCTCGGCGCCGCGCCAGGAATAGATCGACTGGTCGTCGTCGCCGACGCAGCAGATGTTCTGGTCCTGCCCCTGCGGCCGCTGCGCCAGCAGCCGCAGCCAGAGATACTGGACGGTGTTGGTGTCCTGATACTCGTCCACCAGAATGTAGCGGAAGCGGCGGTGGTAGTCGGCCAGCACGTCGGCGTGGTGCTGCAGGATCTGCGTGACGTGCAGCAGGAGGTCGCCGAAGTCGACCGCGTTCACCTGCCGCAGCCGCTCCTGGTACTCGGCATACAGCTCGCGCGCGCGGCCATTGGCAAAGTCCACGTCCTCGGCGGCGGTGATGCCGGAGGGCACCAGGCCACGGTCCTTCCAACGCTGGATGGTGGCCATCAGCACCTGCGGCGTCCAGCGCTTGGCATCGATATTGGCGGCCGACATGATCTGCTTGAGCAGCCGCATCTGGTCATCGGTGTCGAGGATGGTGAAGTTGCTTTGCAACCCCACCAGCTCGGCATGCCGGCGCAGCATGCGGGCGCAGAGCGCGTGGAAGGTGCCGAGCCACAGCCCCTCGGCCGGCTCGCCCAGGATGGCGGCGACGCGCTCGCGCATCTCCTTGGCCGCCTTGTTGGTGAAGGTGACGGCCAGCACCTGGCTGGGGAAGGCCCGCCGCGTCATCAGGATATGCGCGAAGCGGGTGGTCAGCACCCGGGTCTTGCCGGTGCCGGCGCCGGCCAGCACCAGCAGCGGACCGTCGACGGTCTCGACCGCCGCGCGCTGCTCGGGGTTCAGGCGCGAAAGATATTCGCTCATTACTGGCAGGTTCCTACGGATTCGGCGGCGCAGCGCTTCTGGCCGTCCACCCACAGCGCGCCCCCCAGCAACGCGCCGGACAGGTCCGTGCCGGACAGCTCGGCGCCCGTCAGCGTGGCGCCGCGCAGATCGGCCCGGAAAAAGCGGGCCTGCCGCAGGTCGGCGCGCAGGAAGTTGGCGTCGCCCAGCATGGCCCGGGTGAAGTCGGCGCCGCGCAGCACGGCGCCCGACAGATCGGCGCCAGTCAGGTCGGCGGAGGTGAAACGCGCGTCCGGCCCCTCGACACCCGCCAGCTTGGCACCGGCCAGCTTGGCACGGCTGAAGGAGGCATCGCGCAGCACGGCGCCGGTCAGGTCGGCGTTAGGGAAATCGCGCCCGTCCAGCAGGCAGCGGCGCCAGTCGACGCCCGGCGCCGACACGTCGGAGCAGCCGGCCGTGGCCGGCACGGCAGCCGCCATCAGCAGAAAGGACAGGGCCAGCGCGCCGGGAGCCAGAATACGAGACACCGCCAGGATATAGAACGGGAAGCGAACGCGGCCAACCGGCGCGCGCCGCGACCTTGCCGAAAGTTCAGGCAGCGATCACGCAGCCAACGGCACAGCTTCCGCATTATTGCGAAGGCGGACGCAATCGACACCGCTGATGCTTCGCATGCAGGAGGATATTCCGATGGGTTTTCGTGCTGCCACCACCTTCGCCCTGCTGGGCGCCCTGGCCGTCGCCGGCGCCAGCAACGCCGCGCTGGCCGCGAATGGCCCCCGCACCACGCATCACCGCGCCCCCATGGCGCAGTCCTCGGACAACAGCGTGACCGAGCAGCTAAACGCCCAGAGCCTGGCGCGCGCGCAGGGCGGCGAGAACTCGCCCGCCCCGGGCCCCGATACCACCTCCAACCTCAACCGCATGAGCGACCATCGTGCCATGGAAGGCCGCAACACCGGCTCGCGGCCGATGATGCCGTTCCGCTGACACGCCTGGCCGGGCGGGCTGGTGGCCCGCTCAGGCCTTTTTCGGCCGCGCCCCCAGGATATGCGCGATGGCGTAGCTGAGGTCGGCGCGGTTCAGCGTGTAGAAGTGGAACTCGTCCACGCCGTTGGCCTGCAGCAGGCGCACCTGCTCGGCCGCCATGGCGGCGGCGACCATGTGGCGGGTGTCCGGGTCGTCGTCCAGCCCCTCGAACAGCTTGCCCATCCAGTCCGGCACGGCGGTGCCGCACATGGCCGAGAACTTGGCCACCTGCTTGAAGTTGGACACCGGCAGGATGCCGGGGACGATCGGCACCGTGATGCCGGCGGCCAGCGCCGCGTCCAGAAAGCGCAGGTAGGTGTCGGTGTCGAAGAAGTACTGGGTGATGGCCCGCGTGGCGCCGGCGTCGATCTTGCGCTTCAGGTTTTCCAGGTCGTGCTGGGCGTTGAACGCGGTGGGATGGGTTTCCGGATAGGCCGCCACCGAGATCTCGAAGTCGCCCACCCGCTTCAGCCCGGCCACCAGGTCGGCGGCATAGGCGTAGCCCTCGGGGTGCGGGGTGTAGCCGGCCTCGCCGGCCGGGGCGTCGCCGCGCAGGGCGACGATGTGGCGCACGCCGGCATCCCAGTAGCGGCGCGCGACGTCATCCACCTCGCCCCGGCTGGCGCCGACGCAGGTCAGGTGGGCGGCCGGGGTCAGCGAGGTTTCGCGCACCAGGCGGGCCACGGTGGTGTGGGTGCGCTCCTGCGTGGAGCCACCGGCGCCGTAGGTGACAGACACGAAGCGCGGGGCCAGCGGCTCCAGCCGCCGGATGCAGTTCCATAGCTGCTGCTCCAGCGCCTCGGTCTTGGGCGGAAAGAATTCGAACGACAGCGCCGGCACGGCGGCCACCGCGCTTTGCGGCAGGCTGGCCACGCGGGGGCCGGTCAGCCAGCGTTGCAGGGTGCCGCCGGCCGAGTGGCCGTGCCCCTCATCGGGGCCGGGCATGGAGCGGGGGTCCGGCACAGCGGCCGCGTCGGCGAAATGGTTCATCTTGGGAACACTCTAGACCAGGGAGCGGCGGAGTTGAACTGCCGTTGCCGATGCCGCATTGATGACAAGCGGCAACTAGGCCTTGCATCGATTGCCGCTTATACATACGTCCGCGTCCGTATATAAATGCGGCGTCGCGACAACTTTGCCGTGCCGGCCTTGTTATGCACCCGCCACCGTTGCCCCCGCAGGACCACCGCCCCCCATGTCCACGTTCCGCCGTTCGTCCCTAATGCTTCTCGGCCTGCTCGCCGTTTCGGCCTGTGCCACCCGGCCGCCGGCCAGCGAGCCTGAGGCGCTGTCGGAGTACCAGGCGAACAACGACCCGATCGAGCCGTTCAACCGCGCCATGTATGCGGTCAACGACGGGCTGGACACGGTGCTGCTGCGCCCGGCCGCCAAGGCCTACCAGTTCGTGGTGCCGCAGCCGGTCCGCACCGGCGTGCGCAACGTGCTCGCCAACCTGCGCACCCCGGTGATCGCCGCCAACGACATCCTGCAGGGCGAGCCCGACCGCCTGCTGGTCACCGTGGGCCGCTTCATGATCAACACCACCTTCGGCCTGGGCGGCATCTTCGACGTCGCCGGCGCCGCCGGCATGCCCGGCCACACGGAGGATTTCGGCCAGACCTTCGCCCGCTGGGGCGTGGGCGAAGGCCCCTACCTGTTCGTGCCGCTGATCGGCCCGAGCAACCCGCGCGACCTGGTGGGCTACGGTGCCGGCGTCGCCGCCGACCCGCTGACCTGGATCCTGGCCGACAGCGGCAACACCGCCGAGAACATCGGCTGGGCCCGGCTGGGCCTGACCGTGCTGGACACCCGCGAAGGGCTGCTGGACACGCTGGACAGCGTCAAGGCCACCAGCCTCGACCCCTATGCCACCCTGCGCAGCGCCTACCGGCAAAGCCGCAACCAGCAGATCCGCAATTCGGGCGAGCTGCCGTCGCGCGCCGGTCCGCTGCGGGGCACCGGCGAAGGCGGCTCGGCCCCCGTGGTCGATGTCGGCACCGGTGCCAGCACCCTGCAACCGCGTTGATTCGCCGGCCCCACCGGCTGCCACAGAACGAGACATTCGCACGATGAACCGCCGCACCCTGCTGGCCACGACTTTGGCCGCCCCCTTCGCCCTGAGCGTCGCTCGTCCCGCCTTTGCCGAGATGGACATCAACCGCGCCGTTCAGTTCATCCAGGCCGCCGGCCAGGAGCTGGTAGCCGCGATCGACAGCCCCCAGCCCGCGGCGGCCCGCCGCCAGCAGGTGGCCAACATCCTGCGCCGTGCGGTGGACGTGCCGGGCGTTGGCCGCTTTATCCTGGGCCGCTGGTGGCGCGTGGCCACGCCGGCCGAGCAGCAGCAATACATGTCGCTGTTCGAGGAAACGCTGATCCGCAACCTGTCGGCCCGTTTCGGTGAATACCAGGGCGTGCGCTTCAACCTCGGCCGCAGCCAGCAGCGCACCGAGGACGACGCCCTGGTGAACACCATCATCGAGCGCCCCAACTCCCCCGCCTTCTCGCTGGACTGGCGCGTGGGCGAGGTGAACGGGCAGCCGCGCGTGGTGGACGTGATCGCCGAGGGCACCTCGCTGCGCCTGACTCAGCGCAGTGAATATTCTGCGGTGATCAGCCGCAATGGCGGTCAGGTGTCCTCGCTGCTGGCCGCGATGCGCCAACAGATCGCCGCCTTGGCGGCGCGCGAAGGCCGCTGACCAACCGGCCTGCGGCGCCGGGGCTCAGCCCCGGCGCCGCAGGATGGCGTGCAGCTGGTGGCCATCCAGGCTGGGAAACACGCTGCGGCTGGCGCAATCCGCCGCCGGGATGACCGACAGCAGCGCTTCCAGCTCGCGTCGGCCCATCCAGCGGATGCGCGCATCCAGAAACGTCTCGATCCAGGCATCTTCCGGCACCGGCCGGCCGGACGTGCAGATCAGCAGCCGTCCGCCGGGCTTCAACACGCTGAACGCCGCGTCCAGCAATTCCTGTTGCTCGGCCAGCGGGCAATCCGGCATGCGCGGCAGGCACACCAGGTCGAAGCAGCCGCGGCGGAACGGCCGGCGGCCGAAGCCGCGCAGCGAGCCGCGCATGGTTTGCACCGAAAGCCCGGCAGGCAGCCCCCGGTACAGAACCGCCCGCGTGGCGTTGTCCGGCTCCAGCACCATCCAGCGCCCGACATGCCGCAGCTTGGTGACGCCGGCGGCTTCCCGCAGGTGGCCGGCACGCAGCGTCAGCACCTCCGCGCCCGGCTGCATCTCCGCCAGCGCGTCCACCATGCTGGCCAGATAGGCGGTGCGGTTGCGCAGCGTGTTGAACAGTGGCAGCGCCCGGTTGATGCCGGACAGCTCCCGCCCCGCGCGGGACGCGCCCTGGCTCAGCGACGCGGCATCCGGATGGCCAAGCACGAGGTCGAGGTAGCGGGGGCGCGACACGCCGGGCGCGGTGGCATGGAGGACCAGCGGGTCCTCGCACATCAGCCGGTGGATCGGGTGCGCCCGCATCAGGGCACGGGCCACGGGCCACAATTCCGTCTGCTGGCGCAGGATGGCGCACAGCGCGATCAGCTGGCGCATCGCCTGCGGGGCCCAGCCGGGCTCCCAGGCCAGCTGGACCAGTCGGTCCAGCTCGGCGTTGACCAGCGCCGGCTCGGCGGCGGTCAGGCCGGAAACCGGCGTCGTGACGTCATGCATGGCGCGGCTCCCTGACTGATTAAAAACTGAATAACGCGGAAACACCGCGCGGCATCCTCAAATTTGATGGATGTCTCACCAAAAGGTCATGTGTGTCCTGGCGGCCACCGCCCCGGCGCGGCGGCGGGCGGCCCGGGCGTGCCGGCCGTCTCGCGACACGCAAACGCGTTGCCGGCACTGCAACTCTGCGCTGTCACAACTCCCGGGATAGGATATCATGCCGTCCTCTTGCCCCAGGCGATGGGACGAGACGTCGAACCGGAGGCAACCCGCATGCCAGGCCAAGGCCAGCAATGATCCGTGCCCGGCCCCCGGCAGAAACCGCGCCCCTGTTCCAACTGCTGGCCGAGAATGCCACGGACATGCTGGTGCGCCTCGACCTGGACGGCACGCGCACCTACGTGTCCCCCGCCTGCCGGGCCATCTTCGGCTATGAGCCGGAGCAACTGACCGGCCGCTCCACCTTCGCCTTCGTGCATCCCGACGATGTCGAGATGGTGCGCGACCGCATGCGCGCCGTGATCGCCGGCGAGGGCGACCGCCGTGGCCTCAACCGGGTGCTGCGCGCCGATGGCCGGGTCGCCTGGGTGGAAGCCAGCCTCCGCCTGGTTCGCGACCCGCAGACCGGCGCCGCGCGCGAGCTGGTGTCCGTGGTGCGCGACGTCACGGACCAGAAGCTGAACGAGGCGCGGATCGAGCAGCTGGCGGCCACCGACTACCTGACCGGCCTGCCCAACCGCCGCGCCTTTCTGGCAGGGGTCGAGACGCTGCTGTCGCGCAGCGGGCGCTGTGCGCTGCTGTTCATCGACCTGGACCACTTCAAGCCGGTCAACGACCTGCATGGTCATGGCGTGGGCGATGCCGTGCTGATCGAGGTCGCGCTCCGGCTGCAGCAGGAGGTGCCGGGCGGCGCCATGGTGTCGCGCCTGGGGGGCGACGAGTTCGCCGTGCTGCTGCCGGACGGGCTGGCGGCCGAGGCGGTGGCGCAGCAGATCCTGGACGCCCTGGCCGCGCCGGTGATGGCCGGGGACGTGGTGGCGGAGATCGGCGCCAGCATCGGCATTTCCCGCAGCCCCGACCAGGGGCGCGACGTCGGCAGCCTGCTGCGCACCGCCGACATCGCCATGTACCACGCCAAGCGCGCCGGTGCCGGGCGCTTCCTGTTCTTCGCCGAGGAGATGGAAGACGAGCTGCGCGAGAAGGCCGTCTTCAAGGTGCGGCTGCGCAGCGCGATCGAGAGCGGCGAGATCGTGCCCTTCTACCAGCCGCTGGTGGACCTGCGGTCCCGCCGCCTAGTGGGGATGGAGGTACTGGCGCGCTGGCGGCACCCGGAGCGTGGCATCCTGCCGCCATCGGACTTCATCGCCCATGCCGAGCATGGCGGGCTGATCGGGCCGCTGTTCCAGGGCCTGTTGCGGCAGGCCTGCCGCGATGCCATGCGCTGGCCGGACGGGCTGAAGATCGCGGTCAACCTGGCGCCGCGCCAGCTTCAGGACGCGTCCATCGCCGGCTGCGTGCTGGACGTGCTGTCGGAAACCGGCTTCAGCCCGCTGCGGCTGGAGCTGGAGGTGACGGAAACGGGCATCGTGCGCGACCTCGGCACCGCCAAGAAGGTGCTGGCGATGCTGCGCGCCGCCGGCATCCGCATCGCGCTGGACGACTTCGGCACCGGCTACGCCAGCCTGCGCATGGTCAAGGAACTGGCGGTGGACCGGCTGAAGATCGACCGCAGCTTCGTGGTCGCCCTCGCCTCCGCGCCGGAAAGCGGGCGCTACGTGTCGGCCATCATCGGGCTGGCCCGCGCCCTCGGCCTCGCCACCACGGCTGAGGGGATCGAGGACACGGCATCGGCCAAGCGCATCGGCGCCATGGGCTGCGACCTGGGCCAGGGCTACTACTTCGGCCGCCCCAGCCCCGCCGCGGCGCTAACCGAGTGGATGGAACAGGCCGAGCGCGGCGAGCCGATGCTGCCGGAAGGCTGAGCGCGGGGGGGGCGCCCCCTACCCCCTCAGGCTTTCGAACATCAGCATGGCGTGGCCCTGGTGGTCGTAACGCTCGGCCAGCGTCATCCCCAGGTCGCCCAGCACGCCGCGCGACGCGACGTTGGTTTCCCGCGCGATGGCGACGATGCGGGGCAGCCCGGCGGCGTGGCCGAACTCCAGCGCCGCCCGCGCCGCTTCCCGCGCGTAGCCGCGGCCACGCACCTGCGGCCACAGCGCGAAGCGCAGGGCGATGCCGCGCCCGTCCGGGCGTTCCATCAGCCCGACAATGCCGATAAAGGCGTCCTCCACGCCCTCATGCACCGCCCAGGTGCCGAAGCCGCGCGCCTGCCAGAAGGCGATGTCCGCGCGCAGCTCCGCATCGGTCTGCTCCGGCGTGCGAATGCCGCCCAGCATCAGCCCGAAGGCGGCCTCGTCGGCCTTCAGGGCGACGAGGTCGTCCAGGTGCTCGGGCCCCACGGGGCGCAGCAGCAGGCGCTGCGTGCGCACCGTGTGCGGGGATTCCACCCGCGCCGGGAAGTCCACCGGGTTACCGGGTGAGAGGGCGGTATTTGATCCGGTGCGGCTGGTCGGCCGCAGCGCCAAGACGACGACGTCGGTCCGCCTCATACGCCTGGTAGTTGCCCTCGAACCACTCCACGTGGCTGTCGCCCTCGAAGGACATGATGTGCGTGGCCAGCCGGTCCAGGAACCAGCGGTCGTGGCTGATGATCACGGCGCAGCCGGCGAAGTCCTCCAGCGCTTCTTCCAGGGCGCGCAGGGTGTCCACGTCCAGGTCGTTGGTCGGCTCGTCGAGCAGGATGACGTTGTGCGGGTTGCGCAGCATCTTGGCCAGGTGCAGCCGGTTGCGCTCACCGCCCGACAGCACGCCCACCGGCTTCTGCTGGTCGCCGCCCTTGAAGTTGAAGGCGGCGGCATAGGCACGGCTCGGCACCGCGCGCTTGCCCATCATGATCATGTCCTGGCCGTCGGAAATCTCCTGCCAGACAGTACGCTTGTCATCCAGCGTGTCGCGCGACTGGTCCACGTAGCCGAGGCTGACGGTCTCGCCGATCTTCAGCTTGCCGCCATCCGGCGTTTCCTTGCCGGTGATCATCTTGAACAGCGTGGACTTGCCGGCGCCGTTGGGTCCGATGATGCCGACGATGCCGCCGGGCGGCAGCTTGAAGGACAGGCCGTCGATCAAGAGGTTGTTGCCGAAGCCCTTGCGCAGATCCTCGGCCTCGATGACCGTGTTGCCCAGGCGCGGCGCGGGCGGGATCTGGATCTCGGTGGGGTCCGGCGCGCGGTCCTGCGACTTGGCCAGCAACTCCTCATAGGCCTGGATGCGGGCCTTGCTCTTGCTCTGGCGGGCGGCGGGGGAACGGCCGATCCATTCCTGCTCCTCGGCCAGCTGCCGCTGGCGGGAGCTTTCCTCCTTCTCCTCCTGCTGCAGGCGCTTGCGCTTCTTGTCCAGGTAGGCGGAGTAGTTGCCCTCGTAGGGGATGCCCCGGCCGCGGTCGACTTCCAGGATCCAGTTGGTGACGTTGTCCAGGAAGTAGCGGTCGTGGGTCACGACCAGCACGGCGCCCTCGTATTCGCGCAGGGTCTTTTCCAGCCAGGACACGCTTTCGGCGTCCAGGTGGTTGGTCGGCTCGTCCAGCAGCAGCAGGTCGGGCTTTTCCAGCAAGAGCTTGACCAGCGCCACGCGGCGCCGCTCGCCGCCCGACAGCGTGGTCACGGGGCTGTCGGCCAGCGGCGCGCGCAGCGCGTCCAGCGCGATGTCGATGGTGCGGTCGAGGTCCCAGCCGTCGGCGGCGTCGATGCGCTCCTGCAGCTCGGCCTGCTCGGCCAGCAGGGTGTTCATCTCGTCCTCGGACATCTCCTCGGCGAACTTCATGGAGATCTCGTTGAAGCGGTCGAGATCGGCCTTCAGCGTGCCGAAGGCCTCCATGACGTTCTCGCCCACCGTCTTGTCGGGGTCGAGATGCGGCTCCTGGCTCAGGTAGCCGACGCGCACGCCCTCGGCGGCCCAGGCCTCGCCGCCGAACTCCTTGTCCTGCCCCGCCATGATGCGCATCAGCGTCGACTTGCCGGCGCCGTTGGGACCGAGCACGCCGATCTTGGCGGTGTTGAGGAAGGACAGGGTGATTCCCTTGAAGACCTCGCGCCCGCCCGGATAGGACTTGGTGAGGTCTTTCATCACATAGACGTACTGAGGGGCCATGGCGCGACAATTCCGGCGGGATGTTCGGCCCCGGTTCTAGCCACCAGGGCGCCCCGCGCCAAGGCGCAAGCGGCGTCAGCCCGCCGCGGCGCGGCCCGGCAGGGGCGACAGGGCGGCCAGCCGCACCTGGTCGCGCCCCTGATGCTTGGCCTCGTACAGCGCGCCGTCGGCGCGCAACAGCAGCTGGCTCAACCCCTCGCCCGGCTGGCGGACCGCGATGCCGAAGGAGGCGGCGAGGTGGCCGCCCGGCAGCGCGAAGCCGGGGCGCACCTCGCGCAGCGCGTGGCGCAGCCGCTCGGCCACCACCGTGGCGGCGGCGCAGTCCTGCCCGGGCAGGGCGATGGCGAATTCCTCGCCACCCATGCGGCCGAACAGGTCGTCGCCGCGCAACTGCGCCTGGCAGCGGCTGGCAACCAGCCGCAGCACGGCGTCGCCCCCCGCATGGCCGTGGGCATCGTTGATCGCCTTGAAGTGGTCGATGTCGAAGGTGATCAGCCCGAACGGCACTGCGAAGCCGCGCGCCGCCGCCAGCGAGCGTTCCGCGCGCTCAACAAAGCCACGCCGGTTGGCGATGCCGGTCAGCGCGTCGGTTTCCGCCTGGTGCCGCAGCTGCGCGGTGCGCTCGGCCACCCGCACCTCCAGGGTGCGGTTGGCCAGCGCCAGCGCCCATTCCGCTTCCCGCCGCTCGCTCACCAGGGCCAGCAGCGTCAGGATGTTGGTGGCGCAAAGCACCACCAGCATGGACGCGGATTGCATGGGATTGGCCACGCCCGCCCCCTGGAACGGCCCCAGCCCCGCCACCGTGCCGGCCGAGGCGATCACGCAGATCAGCGTCAGCAGGGTGTAGGCGGCGCGCAGCGAAATGCGCAGTGCGATCCAGGACAACGGCACGGCCAGCAGGAACACCAGCTGCGCGGACGGCAGCCGCCCCGGCAGCTCCACCGAGAAGACCAGCACGGCGAGGCCGGCGGTGGCCAGCCACACGGCGCCGTCCAGCATCAGGCGGTGGCGCGCCGGGGTCGCGCCCGGCACGGCGGGCGTGCGCTCGATGCCGAGCCACAAGGCCAGCGACGGCGCGAAGTAGAAGGTGCCGCCGGCGTCGCACAGCAGCCAGCTGGCCCAGGTGGCGCCCGCCGCCGTCCAGGGCAGTCCGCCCAGCCACAACAGCGACAGGGTGCCGACCGTGGCCGTCACCAGCGCGTGCAGCAGCACGATGCCGACCACAAAGGCGATGACCCCCTGAAACCGCGTGAACAGCCCGGTCGCCGGGCGCAGGCGGCGGCTGAGGAGGGCGCCGGCCAGCGGCCCCAGCGCATTGCCGGCCGAGATGGCCGCCGCTTCCGGCAGCGCGGCGCCGAACACCAGCCCGTTGACCAGCAGCGAGCCCAGGAAAACGCCGGCGCACAGCCGCATACCGCCGAGCATCGCCGCCGTGGCGGCGAGCCCCGCGGGCAGCCAGATTGGTGCCGGAAACAGCCCGAAGCGGGCGAAGAAATGCCCGACGGCCCAGCCCAGCCCGGCATAGGCGAAGGTCACGGCCAGATTGGCGGCCACCCAGAAAAACAACCCCCTGCCCTGGCACCAGCGCGGCAGCCAGGCGGCTTCCGCCAGCATGGCCCGGCCGAACCAGCGCGCGGACAGCCCAGCCCGCCCGCCGTTGATGATGCTGCCCCGCATGACTGACGACATCGCGCTTCCCGACCTGCCGCCCCCGTGGCAGCCGGATTTATTTCGGGCAGTCCGCAACTATTTTGCAAGTGGTGATCACAAGTTGCGGATGATGTAAATTTGCATGCCTCGCAGGGCTGCCCCTGCGCCCGGCAGGACTTGAACCCGCAACCAAGCCGTTATGAGCGGCCCGCTCTAACCAGTTGAGCTACAGGCGCATGGGCAGCGAAGGGTGACTAACCTAGCAGGACGCGCCGCACCAGGGGCGCCGTGCGGCGGCCGCTCAGCCGGCCAGCAGCGCGCGGATCGCCTCGCCCGCCTGCGCCACGTCGGCCACGCCTTCCAGGTGGCCGAGGTCGCCCTTCAGCTCCTGCATTGCCACCGGCTGCCCCAGTTCGCGCAGCGCCGCCGCCAGCTCGTGCCCGTATTCCACCGGAAACACCCGGTCGCCGGCGGATGGCAGCACCAGCCAGCGGGCGCGGGCCTGCTTCAGCGCGGCATCGCGGCTGTCATACTCGTTGAGGAACAGCTGGTTGGCACGGGTCAGGAACAAAAAGGAATTGGCGTCCGACACGCGCGCCCGGGCACTGGCCGCGTCTTCCAGCCATTGCTCCACGGCGAAGCGGTCGCCGATGCGGCGGGCGGGGTCCTGGCCCTCGGCCGGGCGGCGGCCGAACTCCCGTGCCCAGCCACGGTCACGCGAATGCAGGGTGACGATGCGCAGCGCCTCGGACAGCCCCGCCATCGGCGGCTGGCGGCCCTGGGCGTAGTAGTCGCCGTTGCGCCAGTTGGGATCCATTCGAATCGGCGCCTCCCACACGTCCAGCCAGCCCAGGAGCCAGGCATCCACCTCGCCGGTGCCGATCACCGGCATGGCGCGCGCCACCCAGTCCGGATAGGCGCAGGCCCATTCGATGGCCTGCAGCGCCCCCATGCTCGGCCCGGCCACAAGCGCCAGCTTCTTCACGCCGAGGCTTTCCAGCAGCAGCTTCTGCACCTCCACGAAGTCACGGATGGACACCACGGGAAAGTCCATCGCGTAGGGCCGCCCGGTGGCCGGGTTGACGGAAGCCGGGCCCGTGGTGGTGGTGCGCGCGTCGCGCGCGTTCAGGTTGGCCAGCGTGTCGGACGACACGACGAAAAAGCGATCGGTGTCGATCGGCTTGCCGGGGCCGATGATGCTGTCCCAGTAGCCCGGCGCCTCGCCGGCGGCATAGCGGCCGAAGGCATGGCTGTTGCCGGTGAAGAAATGGGTGATCAGCACGGCGTTGTCGCCCGCCGCGTTCAGCGTGCCGGCGGTCTGGTAGCCGACCCGGCCATTGGCCAACGCGGCGCCGCCGCGGGTGCGGTAGTCGCGGAACTCGAAGACCTTTTTCTCGACGATCAGCTCGGCGAGGGGCGAAGGCGTTTGCGCGCGCGCTGCGAGCGGCAGCAGGGTGGCGAGGGCCGTGGCGGCGAGCAGGCTGCGGCGCGGGGTCGTCATGGACAGGCTTTCTCCGGGGGCGCGGTGCCGGTGGCCCGCGCTTCAGGGCGGCATGGTGGCGCGGCGGGGCCGCCCCCGGCAAGGGCGCGGGGCGGCCGCAACATGGACGGTGGCCCTGGCCCCTGCTAGAGCCGCGCCAGGCCGCAACCCGCCCGCCCGCTTTCCGCAGGCGGCGACGACACACGGGATTCCCCAGATGGACGTGACCAAGCTTTCCACCGGCAAGAACCCGCCGCATGACATCAACGTCGTGATCGAGATCCCGGCCGGCAGCCAGGTGAAGTATGAGCTGGACAAGGAAAGCGGCGCCATCATGGTGGACCGCTTCCTGTTCACCCCGATGGCCTACCCGGCCGCCTATGGCTTCGTGCCCGGCACCCTGGCCGATGACGGCGACCCGTCCGACGCGCTGGTGCTGGCCCCCGCCCCCATCGTGCCCGGCGCCGTGATCCGCTGCCGCCCCATCGGCGTGCTGTTCATGGAGGACGAGAGCGGCCAGGACGAGAAGCTCGTCTGCGTGCCCCACGACAAGATGCACACCGCCTACAGCGAGGTGAAGGACGTGGCGGACCTGCCCAAGATCACGCGCGATGCCATCGAGCACTTCTTCACCCGCTACAAGGACCTGGAGCCGGGCAAGTGGGTGAAGGTGCGCAACTGGGGCGGCGCGGCCGAGGCCGCGACGATCCTGGAACGGCAGATCGCGGCGGCCAAGTAGCCTTGGAATGGCGGTGGCGGGGCTGCGGCCCCGCCACCGTAAGCGCGCTTAACGCTTGCCGCTAAGTACCCGTAAAGGCTAGATTATGCTGCATCGCACGCGGTGCAAATCGATCCTGCTCAGGACGTAAACACCTTTCGCGGGAGTTTAGATAGGTGCCGAACAACCGGGTCTTGCTGATTGCCAGCAACTTTCCCCCCGTCCTGGGCGGGTCGGCGTCCGTCTACATGAACTTGGCGAGCTGCGCCCCGGACGACATTCTGATCCTGGCGCCCAGCCACAATTACCTGGACGACACGCCGATCGATGGCTGGCGGGAGCATGACCGCCAGGCCCCCTACCACGTCAGCCGCCTGCCCCTGCTGCGCACGCTGATGACGCCGCGCCCGCCCGGCGCCGCCGCGCGCATCGGCTTTCTGCTGGCCGACCTTGCACTGCGCGCCCGCGTGCTGGCGCGGGTGCTGGGCCTGGTGGCCTTTCGCGGCGTGCGCACCGTCTGCATCGGCGAACTGCTGGCGATGGGCTGGCTGGCCCGCCTGCTGCAGTTCGTGCCCGGCGTGTCCACCGCCGTCTATGTGCATGGCGAGGAGATCACCACCGCCGATTCCTACGACCCGCGGCACCTGCGGGCGCGGCAGGCCATGCAGCACAGCGACGTCACCATCGTCGTCAGCTCCTTTACCCTGGAAGCGGTCAGGGCGTTGCTGGGCCCGGAGCACCGCAAGCCCGTCGTCATGATCCAGAACGGCGTGAACACCCACGTCTTCCGAGCTGCCGGCAAGCCGGAACGGCTGGTGGCCCGGCACGGGCTGGAAGGCCGCTTCACCTTTCTGTCCGTGTGCCGGCTTGTGGAGAAAAAAGGCATCGACAACGCCATCCGCGCTTTTCGCGGCGTGGCGGCGGTGCATCCCGAGGCACGCTTTGTGGTGGTCGGCTGGGGTGAGTTCGAGGCCCGCCTGCGTGAGATCGCGGCTGAGGAGGGCCTGGACGAGCGGGTTATCTTCGCCGGGCGCGTGGCGGACGAGGACCTGGCTGATTACTACCGCCTGGGCGATGTCTTCGTGATGCCCAACCGCCGCATGCCGGACGGCGACACCGAGGGTTTCGGGCTGGTGTTCCTGGAAGCCAACCGCTGCGGCCTGCCGGTGGTGGCGGGCCGCGACGGCGGCAGCACGGATGCGGTACAGGACGGGTTGAACGGGCTGGTGGTGGACGGCCATTCCGTGCCCGCCATCGCCACCGCCATGCGCGCCCTGGCCGAGGACCCCGCCTTGTATGACCGGCTGCGCGACGGCGGGCTAAAGCGCTCGGCCGAGGCTGGCTGGGAAGGCAAGGCCCGTGCCTTTCTGGAAGCGCTGCGCCCCGCCGGCCGGACGCCGCGCTTCAACATGACGGCACTGGCGCTGAGCCTGCCCTTGCTGGTGCTGGCGCTGCCCTACTTGCTGCTGCTGCGGTTGAACGGCGCGGCGCACCCCCCCGATGCCTGATCTGACGCCATCGTCCAAACCGCACTTCGCTTATATCGACTGCCTGCGCGGCTATGCCGTGCTGCTGGTGATTGGCTGTCACCTTGTGTACAGCTTCCCGGAGTTGCCCAACCCGGTGCGGCGCCTGATGGTCACCGGCTGGTTCGGTGTGCAGTTGTTCTTCCTGGCCAGCAGCCTGACGCTGCTGATGTCCTGGCACAGCGAATTGCGGCGCAACGGCCGCGTCAGCCTCCGGGCATTTGCCCTGCGGCGGTTCTGGCGCATCGCGCCCGCCTATTATGCGGCAGGCCTGCTGTATTATCTGGTCCAGCCACCGGCGCTCGGCTTCGACGGCTTGCAGGTGTTGCGCACGGCGATCTTCGTCAATGCCTGGCACCCGGCCTGGCTTACCGTGCCCGAGGCCTGGTACGTGGTACCGGGCGGCTGGAGCATCAGCGTCGAATTCGCCTTTTACGCCGTGTTTCCGCTGTTCGCGGCACTGGTCACCAGCCTGGGCCGGGCCTGGCTGGCGTTGCTCGCTTGCCTCGGCATCGGCGTCGTCGCCAATCTGATGGCAGAGCAGGCCTTTGCCGGAAGCTACGCGCCGGCTGCCATCGAAAACTTCCTGTTCTTCTGGTTTCCCAATCAGCTCAGCATCTTCGCCCTCGGCGGCGTGCTGTTCTTCACCTTACGCAATCAACCACGGCTGATGGGTTGGGTGGAGCGGCACAGCACGGCGCTGGCGCTGGGTGCCATCGTCGCGTTTTGCCTGATCGCCTACCTGCCATGGCTGGGCAAGTACCTCGGCGCCATGCCGTGGCTGCCGGCGGGCCATGTGGCCAGCCTGCCCCTGGCCGTGTTCGCTTTGGCCCTGTCCCGCCATCGCGGCCTACTGGTCAACCGCGCCGCTGCGGCCATGGGTGCGGTGAGCTTCAGCGCCTACCTGCTGCATTTCGCGGTGCTGCACGTTGTTGGACTGCTGCCGGGGCTGTTCATGACGCGCTCCGCCGGCGTCGCCGCCATTGCCGCCTACGGCCTCAGCTTCGTCGCCTGCGTGGCGCTGACCTTCCTGCTGTCCAAGCTGTCCTACCACTTGATCGAGCAGCCGGGGGTGGCGCTGGGCAAGCGGCTGATCGCCCGCCTGCGCCCTAGCCGCGTGGTTGCCACACCGGTAGGCTGATCGGCAGCCAAGCAAAGGGCGAATGCGGATGAGGTTGCTGAAACCCGAGCGGAACATCGTGCTCGCCCAGTCGGCCGATTCCGAGAACTATTTCGCGATGCTGCGCAGCACGGCGCGTATCAACCAGATGTTCTGCCAGCGGCAGGACATCGAATACATCTGCCACCACGGCATCATCCGTGGCTTCCACCCCTGGCAGGCCTGCTACAACCGTATCTTTCTCTTGAGCAATCTGATCGATCTGGGCTTCACCGGTTGGTACATCCACCTGGACGCCGACGCCTGGGTTCACAATATCGGCTTCGACATCCGGAGCTACGTGGCGGCGCAGTCCGGCCATTCCATGATCTTCGCCGACAGCTGGAACCGCGCGCCGTGGGACGTCAACGACGGCATCTTCCTGGCGCATTGCGGGCACCCGGATACCCAGGAGATCGTCCGCCGCTGGCGGGCCGGCGCCGAGGCGATGGATGAAGCCACCCTGCGCGCCGCCCGCCACTGGTATGACAACGACACTCCCGGCGACCAGGAGCTGCTGCACCGCGTGCTGCGCGCCGACGATGCCCGGCTGATGGCACACGTGCGGCATGAGCCGATCCAGTTCATGAACACGCCGAGCTCGGATGTCTTCCGCCAGTTGCTGCGCGTGCAGCAGACCGACCCGGTGAAGCGGCTGGAGCATATCCAGCACCGCGTCGCCATCGCGATGGTCCGCCAGGACCTGCCGAACGAGGACCCGGTGGCGCATTACTGCAACTTGGCGCGCACCCTTGGCCTTCCGCTGCCGCGCGAGGCCGATGGGCTGGCGGAGATCGTGGCCGACCGCAGCTCGCTGGTGAACCACCTGCTGAGCGTGCTGCGGGAACTGCGGCCTGCGCCGCCTAGCCCGCCCGCAGGCGCTCCGGCACGCTGAGGCCGAGCCGCACCGGCACTGGCCAGATCTCGCGCACGCGCCGCGTTTCGGTGAAGCCGGCGGCGCGGTAGTTGGGCAACGCGCGGGGGTGGTCGGCGGTGCAGGTGTTGACCGTCAGCTGACGGGTACCGCGGGTCCAGCCCTCGTCGACCGCGTGGCGCAGAAAGGCGGTGCCCATGCCCTGCCCCACCGCATGCGGCAGCAGCCCGAAATAGGCGATGTTGGTGTGGCCGCCGCCTCGCCTCTCCAGCTCGTAGAAACCGGCCGGCGCGCCGCCACGGTACAGCACGTGGATGGATACGGCCGGGTCGGCCAGCACGGCGGCGATCTCGGCATCGCTGGCGGTGCGGCGCAGCCACCACACGTAGTCCTGCCCCACCGTGTTGTAGAGGTAGCGGTAGAACGCCACCGTGGGCGCCGCGACCACGGAAACCCGCGCATCCTCGAGCAGCAGTGCCGGCGGCGTGGCGGGCGGCAGGTCCATGCGCAGAAAGGTGACGTCCACCGCCACGCGCACCGCCGGCTCCACCAGGGACAGCTTCACCTCAGTTGTCCAGGAACGACCGCAGCTTGCGCGAGCGGCTGGGGTGCTTGAGCTTGCGCAAGGCCTTGGCCTCGATCTGCCGGATACGCTCGCGCGTCACGTTGAACTGCTGGCCGACCTCTTCCAGCGTATGGTCGGTGTTCATGCCGATGCCGAAGCGCATGCGCAGCACCCGCTCCTCGCGCGGCGTCAGGGAGGACAGAACGCGGGTCGTCGCCTCGCGCAGGTTGGTCTGGATCGCCGCATCCAGCGGGATGATCGCGGCCTTGTCCTCGATGAAGTCGCCGAGGTGGCTGTCCTCCTCGTCGCCGATCGGCGTTTCGAGGGAGATCGGCTCCTTGGCGATCTTCAGGACCTTGCGGACCTTTTCCAGCGGCATGCCGAGCTTCTCGGCCAGTTCCTCCGGCTGCGGCTCGCGGCCGATCTCGTGCAGCATCTGGCGCGAGGTGCGGACCAGCTTGTTGATCGTCTCGATCATGTGGACCGGGATGCGGATGGTCCGCGCCTGGTCCGCGATAGAGCGGGTGATGGCCTGGCGGATCCACCACGTGGCGTAGGTCGAGAACTTGTAGCCGCGGCGGTACTCGAACTTATCGACCGCCTTCATCAGGCCGATATTGCCTTCCTGGATCAGGTCCAGGAACTGCAGGCCGCGGTTGGTGTATTTCTTGGCGATGGAGATCACGAGGCGCAGGTTCGCCTCGATCATCTCCTTCTTGGCCTGGGTCATGTCGCGCTCGCCGCGCGACACGGCGGCGTAGACCCGCTTGAACTCGCCCACCGGCAGGCCGGTCAGGGCGGCGGTCGCGCCGATCTGCGCGCGCACCGCCTCCGCCTCGTCGCGCGAGCGTTCCACGAAGCTCTTCCAGGCCTTGCCCGGCAGCGTGGCGATGCGGTCCATCCAGCCGGGGTCCACCTCGGCGCCGCGCCAATGGCTCAGGAAGTCGTCGCGCTTGACCTTGCTGGCCTCGGCCATGCGCAGCACCTGGCCCTCGAAGCCGGTGATGCGGCGGTTGAGGCCCTTGAGCTGGTCCACCAGCTCCTCGATGCGGTTGTTGTGGAGGTGCACCTTCTCCACCAGCAGCACCAGCTCCTGGCGCTGCTTCTCGTAGGACTGCTCGCTCTTGTCGGCTAGCCCGCCGCCGGCGGCATAGGCCTCCATGCGCTTGGCCTGCACCTTCTGCAGCTTGCCGTAGAGGCCCTCGATCTCCTCGAAGTTCGCCAGCGCCTCAGGCTTCAGCTTTTCTTCCAGGGCGGACAGGGACAGGCCCATGCCCTCGCCCTCCTCGCCGTCCTCGAACTCCTCCGCCTCGGCGGAAGGCGGCGGCACGTCGGGGCCATCGGCGGCGGCGGTCGCCTCCAGGTCGATCACGTCGCGCAGCAGCATGCGGCCATCCTTGATGGCCTCGTGCCAGGTCAGGATGGCCTTGAGCGTCAGCGGGCTTTCGCACAGCCCGCCGATCATGGCGTCGCGCCCGGCCTCGATCCGCTTGGCGATGGCGATCTCGCCCTCGCGCGACAGCAGCTCCACGCTGCCCATCTCGCGCAGGTACATGCGCACCGGGTCGTCGGTGCGGCCGAGGTTCTCCTCGTTGACGTTGCCGCCCTCGGATTCCTCTTCCTCGTCCTCCTCGGCGCCCTCGGCCTTGGCGGCGGGCTTGGCCGCCGCGCCCTCGCCGTCCTCGGACTCCTCGGATTCCACGAGGTTGATGCCCATGTCGCTGAGCATCGCCATGGTGTCCTCGATCAGCTCGGAGGACACCTGCTCGGTGGGCAGCGAGGCGTTGAACTCGTCATAGGTGACGTAGCCGCGTTCCTTGCCGCGGGCGACCAGCTTCTTGACGGCGGCCGACAGGGTATCGAGCAGGGCGCCTTCCACCGCTTCATCGCGGGTCTCGACCGTCTCGGTGCCGCCTGCCGCCTTTGCCATGCCGTCGCTCCGTCAGATGCCGCCGCGCCTGCCACCCGAGGCCACCGCCGCCGAAAATTGCGGTGGGTGGCGCATCGTCCTGGTCCCGGACCAGCCGGGCATCGCACACCACTGCTTGGCGCATAACCGCCCGCCCCCCCGCAGCACAAGAGCCGGCAGGGCGTAAAGCGGGCGCTGTCACGGCCGGGTCACAGCCGCCGCTACAGGGCGCCGGCGGGCTCCGCGTCGTCGTCGTCCATGTCGCCGCGGCGCTGCGCCATCAGCGCCTCCATCAACCGCAGCATGCGGTTCTGCGACGGGGCGTCGTTGGCCGCGATCCAGTCCCGCTGCGCCGCCTCGAAGTCCTCGCGCAAGGCGTCCTCGCCCCGCAGAAAGCCGAAGAAGTGCCACCACGCGCGCGACACCTCGGCCGGCTGCGCGTCCGGCGCGCCCAGCCGCGTGCCGGCGCCGCCCGGCGCCAGCGCCCAGCCCAGCGGGCCCGGCGCCGTGTCGGCGAGGTAGGCCTGCAAGGCGGCGGCTTCCAGCGTTTCGGACTGCGAGAACCAGCCGAGGATGCCGGCGCACAGCGCTGCCTCCTCGCTGTCCGGCGGCAGCTCCAGCTGGTGCAGCGCTTCCTCTACCTCCGGCAGCAGCCAGGGGTGGCCCAGCGTGATGGCCAGCAGGCAGCGCGCCCGCTCCCGCGCCGCCTGGGTGTTGTCGATGCCGGGCGCCGGCAGGTTCAGTGCCGGTGGGCCGGCGCGGCCACCCTTCTTCCAGGCACCGCCCTGGTTGGGCACGAAGGCCCGCTGTTCGCGTGGCCGGCGGCCGGATTCATAAAAGCGGTCGATCAGCAGGCGGCGGTATTCGGCGCCCAGCGCCTTGTCGGCGATCTGCGCGGACGCGTCTTCCAGGGCATGCTTCAGGGCCGCGCGGGCCTCGGGCGTGGCGCCGGGGTGGCGGGCGGCCAGCATGTCGAACAGCACGCCGGACAACGGCTTGGCACTGTCCAGCAGGGCCTGGAACGCCCCCGGCCCGCCTTTCTTGACCAGCGAATCGGGGTCCTCCCCCGCCGGCAGCGCCACGAAGGCCAGCATCCGCTCGGTGGAGATCAGCGGCAGCGCCAGCTCGGCGGAACGCGCGGCGGCGCGGGTCCCGGCGCCGTCGCCGTCGAAGCACAGCACCGGCTCGGGCACCATGCGCCACAGCTCGGTCAGCTGCTCCTCGGTCAGCGCCGTGCCGAGCGGGGCGACGGCGCCACCGAACCCCGCCTGGTGCAGGGCGATGACGTCCATGTAGCCCTCGGCCACCACCACACGCGCCTTCTGCTTGAAGGCGGCATCGCGGGCCAGGTCGATGCCGTAGAGGTTGCGCCGCTTGGAAAACAGCGGCGTTTCCGGCCCATTGACGTATTTCGGCTGCCCGTCGCCCAGCACCCGCCCGCCAAAGGACACCAGCCGCCCGCGCCGGTCGCGGATCGGGAACATCACGCGGTTGAAGAACAGGTCGGCCGGCGGGGAGTCGCCCTCCCCTTCCCGCATCAGCCCGGCTTCCACCAGCTGCCGCGTTTCGATGCCCAGCGGCTTCAGGTCGGCCGCCAGGGCGCCGCGGCCGCCGCCCGACCAGCCCAGGCCGAAGCGGCGGATGGTGTCCTCGCTCAGCCCACGCTTCAGCAGGTAATCCAGCCCGGCCCGCCCTTCCGGCAGGCGCAGCCGGCGCTGGAAAGCTTCCGCGGCGGCTTCCAGGACGGCATGCAGGTCGCGCTGCTCGGCCTCGCGCTTGGCCTGCTGCGGCGTGGCCTTGGGGACATCGAGCCCCGCCTCGTTGGCCAGACGTTCCACGGCCTCGGGAAAGGAGGCGCCCTCGGCCTGCATGACAAAGGCGATGGCATCGCCATGCGCGCCGCAGCCGAAGCAGTGGAAGTGGTCGTCATAGATATAGAAGGAGGGCGTCTTTTCCCCATGGAAGGGGCAGCAGGCCTTCCACTGGCGGCCAGAGCGCGTGACCTTGGTCTTGCGGCCGATCAGCGCCGGCAAGGGGGTGCGGGCGCGCAGCTCGTCGAGGAAATTGGGGGGGAGCGCCATGAGATGCTCTTAAAGGAAAGGCCGGGGGGAATGAATTCCCCCCGGACCCCCCATCTTTTTCTCTGGGTCGGGCAGGAGGCGCCACCGGCGCCGTCACGCCGCACCGACAATGAATCAAGAAGAAGATGGGGTCCGGGGGTTCTTTCCCCGGCCTTGCTTGCCGCCTTCAGGCGCCCAGCTTCGCCTTCACCAGCGGGCCGGCCTTGGCCATGTCCATGGTGGCCGCGTGCTTGGCGCGGAGTTCCGCCATCACCTTGCCCATGTCCTTGATGCTGGCGGCGCCTGTGGTGGCCACGGCCTCGTCCACCGCCGCCTGCAATGCGGCGTCGTCCATCTGCTGCGGCAGGAAGCCCTCGATCACCGCGATCTCGGCCTCCTCCTTCTCCGCCAGCTCGGGGCGGTTGCCCTTCTGGTACATCTCGACGCTTTCGCGGCGCGACTTGACCATGCCGCGCAGCATGGAGACGATCTGCTCCTCCGGCACCTGCTCCACGCCGGTCGGGCGGGCTGCGATGTCGGTGTCCTTCAGCTTGGCCATGACCATGCGGATAGTGGAGGTGCGTGCGGCGGTGCCGGCCTTCATTGAGGCCTTCATCTCGTCCATGAAGCGGGTGCGCAGGGTCATGAGGGGCTCTCCTTGATCGGTGCGCTGCATATAGGTGGCGCGGGCGCCGGGAACAAACTTCCCAGGCGTCGCGTGATCCCGGCGTTGCACTGGGAACGGAATTCCCACATAACGGGTCTATGCGGTCCGTCGAAGACATCCTGAGCCTGATCGGTGGCGCCGACGCCGCCGCGCAGAAGTGCGGCATCGGCACCGAGGCCGTGCGCAAATGGCGCCAGTCCCGCGCCATCCCGCCCAAGCACTGGCCGGCCATCATCGCCGCCACCGGCCTGACCCTGGCGGATATGCCGATCGGCACCACTGCCCCTACCCTGACCGAAGCGGAGAGCCCCATGCAGGCCGATACCCAAGAGCAGCCCCCCGCCGGCGCCACCGCCGCCCTGGTGCTGGGCGACGGCAGCGTGTTCTGGGGCATCGGCTTCGGCGCGCGCACCAGCAGTGTCGGCGAGATCTGCTTCAACACCGGCATGACGGGGTATCAGGAAACGCTGACCGACCCGTCCTATGCCGGGCAGATCATCACCTTCACCTTTCCGCATATCGGCAACGTCGGCGCCAACCCCGAGGACAGCGAGAGCATCACCCCCGCCGCGCGCGGGCTGGTGGTGAAGCTGGATATCACCGAACCCGCCAATTACCGCGCCACGCGCCACCTGGACGACTGGTTGAAGAGCTACGGCATCCCGGGCATCGCCGGCATCGACACCCGCGCGCTGACGCTGCGCATCCGCGACGGCGGCGCGCCCAACGGCGTGCTGGCCTTTCCGGCGGACGGGAAGTTCGACCTCGCCGCCCTGCGCGCCCAGGCCGCCGGCTGGCCGGGGCTGGAAGGCATGGACCTGGCCAAGGACGTGTCCTGCCGCCAGTCCTATAACTGGACCGAGGGGCTGTGGTCCTGGGGCACGGGCCACGACAAGGCACCGGCCAGGAAGCACAAGGTCGTGGCCGTCGATTACGGCGCCAAGCAGAACATCCTGCGCTGCCTGGCGGACGCCGGCTGCGACGTGACCGTGGTGCCCGCCACCGCGACGGCCGAGGACATCCTGTCGCACAACCCGGATGGCGTGTTCCTGTCCAACGGCCCCGGCGACCCGGCGGCGACCGGCACCTACGCCGTGCCCGCCATCCAGGGCGTGCTGGCGGCCGAGAAGCCGGTCTTCGGCATCTGCCTGGGCCACCAGCTGCTGGCGCTGGCGCTGGGCGCCAAGACCTACAAGCTCGAGCGCGGCCACCGCGGCGCCAACCAGCCGGTGCAGGACATGGCGACCGGCAAGGTGGAGATCACCTCGCAGAACCACGGCTTCGCGGTGGACGACGCCAGCCTGCCGGAGGGCGTGACCGTGACCCACCGCTCGCTGTTCGACGGTTCCAACGAGGGCATCGCCGCCGTGAACAAGCGGGCGTTCTCCGTGCAGTACCACCCCGAGGCCAGCCCGGGGCCGAGCGACAGCCACTACCTGTTCCACCGTTTCGTCGAGATGATCGAGAAGCAGAAGGCATGACCAGCATGGTTCCCTCGGGCATGTTCGACCTCAGCGGGCGCGTGGCGGTGGTGACCGGCGGCAATGGCGGCATCGGGCTCGGCATGGCGCGCGGGCTGGCGGCGGCCGGCGCCTGGGTCGCCGTGGTCGGCCGCAATGCCGAGAAGAACAAGGCCGCCGTGGCGGAGCTGGGCGAGGACAGCTTCGCCATCCAGGCCGACCTGACCGAGAAGGACGCCGCCGACCGCGTGATCGCGCAGGTGGTGGAACAGGCCGGCGGCATCGACATCCTGGTCAACAATGCCGGCACCAATATCCGCCGCCTGCCGCAGGACGTGACGGACGAGGATTGGCACGCCGTGATGGATGCCAACCTCACCAGCGCCATGCGGATGAGCCGCGCGGCCTATCCGCACCTCAAGGCGAACGGGCGCGGGCGCGTCATCTCCATCGGCTCGATGATGTCGATCTTCGGCCTGCCGCTCTCGCCCGCCTACGGCGCCAGCAAGGGCGGCATCGTGCAGTACACGCGCTCCCTTGCGGTCGCCTGGGGTCCGGACGGCATCACCGCCAACGCCATCCTGCCCGGCTGGATCGAGACGGAACTGACCGCCGGCGCCAAGCGCGACATCCCCGACCTGAACGACCGCGTGCTCGCCCGCACGCCGCAGAAGCGCTGGGGCAACCCCGGCGACTTCGCCGGCATCGCGGCCTTCCTGGCCAGCGACGCCGCCGCCTTTGTCACCGGCACCGCCATCCCCGTGGATGGCGGCCTGTCGGTGCACGGCTGAACTTCCTCTCCAGACCTGAGGCCCCTCCCCGATGCCGAAGCGTACAGACATCAAGTCCATCCTGATCATCGGGGCCGGCCCCATCGTCATCGGCCAGGCCTGCGAGTTCGACTATTCCGGCGCGCAGGCCTGCAAGGCGCTGCGGGCGGAGGGCTACCGGGTGATCCTGGTGAACTCCAACCCCGCCACCATCATGACCGACCCCGGCCTGGCCGACGCCACCTACATCGAGCCGATCACGGTGGAGATGGTCGAGAAGATCATCGCCAAGGAACGCCCCGACGCACTGCTGCCGACCATGGGCGGCCAGACCGCGCTGAACACGTCTCTTAAATTGGCCGAGGCGGGTGTTCTCGCGAAGTACGGCTGCGAGCTGATCGGCGCCAAGGCCGAGGTGATCGACAAGGCCGAGGACCGGCTGAAGTTCCGCGATGCCATGACCAAGATCGGCATCGAGAGCCCGCGTTCCCACATCGCCCACACGATGGAGGAAGCGCGCGCGGGCCTGGAGCAGGTGAAGCTGCCCTGCGTCATCCGCCCGAGCTTCACGCTGGGCGGCACGGGCGGCGGCATCGCCTACAACAAGCAGGAATTCGAGGAGATCGTGGCCGCCGGCCTCTCGGCCTCGATGACCAGCGAGGTGCTGATCGAGGAATCCGTGCTGGGCTGGAAGGAGTTCGAGATGGAGGTGGTCCGCGACAGCGCGGACAACTGCATCATCGTCTGCTCCATCGAGAACCTCGACCCGATGGGCGTGCACACGGGTGACTCCGTGACGGTGGCGCCCGCGCTGACGCTGACCGACAAGGAATACCAGCGCATGCGCGATGCCTCCATCGCGTGCCTGCGCGAGATCGGCGTCGATACCGGCGGCTCCAACGTCCAGTTCGGCATCAACCCCGCCGATGGCCGCATGGTGGTCATCGAGATGAACCCGCGCGTGTCGCGCTCCTCGGCGCTGGCGTCCAAGGCCACCGGCTTCCCGATCGCCAAGATCGCCGCCAAGCTGGCCGTCGGCTACACGCTGGACGAGCTGAAGAACGACATCACCATGGTGACGCCGGCCGCCTTTGAGCCGACCATCGACTATGTTGTCGTCAAGATTCCCCGCTTCACCTTCGAGAAGTTCCCCGGCACGCCGGCGACGCTGACCACCTCGATGAAGTCGGTGGGCGAGGCGATGGCCATCGGCCGCTCCTTCAACGAGGCGCTGCAGAAGGGCCTGCGCTCGCTGGAAACCGGGCTCTCGGGCCTGGACGACATCGCGCAGCCGGGCGACGGCTCCAAGGAAGCGCATATCGCGTCCCTCGCGACGCCCAAGCCCGACCGCGTGCTGGACGTGGCCCAGGCCTTCCGCGCCGGCCTCTCGGTCGAGGAGATCCACGGCGCCTGCAAGTTCGAGCCCTGGTTCCTGCGCGAGATCGAGAAGATCGTGCTGGCCGAGAATGCCGTGCGCGCGCAGGGCCTGCCGGCGGATGCCACCGGCTTCCGCCGCCTGAAGGCGATGGGCTTCGCCGACAAGCGCCTGGCCGCCCTGGTCGGCAAGACGGAAGCCGAGGTGGCGGCGCTGCGCCAGAAGCTGGCGGTGCTGCCGGTCTACAAGCGCATCGACACCTGTGCCGGCGAGTTCGCGTCCGACACGCCCTACATGTACTCGACCTACGAGGGCGGCTTCGGCACGCCGGAGTGCGAAAGCCGGCCGACGGACAAGAAGAAGGTCATCATCCTCGGCGGCGGCCCCAACCGCATCGGCCAGGGCATCGAGTTCGACTATTGCTGCGTCCATGCCTGCTACGCGCTGCGCGACGCGGGCTTCGAGACCATCATGGTCAACTGCAATCCCGAAACGGTGTCCACCGACTACGACACCTCCGACCGCCTGTATTTCGAGCCGCTGACGGCCGAGGACGTGATCGCGCTGATCCGCAAGGAGCAGCAGAGCGGCGAGGTGCTGGGCTGCATCGTGCAGTATGGCGGCCAGACCCCGCTGAAGCTGAGCCAGGCGCTGCACAAGGCGGGCATCCCCATCCTGGGCACCTCGGCCGAGGCCATCGACATCGCCGAGGACCGCGAGCGCTTCCAGCAGCTGCTGAAGGGCCTCGGCCTGAAGCAGCCGCAGAACGGCATCGTCCGCACCCTGGAGGAAGCCACCGTCGAGGCCGAGCGCATCGGCTACCCCGTGGTGGTGCGCCCCTCCTACGTGCTGGGCGGCCGCGCCATGGAGATCGCCTACAACAAGGAGCAGCTGCTGCGCTTCGGCAAGGAGGCCGTGAAGGTCTCGGGCGAGAACCCGATCCTGATCGACCAGTACCTGCAGGACGCCATCGAGGTGGACGTGGACTGCATCGCCGACGAGGCGGGCAACGTCTATGTCGCGGGCGTGATGGAGCACATCGAGGAAGCCGGCATCCATTCCGGCGACAGCGCCTGCTCCCTGCCGCCCTACTCGCTCTCGCCCGCCATCATCACCGAGCTGAAGGCCGAGACGGAGGCGATGGCCAAGGCCCTGAAGGTCAAGGGCCTGATGAACGTGCAGTACGCGGTCAAGGACGGCGAGATCTTCGTGCTGGAGGTCAACCCGCGTGCCTCCCGCACCGTGCCCTTCGTCGCCAAGGCGACCGGCGTGGCGGTAGCCAAGATCGGCGCCCGCGTGATGGCCGGCGCCAAGCTGTCCGAGTTCAAGCTGGATGACGAGGCGATCAGCCGCCACGTGGCGGTCAAGGAAGCGGTCTTCCCCTTCAACCGCTTCCCGAATGTCGACGTCATCCTTGGTCCCGAGATGAAGTCCACCGGCGAGGTGATGGGCCTCGACGCGTCTTTCGAGCGGGCCTTCGCCAAGGCGCAGCTCGGCGCCGGCGTGAAGCTGCCGGAAGCGGGTGGCGCCTTTATCTCGGTCAAGGACAGCGACAAGAACGCCGTCGTCCAGCTCGGCCGCCGGCTGACCGAGATGGGCTTCAGCCTGCTCGCCACCCGCGGCACCGCCACCCGCCTGCGCGAGGCGGGGCTGGAGGTCGGCGTGGTCAACAAGGTGATGGAAGGCCGGCCGCATTGCGTGGACGCCATCCGCAATGGCGAAATCCAGCTGGTGATCAACACCACCGGCTCCGGCCGCGCCGTGACGGACAGCTTCGACATCCGGCGCGGCGCGCTGACCACGGGGGTGCCGCACTACACCACCATGGCCGGCGCCCGGGCCGCGGTGCACGCCATCGCGGCCCTGAAGGCCGGCACCCTTGATGTGGCGCCCGTGCAGGCTTACTTTCCCCCTTCGTTCTGAACGGGTGGGGCCGCTTTCCCGGCAGGGGAAGCGGCCCTCGCCTCCTTGATGATCCACCCTCCCCCACCGGAGGCGCCGGCCGTGGCCGGTGCCGCTTGTGGGGAATCGCGTATGTGCAGGAAGGGTTAGCCGTGCAGAAGTTCCCGATGACCGCCGAAGGTCACGCCCGGCTCGAAGAGGAGCTGCGCCAGCTGAAGGCGGAAGAGCGCCCCGCCGTGATCCGGGCGATCGCCGAGGCCCGCGCGCATGGCGACCTCTCCGAGAACGCCGAGTACCACGCGGCGCGCGAGCGGCAGTCCTTTATCGAGGGCCGCATCGCGGAGCTCGAAACCATCGTGCCCGCCAGCGAGATCATCGACGTCTCGAAGTTCTCCGGCGATCAGGTGAAGTTCGGCGCCTATGTCACGATTATCGACGACGAGACGGAGGAGGAGAAGTCCTACCGCATCGTCGGTGCCTATGAGGCGGACATGAAGAACGGCTCCGTTTCCATGTCCTCGCCGCTGGCGCGCGCGCTGATCGGCAAGTCGGTGGGCGACACGGTGGAGGTGCCGGCGCCCGGCGGGGCGCGGGCCTACGAGATCGCCAAGGTACGCTTCCGCTGATGCCGGTCGCCGCCCCGTTCGACCTGCCCGTGATCGGGCTGGCCGAAGTCCGGGCGGCCGCCGCCCGCATTCAGGGCGCCGTGCTGCGGACGCCGACCATCCCCTGCCACGCCGTGGGGCGGGCGGTCGGCGCCGAGGTCTGGCTGAAGCTGGACAATCTGCAGGCCACCGGCGCCTTCAAGGAACGCGGCGCCGCCAACCGCCTGGCGCTGCTTTCGGCGCGGGAAAAGGCGGCCGGCGTGGTGGCCATGTCCGCCGGCAACCATGCCCAGGCCGTGGCCCGGCATGCCAGCCTGCTGGGCATCCTGGCCACCATCGTCATGCCGCGCTTCACGCCGTCGACCAAGGTGGTGCGCACGGAAAGCTGGGGCGCCCGCGTGGTGCTGCATGGCGAAACGCTGGCCGAAGCCGCGGCGCATGCCCATGAGCTGGCGCTGCGCGAGGGCTTGACCTTTATCCACCCCTATGACGACCCCGGCGTCATCGCCGGCCAGGGCACCATGGCGCTGGAGATGGTCGAGGATGTGCCGGAACTGCAGGCGCTGGTCTTTCCGGTCGGCGGCGGCGGCCTGCTGGCCGGCTGCGCCGTGGCGCTGGCGGAGCTGAGCCCCGCTACCAAGGTCTATGGCGTCGAGGTCGAGGGCTATCCCGCCATGGCGCAGCGCCTGGCCGGGCAGCCGGTGTCCGTCGGCGGCCCCACCATCGCCGAGGGCATCGCGGTGCGCGACGTGGGGGAAACGCCGCATGCCCTGCTGAAGCGCCTGGGGATCGAGGTGCTGGTGGTGCCGGAGCGCGCGGTGGAACAGGGCATCGCCCTGTTGGCCGAGGGCGCCAAGGTGGTGGCCGAGGGCGCGGGCGCCGCCGGCGTCGCCGCGCTGCTGGCGCATCCGCAGCGCTTCGCGGGCCGGCGGGTGGCGACCCCCGTCTGCGGCGGCAACATCGACGCCCGCGCGCTGTCCAATGTGTTGCTGCGCCAGTTGCTGCGGGATGGCCGCATCATGCGGCTGCATTTCGACATCCCGGACCGGCCCGGCGTGCTGTCCGACATCTCCCGGCGCATCGCCGATGCCGGCGGCAACGTCATCGAGGTCAAGCACCAGCAGCTGTTCGGCGCGCCCACGGTGCAGTCCACCGAGCTGGAGCTGATGGTGGAGGTGCGCGACGCCGCCCAGGGCAATGCCATAATCGCCGCCATGGAAGCGGCGCAGTACCGGGTGCGGCGGGGCTAGGAACCCCGCCCCGCCGCCCTCAGAGTGGCACCCCCGGCACCTGCTTGGCCGTGTGGATCGTCTGCAGGGTCTGCACGCGGGACACGCTGGCATGCGAGGTCAGGCGCTGCGTCAACTGGTTCTCATGTGCCGTGTCGCGCGCCACCAGCCGCACCAGGAAGTCGCCGCCGCCGCGGATCATGTGGCATTCGCGGACCTCGGCCCAGGTCTTCACCTCGTCCTGGAAGGCTTCCAGCACCGCCTGCTTCTGGCTGTCCAGCCCGACCAGGGCGAAGAAGGTGATCTCCCAGCCCAGCGCCACCGGGTCCACCTCGGCATGGTAGCCCTTGATGATGCCGGCCTCCTCCAGCCGCCGCACCCGCCGCAGGCAGGGCGGCGCCGAGAGTTCCACGCGTCGCGCCAGTTCCACATTGGTCATGCGGCCGTCGGACTGCAGCTCCGCCAGAATCTGGCGGTCGACGGCATCAAGGTTGTCGATAGAGTCGGGCATTCATTGAACCGTTCGTTGCTCGCGCCGCTTGTGGGACGCAATATCCTTGCATAGGCCCGCCTATTCAAGGCATCCGGGTTGCGGTGCACGCCGAACTTGCCGATATCTTGTGCTTCGCGAGCCTTTCCAGGACCCAGACCTTGCCCGAACTGCACCGTACCCGCCTGCTGATCCTCGGCGCCGGCCCCGCCGGTTACACGGCCGCGATCTATGCCGCGCGCGCCGGGCTGGAGCCCCTGGTCGTCGCCGGCATGCAGCCCGGCGGACAGCTGACCATCACCACCGAGGTGGAAAACTTCCCCGGCTTTGCCGCCCCCATCCAGGGCCCGTGGCTGATGGAGCAGATGCGCGAGCAGGCCGAGCATGTCGGCGCCCGCATCCAGTACGACTTGATCACCTCCGTCGATTTCTCGCAGCGGCCGTTCCGCGCCACCGCCGACTCGGGCGATACCTTTGAAGCCGAGACGGTGGTGATCGCCACCGGCGCGCAGGCCCGCTGGCTCGGCATCCCGGGCGAGAAGGAGCTGTCCGGCTTCGGCGTGTCCGCCTGCGCCACCTGCGACGGCTTTTTCTACCGCGGCAAGGACGTGGCGGTGATCGGCGGCGGCAACTCGGCGGTGGAGGAAGCCCTCTACCTGTCCAACCTCGCCAAGTCGGTGACGCTGATCCACCGCCGCGACACGCTGCGGGCCGAGCGCATCCTGCAGCAGCGCCTGCTGGCCAAGTCCAACGTGTCGGTGCGCTGGAACAGCATTCCCGAGGAGGTACTGGCCGAGACCGGCGGCCGCACCCCCGTGGCACGCGGCCTGCGCCTGCGCGATGCCAAGACCGGCGAGGTGAGCGAGCTGGCGGTGGAGGGCGTGTTCGTCGCCATCGGGCATTCGCCCGCCACCGGCCTGTTCGCGGGGCAACTGGCGATGGATGCGGAGGGCTACCTGGTGACCGACCCTGATTCGACGCGCACGAGCGTGGAAGGCGTCTATGCCGCCGGCGATGTGCAGGACCGGGTGTTCCGGCAGGCGATCACCGCGGCCGGCACCGGCTGCATGGCGGCGCTGGAAGCCGAGAAGTTCCTGACCCTGCACGAGGCGGACCAGTCGCAAGCCGCCTCCCAAGCGCACGCGGCCTGACCGGCCATGCCGCTGGATTGGGACAAGCTCCGCGTTTTCCATGCCGTCGCCGAGGCCGGCTCCTTTACCCATGCGGGTGAGTCGCTGAACCTCAGCCAGTCCGCCGTGTCCCGCCAGATTCAGGCGCTGGAAGAGGCGTTGCAGGTGCCGTTGTTTCACCGGCACGCGCGCGGCCTGATCCTGACAGAGCAGGGCGAAAGCCTGAACCGGACGGTGCGGGAGGTCTTCGCCAAGCTGGCGATGACCGAGGCGCTGCTGACCGAAAGCCGCGAGCGCGCGGCGGGCCGCCTGAAGGTGACCACCACCACGGGCTTCGGCGCGACTTGGCTGGCGCCGCGGCTGCGCAAGTTCATGACGCTGAACCCGGACGTGACGGTCACGCTGCTGCTGGACGATTCCGACCTGGACCTCGCGATGCGCGAGGCGGATGTCGCCATCCGCATGCATCCGCCCAAGCAGCCGGACCTGATCCAGCGGCATATCGCGACCTTCGGCTACAAGATCGTCGGCTCCCCGGATTACCTGAAGGGTGCCGGCATGCCGCAGCGACCGGAGGATCTCGATACCCACCGGTTGATCGTCTACGGCGATTACCGGCCGCCGGTGGAAAGCATCAACTGGCTGGTGGAGGCCGGGCGCCGCGCCGGCAGCCCGCGCCGCGCGGCGGTGGAGGTCAACAGCCTGCCCGCCATCCTGTATGCCGTGCGCGCCGGGCTGGGGCTGGCCGCCATGCCGGATTACATGAACCAGGAGTTGGGCGACCTGACGGCGGTGCTGACCGACCTGAAGTCACCCCGCATCGATGCCTATTTTGTGTACCCGGAGGAAATGCGTCATTCCAAGCGCGTCGGCGTGTTCCGCGACTTCCTGGTGAGCGAGCTGGCGGCGTTGAACGCCGGCTGAACTGTGCTTCGCGCGACACAGCGCAAAAGGCTGCGCTGCGTTGCGGAACTCCTGGCGCCTTGCTGTGTTGATGGAATGCAACATTCCAAGGGGCGTCACGGCGCTGTGACCCGATGCAGGCTCCAGGCAGGAAAGACGGTGAAGCTATGAAGCGTTATTCGAGGACGGCACCGGTCGAACAACGCGCCCTTGAGCAGTGGACCCAGCGCAATCTGAAGGACCGCTACGACGAGGCCCTGAAGGAGCCGGTGCCCGACGAGCTGCTGGCCTTGCTGCGGCAGTTTCCCAGCCACTGAACCATGGCGGGCCGCGTACTGGTCCCGCCACGTGACAACGGCCCGGCTTGCCATCGGCAAGCCGGGCCGTTGTCGTTTGTGCCCCCGGCACCGGGCCGGGGTGGCGCTTATTCCTCGACAGCGGTTTCCGGGCGGTCGTCGCCGCGCGCCGTTTCCGTATGCCAGGCACCCTTGCGGTCCTGGTATTCAATCACTTCGGTTTCGCTGCCCTGCTGCTGCTTGGCGGCGGCGCTGCGGGCCGCCGCGGCGGCGGCGTCGTGGCTGGGAAAGGATTCGGAGAACACGTCCCCCACCCTGTAGGCCCAGCCGCCGTCGTGCTCGACGACATGGTAGACAACTTTGGTCATGGATCTTCCCTTCGCGTGATGCGGATGGAACGGAAGGCGACCCGCGGGGGTTTCCGCCGCAGGCTTGGCAAGTCCCGCGGCAAAGGCTACCGCAAGCGGCATGGATCCCTTTCTGCCCGCCCTGATCCTGCTGTCCGGGGCCGCCTTCATCCATTCCCGCTCCAACGTGCCGGAGCTGCGCCCGGAGTCCGAGGCGGCCGATACCGTCTGGAAATATCTGGCGCTGCTGGCGCTGTGGCTGTGGATGGGGTTGCTGGTGTGGGGTCTGGTGATGCGGCCCTGGACCCAGGTGGCGATCGGCTTCGTGCTGTCGCTGGCCTTCAACCTGCTGCTGGCGCTGCGTGGCCCTCGCCCGGCTTGGCCGGGACTGTCCATGGTCAGCGCGGTGCTGGGCATCGGTGCCGGCCTGTACACCCTCTTGCTGTAGGAGGCGCGCGTGTTCTTCCCAAGCTTCACGCTGGACCATCGCGAGGTTTCCGGCCAGGCGCTGCGCCTGCGCCGGGGTGGCGAAGGCCCTCCCCTGCTGCTGCTGCACGGCAACCCGCAGACCCATGCGATGTGGCACAAGGTGGCGCCGCAGCTGGCGCGGCACCACACCGTCATCTGCCCTGACCTGCGCGGCTACGGCCTGTCCGGCAAGCCGCCGGCGAGCGCCAGCCACCTCGCCTACAGCAAGCGCGCCATGGCGGCCGACATGCTGGAACTGATGCGGCAGCTCGGCTTTCCCCGGTTCGGCGTGGTCAGCCACGACCGGGGGGCGCGCGTGGCGCACCGGCTGGCGCTGGATGCGCCGGACGCGGTGGAACGGCTGGCGGTGATGGACATCGTGCCCACGCTGGAACACTTCGAGCGCACCGACATGGCCTTCGCCATGGGCTACTACCACTGGTTCTTTCTGGCCCAGCCGCATGACCGGCCGGAGCGGATGATCCTGCGCGACATCGAGGACTGGTTCGACCTGCACACCGGGCGCGAGCCCAAGGATGCGACCTTCTTCCACCCCGAGGCACGCGCAGACTACCTGGCCGCCTTGCGTGCACCCGGCACCGTGACGGCGATCTGCGAGGACTACCGCGCCGCCGCCACGATTGACCTGGAACACGACCGTGCCAGCCGCGCGGCCAGGCAACGCGTGCAGTGCCCGCTGCTGGTGCTGTGGGGCGGCAAGGGCCGCATCGGCGAATGGTACGACCCGCTGGCGCTGTGGGGCCAGTACGCGGCAGGCCCGGTGTCTGGCCAGCCGGTGCCGAGCGGCCATTACCTGGCCGAGGAAGCCCCAGACGCCGTTCTGGCGGCGCTGGAACCCTTCCTCGGCCAGTGAGGCGGTCAGGCCGCGCGGCGGTCGCCGTGGTTGCCCTCGGCGATTTCCTCGACGATCTTCGCCACAAAGGCATCGAGGTCGGCGGGGGAGCGGCTGGTGACGATGCCCTTGTCCGTCGCCACTTCCTGGTCCACCCAGTTGGCGCCGGCGTTCTTCATGTCCGTCTTGATGGAGCTGAAGGAGGTCAGGGTGCGGCCCTTGGCCAGCCCGGCCTCGGCCAGCAGCCAGGGGCCGTGGCAGATGGCGGCGACCACCTTGCCCTGCGCCGCGAAGTCCTGCACCAGCTTCACGGCCTGCGGCTCGGTGCGCAGCTTGTCCGGGTTGATCTGGCCGCCGGGCAGCACGATGGCGTCGTAGCCCTCGGCCTTGGCCTCGGCCAGCTTGCGGTCCACCTTCACCAGCTTGCCCCAGCCGGGCTTCTCGGCCTCGCCATCCCAGGCGGTGATCTGGCCAGGCTCCATGGTCTTCTCGGGGGACACCACCTCGACCGTGGCGCCCTTGGCGCGCAGCTGCTCCACCGGCACCAGCAACTCGGACTGCTCGAAGCCGTCGGTCGCCAGCACCAGGATACGGGCCTGTCGGATGTCGGTCATGTTGCTGTCCTCAAACATGTTGATGGGATCAGCGACAAAACGACGGGCGTGCTGCGCGGTTGCTTCGGGTCAGGGCAGCGCGCCGCGCAGGCCGGCTACAGCGGCTTGAAGAACAGCACCGTGTCGTGCAGCGCGCCGGTGCCATCCGTCGCGAAGCCGGGGATGCGCCCGGCTTCGCGCCAGCCCAGCTCGCGGTACAGCGCCTCGCCGGCATGTCCGGCGCGGGTGTCGAGCGTCAGCAGCGTGCGGCCGATGCCACGTGCCGCCTGTTCCGCCCGCTGCATCAGGGCGCGGCCGGTGCCGGCGCGGCGGAACTCGGGGTGCACCAGAAGCTTGGCCAGCTCCGCGCGGTGGCGTTGGTTGGGTGGCGTGTCCAGGTCCAGCTGCACCGTGCCGGCCATGCGGCCATCCACCCAGGCCACCAGCAGCAGCCGCTTGCCCATCGCCACGTCGCCCGACACGCGGCGCCAGAAGGCGCGCGCGGTTTCCACCGGCAAGGGCGGCAGAAAGGACACGGCGGCGCCATCATCCACGCAGGCCACCAGGATCTCCGCCAGCCGCCGCTCGGCGGAAGCGGCGGCGGCGGCGTCCAGCGCTTCCACCACCACGCCATGCGCCGGCTTGGCGTAGCGGAACTCCAGCGACTTGGAGATGTCGTCCAGGATGCGGATGGAGCCGGCGCGCACGTAGCCGCGCTTCTCGTAGAAGCGGTGCGCGGCGTCGAAGCGCGTGTCGGTCCACAGCACCAGCCGCTCGGCGCCCTCGGCCATGGCATGTGCCTCGGCGCCGCCCAGCAGCCGGTGCGCGAGGCCCGTGCCACGCTGCGACTTTTCCACGTACATCTTGCAGATTTCCCAGGCGTGGTCGGAGCCCAGCGGCCGCGTCGCCACCATGCCGACGATGCGCCCGCCCTCCTCCGCCACCCAGACCCTGCCGCCCGCCTTGCCGAAGTAGCTGTGCAGGGCACGCAGTTCCGGCACCTCGCCATCCACGTCGAGAATGCAGTTGGGGTACTCGGCCCAGGCGTCGCCGATCAGGCGGATGTAGCCGGCCTCGTCCTCGTCCCGCCCGTCGCGGATGATGGCGGTCACGACAGGCTGCCGCAGAAGTCCCGGATGCGCGCGCAGGCCTCGCGCAGGCTTGCCGTGTCGGTCGCGTAGGAGATGCGCAGGTAAGGGCTCATGCCATAGGCGGCACCATGCACGGTGGCGACCAGCTTCTCCTCCAGCAGGGCGAGCGCGAAGTCGGCATCCGTCTCGATACGCCGCCCGCCGGCGGTGGTCTTGCCCAGGCAGCCGGCGACGTTGGGATACACGTAGAAGGCGCCTTCCGGCTTGGCGCAGGTCAGGCCGGGCGCCTGGTTCAGCAGCTCCACCACCAGGTCGCGGCGGGCGCGGTACACCTCGGCGCGCTCGCGCACCAGCTCCTGCGGGCCGGTCAGCGCCGCCACCGCCGCGGCCTGGCTGATGGTGCTGACGCCGCTGGTCACCTGCCCCTGCATGTTGACCATGGCCTTGATCAACGCCTTGGGGCCGCCGGCATAGCCCAGCCGCCAGCCGGTCATCGCATAGGTCTTGGACACGCCGTTGACGGTGATGACGCGGTCCTTCAGGCGCGGCTCCACCTCGGCGATGGTGCAAAAGCCGAAGCCGTCGAACACCAAGTGCTCGTACATGTCGTCGGTCAGCACCCAGACGTCGGGGTGGCGCAGCATGACGTCGGCGATGGCCTGCATCTCCTCGCGCGAACAGGCGGCCCCGGTGGGGTTGTTCGGGAAGTTCAGCATCAGCATCTTGGTGCGCGGCGTGATGGCCGCTTCCAGGTCCTCGGGCCGCAGCTTGAAGCCGTTGTTCTGCGGGCAGTTCACGAAGGTCGGCGTGCCGCCGGCCAGCTTCACCATCTCGCCGTAGCTGGCCCAGTAGGGCACCGGGATCAGCACCTCGTCACCGGGGCTGACGGTCGCCAGCAGGGCGTTCATCAGCACCTGCTTGCCGCCGTTGCAGACGCAGATCTCGTCCAGCGCGTAGTCCAGGTTGTTTTCGCGCTTGAACTTGGCCTGGATCGCCTTCTTGAGGGGCACGCCGCCATCCTGGGCGGGGTACTTGGTGTCGCCCGCCAGCGCCGCCTGGTGCGCCGCCTCCACCGCGTGCGGCGGGGTGGGGAAGTCCGGCTCGCCCACGGCCAGGCTAATGACATCCTTGCCTTCCGCCTTCAGCACGCGGGCGCGCGAGCTCATCGCGACGATGGGCGAGACGGTGACATCCTTGAGGCGTTCGGCGAGGGCGGGCATCGGTCGGGTGGTCTCCGGAAGGGCGGGCAGGACGTAGAGCCAGTCATAGTCCTGCTCGGCGGCGCGGACAAAGCCGACGCGCTCGTAGAGCCGCGCGGCGGGGCTCTGCTTCAGGACTTCGAGATGCACCGGCAGACCGCTAGCCTCGGCCACCAGCGCGCGCAGGATGGCGCTGCCGAGGCCCTGACCCTGGGCGTGCGGCTCCAGGAAGAAGCCGTTGATCTCGACATGGCGGTCATGACGGCGGAAGCCGACGCAGCCCAGCATGGCGCCATCACGTTCGATCACGCGCATCCCGCCGGCCTCGAAGGCGCGGCGCGCGTTGCGCCGCCGCCGCTCCGGATCCCAGCGCCCAATCCGCTCAAGATGCGGCCGCAGGGTGCGGGCGGAGAGGTCGTGCAGCGCCTCGAAATCCGCTTCCGCCGCAGGGCGGAAGCGAACCCCGGTCAGCATGTCACTTCAGGCCGGCGCAGAAGCGCTGGATGCGCGTGCAGGCCTCGATCAGCGAGGCGTCGTCGGTCGCGTAGCTGATGCGGAAGTGGCCGGGGAACATGAAGGCCGAGCCGTGCACGGCGGCCACGCCCTCATCTTCCAGCAGCGCAGTGACGAACTGCTCGTCCGTGTCGATCTTCTTGCCCGAGGCGGCGGTCTTGCCCAGGCAGGCATGCACGGAGGGGAACACGTAGAAGGCGCCTTCCGGCACCAGGCAATGGATGCCCGCGGCCTTGTTCAGCAGGCCGACCACCAGGTCGCGCCGCTTCTCGTAGACCTGCCGCATCTGCTCCAGCTCCTCCTGCGGGCCGTTCAGCGCCTCGACGGCGGCGGCCTGGGAGATGGAGGAGGTGTTGGAGGTGGACTGGCCCTGCAGCTTGTCCATCGCCTTGATCAGCGCCACCGGCGCGCCGGCGAAGCCGATGCGCCAGCCGGTCATGGCCCAGGCTTTGGAGCAGCCGTTCATGGTGATGGTGCGCTCGCGCAGCCGCGGCTCCACCTCCACGATGGTCTTGGACTGGAAGCCGCCATAGACCAGCTTCTCGTAGATGTCGTCCGTGAAGACCCAGACATCCGGGTGGCGCAAGAGGACCTCGGCCAGCGCCTTCAGCTCGCTCTCGCTGTAGGCGGCGCCCGTGGGGTTGGACGGGTTGTTCAGGATGAACCACTTGGTCTTGGGCGTGATCGCGGCCTCGAGCTGCTCGGGCGTGATCTTGAAGCCCTGGTTCTGCCCGGCCGGCACGATCACCGACTTGCCTTCGGCCAGCGCCACGATATCCGGGTAGGACACCCAGCAGGGGGCGGGGATGATGGCCTCGTCGCCCGGGCCCATGGTGGCCAGCATGGCGTTGAAGATCACCTGCTTGCCACCGGTGGAAACCACGATCTCCTCCGGCTTGTAGTCGATGCCGTGCTCGCGCTTGAAGTAGCCCGCCGCCGCCTCGCGCAGCGCCTTGGTGCCGGCCACGTCGGTGTACTTGGTGTCACCCGCCTGGATGGCGCGGATCGCGGCGTCCTTGACGTTCTGCGGCGTGTCGAAGTCCGGCTCGCCGGCCGACAGGCTGATGATGTTCTTGCCCGCCGCCTTCAGCGCGCGAGCCTTCGCCGTGATGGCGATGGTCTGGGAAGGGGCGATGCGGTCGAGCCGCTCGGCGGTCAGGTTCATGGTGCGCGACAATCCGGAACGAAGGGCGCGCGGACCCTACCCCCCTGCCCGGCGCGCGACAACCCGCCGCGCGCCGGGCAGGCCCGCTCAGCGCGGGACCACCGCCCGGTACAGGTGCCACGTGGCGTGGCCCAGCACCGGCACCGCCACCGCCAGCCCGACGAACAGCGGGATGCTGCTCACCGCCAGGATGGCCGCCACCAGCGCGCCCCACAGCAGCATCGGCCCCGGGTTCAGCACCACCGCCCGCAACGAGGTACGGACCGCCGCCGCCATGCCCACCGGGCGGTCCAGCAGCAGGGGAAAGGACACCACCGTCAGCGCCAGCACCGTGGCGGCGAACAGCAGCCCGATGCCGTTGCCCAGCAGCATCAGCCGCCAGCCTTCCGGCGTGCGCAGCACCTGCCGCAGGAACTCGCCCGGCCCCGCCGCCACCGGCATGGCCACGAAGGTGCCGTCGAAGATGGCGCGGGCGGTGAACAGCCAGGCGACGAACACCGCCAGCAGCACCACGCCGAGTGCCAGGATGGAGGGCAGCGAGGGCGAATGCCGCACGTCAAAGGCATTCACCCAGGACGCCTGCTCCCCCCGCTCCCGCCGCCGGCTGATCTCGTAGACGCCCAGCGCCGCCACCGGCCCGACCAGCGCGAAGCCGGACAGCAGCGGCCAGACAATGGGCATCATGTCGCGCCCCGAGGCATAGCCCGCGGCCAGCAGGCCGATCACCGGGTAGATCACCGCCAGGAACACCAGCTGTGTGGGGTTTTCCCGGAAATCCCGCCAGCCGAGCGACAAGGCGCGCCACACGGCGGCGGTGTCGATCCGCCGCACGGCGGGCTCGCCGGTGGTGCCGAGCGGCACGGGCAGGCCACCATAGGAAGGGTTGTATCGGCTCATGTCGTTCCTCCTGCGCCCGCCCTGGGGGGCGCGATGCGATGGCGGAGGCCCGGAACCATGCTGTGCCGGAAGACAATCAGGCCAAGCAGCATCAGCCGGGTCGACCACGGGCGCAGTCTGCGCCTGCCGCGCCGTCCCATGCCACTGCAATCGCCTGTTGCCTGTCAAAGCGGCGCCGACTGCACGGCTTGCAGGCACCACAGCGCAGGCGATGCAGATTGGCGCCATAAAACCGCTTGAAGCCGGGCAGCAAATTCTGCACCGTTGCTGGAAACCGGAACCATGGTTCCATTTTTCGGAACTGGCATGACCACCCTCGCCAATGCCGCCGACGTCCTGCGCTGCTTCACGCCGCAGCGCCTGGAACTGACGCTGACCGAGATCGTCGCGCTCCTCGGCCTGCCGAAGAGCAGCACCTCCCGCCTGCTGCGGGCGATGCGCGATGCCGGCTTCCTGGAGCTGGCCCCCGCGTCCCGCCGCTACCGCCCGGGCATCATGGTGTTCGAGCTGGGGCAGACCTACCGCCGCGCCTCCTCCCTGCTGACGCGGGCGGACGAGGCTGTGGGGCGGCTGTCGCGCCGCTTCGGCCACACCGGCTATGTGTCCGTGCTGGATGGCGCGGATGTGGTGGGCGTGGCGCACCATGAGGGCAGCAGCACGCTGCGCGTCGGCACGCCGATCGGCCGCCGGCTGGCCGCCTTCGCCTCCTCCACCGGCCGTTCCCTGCTGGCGCGGCGCGGCGATGCCCAGGTGCGTGCCCTGCACCCCGAACCGCTGCGCCCCGCCAGCCCGCATTCGCCGCAGGACATGAGCGCCCTGCTCGCCCTGCTGGCCGAGGTGCGGCGCCAGGGCTTCGCCACCTCGCTGGAGGAAGCCAACCCCGGCGTCGGCGGCCTTGCCGTCGCGGTGGGGGATCGCGCCACCGGCGAGGAATTCAGCCTCAACCTCGTCTATCCCATTGCCACCGTCTCCGCCTCGGAACGGCAGGCCATGCTGCAGGCCCTGCAGGCGGAAGCGCAGGAGATCGCCACCCTGGTGGACGACCCCTGGCATGCCGCCCGCCGGGCCGCCTGAAGGAACGCTTTCGCATGACCCAGACCTCTTCCCGCTGGCGGATCGGCTTCGACATCGGTGGCACCTTCACCGACTTCATTCTGTATGACGGCGCGCGCGGCAGCGTGCGGCTGCACAAGCGCCTGACCACGCCGCACGACCCGTCGGCCGCCGCCCTGCAGGGGCTGGAGGAGCTGGTGGCGATGGAGGGCATCGGGCTGGCTGAGGTGGGCGACATCGTCCACGGCACCACGCTGGTCACCAACGCCGTCATCGAGCGCAAGGGCGCCAAGGTGGGGCTGATCACCACCCAGGGCTTCCGCGACATCCTGGAGATGGGCACGGAGCAGCGCTACGACATCTATGACCTGTTCCTCGGCTTCCCCGCGCCGCTGGTGTCGCGCGACCTGCGGCTGGAAGTGGCCGAGCGGATGGACCGCGACGGCAACGTCATCGAGGCGCTGGACGAGGACGGCGTGCGCGCCGCGCTCCGCACCCTGCTGGATGCAGGCTGCGAGGCGGTCTCGGTCTGCCTGATCAACGCCTACCGCAACGCGGCGCATGAGCAGGCCATCGGCCGCATCGCGCGGGCCGAGTTCCCGGAGCTGGCGGTCTCGCTCTCCGCCGAGGTCGTGGCGGAGCTGTGGGAATACCAGCGCGCGGTGACCACCTGCGCCAACGCCTATGTCCAACCGCTGATGGACCGCTACCTGAAACGGCTGGAGCGCGAGCTGGCCTCGCGCGGCTTCACCGGCGCGCTGCGGCTGATGCATTCGGCGGGCGGGCTGGTCTCGCCCGAGACAGCGCGCGCCTTCCCCATCCGCCTCTTGGAATCCGGCCCGGCCGGCGGCGGCCTCGCCACCGCCCTGTTCGGCGAGTTGGCGGGCAAGAAGGACGTCATCTCCTTCGATATGGGCGGCACCACTGCCAAGGCCTGCATGGTCGAGGACGGGCGCGTCGAGATCGCGCCCATGCTGGAAGCCGGGCGCGTGCACCGCTTCAGCAAGGGTTCCGGCCTGCCGATCAAGGCCCCCGTGATCGACATGATCGAGATCGGCGCCGGCGGCGGCTCTATCGCCGCGATCGACGAGGTGGGGCTGCTGAAGGTCGGCCCGCATTCCGCCGGCTCCGACCCCGGCCCCGCCTGCTACGGCATGGGCGGCAGCAAGCCGACGGTGACGGACGCCAACCTGATCCTCGGCTACTACGACCCCGCCTTCTTCCTCGGCGGCCGCATGAAGCTGGACATGGCGGCCTGCGAGGCGGCCATGCAGACCGTCGCCGGGCCGCTGAACCTGTCCGTGCCGGAAGCCGCCTGGGGCATCCACAAGGTGGTGACCGAGAGCATGGCCGCCGCCGCCCGCGTGCACCTGGTGGAAAAGGGCAAGGACCCGCGCCGCTACGCCATGGTCGGCTTCGGCGGCGCCGGCCCCGCCCATGCCGCCGACGTGGCGCGCGTGCTGGGCGTGCGGGAGGTGATCATCCCGCCGGCCTCCGGTGCCGCCTCGGCGCTCGGCTTCCTAGCTGCGCCGCTGTCCTTCGAGAGCGTGCAGTCACTGCCGGTGGAGTTCTCGCCGGGCTTCGACGCCGCCCGCGTCAACGCCGTGCTGGACGCGCTGGAGGCCGAGGGCCGCAAGCACCTGCTGGCGGCCGGCGTTTCCGCCGCCGACATCACGGTGGAGCGCAGCGCCGACATGCGGCTGGTGGGCCAGATGCACGACATCGCCGTGGCGCTGCCCGGCGGCACGATCGGCCAGGACAGCCTGGAGGCGATCCGCGCGGCCTTCACCGCCGCCTATGCCGCCCGCTTCACCTCGGTCTATGACGGCGCGCGGATGGAGGCGATCAACTTCCGCCTGCGCGTGGTCGGCCCCGTGCCGCAGCTCTCGCTGAGCGGGGCGACCGGCGGCGCCGATGCCTCCCAGGCCGTCAAGGGTAGCCGCCGCGCCTGGTTCGAGGGCGGCTGGCACGACACGACCGTTTATGACCGCTACGCGCTGGCCGCCGGCTTCACGCTGCAGGGCCCCGCGATCATTGAGGAGCGGGAATCCACCACCATCGTCGCGCCCGGCGACAGCGTGGAGGTGGATGCCAGCCTGAACCTGCGGATCAGCATCGCCGCCACCGCCCAGGCCGACGAGAGCATCACCGCCGACATGCCGCTGGCCCAGGCCGTGGCCCGCATCGAGGCCGACCCGATCGCGCTGGAGATCATGTGGTCGCGGCTGATCACGGTGGTGGAGGAGATGTGGCTGACGGTGTGCCGCACCGCCTTCTCGCTGGTCATCTCGGAAAGCCAGGACTTCGCGACCGAGCTGCTCGACCCGGAAGGCGAGACGCTGGCGCATTCGCCGCGTGCCATGCCGGTGTTCAACCTGACCCTGCCGCTGGCGGTCAAGGCGCTGCTGGAACGCTACCCGGCCGAGACGCTCTCGCCCGGCGACGTGCTGATCACCAACGACCCCTGGCTCTGCGCCGGCCACCTGTTCGACATCGCCATCGTCACCCCCGTCTTCCTGGACGGCAAGGTGGTGGGGCTGATGGGCACGGTGGGCCATGTCTCCGACATCGGCGGCACCAAGGATTCGCTGCGGGCGCGAGAAATCTTCGAGGAAGGCTTCCAGATCCCGCCGATGAAGCTGGTGGAGGCCGGCAAGCCCAACGAAAGCCTGACCCGCCTGCTGGCCGAGAACGTCCGCAACCCCGAGCAGGTGCTGGGCGACATCCATTCCTTTGTCGCCGCCAACGCCCTGGGCGCCGAGCGGCTGCTGGCCTTCATGCGCGACTATGGCATGAGCGACCTGCGGGCACTCGCCGCCGTGGTGCAGGGCCGCTCCGAAAAGGCGATGCGCGACGCCATCCGCGCGCTGCCGGACGGTGAATACAACAGCACCATCTGGAACAACCCGCTGGGCCAGCGGCTGGACTATCCGCTGAAGCTGACCGTGCGCGGCGACGAGATCGAACTGGACTTCGAGGGCGCGCCGCCGCAGCTGCCGCAGGGCGGGCTGAACAGCACGATGAACTACACCCGCGCCCACGCCACCTACCCACTGAAGTGCATGCTGACGCCGGCTGTGCGCGGCAATGCCGGCTGCTACCGCCCCTTCAGCGTCAAGGCGCCGGAAGGATCGATCCTGAACCCGAAGCGGCCGGCGGCGGTGAACATCCGTACCCGCACCGGCTGGTACCTGGCGCCCAACATCTTTCGCGCGCTGGCCGATGCGGCGCCGCGCCAGGTGCAGGCCAATACCGGCCTGCCGATGGCCGCCAACATCTATGGCCAGGACGAGACGGGCCGCACCTATTCCGACCTGCTCTTCGTCGGCGGCGGCCAGGGCGCCTCGGCCCAGGGCGATGGCAAGAGCGGGCTGCTGTGGCCGACCTCGGCGGCGAACACCTCCATCGAGCTGTTCGAGGCCCGCGTGCCGGTGGTGGTGCTGGAAAAGGCTTTCATCTGTGACTCCGGCGGCGCCGGCAGGCATCGCGGCGGCCTCGGCCAGCGCGTGCGGGTGCGCAAGCTGAAGGCGGACGGGCTGCCCACCCTGGTCTCGGTCTATCCCGAGGGCGTCGGCAATCCCATCGCGGGCCTCTTCGGCGGCAAGGCGGGTGGCGAAGCGCGCGGGCGCGTGCTGGACGCCGCCGGCCAGGAGGTGATGGATTGCGGCACCGGCACGCTGGTGCAGATCGACACGCCCGAGCAGATCGTCGAGATCATCCTGGCCGGCGGCTCCGGCTTCGGCGAACCCGCGGAGCGGGACCGCGATGCTCTGGCACGGGACGTGCAAAACGGCCTCGTCTCGGCCGAGAGTGCCGCGCGCGACTATGCCCTTCCCGAACCGGCCGCCACGGCCTGATCCCCCACCAGACGGAAAGTGAGTGACATGCTGAGCACGACACGACGCGGCGCCATCGCCGGCGGCGCCGCCCTGGTGGCGGGGATGGCCTTCGGGCCGCGCGCCGAGGCGCAGTCCCGCCGCATCCTGGTGATCACCTCCAACCAGGACATCCCGAACTTCGACCCGCATCTGGCCAGCGGCTATTCCACCGCCATGGCGATGCGCAACGTCTACGACTCTCTGGTACGCGTGGAAGGCAACCCGCCGAAGCCCGTGCCGCATCTGGCGCAGTCCTGGACCATGGCCGAGGACGGCCGCTCCTACACCTTCAAGCTCGACCCCGCCGCCAAGTTCCATGACGGCAGCCCGGTCGACGCGGCGGCGGTGAAGTATTCCTTCGAGCGTTTGCTGCGGCTGAACCGCGGCAATGCCTGGATGGTGGCCGGCATCGTCGACCCCGCCGGCATCGAGGCGGTGGATGCTACGACGGTGCGCATCAAGCTGCTGCAGCCCTTCGTGCCCTTCCTGTCCGTGCTACCCTGGGTCTGGGTGGTGAACCCCAAGCTGGTGGAAGCCAACAAGGGCACAGATGACGGGCAGAATTGGCTGCGCACCAATATCGCGGGCTCCGGCGCCTTCAACATCAGCCGCGCCGAGGCCGGCAACCTGTACCAGTTCGAGCGCGTGGCGGATGGCTGGAAGAAGGGCGGCGGCAACCTGACCGGCGCCATCTGGAAGATCACGCGGGAAACGGCGACGCAGCGGCTGATGGTGCAGCGCGGCGAGTCCCAGATCGCGGTGGACCTGACCAGCGAGGACATGGACGCGCTGAAGGGCCGCCCCGGCGTGGAGCTGGTGATCGAGCCCGAGTACCGCACCTTCCAGATCAAGATGAACACCCGCCACGGCCCGCTGGCGGACGCCAACCTGCGCCGCGCCATCGCCTGCGCCTTCAACTACCAGGGCATGCTGGACGTGGCGGGCTATGCCGACCTGATGACCGGCCCCCTGCCCGCCAGCATCGAGGGCTTCGACAAGGACTTGCCGGTCTACCGCACCGACCTGGCGCGGGCCAAGGAGTTCCTGGCCAAGTCCAGCACCCCCAACGGCGGCATCAAGCTGACCATGGTGCATGTCTCGGGTCTGGAGCAGCAGCGGCGCTGGGCGCTGGTGATGCTGGACAGCCTGCGCGCGCTGAACATCGAGCTGGACATCAAGCCGATGATCTGGCCGGACATGGTCGCCGCCTGCCGCTCGCCCGAGACTTTCCCGGACTTCTTCCCGGTCTACCAGACCGCCAACTACGGCGACCCGGACAACCTGGCCTATGCGGGCTACCATTCCTCGCGCAACGGCAACTGGCAGAACCCGGTCTATTCCAACCCCGAGGTGGACGCGGTGCTGACCGCGGCACGGGGCGAGACCGACCGCGCCAAGCGCGACGAACTCTACGTCAAGTTCCAGCGTCTGGTGGTCGAGGACTGCTGCGACATCTTCGGTGTGCTGGAGAAGCGCAAGCTGGCGATGCGCAGCACTGTGAAGGGCTTCAGCTTCACCCCGGTGGCGTCCAACGCCATCGAGCTGTTCCCCCTGTCGCTCGGTTGAAGAAGGGGGGCTGATCGGGTGTTCGGCTACATCCTCCGCCGGGTGCTGTTGCTGGTTCCCGTGCTGCTGGGCCTATCCATGCTGGTCTTCGCCATTGCCCGGCTGCTGCCGGGCGACCCGGTGACGCTGGCGGCGGGGCCCAACGCGACGGCGGCGGATGTGGCCTCGGTGGCGCGCGAGTTCGGGCTCGACCAGCCGCTGCCCGTGCAATACTGGCGCTACCTGACGGGCATCCTGCAGGGCGACTGGGGCGTGTCCATCTTCACCCGCCGCCCGGTGCTGGAAGACCTCGGCGCCTATCTCCCCGCGACGCTGGAGCTGGTGCTGGCGGCCATGGTGCTGGCCATCGGCCTCGGCATCCCGCTAGGGCTGATGGCGGCGGTGTTCCGCAACCGTTGGCCGGATTTCCTGTCCCGCACCGTGTCGCTCGGCGCCATCTCCATGCCGCGCTTCTTTCTGGGACTGGTGTTTCAGCTGGTCTTCGCCATGTGGCTGGGCTGGCTGCCGCTGTCCGGTCGCTTTCCGCTGATCGAGGATCCGCCGCCCTTTCTGACCGGGCTGCTGACGGTCGATGCGCTGGCGGCCGGGCAGTTCCATGCCCTGGGCGTCGCGCTGTCGCACCTCGCGCTGCCGGCCATCGCCATGGCGCTGTCGCCGCTGGCGACCATCATGCGGATGATGCGGGCATCCACCATCGAGGTCTTGCAGCAGGACTACGTGCTGACGGAGCGCGCGCTGGGCCTCGGCCAGCGGCTGATCCTGTTCAAATACGTGCTGAAGAACGCCGTCTCCGCCACGCTCACCGTCATCGGCCTGTATTTCGGCTGGCTCCTGGGCGGCACCGTGCTGGTGGAAACGGTGTTCGACTGGCCGGGCATCGGCCTTTACGCCACCCAGGCGGTGCTGACGCAGGACTTCATGCCGATCATCGGCGTCACGCTGTGCATCGGCGCCATCTTTATCACCGTCAACCTGATCGTGGACCTGCTCTACGGCCTGCTGAACCCGAAGGTCCGCTTTCAGTGAGCGCCACCCTGCATCCCCGCGTCGAGGCCTGGCAGCGCGCCTTCTACCGCTTCCGGCAAAGCTGGGTCTCGGTGCTCGGCCTGCTGATCGTGCTGGCGCTGCTGGTTCTGGCGATCGGCGGCGAGCACCTCGCCCCCTATCCGCAGCATATCCGCGGCATGGTCGATACCGGAGCGCGCTTGCTGCCGCCCTCCGCCCGCTTCTGGTTCGGCACCAACGAGCTGGGGCAGGACGTATTTTCCCTGGTGATCGCCGGCGCGCGCATCTCGCTGCTGGCCGGCATGGCGGTGGTGGCGGTGGGTGCGGCCTTTGGCGTGCTGGTGGGCGCGCTGGCCGGCTTCTTCGGCGGCTGGGTGGACGAGGTGCTGATGCGCATCGCCGACCTGAAGTTGACCATCCCCGGGCTGATCCTGGCCATGGCGGTGGCGGCGGCACTCGGCCCCGGCATCGGCAACATGATCTTCGCGATCGCCCTGTCCTGGTGGCCCGGCTACGCGCGGCTGGTGCGGGGCGAGGTGATGGCCAAGCGGGAGGAGACGTTTGTCCTGGCCTCCCGCGCCATGGGGGCGGGCACCGGGCGGCTGCTGTGGCGGCATATTTTGCCCAACATCGTCTCGCCCATCATCGTGAAGATGTCTCTGGATGCTGGCTTCGCCATCCTCACCGTCGCCTCGCTCGGCTTCATCGGCATCGGCGTCAAGCCGCCGACGCCGGAATGGGGCTCGTTGCTTTCGGTCGCGCGGGTGAACATGCCGGACTACTGGTGGACCGCCATCTTCCCCGGCCTCGCCATCTTCCTCGCCGTGTTCGGCTTCAATCTGCTGGGCGACGGGCTGCGCGACCTGCTGGACCCGAAGGCCCGCCGCTGATGACCGACGACACCCTGCTGCGGGTCGACGACCTGCACCTCGCCATGCGTTCCTTCGAGGGCGAGGTGGAGGTGCTGAAAGGCGTCTCCTTCGCCGTCAAGCGCGGCGAGATCTGGGGCATCGTGGGCGAGACGGGCTCGGGCAAGTCGCTCACCGGCCTCAGTGTGTCGCGCCTCGTGCCCACGCCGCCGGGGCGCTATGGCAAGGGGAGCATCCGCTTCGGCGGGCAGGACATGCTGCAGCAGTCGGAAGAGGCGATGCGCCGCCTGCGCGGCCGCCGCATCGGCATGATCTTCCAGGACCCCACCACCAACCTGAACCCGGTGTTCCGCATCGGCACGCAGCTCGTCGACGTGGCGATGCATGCGTCCCGCCAGGACCCCGCGCTGCTGGGCCTGCCGCCCGGCGCGTCGCGGCGCGAGCGCCGGGCTGCTGCGGAGAAGCACGCGGTCACGATGCTGGAAAAGGTCGGCATCGCCAATGCCGCCGAGCGGGTGAACGACTACCCGCACCAGTTCTCCGGCGGCATGAAGCAGCGCGTGCTGATCGCCATGGCGCTGATCGGCCGGCCGGAGCTGCTGATTGCCGACGAGCCGACCACGGCGCTGGACGTCTCGGTACAGGCGCAGATCCTGCGGCTGATCCACGGGCTGGTCGAGGAGCACGACCTCGGCGTCGTCTTCATCACGCATAACCTCGGCGTCGTGGCGCAGCTTTGCACGCATGTGGCGGTGATGTATGCCGGCGCCATCGTGGAATCCGGCCCGGTGCGGGACGTGCTGAAGCACCCCCGGCACGACTACACGCGCGGCCTGCTCGCCTCGGTGCCCAAGCCCAGCATGAAGCGCGGCGAGCTGCGCGGGCTGGCCGGCGGCGCCCTGGCGGCCGAGGCGCTGGCGCCGCCGCCACCGCGCGCCGCCCCCGGCGGCACGGTGCTGGCCATCGAGCATGTCGTAAAGGAATTCCCCGGCGCGCGGCGCGGGCTGTTCGACCGCGCGGCCCCGGTGCAGGCGCTGCGCGACGTCAGTCTGGAAATCCGCCGCGGCGAAAGCTTCGGGCTGGTGGGCGAAAGCGGCTCCGGCAAGACCACCCTCACCCGCTGCATCCTGCAGTTGGAGAAGGTGACGTCGGGGCGCATCGTCTATGACGGCGTGGACCTGACTAGCCATTCGGCGCGCGAGATGCAGGCGATGCGCGCGCGCATCCAGATCGTCTTCCAGGACCCCTATGCCTCGCTGAACCCGCGCATGACGGTGCGCGACATCATCGCGGAACCCCTGGAGATCCACCACGCCAAGCTGGGGCTCTCGCCCCGCCAGCGCACCGACCGCGCGGCGGAGCTGCTCGCCCAGGTCGGGCTGACCACGGCGCATCTGAACCGCTATCCGCACGAGTTCTCCGGCGGCCAGCGGCAGCGCATCGGCATCGCCCGCGCGCTGGCGCCGAAGCCGGACTTCCTGATCCTCGACGAGCCGACCAGCGCGCTGGATGTCTCCGTGCAGGCGCAGGTGCTGAACCTCTTGCACGACCTGCAGTCACGCCTGGGGCTGACCTATTTCTTCATCAGCCACGACCTCGGCGTCATCCGCTACATCTGCGACCGCGTGGCGCTGATCCACCACGGCCGGCTGGTGGAGCAGGGCGAGACCGAGGCGGTCTTCACCGCCCCGCAAAGCGACTATGCGAAGATGCTGCTGGCGGCGATGCCGGACCCGGACCCCGACCTGTCGCCGCTGCGGCGCCCGGTGCTAGCGTTGTAGCGCGCCCCAGCGGTCCACCGAGGGCTCCGCCCCCGCCCAGCCCCACCGCCCGTCGGGCTGGCGGCAGGCGGTGGTGATCAGCAGCACGATGTCCTTGCCGTCCACCACCGTCACCGCCACCTCGCGGCAGTTCGTCAGCGCGTTGTCGATGACGCGCGTCACCTGCACCTGGCCCTCGGCATCGCCGATGCCGAAGGGCAGCGCGTGCTCCACCTTCCAGTCCGCCACGGTGCCGACCGGAATGGCGCCGGCGGTGGCGGCGATGCTGTCCTGCTCGCTGCGCGCCATGTTGCGCTGAACATACTTCACGGTGCTGTCTACCACGGCGCGGATGCCGACGCCCACCGCATAGCCCACCGCCGCGTTGCCGGTGGCGATGCCCGTGGTGGTGCCCGACACGCCGCCGACGATGCCGCCCAGCGACCCGCAGCCCGACAGCAGCAATCCCGCCGCCAGCAGCGGCGCGGCACGCCTCACTGCAAGGCTCCCCAGCGCTCCGTCGCCGGCTCCGCGCTGGCCCACTTCCAGGTGCTGCCGTTGCGGCACACGGCAGCGGTGTAATAGGCGCGATCCGGCTCCTCCTTGACGTCGGAGGACACGGAAAAGACGATTTCCCGGCAGGCATGGCCCAGCGCGTCGATCTCGCGCACCACCGTCACCCGCCCGGCGCGGGAGGGCTGGATCGGCAGGTTCTGCCGGATGCCCCAGTCGGCCACCCCGCCGACCTCGATCTGGCCGGCCGCCTTGGCGATGATGTCCTGTTCCGCGCGCTGCGCCCGGCGCTCGGCATAGCCCAGCCCCGCCGCGGCGAGCGAGCGCACGCCAAGGCCGATGCCGGCCGTGACGGCGCCGTTATCCGTCACCGCGTCCGACAGCGCGGCGCCGGCGATACCGGCGACGTCGGCCGAGCCTTCCCGCAGCAACGACTGGCAGCCGCCGAGCAACACCGCGCAGCATGCCAGGATCGGAATCGCTCTCATGGTCCGTCCCCCCGTTCAGCCCGCATCATGCACATCGCGGCGCCCCCGTCACACCCCCGGGGGCCCGGGCGGCCTGCGGCGCAGCGCCAGCAGAGCGCTGCCCGCCGCGACCCCGGCCGCCAGCAGGATCACCACCGCCAGCGCGTTGATCTCCGGCGTCAAGCCCAGCCGCAGCCTGGACAACACCAGCATCGGCAGCGTGGTGCCGGCGGGGCCGGACACAAAGGACGCCACCACCACGTCGTCCAGCGACAACGTAAAGGCCAGCAGCCAGCCAGCCAGGAGGCTCGGCAGCATCAGCGGCAGGGTGATGGTGCGGAAGGCGACCGCGGGCGTGGCACCCAAGTCGCGCGCCGCGTCCTCCAGCCGCCCGTCCATGCCCGCCAGCCGCGCCTGGATCACCACGGCGGCATAGGCGGCGCCGGTGGTGGCATGGGCCAGCAGCACCGTCAGGGCGCCGCGCTCGGCCGGCCAGCCGGTCCAGTTCTGCAGCAGGACGAAGCTCAGCAGCAGCGACAGGCCGGTCACCACCTCCGGTAGCACCAGCGGCGCGCCGGCGAGCCCCCCCAGCAGCGGCCGCCCCGCGAAGGGTCCGTGCCGCGCCAGCACCCAGCCGATGGCACCGCCCAGCCCCACCGCCAGCGTGGCGGCGCCGGCGGCGATGCGCAGCGACAGCCAGGCGGCCTCGCGCAGCCGCGCATCCTCCGCCAGGGCGTAGAACCAGCGCAGCGAGAAACCGCCCCACTGAAAGGGGATGCGGCTGTCGCTGAAGGCGTAGCCGGCCAGCAGCAACACCGGCAGCCACAGAAAGGCGAGGCCGAGCCACAGGCCCAGGCGCCTCATCGCCGCGCTTCCAGCTTCTGGAACCAGCGGATCGGCCCCAGCAGCACCAGCAGCAAAGCCACGGCCAGCGCGGCGGCGGTGGGCCAATCGCGGTTCTGGAAGAATTCCTGCCACAACGCGCGGCCGACCAGCAGCGCCTCCGGCGGGCCCAGCAGCTCGGGGATGACGTATTCGCCGGCGGCGGGGATGAACACCAGCAGAAAGGCCGCCAGCGCGCCGGGCCAGGCCAGCGGCAGGGTGACGGTGCGGAACACCGTGAAGGGCGCGGCGCCGAGGTCGGCCGCCGCCTGCTCCAGCACCGGGTCCAGCCGCGCCAGGCTGGCGTAGAGCGGCAGCACGGCAAAGGGCAGGTAGGCGTGCACCATGCCGAGAAACAGCGCCAGGTCGGAATACAGCAGCGGCAGCGGCGCATCGATCCAGCCCAGCGCGCGCAGCGTGCCGTTCACCCAGCCCTCGTCCCGCAGCAGCCCGGTCCAGGCGCCGATGCGTGGCAGAAAGCCGGTCCAGAACGGCAGCAGCACCGCCAGCAGCAGCGGCCCCCGCCAGCGCGGCGCGGCGCGCGCGATGCCCAGCGCCATCGGGAACCCCAGCAGCAGGCACACCGCCGCCGTGATGCCGGCCACCCGCAGCGATTGCCCCAAAGCGCCCAGGTAGTAGCCATCGGCCACCAGCAGCGCGAAAGGCTCCCAGTTCGGCTGCCAGCCGCCGGCGCGGGTATAGGGCAGCACGAAGGGGGGCACGCCCGTGCCGGGCTGCGACACGGCCAGCACCGCCACCACCGCCAGCGGCACGGCCACAAAGGCGGCCAGCCACAGGGCGGGCAGCAGGCGCAGCAGCCGGTGGCGCATCATTCCCGCAGCGGCACCAGGGCCGCCGCCTCCCAACGCAGTTGCACCGCGGCACCCGGCTGCGGCGGCGCGCCGGGGTGGCTGACACGCAGCAGCGCGCCGCCGGGCGCGCGCACCAGCAGCAGGCTGCCTTCCCCGCGAAACGCCAGTTCCTCCACCACGCCGGGGCTGGTGTTGGGGCCGGCGGCGGCGGGGTCCAGCAGGATGCGCTCGGCGCGCAGGGCGCAGGCGGTGGTGCCGCGCGGCATCTCCTCCGGCACCACCACGGCGCGCAGGCCGGGGCAGAACAGACCGCCGCCGCCATCCGGCACGCCTTCCAGCACGTTGGCGGCGCCCAGGAACTGCGCCACGAAGCGCGTGGCCGGCCGGTCATACACCGCGCGCGGTGGACCAAGCTGGACCAGCCGCCCGGCTTCCAGCACCGCCACACGGTCGGCCAGCGCCAGGGCCTCCTGCTGGTCATGCGTCACCATTACGAAGCTGGCGCCGGTGCGGCGCTGCAGGGCGCGCAGCTCCAGCCCCGTGCGTTCGCGCAGCCCGGCGTCCAGCGCCGCCAGCGGCTCGTCCAGCAACAGCAGGCGCGGGCGGCGCACCAGGGCGCGGGCCAGCGCCACACGCTGCTGCTGGCCGCCGGACAAGCGGTGCGGCAGGCGCCCGCCGAGCACTTCCAGCCCCACCATCGCCAGCGCCTCGGCCACCCGGGCGTTGCGCGCCGCGCGGGGCACGCCGTCGCGCTTCAGGCCATAGGCGACGTTGGCTGCGGCATCCATGTGAGGAAACAGCGCGTAGGACTGGAACATCATGTTCAGCGGCCGCGCATGCGGCGGCAGCGGTACCAGGTCGCGGCCGTCCAGCAGGATGGTGCCGTCATCCGGCCGCTCGAACCCCGCCACCAGCCGCAGCAGCGTGGACTTGCCGGAGCCGGAGCCGCCGAGCAGCGTCAGGAACTCGCCTTCCGCCACCTCGAGGTCCAGCCCCTGCAGGGCGGCCGTGTTGCCGAAGCGCTTGCACAGCCCGGCGATGCGCAGAAGGGTCAAATGTCAGCGCCCGGCCTTGACGCGGTTCCAGCTGCGGGAGCGCGCGCGCTCGGCGGCCGGGGCCAGCGCGCCGACCGCGAAGGTGCGCGCCAGCATCTCCGGCGTCGGGTACACGTTGGGGTCGTTGCGCACGGATTCCCGCACCATCGGCGTCGCCGCCGGCACGGCATTGGGGTAGCGCACCTGGTTGGTGATGCCGGCCATGACCTCCGGCCGCAGCAGGAAGTTGATGAAGGCGTGGGCCGCGTCCGGGTTGGGCGCATCGGCCGGGATGGCCAGCATGTCGAACCACAGCTGCGCGCCCTGCCGGGGCTGGATGAAGCCGATGTCCACGCCGCGCCCGGCCTCGCGCGCGCGGGCCTGCGCCTGGATGGCGTCGCCCGAATAGGTCAGCGCCACGCAGTATTCGCCGCTGGCCAGCGCGTCCATGATGTTGCCGCTGGCGACAATGGCACGCAGGTGGGGGCGGATCGCCATCAGCGATTCCTCGGCCGCGCGCAGGTCGGCCGGGTCGGTGCTGTTGGGGTCGCGGCCGCGCCAGCGCAGCACGCTGGGCAGCACGTCGATGGCGCTGTCCATGATGGCGATGCCGCAGCGCGACAGCCGCCTGGCGTTGTCCGGCTGCATCAGCAGGTCCAGGCTGTCCAGCGGCGCATCGGGCGCCAGCGCGCGCACCCGGTCGGGCCGGATGGCCAGCCCGATGGTGCCGTACAGGTAGATGGCGCCGAAGCGGTTGCCGCTGTCGCTGCTTTCCACGCGCCGCAGCAAGGCCGGGTCCTGGTTGTTCCAGTTCGGGATCTTGCCGCGGTCCAGCGGCAGCAGCGCGCCGGCGCGCGCGAGCCGCGCGAAGGTGGGCTCGCTGGTCGGCACGATGATGTCATAGCCCGAGCGGCCGGCGGACAGCTTGCCTTCCAGCGTTTCCAGGCTGTCGAACACGTCGTAGCGGACGCGGATGCCGGTTTCCTGCTGGAAGCGCGCCACGGCATAGGGGTCGATGTAGTCCGACCAGTTGTACACGTTGAGCACCGTCTGCGCCCGGGCGGGCTGCGCCAGCAACAACAGCGCGGCGGCGCAAAGACAGCGGGCAAGCAGGCGAGGCAACATGGGCGGCATTCCTCGGGCGGCGGGCCATGCAGCCTAGCGGCGGAAGGCGTCCAGCGTAAATCGCCGGCCGGACTGACACCGTGATAGGATTTTCTTCTTGACTTGAGACGGATATTCCTGTGTAAACCGTCCCGTCACCGGGCGAACTGCGTCCGGCGCCTCCCCCACATTTCGCCCGATCCGCCCGCGCCCGGCCCGCCTGCCCGCCCGGCGGGCGGCGCATGCCGCGCGCCCGTCCGAGGAACCGCGCATGCCCTTCGACGCCCGCAACCTGACGCCGCTGGAAGCATCCGCCGCCGGCTTCACGATGTGGCTCTACACCACCACCGACACCCGCGCCGCGGTGCTGGCCCCCGGCTACTTCGCGTCCGTGGCCGAGCGGCTGCTGCCCGGCCACCTGATCCTGCTGCAATCGGCCGACTCGCTCAGCCTCATCCCGGTGCGCTCCAACGGCGCGGTGGGCAACGGGCTGGTGCTGGATGCCTCGGCCCCGCCGCTGCGCCTGTCGGCCGCGGCGGCGCTGCGGCTGCTGTTCCGCTTCGAGGCCACGGTGCAAACCCGCACCGTGGCGCTCGATCCGGTGCCGGCCGGCCTCTACATCGGCCGGTCGTTCACGGTGTCGGCGCGCGTCACCGGGCCGGTCACGACGCTGCTGTTCAGCATCCTGGACGCGGCGGGCGGCATTGTCGCGGGGCCGGTGTCGGCCAGCGCGCTGTCGGGCTCGGCCTCGGTCAGCTTCGCGGCGCCCGATGCCGGCTCCGGCTACCGCGTGCGCGTGCAGGACGCGGACGAGCCGCTGGTGTCGCAGCTGTCCTCCTCCTTCGTGGTGACGGAGCCCTTCGTGCTGCTGACGGAAACCGGCACCACCCTGCTGCTGCAAAGCGGCGGCGAGCTGCTGCTCTGAACGGCGCGGCGCCCCGCATTTTCCCGGCCTCCCCGACCGCCTTTTCCAAGGATCTTCGTTCCGATGCCTAATGCCAAGATCAGCGAACTTCCGCTCGCCTCCATGCTGGCCGAAACCGACATCCACCCGCTGGTGCAGGGCAGCGGCGCCCTGGCCGAAACGCGTCACGTGACGCTGGCCGGCATGCGCGGGGCGCTGCTGGCCGACCGCCCGGTGCATGTGCGCGACTTCGGTGCCGTCGGCAACGGCACCACCGACGACACCGCCGCCATCCAGGCGGCGATCGACGCCGTGGCGGCGCAGGGCGGCGGCGTGGTGCTGCTGGGCCCGCGCCGCTACCTGGTGGCGGCGGCGGATCTCGTGGTCAAGAACGGCGTATTCCTGCGCGGCCGCACCGCCAGTGGCGGCTGGCGCGTGAATGGCGACTTCACCACGGTCAACCACGCGTTGCTGCTCGATGCCGCGCGCACCATCCGCGTGCATCGCAACGGCGGCCTGGAAGGGCTGGCGGTGCTGCGCCGCGGCATGACGGTGCCCGGCAACCTGCGCCAGGGGCTGGATGCCGCCGCCGCCATGGCCGGCACCGCCATCACGGTGGGCGATGGTTCCGGCGGCAGCGGCGCGGCCAATGGCGCGGATGCCACGCTGGCCTGTCTGCTGGTGCTGGGCTTCGACTGGGGCATCTACAGCGACGGCAACGCCCGCCTGCGCGTGCGCGACGTGCTGGGCGACTGCCGCAACGGCCTGTATCTCGGCCGCGCGTTTGACGTGTCGCGCATCAGCGAGGTGAACTGGCACCCGCTGGTCACCACCGGCCGGTCCTGGTCCAACAGCCGCATCGCCATCAGCAGCGTGGCGGACAACGGCAGCGGTCAGGTGCGCGTCACGCTCGCCTCCGCGCACAGCCTGCAGACGGGCGAGCTGGTCAACATCGCGGAGGTGCGCAACAGCGGCGCCTCGGCGCTGCACGGCCGCTGGACCGTGACGGTGATCGACGCCACGCGGATCGACCTGCAGAATTCGCTCTACGCGCCGGGCTGGACCTCGGGCGGCGCCTGCTACATCCAGCCCAACCGCCGGCTGGGCACCGCCTTCGCGGTGGCCGCCGCCGACATGTCGTCCTTCCAGAACTGCTTCGAATACGGGCACGACATCGGCTGGGACATCCAGAACGACGTGCACGCCTGCAACTTCGCCAACATCGGCACCGACGCCTGGGTGGACGCGGCGGACCCCACCACCATCGGCATCCGCATCGGCGGCACCGCGCGGCGCAACAAGGTGATCGGCGGGTTCCTGTCCTCCAAGGGCGTGTCGGTGCAATGCACCACCACGGGCGCCGAGCAGAACGAGCTGATCGGCGTGGATGTCACCGGCGGCGCGCGGCGCATCGCGGAGGTGCTGAGCGGCGCGCTATCCTTTGTCGGCTGCGACTTCACGGGCGGGCCCGGCACCGGCAACCAGGTCCTCGCTTCCATCCACCTGGGCGATGCCGCGGGCAACCTGATCGTCACGGGCTGCGACACCAGCCCCGTCACCTTCACCGCCGACAGCCCGGCCGCCATGCAGCGGCTGCTGCTGGCAGCCAACCGCAGCGGCACCGGCTCCACCAACCGGCTGGCCGCCGGGCGTGTGGAGATCGCCTCGGTCGGTGCCGATGCCGCGATCGCCACGCGGCTGTCGGCCGACACCGATGGCGGCGTCAACATCCACCGCCGCGCCAGCGGCAGCGGCGCGCTCCTGCGGCTGAACAACGGCGGCGATGCCATGGCGGCCAGCCTGTCGCTGGCCGGCAGCGACCTGACGCTGAGCAGCGAGGCGGGCGCCATGGTGTTTGAAAGCCGCGCCGGTGGCACGGCGGTGGAGCGCTTCCGCATCAGCGCCAGCGGCACTGCCACGCTGGCGGGGCCCCTGCTGCTGCCGGGCAGCCCCACCGCCAGCCTGCAGGCCGCCACCAAGCAATACGTGGACGGCCAGTTCACCGAGCGGCGCTTGGCGACCCTGCTGCTGGCAGCCGCCACCACCGTGACCTACGCCGCGCACAATGCGCGCATGCTGATCGCCAATGCCGGCGCCAGCCTGTCGCTGAGCTGGGCCAACACGGGGGATGGCTTTTCCTGCGTGGTGGTCAACCGCAGCGGCACCGACCTGGCGCTGTCGCTCACCGGCTTCACGAGCAACACGGCGCCCACCAACGTGGATGGCTTCACGCGCATCCGCGCCGGCGGCATCGCCTCCCTGATGATCTATTCGCCGGATGGCGGCACCACGAAGATCTGCCACCTCAGCGGCGCCGGAGCCCCCTGACATGAACCATGCCTTCAGCCTCACCCAGGCGGCGGGCAACGGCGGCGGCGCGGCGCTGCGCGTCCTGGGCGCCGCCTATCCCGGGCGGCTGGCCACCACGCGCGGCGGCAGCGCGCTGGTGCAGGATGCCGACGGCAGCTTCCAGCCCGCCGCCGCCGACACGCCGCGCTTCAGCGGCGCCGCCCGCCGCCTGCTGGTGGAGGGCACGCGCAGCAACGCCATCCGCAACCCGCGCGCCGAGGGGGCCACTTCCGGCACCCCCGGCACCATGCCGGCCAACTGGTCCATGGCGACGCTGGGCGGCGTATCGGCCTCCGTGGCCGGCGTCGGCACGGAGCTGGGGCTTCCTTATGTCGACCTGCGCTACACCGGCACCCCCAGCGCCAGCGGCTACCTGGTGATCCTGCCGGAGCCGATCACCACCATCGCCGCCGCCGCCGGGCAGGTCTGGACCGCCTCGGTGTTTCTGCGGCTTGTGGCGGGCAGCCTGGCCGGCATCGACACCTTCCGCTGCCGGGTGCAGGAGCGGCTGCCCGCCGCGGGCCCGGCGACGGACAGCTTCGTTTCGCCCGGCGCGATGCCGCAGCGCGTTTCCATCACCCGCACGCTGACGGAATCCTCCGTCGCCACCATCGGCTTTTCCATTCTGCCGGCGGTGGTGGCGGGCGCGGCGGTGGATTTCACGCTTCGCGTCTCGGCCCCCCAGGTGGAGCTGGCGGCCTTCGCCTCCTCGCCGGTGCTGCCGCCGCCGGGCACGCCGGCGGCCAGCACCCGCGCGGCGGACCTGCCGCTTTGGGCGCCGCCCGGCGGGTTCGGCACCCAGGGCACGCTGGTGGTGCGCGCGGTGCTGCCGCAGATCGCGCCCTTCGGCGCGTCTCAGGGCCTGTGGCAGCTGGACGACGGCACGGACCAGAACCGGCTGCAGTTGCGCAACACATCCGCCGGCTCGGCCATCACCGGGGTGGTCGATGTTGGCGGCAGCACCGTGGCCACGCTGAGCGGCGGCAACATGGCCGTGGGCCAGCCGTTCCGCGCCGCCTTCGCCTGGGCGCCCGGCGACCAGGCGCTGTGCCTGTCCGGTGGCACGCTGCAATCGGCCGCCGCCGCGCTGCCGCCCGGTCTGGCCCGCCTGCTGGTGGGCCACGCCTCTGGCCAGCTCAACCGCGCCGCGCATGGCGAGGTGGAACTGGTCGAGTACCGCCCCAGCCGGGTGCCCAACGCCCTGCTGCAGGCGCTGGCCAACGCTGCCTGAGCTTTCCCTTCAAGGAATCCTTCCATGCCTGTTCTGACCGACTACGCGCGCAACCTGATGGTGCGCGCGCTGTGCGCCCGCGCGCCTTCGCTCCCCACGGCCGTGTATGCCGCGCTGGGGACCGGTGGCACCACCTCCGCGGGCCTCGCCGGCGAGCCGGCGGGCAATGGCTATGCCCGCCAGCGCGTGGTGTTCACCGGCACCGGCCTGCAGCGCAACGTCGAGGCCCTGCGCTTCGTGTTCACCGGCGCCGCCGGGACGCTGACCCATGTGGGGCTGTTCGACGCGGCCGCCGGTGGCAACGCGCTGGCCTTCGGGCCGCTGGTGCAGACCGCGCCGGTGTCGGGCGCCGGCACCGTGACCATCGCCGCCGAGGCGCTGACGATCGACGCCGAGTGAGCGCGCCGCGCCGGCCGCGCCCCGCCGCGGCCGGCGCCCCTTTCCCAAACCGAAGGACGCCTTCCATGCGCTATCTGCTGGACCGCCTGGCCGAGCCGGGCACGCTGCGCTCGCTCGCCGTCATGGCCTTCGCCCTCAAGGGCATCGTGCCGGACGAGGCCGCCATCGCGGGCTTCGTCGATATCTCCATCCTGCTGCTCGGCGTCGCCTCCGCGATGATGCCCGACCGGGCCGCCAAGCCTTGAGCGCGTTGGCCACGTTGCTGGCACGTGAGGAAGGGCTGCGCCTGACGGTGTATGACGACGCCACCGGCCGCCCGCTGCTGCCGGGCATGACCGTGGTGGGCCACCCCACCATCGGCATCGGCCGCTGCCTGGACCGGCGTGGCATCTCGGAGGCCGAGGCCTTCGCGCTGCTGGACAACGACCTGTCCGCCGTGCGCCGCGAGGTCGCCGCCGCCCTGCCCTGGAGCACCGGGCTGAGCGAGGCCCGGCAGGTGGTGCTGCAGGCCATGGCCTTTCAGATGGGGCTGGCCGGGCTGCTGAAGTTCCGCGACACCCTGGCGGCGGTGCGGCGCGCCGACTACACGGCGGCGGCGGCGGGCATGCTGGCCTCTGCCTGGGCGCGGCAGACCCCGGCCCGCGCCGCCCGCATGGCTGCGATGATGCGGCAGGGCTGAGCCGCTACATCCGGCCTATGGCGGGCCGGTTGACTGGCGGGTTCAGCCGCCAGTCCGCCGGCCAGAAGCCCAGCTTGTCCACCGCCACAACCCCCAGCGCCGCCGCCAGCGCCCCCAGCATGACCAGCACCGTGCGGCGCGGCGGCGGGTTGCGCCACAACCGCGACAGAAAAATCGACAGGCGGATCATTGGGTCCATGCCCGCCATATTGGCCGCATCGAGGCCGATTGCAGCCCGCGCGCTGGCAGGGGCACAGAATAGGGCTTGCGCCCGGCGCCGCCGCACCCTAGACAGCGCCTCGCTTTCGGGCTCATGCGCTGCTGTAGCTCAGCGGTAGAGCACTCCCTTGGTAAGGGAGAGGTCCAGGGTTCGATTCCCTGCAGCAGCATAGTGATTTCAACGGGTTGGACCGTTGGATGCCCGAAGCGAAGCGAACAGAAGTGGTTCAGGCAGCGCCAGAATGACCTCTGTTTGGCACAATTCCGACACAGCCAGTGAGCCGCCGTTTGCCATCCCTTCCCTACGTGGAAGACGGGCGCGGATTGGCTGCGAAACACCCCCGGAGCTACCTCGATCTGTGAATGTGATGGCCTGATACGGTCACATGAATAGCACCTGAGCGGCATGCATGTGCCGTTGATACCGGCGTACGCGCGTCGCCTGGACACCGCAGCATCCAGGCGACGCTGGCCCCCCATGGCCTGCGGACAGGTGATGCCAGGAACCGCGTAGGCCGTAAAATTCGTTGCAGGCGCGCGCTCAGCGTGAGGCGCTGAGTTGCAAGGCGTGGGATGGATCGCTCGGTCACGCCTGCGTTCACAAGGACACAGTCACCCCCCTGCCCCGATCGCAGTAGGTCGAATGTTCCATCGATCCGCTCTGGAATACTCTTTGTTTGACAGGCCCCTTGCTCAAAATTTGTGGTCGATGGCATCAAACGTGGCGTTCAGCACTTCGATGAACGTCCGTTGTTCGCCTTCTCGACCGAGCGCATCGATTGCCAGCCGGATCGCGCCGATTGCCAGCAGTGCGACAAGGCGCAGCGCCATCTCGTGCCTAGGGTCAGGCCATCGCTCACTCAAGGCTGCGAGGAGCGTCCGCTCATGCTCCACATAGCTCGCCTGCTTACGAGCCTGTACCGCCTGGCTGGATCGCATCAGTCGGTCAATCGCGATCATGTCGTCTGCTGGTATTTCGGAACAGACCGCGATCACCGCGTCACGGATCGCGGCAAGAGGCGAGATGGCCTCAGCCGCGTGACGCACCCGGTCCGCGATCATCGCCCCCATGCCGCTTTGCAGGGATAGAAGGATATCGTCCTTCGACTTGAAGTGGTTGAAGAATGCGCGGCGCGAGATGCCCGCCTTGGCGGCAATCTCGTCGAGTGTCGTGGCGTCGATGCCCTTCTCGACAAACAGGCAGATGCCGGCGTCGGTGATCCGCCGCACCACGTCCTGTCGCCTTTGTTCTCGCAATCCTGGCATCGCACTGGCCCCTTCTCCGCCAAGACATCCACACTTCGCTCTTGAACTCTGCACTGAGTGCATATTAATTATTGCACTCAGTGCAGATAGCAGGATCGGTAACTATGCGGAAGTGGACGATCGATAACATGCCTTCGCAGGACGGGCGGGCCGCAGTGGTCACAGGCACGGGTGGGCTTGGCCTGGAGGTCGCACAAGCCCTCGCCCGGGCGGGTGCCGAGGTCGTGCTGGCCGGGCGCAATGTGCAGAAAGGCACTGAAGCGGTCGCTCGCATCAGATCAAACCTTCCGATGGCGGCGATACGCTATGAAGTCCTCGACCTGGCTTCCCTTGCCTCAATAGCTCGGTTCGCCGACCGCCTGCGTGGGGCTGGGCAGCGGGTTGATGTGCTCGTCAACAACGCGGGTGTCATGGTGCCCCCGAAACGCGAGGAGACGGCAGATGGGTTTGAACTGCAGTTCGGCACCAACCACCTCGGACACTTTGCGCTAACCGGGCATTTGCTGCCGCTGCTGCGCGCCTCGGGCAGCGCCAGGGTCATCTCTGTATCAAGCGTCGCGGCCCGGTCGGGATCGACCGATTGGACTGACTGGAACGCAAGTGTCAGCTACAAGCCGATGTCGGCCTATGCCCGCTCGAAGATGGCGTGCCTCATGTTCGCGCTTGAACTGGAGCGACGCAGTATCGCAGGCGGGTGGGGCGTGAGGAGTATCGCGGCGCACCCCGGCGTCGCCCGCACCGAACTGCTGCATAATGGACCCGGTCTTGGCAGCGCCCATAGCCGTGTCAGGTCCCTCCTACCCTTCCTGTTCCAGCCAGCCGCGCAAGGTGCACTGCCGATCCTCTTTGCGGCTGCGTCCCCCGATGCGCAGGCGGGTGGCTATTACGGCCCCGACCGGCTGGGCGAAACGCGTGGCCATCCGACCGATGCGAAGATACCGCCGCAAGCCTTGGACCACGCAGCAGCAGAAAGGCTATGGACGGTATCGGAAAACGTGACAGGGATACGATTCTAGAAGGCAGCATTGAGAACCGCTCAGTGCGCCGCGGCATTATCGGCGCCAGGCAGCCTGCTACGGACTGATCCGTCACTTTGGTGCAGCGTCAGCCACCCGACCAGACAATTCCCGCGTGCGGCGGCCAATCTTTTCCAGGATGACGCCGAGCTGCCGTTGCTCCGATTCTGTCAATGCGGCGGCGAGCGCAGCCTGCATGTCCCGCGCCAGCGGGACGATCTCGTTGTACACGGCACGGCCCTGGCGGCTGAGCGTCAGCACCTGCGCCCGCTGGTCATGCGGGTGGGACTGCCGATTCAGCAACGCCTTATCAGCCAGGCGAATCACGGCCCGGCTGACCTGCACCCGGTCCATGCCGGTATGCTCGATCACCTGTTGGGTTGACAGGGTACCATGCTGCCCCACGACGGCCACCACGCGCCATTCGGGGATGCTCAGCCCGAAGCGCTGCTGGTAGCGCGCGGCAAACAGGCTGCTGACCGCCTCCGTCACCACGGACAAGCGGTAGGGCAGGAACTCCTGCAGGATCAGAGGCTCGGCATCGGGATTGCTCTTGGCCATGCATTCCGCTTTTAATCTCATATGAGACGATATAGAATAGGCGATGGCGCGTGAGCCTGTCCGCCGCGCCTGGGGGAGAACACAGATGAACCTATCCGTAAGGCCCGACCCCGCCGCGATGCAAGCCGGCGGGCCAGGCAGCCCCGGCTACCTGTCCGGTTTCGGCAACGGCTTCGAAACGGAGGCGCTACCCGGCGCGCTGCCGGTCGGCCGCAACTCGCCGCAGAAATGCCCCTACGGCCTGTATGCCGAGCAGCTCAGCGGTTCTCCCTTCACTGCACCACGCGCCACCAACGAGCGTTCCTGGCTGTACCGCATCCGTCCCACCGTCGCGCATTGGGGCGCCTTTCAGCCGGTCGATGCCGGGCTGTGGCGCACCGCCCCCTGCGCCGAGCTGGACCTGCCGCTGGCGCCGCTCCGCTGGGACCCGCTGCCGCTGCCAGAAGAAGCACTCTCATTTCTGGAGGGCATCCGAACCATCACCACGGCGGGCGATGCCGGCGCGCAGTCCGGCATGGGCGCACACGTCTACCTCATCACCCGTTCCATGCGGGACGAGTATTTCTACAACGCCGATGCCGAGATGCTGTTCCTGCCGCAACAGGGTGGCCTGCGCTTGTGGACCGAGTTCGGCATCATCGACATCGCGCCGGGCGAGATCGCCGTCATCCCCCGTGGCGTCAAGCTGCGGGTGGAACTGCAAGGGGAGCACCCCGCGCGCGGCTACCTCTGCGAAAACTATGGCGGCGCCTTCACCCTGCCCGAACGGGGCCCGATCGGTGCCAACTGCCTGGCCAATCCGCGTGATTTCCTGACCCCCGTGGCGGCCTACGAGGACCGCGACGCACCGTCCAGCATGACCGTGAAATGGGGTGGCCGGCTGTGGCGTACGCACATCGCGCATTCGCCGCTGGATGTGGTGGCGTGGCATGGCAACTACGCGCCCTACAAATACGACCTCCGGCGCTACTCGCCGGTTGGGCCCGTGCTGTTCGACCACGCGGACCCTTCGATCTTCACGGTGCTGACCTCGCCTTCCGAAACGCCGGGCACGGCGAACATCGATTTCGTCATCTTCCCCGACCGCTGGCTGGTGGCCGAGGATACCTTCCGCCCGCCCTGGTACCACATGAACATCATGAGCGAATTCATGGGGCTGATCGAGGGCGTCTACGACGCCAAGACCGGTGGTGGCTTCGTGCCGGGGGGCTTCTCGCTGCACAATTGCATGCTGCCGCACGGGCCGGACATGAACGCCTTTGAGGCTGCCAGCCACGTGGAACTGGCGCCGCACAAGCTGCAAGGCACGCTGGCCTTCATGCTGGAAACCCGCTTCCCCCAGCGCGTCACCCGCTTCGCTACCGAGGCGCCGCAGTTCCAGAAAGACTATGCGAGCTATGGCCAGGGCCTGCAGAAGCATTTTGACCCGGCGCGGCCGTGAGCAGGATGCCAGCCTTGAACGAAACGACTGCGCCCGGCGGCGTGGACGCCACGCATGATGCGGCGCTGCGGTGCTGGGTGGCTAGGGCGGACGGCCATGCCGATTTTCCCATCCAGAACCTGCCTTTCGGCGTCTTCTCGCCGGGAGCACAGGCACCGCTGCGTGGTGGCGTCGCCATCGGTGACAGCATCCTCGAGCTTGGCGCGGCGCTGCGGGCCGGGCTGTTCACCGGGGAGGCCGAACGGGCGGCCAGCGCCGCCGCTGGCGAGAACCTGAACGCCTTCCTGGCCATGGGCGCCGCGCCCCGGCAGGCGTTGCGGGCGCGGCTTTCCGCCATGCTGTCCGCGGGCAGTCCGGATCAACGGATGGCCGAGGGCTGCCTGCACCGCGCGGCGGACTGCACCCTGCACTTGCCGGCACGCGTCGGCGACTACACCGACTTCTACGTTGGCATCCACCACGCAACCAACGTCGGCCGCGTCTTCCGACCGGACAACCCTTTGCTCCCGAACTACAAATATGTCCCCATCGGTTATCACGGCCGCGCTTCCTCGCTGCGCGTCAGCGGCACGGATGTCCGCCGCCCCAAAGGACAGCTCAAGGCCGCCGATGCCGATGCGCCCCGCTTCGCGCCCTGTGAGAAGTTGGATTACGAACTGGAGCTCGGCATCTGGATCGGTCCGGGCAATCCGCTCGGCCAACCTGTCCCGGTGGCCGAGGCCGCACAACAGGTCGCCGGCTATTGCCTGCTGAACGACTGGTCGGCACGCGACATCCAGGCCTGGGAGTACCAGCCACTCGGCCCCTTCCTGGCCAAGAATTTCGGCTCCACCATCTCCGCCTGGGTTGTCACGCCGGAAGCCCTGGCGCCATTCCGGATCGCGCAGCCCGCGCGGCCAGACGGTGATCCCGCCCCCCTGCCCCACCTGTTGGACGAGGCCGACCAGCGCCAGGGCGCCTTCGACATACAGTTGGAAGTGCTGATCTCCACTCCATTGATGCGTGAGAAGGGTTTGCCGCCTCACCGCCTCTCGAGGTCCAATACCCGTCACATGTACTGGACCGTGGCACAGATGGTGGCGCACCACACCAGCGGTGGCTGCAACCTCAATCCCGGTGATCTGCTTGGCTCCGGCACCATCTCGGCGCCGGATGCAGCCGGCTTCGGCAGCCTGCTGGAAACCACGCGCGCCGGCAAGGAGCCGGTCACCTTGTCCTCTGGCGAAACGCGCAGCTTCCTGAAGGACGGCGACGAGATTGTCCTGCGTGCCCGCGCGGTGCGCGATGGCGCCGTGTCCATTGGCTTCGGGGAATGTCGCGCCCGCATCCTGCCAGCCGTCTGAACAACTCTGTCCGACTTAAACAAGAAAGAAACGTCCATGCAGACCCGTATGATTCTGTCCCGCCGCATGCTGGCCTTGGCCGGGCTTTCCGCCACGTTGCTGCCGACCGCAGCCCGTGCTGCCTGGCCGGAGGCACCGGTGAAATGGATCGTTGCCTATGCGGCCGGTGGCGGCACCGACACGCTGGCGCGACTGGTGGCCGCGCGGATGGCGCAAGGGCTCGGCAAGCCCGTGGTGATCGATAATCGCCCGGGTGCCGCCACGAATATCGGCGCGGAAGCTGCGGCGCGCTCTGCCCCTGACGGCTACACCGTGCTGACGGCGGACAATGGTACGCTGGTGTTCAATCCCGCACTGTTCCGCCGCCTGCCCTATGACCCTGACAAGGATTTCCGCCCGATCGGCGGCATTGCCCGCTTCCACCTGGTGCTGGCGGTCAAGAAGGACTCAACCCTGCGTGACCTTCGCGGCTTTCTCACGCAGGGCAAGGAAAAGTCGGGCAGCATCGACTATGCCTCGCCGGGTATCGGCTCCCCGCACCACTTGGCGCTGGAGCGGCTGGGCCGCAGCATCGGCGCGGGCTTCAACCACGTGCCTTATCGCGGCGCCGCGCCGGCGCTGAACGACCTGCTGGCCGGCGTGGTCGAGGCGGCGGTCACCGATACCGTGGCGGGTGGTGAGGCGTTGCGCAGCGGCTTGGTGCGCCCCCTGGCCGTCTTTTCCGCCAGCCGCCAGCCCGGCTTTCCGGACCTGCCCACCGTGGCCGAGGTGGCCGGACTGGAGCGGTTCGAGGCTTACGCTTGGCAGAGCCTGATGGTGCCCCGCGCCACGCCGGATACCGTTGCCGCGCGCCTGGGTGCCGAGCTGAGTGCCGCCTTGGCCGACCCGGCCGTCCAGGCCCGATTCCGCGAAATCGGCGTGGAGCCGCTGCCGGCGTCGCCGGAGCAGGTGCAGGCCATGCTGGTGGCGGACCGGGCGGTCTGGGTTCCGCTGATCCGTGACCTTGGGATCACGCTGGACTGACAGGCCATGCGGTTGCACGGCTATTTTCGGTCCTCCGCCGCGTGGCGGGTGCGCATCGCGCTCAATCTGAAAGGGCTGCCGGCGGAACAGGTCTTTCATCACCTGCGTCACGGCGGTCAACAGGCACCGGAATACCTGGCGCTCAATCCCCAAGGTCTGGTGCCAGCCTTGGAAAGCGGCTCGGGCGCCGTGCTGACCCAGTCGCTCGCGATCTGCGAGTGGCTTGAAGAAGGCTGGCCCGAGCCACCGCTGCTGCCGCGTGAGCATGACGCTCGCGCGGCGGTGCGGGCCTTTGCCATGGTGGTCGCTTGCGACATCCATCCTGTGCAGAACCTGAAGGTGCTGCAGCGATTGCGGCAGGCGGGCCTGCCGGAGGCGGAGGTCAGGAACTGGGCGCGCTGGACGGTCCGGGAGGGACTGGAAGCCTGCGAGACGCTGCTGGCCCGCCATTCCAGCCCGTTCTGCTTCGGCAATGCCCCCGGGCTTGCGGATCTTTGCCTGGTGCCGCAACTCGGCAATGCCCGGCGCTTCGGTTGTGACCTGTCCGCCCTGCCGCGGCTGATCGCGGCGGAAGCCGCCTGTGCTGCCTTGCCAGCCTTTGCGGCTGCGGCGCCGGACCGGCAACCGGATGCGGAATAGCGCTTGTTGCTCTGATCAGAATGAAAGTTTGGCTCTGACTGAGTCCTCGGACAATCGGTGCGTCTGCTGCAGGGCGCCACGCCGACTTGATGGCTGCTAAGCATGACTCTCTTCTTGGCTGGTCGTGCCGATCAGGATGCAGCATGCGGGGCAATGATGAGATCCAGCCCTGGTCGGCGGACCAGATGCCCCCAAATGCCTTACATGCAACACAGCTTCGTTCTGACCCGCGCCTTTGCGCTTCAACGTCTGACACACGTCCTCCCGCGGACAGGGCGTGCCTATGCCGATGGGCGTGACATCGACCGTGGTGCTGAGGCTGAGCCCTCCACCACAGCCCTGTCGCCTTGGCTTCGCCGGCGTCTGCTGCTGGAGGAAGAGGTGATCGACGCGGCACTCGCCATGCATGGCCCTGCCGCCGCCGGCAAGTTCGTCGAGGAGGTGTTCTGGCGCAGCTACTTCAAAGGACATCTGGAAACCCATCCATCGATCTGGACGGACTACCTGGCGTTGACAGCACAGGGCCAGGCCCGGCTAGCAACGCAGTCGGGCCTGCGGCGGGTCTACGAGGATGCCATCGCGGGACGCACCGGCATCGATGGCTTCGACCATTGGGCGAGGCAGCTCGTGGAAACCGGCTGGCTTCACAACCATGCCCGGATGTGGTTTGCCTCCATCTGGATCTTCACACTCCGTCTGCCCTGGGCACTTGGTGCCGCGTTCTTTCTGCGCCATCTGCTTGACGGCGATCCGGCGAGCAACACCCTGTCCTGGCGCTGGGCGGGCGGACTGCACACACGCGGCAAGCCCTACGTTGCCCGTGTCGAGAACATCCATCGCTATACAGAGGGTCGATTCTCGCCGCAGCATCTTGATGAGAACCCAGTTCCGCTCGAAGAAGAGGCCCTACACCCCGCACTGCCACTCCAGCCCGCCGACCAAGCGCCACGTGGCGAGGTAGCCCTGTTGCTGCATCTGGATGATCTGCATCCTGAAAGCCTGATGCTCGGCGATGCACGCGTGGTGCGCGTGGGTGGACTTCTGGTGCATGCGCCGCAGGCCGCAGAAGCCGTTCGGCGCGCAGACGAAGTCGCCATGACCGATGCCCTGGCGCGGGCAGCGGCCTGGTTTGGCTGCCCCGCCGGCTTAGCGACACCAGGCTGGGAAGCCGGCTTGCCGATCATCACCGCCTGGGCGCCGGTTGGGCCATCGGCTGCGGTGCTGCCGGCGGGCTGCACGCGCATTCGGCGTGAGTGGGACAGCCAGGTATGGCCGTATGCCACACGGGGATACTTCCAGGTTCGCAAGATGATCCCTGCCTGCATGAAGGTCCCTCGTCATCAGAGTTAGGGCGAGGTGAGCATTTTACGTATAACAGCATGTCGGCTAGCGATTGTTCTGGTCGTGCATTCGCCCGCTCATCGATGCATGTGAACTGCTCAGGAGCCTGTCCACCTGCTGCACCAGCACGAACCAAAGCAGCGCGTCGTCCCAGGCGGGGCCGGCGATGACATGCCACAGCAGGTCTTGGCCACTCCAAACCTAGCCAAAACGCCATCGGATGTAGGTTCTTGCGCTCGCCAGCCCCGCAGGACAGTGGCACCCAGCTGTGGCAAGTTTCACAGCCAATACTTCCAGGAACGACGTTAGTCAGCGATCCCGGTCCGGTCCACCACAAGAGACGCTCGTCATCAACGTCGCCCCCCTGCCCGGCAGCGGCGCAACCACCCCATCGCTTTCAATCGAAATGGCCAAGTAGTGTTTGGAGCAAGACACCGCCCCCCCTGCCTCTCCACCACCTCGCCGCTGGCGCGGAGGCCCAGCGCCTCCGCCACCAGCCCTCAGACCAAATGACCTGTGCCGTCTGATGGATCGGCGACACCATCCGGACCGGCGGCGCGGTCAGGACTGGCGAGGCCCAATAGCACCACGCCGGCGGCCAGCAGCCACGACCTGAGCCCCAGTGTGGCGACATGCTCATAGCGCTGTGTCCCAGCGGCCTTCAGGTCAGCCCTGGTTGGCGCCGATTCCGGCAAGCTGCGCAGCGTTGGTGTTGACCATCTTGCGGACGTCGTCATCGCCGTAGCCTAGCGACAGCAGGAGACCGATGATCTGTCGGAAGCCCTCCACCGGCAGCGGCGCATTGGTTTGGCCGAGGTCGGAACCGAAGAAGGTACGCTCCACCCCTGCCGCTTCGATCAGCGCCTTCAGGAAGGCATCGTCATACACCTTCATTCGGTTCGGAATGAACATGCAGATCGAATGCTCGATCCAGGCGCCCATGCTCACCAGTTCCTTCACGTCGGACAGCGTGGCACCGACGGTGTAGCTGGGGTGGTTGACCAGCAGCCGGGTGACGCCGCGCTTCTTGGCCTCGTCAAACAGTGGCCAGACCTCGCTGATATGCAGGTGGCCGCAGGACAGCACGGCGTCGTGCTCGGCGATGATGTCGAGAACGTGCTTGACGTTGTCCAGCAACTCGCCGCGCGCATCGACGGCCGAGAGCGCCACCTGCTTCAGCATCTTGCCCTTGGTGGGCAGCAGCGACTTGCGGTGCCCCTCGCGGATGTGGTTGGCGGCGGAGACGGTGGGCATCCACACCACCTTGGCGCCGCATTTCAGCGCCGGCTCCACCGCGAAGGGGTTGATGCCGCCCACCGCGTTGTTCAGCACGATGCTGCCGACCGGCTCGGCGCGCGTGGCCTTGCCCGCCTCCTTCAGCACATCGACGAAGGGGCCGGTGGGATAATAGTGGTCCTTGAACAGCACGGCGCGCATGCCGGCATCCGCCGCCTGCTCCAGCGCCTGCTCGTGGTTCAGCGCGCGCGCCATGACGGAAGGGCCGCTGTGGCAATGCAGGTCGATGGCGCCCTGCATCAGCGATTGCACACGGGCGGTGTCGGTCGCGTCGGTCATGCGCTTGGTCCTTTCAAGCTTGCGGAGAGAGGCCGCGCAGATCCGCCAGCGCCTTGGCGGCGGCCTGCTTCATCAGCCCCTGGTCGGAGGAATAGACAAAGGCGCTGGCACCGATGCCGTGCAGCCAGTTGGCTTCCGTCATGCCGCCGACGAAGACCATGACCGGCTTGCCGGCGCGCCGCGCGGCGGCACTGATCCGGTCCACCGCGTCGCGGATCGGCGGCGCGTCGTTGGTTGCCGCACCCATCGCGGCGGTGAGGTCGCCACGGCCGATGAACAGCGCGTCGATGCCGTCGGTGGCCGCGATGGCGTCGATCTCGTCCAGCGCCTCGGGGTCCTCGATCTGCGCCACCACCGTGGTCGCGGCATCGGCGCGGTCGACGTAGTCCCACATCTTGCCGCCGCCATAGCCGGCGGCACGGACCGAGCCGGAATAGCCACGCCGGCCGCCGCGATAGCGGCAGGCGGCGGCCACCTGGGCCGCCAGCGCGGCGCTGGCGACATGCGGCACCAGCACCCCCGTGGCGCCGCAGTCCAGCACGCTCAGCAGATGGTGCGGCGCCGGGCTCGGCACGCGCACCAGCCCGGCGGCGCCGGTGGCCCGCGCGGCGAACAACGCCGCATCCGTCGCCTGGCGGTCGAAGGGCGAATGCTCCTCGTCGATCACCACGAAGTCGAAGCCCAGGGCGCCGAGGATCTCGGTGCCGTGCAATGTCGGCGTCTTGATGAAGGTGCCGGCCAGGATGTCACGGCGGGAAAGGCGGGCGCGGAAGCTGCCGTCGGGCGGCGGAGGGGGCATCGTGTCGATCCTTGAAAGGGGGCGGCCTGCGCCGGAATGTGTCAGCCGAGGTCGAGGTCCCGCAGCCACTGCGCGGTCGCCCGGTCCTCGGCCTCCAGGAAGGCCTGGAAGGCCGCGCGGTCGAGCGGCTCGACCTCGTTGAAGCTGTGGTGCATGGCCTCGGCATAGGCGGGGTCGGCCGCCGCGCCGAGCACCAGCTCCGAAACGCGGTCGAGCACCGCGCCATCGGTGCCGCGCGGTGCCAGGAAGCCGAAGCGGGTGACGAGATCGACCGGCAGCCCGGCCTCGCGCAGCGTCGGCAGTTCCGGCAGCGGTGCGATGCGCCGGGCACCGGTCTGCGCCAGCGGTCGGATGCCGCGCTCCACCAGCGGCATGATGTTGCCGGGCGCGCCCATCACCAGGTCGATCTCCCCCGCCAGCAGCGCGACGGCGGCGGTGGAAATGCCGGAATAGGGCACGTGCAGCAGGCGGATACCGGCGGCCTTCGCCATCGCCTCGGCGATCAGGTGCGGCGTGCTGCCGGCGCCGGGCGTGCCGTAGGTCAGCCCCTCCGGCTTGCCGCGCGCCGCTGCCAGGAAGCCCGGCATATCCGCGAAGGCGGCATACCGCCGCGCGGCAAGCATGTAGGGAATGGCGATGACATTGGCGATCGGGGCGAAGTCGGCGATGGCGTAGCCGAGCTTCTGCAGCCGCGGCACCGAGGTCAGCGCGCCGGTGCCGGCGAACAGCAGGGTATAGCCGTCGGCCGGTGCGGCACGCACCCGGGCGGCGCCCAGCGCCCCGCCGCCGCCGGGCGCGGATTCGATCACCAGCGGCTGCCCCAGCTCCCGCGTCAGCCGTTCCTGAAGCGGGCGGATGAACTGGTCCGCGCCACCGGCGGCATAGGGCACCACCACGCGGATCGGCCGCGCGGGCCAGGACCGCGCCCGCGCCGTGCCGGCCGCCAGCGCCAGGCCGCCCGCCAGCATCGCGCCGCGCCGCGAGATGAGCATGGGCCGCATCATGCCTTGAACCCGAAGAGCCGTGCCGGATTGGCCCAAAGCACCTTCTCCCGCGCCGCCGCGTCGGGCAGCACGCGGTGCAGCGCGGCCAGCAGCGGGCCATAGTCGGTCCGTTCCCTGGCGCGCAGGAAGGGCCAGTCGGAACCCCAGATGCAGCGGTCGGGCGTGAAGGCCTCGACCAGCGCGGCGACATAGGGGTCGGCATCCCGGTAGGGTGCGTGGCGGCTGAGGCGGAACGCGCCGGACAGCTTGATCACGGCATCGCTGTCGCGGCCGTAGTCCAGCAGCGCGCGAAAGCCGGGCTGGTCCAGGCCAGCCTCCAGCTCCGGCCGGCCGCAATGGTCGATCACCACCGGCAGCCCGGCGGCGCGCAGCAGCGGCAGGGCGGCGACGATAGACTCGCCGTGGTGGTAGTGCACCTGCGCGATCCAGCCGGCCTCGCGCGCCCGCGCCAGGGACCGCGCGCCGGCCGGGCCGTGCAACGGCGGGCTGGTCGGAAAGTCCAGGTTGAAGCGGATGCCGACGATGCCGCCGTCCTTCATGCGGCGGACTTCCGCCTCCGGCGTGCCGTCGGGCAGCAGTGCCACGCCCTTCAGCCGGCCAGCGGAAGCGGCGATGGCTTCCAGCATGTATGTGTTGTCGGCGCCATAGCCGCCCAGAGGGTTGATCAGCACGCCATGGGTGAAGCCGTGGCAGGACAGCAGGTCCAGGAACTGCGGCGCGGTGCCCAGCTCGTTGGGCTGGATGTCGAAGCCGCGATCGCCGCCCCAACCCTGGCGCGTCAGATCAAAGGCATGGGCGTGGCAGTCGACGGCCGGCATGGCGGTCAGTCTCCGAAACCGTAGAGCGTCGCGGGGTTGCCGACCAGCAGCCGGTGCCGGTCGCCCGGGTCCGGGGCGATCAGTGGCACGAGATCGAGCAGCGCCGCCTCCTCCACCGCCACGGCCAGGTTCGGGTGCGGGAAGTCGGTGCCCCAAAGCACGCGGCGCGGTGCCGCGCGCAGCAGCGCCTGCGCGAAGGGCAGCGCCGCATGGAAGGGCGCCGGCACCATGCGCTCCGCCCCGCTCAGCTTCACCCAGATGTCCTCGCTTTCCTGCAACAAGCCCAGCAGCGCGTGGAAGGCGGCGCCGGCCGTGCCCTGCGCCGGGTCGACGCGGCCCATGTGGTCGATCACCACCGGCATCCGCAGTGCGCGGATGGTGTCCCGCATCTCGCGCACGCCCTCGCCCTGCACGTGCAGCACCATGTGCCAGCCCAGGCCACGCACCCGATCCGCCGCGCGCCGCACCGTGGCAAGGTCCGGCTCGCCGCCGAGCGCGGCGATGAAGTTGAAGCGGATGCCGCGCACGCCCGCCGCGTGCATCGCCGCGAGCTCGGCCTCCGGCGTGCTGTCGTCGATCATAGCGACGCCGCGGTAGCGTTCGGGCGCACCGCGCAGCGCATCGAGCATCGCCCGGTTGTCGGTGCCGTGGCAGCTCGCCTGCACCAGCACCGCGCGGTCCAGCCCGAGACGGGCGTGCAGCGCGGCCAGCACCTCCTTCGGCCGGTCCTCCGGCGTGTAGCGGCGGCTTTCGGCATAGGGGAAGCGCGCGCCGGGGCCGAAGACGTGGCAATGCGCGTCGCAGGCGCCCGCCGGCGGCTGGAAGCCCGCCAGGTGCGGCGCGGGCTGGTGCTGGTCCGGCATCGCGTCCTCCTTCTGCTACGGAAGAGCGTAGGAGAAGGCGCCGCGGCACCGGAGGGCTATTCACGCGCATTCCGCATGGCGGAATGCGGGCGTGGTTCAGTTGCCCGCGCGGGCCCGCTGCAACCGTTCCATGGAGACGGTGATCTCCTGGCTCGCCTTGTGCAGCGCCGGCACCAATTCCTCCACCAGAACAGCGTGGCTGACGACGGAACGGAAATAGCTGAGGCCGATGGTCCCGGCGACCGTATCGCCCAGGCGGATCGGCACCGCGACGGTGTTGGAGGACCGCGGCTCCACCGCCGGGTCGCGTTCGGCATAGCCCTGGCGGCGCACCATGGTGATCATGGCCTGCACCACGCGCGTCAGGTTGGGCGGATTGTCCTCGGGGTCGGTGGAGCCCGCCAGCATGCGCATCAGGATGCGCCGCTCGGCATCCGGGCAAAAGGCCAGGTAGGCGCGGCCCGCCGCGCGCGTGACCATGCTGAGGCTGTTGCCCACGGTGCCATGGAAGGGGGAAACCGCGCTGTCCGCCACGGTGCTGACGGCGACCGTCACGCGCTCATGCAAGGGCACTGCGATGACCGCCGGCCAGCGCAGCCGCCGCGTCAGATCCACCGCCCAGGGGCGCCCGGCCTCCGCCACCAGCGGCCCGCCATGAAAGCCGGCACTCAGCGACAGCACGTCCGAGGTGACGCGGTAGCCCAGGCCGCGCTCGGCCTTGGTCGCCATGCCGGCGGCGACCAGCGTGGCCAGCAGCCGCACCAGGGTGGGCTTGGGCAGGCCGGTGCAGCGGTGCAGCTGGTCGACGGTCGTGGTCTGCTGCCTGTTCAGTTCCCGCAGGATCGACAGCGCGCGCAGCACGGACTGGACAGGCGGGTCGCTCAGGCGGGCGGCTCCGGCAGGGTGTCGGCCAGGGCCGAGACGGTCAGCAGGAGTTTGCCGACCTGCTGGTTGGCGTCAAGCACGGCATGCGCCGCCGCCGCCCCGGCCAGCGGGTACGCGCCGCAGATATGCGTGCGGATGCGCCCGGCCGCCAGCAGCGGCCAGACCTGCTCCACCAGCTCCCGCGCGATGCGCGCCTTGTAGGCCACGGGGCGGGCGCGCAGCGTCGATCCGGTCAGCGTCAGGCGGCGCAGGTAGATCTCGCGCGTGCTGATCTCGGCCTTCGGCGCGCGATGGCTGGCGATCAGCACCAGCCGCCCGTCCGGCGCCAGCAGCCCAAGCTCCAGCGGCGTGTAGTCGCCGCCCTGGCCGTCCAGGATCACGTCCACGCCGCGCCCCCCGGTCAGCGCGCGCAATTGCTCCGGCCAGTCCGCCTCGCGGTAGTCGACCACGGCGTCCGCGCCCATTTCCAGGCAGACGGCGCGCTTGGCGGCCGAGGAACTGGTGGCCAGCACGGTCGCGCCGCGCAACTGCTTGCCGATCTGCATGGCGGCGAGGCCGACACCGCTGGTGCCCCCTTGCACGAGCAGCGTCTCGCCCTCCGCCAGCCGCCCCAGCCAGATCACGTTGTTCCAGGCGGTGAAGAACACCTCCGGCAAGGTCGCCGCCTGGGCGAAGGTGAAGCCGCGCGGCAAGGGCATGCACTGCGCCGCCGGCGCCACGCAGTATTCCGCGTAGCCGCCACCCGCGACCAGCGCGCAAACCGCGTCCCCCGGGCGCGGCCAGGCGACATCCGGCCCCACCGCCGCCACGACCCCCGCGATGTCCAGCCCGGGGATGTCCGTGACGCCGGCGGGTGGCGGGTAGAGGCCCTTGCGCTGTTGCACGTCTGGCCGGTTGACGCCGGCGGCGGCCACCTGCACCAGCACCTCCCCGGCGCCGCAGGCGGGCACCGGGCGCTGCGCCAGTTGCAGCACCTCGGGCCCGCCCGGCTCGCGGATCTCCATCACCGTCATCAGCATCGTCGATCGCGCTCCCTTTCCGCCCCTCGCCCGGTCTAGCACCGGCCGGCAGGTGGGTCGCCGCACCCGCGGCGCCGTTCCGCATGCCGGAATGGGGGCAGATTGGCCGCGCCCATCACGAGGCCATCGCTACCATCGGTGTCCTGCGCAGCGGCCCCCGCCGGGGCCCGATGCCACCAAGGAGACCGCCGCCCATGTACGACACGTCGGACCCCCGCGCGACGCTGGCGCCGCCCCGCGCCGCGCAGCCCGTGCCAGCCGGCGGCTACGCGCCGCCCAGCTACGTCCGCTTCTACGAGACGCCGCCGCAGGACGACGGGCCGGAAGGCCAGACCTGGTACGCGCGTGGCCAGACCTTCGTCATCGCCTACACCACCGCCGCCGACGGCCTGCGCCTGCCGCGCCAGGGGCAGCCCGATGAATACGTGCTGCTGTTGCCGGATGCCGCGACCGCGGCCACCGTCACGGCGGGTGGCGTGAGCGAGCGATGCGCGGGCAACGCGGTGATCTTCGTGCCGCCCGGCGACAGCGAGATCGTGATCCACGGCGGCGGCCGGGCGGTGCGGCTGTTCACCACGGCGGCGGCGGACCTGGTGGCGCGCTGCCCGAACAACGCGGCCTACGAGCCCGCCAATCCGCTGATCCCGCCGCTGGCCGCCTGGCCGGCGCCGAAGGACGGCTTCCGCATCCGCCGCTACGGGCTCGACGTGGCGGTGGAGCCGGGGCGGTTCGGCCGCATCTTCCGCGGTTCCACCTTCATGGTGAACTACCTCGACCCCCGGCACGGCCCACGCGACATCACCAAGCTTTCCCCGCATCACCATGACGACTTCGAGCAGTGCTCGCTGGCGCTGGATGGCGAGTTCATTCACGACCTGCGCTGGCCCTGGACGCCGAACATGCACCACTGGCGGGAAGACGAGCACGCCTTCTGCGGCTCGCCCTCCGTCGCCGTGATCCCGCCACCCGCGATCCATACCACGCGCGCGCAGGCGGCGGGGCTGAACCAGCTGGTCGATATCTTCTGCCCGCCACGCATGGATTTCTCCAGCAAGCCTGGCTGGGTGCTGAACGCCGACGACTACCCGATGCCCGGCGGGGCCTGAGCGCCCGCGCCGCGTTCCGCACAGCGGAATGCGGCGCGATGCCGCTGGAAGGCGGCGACGCCCCCGCTAGGGTGACCCGCAACGGCCCGGAACAGGCGCCGCGGAGGAAATGTCATGTCGATGGGCTGCCCGCCTGCCGCGCCACGCCGCGGCACCCGGCTGGCGCGCCGTGCGCTGCTGGCGGCCGGGTTCGGCGGTCTCGCCGCGCCGGCACTGGCACAGGGCGCCTGGCCGTCGCAGGCCGTGCGCATCGTCGTGCCCTTCGCGCCCGGCGGCACCGCCGACATTCCCGCACGCCTCATCGCCGACCATCTGTCGCGCCGGCTCGGCCGCTCCTTCGTGGTGGAGAACCGCTCGGGCGCCGGCGGGGCGGTGGGGATCCGCGCCGTGGCGCAGGCCAGGGACGGGCACACCTTCCTGCACAGCACCTCCGCCGTGGCGGTGCTGCCGGCGCTGCAGCGCGACCCCGGCTATGACCCGCTGGCCGACCTGCTGCCGGTGACCATGACCGCCGCCGCGCCGATCCTGCTGCTGGTGCGTGGCGACAGCCCCCATGCCGCGCTGAGCGGCTTCCTGCAACATGCCCGCTCCGCGCCGGGCAAGGTCAGCTTCGCTTCATCGGGTGTCGGCAGCACGGTCCATCTGGCCGGGGAACTGCTGAAGGCGCGCGCGGGGCTGGACCTGCTGCATGTGCCGTATCGCGGCTCCGCCCCCGCCGCGACGGCGCTGCTGGCCGGCGAAACGGACTGCGCCTTTCTCAGCCCCATCGAGGCCATCCCGCACCTCCAGGCCGGCCGCCTGCGCGTGCTGGCGACGGCCGCCCGGCAGCGCGGCGCGCCCGCGCCCGAGGCCCCCGCATTGGCGGAGCAGGTGCCGGGCTACGGCGGCGTGCAGCTCTGGTTCGGCCTGTTCGGCCCGCACGACCTGCCGCCGGAAACCGGGGCCCTGCTGATGCGGGAGCTGGCGCCGCTACGCGGTCATTCGCCGCTGGCGCAGCGGATGGACGAGCTGGGCGCGGAAACGCTGCTGGACGGCCCGGAGATGCTGGCACGGCGCATGCGGGACGAGGTGCCGCTGTGGAAGACCATCGTCGAACAAGCAGGGATCCCCCGCGAATGAGCAGCACGCAGCAAGGGGCCGACACGCCGCTGGTGGACACGCATTTCCATCTCTACACGCGCGACATGCCGCTGACCTCCTGGGCCTGGCATCACCCGCCGGCGGATGCCACGGCCGAGGACTTCATCGCGCTGATGGACCGGCACGGCGTCGGCTTCGGCGTGGTCGCCGCCGCCAGCCTGCACGGCCAGTACAACGACTACGTGATCCGCGCGCTGCGGCGCCATTCGCGACTGCGCGGCACCGCCTTTCTGCGGCCGGATACCGACATGTACACGATGGAGCGCATGAAGGCGGACGGCATCGTCGGCATCCGCCTGTTCTTCCGCCGCGTGCCCGACCCGCCCGACCTGCGCTCCCCGGAATACCGCTTGCTGCTGCGCCGCGTGCGGGACCTGGACTGGCATGTCCACACGCTGGTCGCCAGCCCGATGCTGCCGGAGGTGATCGCCGCCGTGGAGGATGCCGGCGTGAAGCTGGTGATCGACCACTTCGGCAAGCCGGACGAACGGCTCGGCATCGACTGCCCGGGTTTCAGGGCGCTGCTGGCGGCGGTGGAACGCGGCCGCACCTGGGTGAAGCTGTCCGGCGGCTTTCGCATGCCCTCGCCCGGGGCGGCGCGCGGCTACGCGCAGGCGTTGCTGCGCGTGTCGGGCGGCGAACGGCTGCTGTGGGGCAGCGACTGGCCCTTCGCCGCCTTCGAGGACAGCACGACCTACGGTCAAACCATCGCCGACCTGCACCACTGGGTGCCGGACGCGGCAACGCGCCGCCTGATCGCCGGCGACACGCCGATGCGCCTGTACTTCGGCACCTGACACACAAGATCGGAAGGAAACACACCATGTCCGGCTTCACGCGGCGTGCATTCGGCAGCCTGGCGCTCGGCGGCGGGCTGGCGGCGATGGCGCGTCCGGCGGCAGCGGAAACCTGGCCGTCGCACCCCATCACCGTCGTCGTGCCCTGGCCGGCCGGTGGCTCCACCGACGTGCTGGCGCGCTCCTTCTCGCGCACCATCGGCGACCGCCTGGGCCAGACGATGGTGGTGGACAACCGCTCCGGCGCCAACGGCAACATCGGCGCCTCGGCGGTCGCCCGCTCGGCGCCGGATGGCTACACGCTGATGGTCACCACCAACGCGCCCATCACCAACAACACGCTGCTTTACCGGTCGATGCCGTTCGATCCCTTCAAGGATCTGACACCCATCGCGCTGCTGGCCGAATTGCCCATCGTGATCGCGGCGCGCACGCAGAAACCCTACCGCACGGTGCCCGAGCTGCTGGCCTACGCCAAGGCCAACCCGGACATGGTGAGCTGCGGCACGCCGCCGCCGGGATCGGCCGCGCACCTCGCGGTGGAACTGCTGATGTACCGCACCGGCATCCGCTTCAACGTCGTGCCGTATCGCGGCTCGGCGCCGCTGACCAACGACCTGCTGGCGGGGTCGATCGACATCGCGCTCGACCTCGTCACCACCTACCTGCCTCATATCCAGGCGGGCGCGGTGCGGGCGCTCGGCGTCACCACCGCCGAGCCGATCCCGCAGCTGCCGGACACACCGACCGTGCAGGCCCAGGGCGTGCCCGACTTCCGCGCGACCGGCTGGATCTCGTTGCTCGGCCCCGCCCGGATGCCGGGAGAGATGGTCGGGCGCCTGAACACGCTGACCAATGCCTATCTGCAGCTGGAGGATACCAGGGCATTGCTGCCGCAGCTTGGCCTGACGCCGATGGGCGGCACGCCCACCGAACTGACGCAGCGCATGACGGCGGAGGTGGCGCTGTGGAAGCCCGTCATCGAATCCGCCAAGATCACGGTGGACTGAGGAGATGGCGGGACAGCGCGGCACGATCCGCCGGCCCGGCGTCACCAATGGCGCAATCGGCAGCGTGCCCTATCTGCGCGAGCGCATCCTGGCCGCCTACCCGCGGGCGAAGTTCAACGAGGACATCCGGCACCGCCTGACCGAGGACGAGATCATCGCCTTCCTGGCTGATTGCGACGCCGCCATCATGGGCGGCGACGTGGTCAGCGATCGCGTGCTGGCGGCACTGCCGGGCATCCGCGACATCGGCATCTTCGGCGTCGGGCTGAACACGGTGGATCTGGAGGCCTGCCGGCGCCACGGGGTGCGGCTGGGCTTCACGCCGGGCGTCAATCGCCTGGCGGTGGCGGAGCTGGCGCTGTGCTTCATGATCGCCGGCCTGCGCTGGGTGCCGGCGCTGAACCTGGCCATGCGCGCGGGCGATCGGCCGCGCACCCGCGTCGGCCGCAGCCTGAGCGGGCGGGTGGTCGGGCTGCATGGCTGCGGGCATATCGGCCAGGAGGTGGTGCGGCTGCTGAAGCCCTTCGGCTGCACCATCCTGGTCCATGACATCCGCGACTATGCCGAATTCTATGCAGAGCACGGCGTCACGCCCGTTTCCCTGGATACGCTGCTGCAACGCTCCGAGGTGCTGTCGCTGCACATCCCGCGCTCCCGCCTGACAGAGAACCTTTACGACGACGCCCTGCTGGCGCGGCTGCGGCCCGGCTGCGTGCTCGTCAACACCTGCCGGGGCGGCATCGTCGACGAGGTTGCGCTGCTGCGGCGGCTGGAAAGCGGCGCGCTGGCGGCCGCCTGCTTCGATGTCTTCGCGCAGGAGCCGCCGGAGGACGACCGGCTGCTGCGCCACCCCAACCTGCTCGCCACCCCGCATGCCGGCGCCAGCACGATGGAGGCGCGCATCGCCATGGTGGACGCGGCCCTGCGCGGCCTGACCCAGGGCGAGCCAGTCGATCCGGCCGCCTTCACCGATTATCTTTGAGGAGACGTGCACGATGCACACCGACACGCTGCGCATCCGGCAGGAACTGGAAGCGCTGAACATCGCCTTCTGGCACGACGTCGACACCGACTGGGGCCGCCGGGCGCATGAGTTCTTCACCGAGGACGGCGTGTATACCACCAGCCACAAGTCGCGGCGGGGGCATGACGAGATCCGCGGCTTCTATGCCGGGCGGGAAGCCAAGGGTCCGCGCGTGGCGCGCCACCTGATCCACAACTTCCATGTCATCGCGAAAGACAACGACCACGCGACGGCGGAGTGGACCATGTGCCTTTATGCCGATGACGGCGAGGCGCCGCTGCCCTCGGAACCGCCCATCCTGATCGGCGCCGTGCGGGACGAATGCGTGCGCGGCGCCGACGGCCAGTGGCGCTACGCATCCCGCACCACCACGCCGCTGTTCAAGGGCGCGAAGCCGACCTCGGGCTGAGGCCGGTGCGGCCCCGCCCCGCCCCGTCACAGGTGCCGGCCGCCATCCACCAGCAGCGTGGTGCCGGTCGAGAGCCGCAGATGCGTCACCGCCGCGAGAACCGCGAGCGCCACGTCATCCGGCTGGCAGACGACGCGCAGCGGCGTCTGCGCCGCCTGCCGCAGCATGGCGTCGCGGTCGCGGCCGGGGACGAACTGCGTGTCCACCGCGGCGGGCGAGATGCCCAGCACGCGGATCTCCGGCCCCAGCGCGCGTGCCAGCGACATCGCCATGGTATCGAGCGCCGCCTTGGAGGCGCAGTAGGCGACGCTGCTGCCAAGGCCGTTGACGGCGGCGAGCGAGGAGATGTTGACCACCACGGCATCCCCGCCGCGCCGCAGCAAGGGCGCGAAGGCGCGGATGGTGGCGAAGGGACCGCGCACATTGGTGACGAGGATGCGGTCGAAGGTCTCGTCGTCCAGCCCATCGAGATCGGCGTGCGGCACGGCGCGCGTGGTGCCGGCGGAATTCACCAGCACGTCCAGCCGGCCGAACCGCGCCTCCACCTCCGTCGCCGCGGCCAGGATGGCGGCGCTGTCGGTCATCGGCAGGAACAGGGAGGCATGGCCGCCGCCCGGCAACTCGGCGGCCAGCGCCTCCGCCCGGTCCCGTCCGGTGTGGTAGCCGATGGCTACCATGGCGCCTTGTTCCGCGAGGCGCCGCGCGCAGGCGGCGCCGACGCCGCTGCTGCCGCCACTGACAACCGCGACGCGCCCGGCCAGCGCATAAGGCCCGAGGTTTCCCTGCCGCAACCCATTCATCCCGCCTCTCCCTGTCTGCGGGCCGACGATGCGCGGATTCCCTGTTGCTGCCAACAGCATCTTTTTCACTGACGGAAGGATCGCACATGCCGACGATCATCTCATGCGCCGTGACCGGCAACATCACGACGCGCGCTCACCACCCGGAGCTGCCTTGCACGCCGCAGGAGATCGCGAAGGCCTGCATCGACGCCGCCAGGGCGGGTGCCGCGATCGTGCATATCCACGTGCGCTATCCGGATGGCCGCCCCTCCATGGAGCTGCAGCATTACCGCGAAACGGTGGAGCGGGTGCGCGATGCCGACAGCGAGGTGATCATCAACCTGACCACCGGCCCGGGGCAGCGCTTCGTGCCCAGCCTGGACGACCCCAAGGTCGCCGCACCCGGCACCACGCTGATGCCGCCGGAGCAGCGGGTGGAGCATGTCGTGGCGCTGCGCCCGGACATGTGCAGCCTGGACTTCAACACCATGTATTCCGGCAGTTCCGTCGTCATCAATACGCCGCACAACCTGCGCATCATGGCGAAGCTGATCCGCGAAGCCGGCACGCTGCCGGAGCTGGAATGCTTCGACAGTGGCGACATCCATCTGGCCCGCGATCTGCTGGCGGATGGCACGCTGGGACCCAACCCCTTCTTCCAGCTCGTGCTCGGCGTGAAGTACGGCGCCGCCGCCACCCCGGCCACGATGTCCTACCTCGCCTCTCTGCTGCCCGCCGGCGCGGGGTGGAGCGGCTTCGGCGTCGGGCGCTGGGAATTTCCCATGCTGGCGCAGGCCTGGCTGCTGGGTGGCCATGTCCGGGTCGGGCTGGAGGACAATGTCTATCTCAGCAAAGGCGTGCTGGCACCGGACAACGCGGCGCTCGTCTCGAAGGCCGGCAGCATTGTCGAGGCGCTGGGCGGTACTGTCGCCACGGCCGCGCAGGCGCGGCACATTTTGGGATTGACGCGGTAGGCGCGGCCCCGCGCCGGCCAGCAGCGGACGTCGGGAAACAACGCGATGAACACCTCACTTCGGTGCTGAACCGCAGCGGGGGTGGAGGGGTTGCTCGACCTGCAAGCGGAACGTATTCACCGCAACAGCCAATCGCCGGTGGGAGCGATGCCATCGCCATTGTCTCACGCAAGCGCTTGGCCAACTTGGCGAAGGTGCCGACAGGGGCCGAAACGCTAAAGGGCTTCGAGGCCTTGCTGTGGATGGCCCTGTTTGAACCCCCCGGGCCCGCCGGAGCCGGTGGTTGGCAAGCTGGACCCGCGCCTCGCCATGGTGACCGGGGACAGGGGGACTATCGGGCCCGCATGGAGCATATCGGGCTGACGGCGCGAACCGACACCGCCGTCAAGATTCGTGCGTTGCCGGCAGCCGATACGGCGCGCTGGTGCGGGGCGATTCGGGAAGCGGGCATCTTGGCCGACTGGATGGAATGGCGGTACCGGGCAAGGTGCGATGGCAGCGCCAGCATGACACCCATGATGAAGCGGATCATGCCGATCCCATTGACCAGCTGGCGCCGGATGCCGGCCGATGTGGCTGCTGGGACGTTTGTCACAATCCTCGCGCGCTACGTATCTTCCGGCGACATGCACAAGGGGATCGCGAAGAACCTGGAGGGCGGCATGACATCTCCAATGGCGCGGCTGGACGAGCTACGTCCGCCGCTGGCGGCAAGCTGCGGCGACCTGCTGCCTGCCAGCGAGCAGGCACCCGAAGGACCTAGTCACCAAAGCGTGCCGCCTTGTGTCCATCGCATGTCCTGCTTTCCCGCTGCCGATCTGGCCTCCCGCCGTCACGGTGCTGAAAGCGGGCAAGGGGGTGCTCAGGTCTTGCAAGGTCCACCAGTCGCACCGGCGGGGCACGGCCAGTTTCGTGCTGACCAGGACCAGGCATCGTGATGTGCGCATCCGCAAGGCTGATACGATCGCGTCCCGCGGCCTTTGCCTGGTAGAGAGCGGCATCGGCGCGCTTGATCACCCGGTCGAGGTCCTCGCCCGTGTGACGCATGGCGACCCCGATGCTGACCGTGAACGGGATGGATACGCCGTCGATCCCGGCAGGCTGGTGTCGTGCTGCCATGCATGCGCGCTCAGCGAGGATGCCAGCGTCCATGGCTGACGGGTTGTCGGTCGCGATCAGAAATTCCTCTCCGCCCAGACGCACCAGGAGATCGGTGGACCGGATGACGCCGCGCGCCCGCCGAGCAAACTCCCGCAGCACAAGATCGCCGCCTTCGTGACCGAAGCGGTCATTGACGGCCTTGAAATGGTCGAGGTCGATCAGGAGCAATGCAGACAGGCGGGCGCCCTGGCTGATGGCGTCTGCCAGGCCTGACCGATTCAAGGCTCCTGTCAGATGGTCCCGATGCGCGCTTTGCAGAATGGTGCGGTAGTCGCGCTCGCCCACCATGGCGATCACGGCCAGGGTAAATACAATCGTGACGATGTGGTCGGACAGGAGGAACAGCGCTTCACCTCCATCGCCCGCCAGCCACGGGTTACCCGGGAAGGTTGAAAGGAGAAGGGTCACGATGTTCATCAGGATGATAAGGCCCGAGATCAAACGGGGGCCGAAGAGGCTGGTACGCCCCCTCACGACATACACGATCTGGAGAACGCCAAGGGCGCAGTAGCTGACCAGGGCGGCATTCGCTCCGGCAATCCAGTTGCCGGTGAGGAGGCCGGCCAGGATACAGACCGCCAAGGGAATCGGCACCAAGACAAGCTGAGTGGGCGGAAACGCGCGCTTGCCATCGAAGATCCGGTAACCGCCCCAGATGCTGATGTTCGCCAAGTTCAGAATAGTGAATCCGAAGCTGTTCCAGACGGGCGTGTTGGGTGCGAACGGGAACAGGAAGTTCAGCGTCCCATAGATCAATAGCCCGCAGGCCCAGAAGGCAAGACAGGTGTCCCGACGCTGGTTCAGCCAGAGTGACAAACAGGTCAGACCGCAGACGACGTTGACCAGGGCATCGGTGTAATGCAGCGTGGCGTTATCCACGGAACGGAGCCACCGTGCCATTGTTGCTCATGCCGGTTTTGGCCAGTCCGGCAAGATCGGGTGCCATCAGGGATGCGTGCAGAGCCGCCCGGGGCGCCTCGGCGCGAATCTGCTCGATGGCGCAGGGACGGCCGAACAGATAGCCCTGCAGCTCATGGCAGCCCACGTCGTTCAAAAAATGCACCTGCGAAGGAAGCTCTATACCTTCCGCAACCACCGTCATGGCCAGGCTATTGGCCAGGCTCATGATAGCGTGGACGAAGGCCTGGGCCTGTGGATCGTCGTCGAGCCCCCGTGTGAAGGAGCGATCCAGCTTCAGGCGGTCGAAGGGGAAGGCGCGCAGCGTTTCCAGCGACGAGTAGCCGGTGCCAAAGTCATCCATCGCGATGGTGATGCCGATCGCCTTGATCCGGCGCAGGATATCGAGCGCCCGTGAACGATCGTCGATGACAGCCGACTCGGTGACCTCAAGTTCCAAACGCGAGGGTGGCAGGCCGGTCCTTGTCAGAATGGCCTGGACCCGCTCGGGCAGCGCGGGGTCGTTGAGCTGGAATGGAGATAGATTGACCGCCACGCGCGGGAGAGTGAAAGCAACTGCGTCCCGGCAGGCCTGCTCCATGATCTGTTCGCCAAGCTTCACAATGGCCCCGCAATTCTCGGCCAGCGGAATGAAGACGGCCGGTGGAATTGCGCCACGTTCGGGATGCCGCCAGCGCAGCAATGCCTCATAGCCCGACACCGCGCCTGATTGCGTGCAATGCTGCGACTGGTAGTGAACGTGGAACTGGTCGCCAGCTTCGATCGCGGTCCAGATATCGGCCGTCAACATGCGCCGCTCACGCGCCGCCTCGTCCATCTTCGGCTCGAAAAAGCAGACCGAAGTCTCAAGCGAGGCCTTCGCCCGGTGCATGGCCAGATCGGCTCTGGCAATCAGTGCGTCGCTCGTTCGGGCATCCATTGGATAGCATGCCACGCCAAGGCTGGTACCCGGGTTCAACCGGCGCTCCATTAGCTGGACCGGTTGATTCACCGCTTGCGACAGCCGGGCCACGAAGGCATCGAGTTCGCCGCGCTCGCGGTAGCGCTTGAAGGCCATGAACTCATCGCTGCCGAAGCGTGCCACGAGCTCACCCCCCTGCAGGCAACCCGACATCCGGCAGGCCAAAGCCTGCAGCAGCGTATCACCGATCGCGTGGCCATATGTATCGTTGATGGCCTTGAACCCGTTGACATCGATGCTCACCGCCGCGACCAGCGGATCGCTTCCCGACCCCTGCTGGGTTTCGAGCGCTTCGAGCGCTTCGAGCGCTTCGAGCGCGGCACGGAGCCGTTCCAGAAAATGCGCCCGGTTGGGCAGGCCTGTCAGCGCGTCGTGCCGCGTCACATGGGCGAGGTGCTGGGTGCTTTGCAGGTATTCCGTGCGGTCGCGTATGATCTTGCCGAAGCCGAGCAGTGAGCCATCTTCGCGGTAGATGGGATCAATGACGACATGGGCGAGGAAGGTGCTGCCGTCCTTGCGGTAACGCAGCCCCTCTTTCTCAAAGCGACCCTCGCGCAGCGCCGTGGCAAGGTTACGGTCCGGCATGCCGGCCTCTCGCTCAGCTTCGCTGTAGAAGCGCGAGAAGTGCGTACCGACGATCTCCTCGGCGCTGTAGCCTTTCAGACGCTCGGCGCCGGCGTTCCAGTTCGCTACGGTTCCGTCAGGGTTCAGCATGTAGATGGCGTAGTCGGTGATGCCCCGAACCATAAGCTTGAAGGTGCGCTCGGACGCCTCGGCCTTGGCAGCCTGATCGAGCAACTCGGTCACGTCGTTCAGGATCACGACGAAGCCGCCGTCGGGGAGAGGTTCTGATCCGACGCTGATCGTTCGCCCCTTGCCGATCTGCATCGTGAGCTGCGTCCTGGTGCGCTTGACAGACCAGTCCTCGTGGAGTGCCAGCAGCGCGGCCGTGCGTGGTTCGTCCCAACCCATGAGGCGGCAGTTGCCACGGATGAAGGACCGCCACGCCATGCCTCGACGGACGGGGGTCGGCGGCAATCCGATGATGTGGAAAAACTGTTCGTTGGCGATGTCGACCGTGCCATCTGCCGCGATGGCCAGCAGTCCGTTCGACATATGCGCGAGCGCCGTCGTCAGGCGCGCACTGTGACGCCGCTCCTCGCCGATCCGGATGGCCCAGAAGCAGACCACGGCACTCAGGACCAGCAGAGCCAGCACAGCAAGCGCAATGACGTTGCTGAAGACATCGCCGTAGATGCCCAATGCCAGGGTTTCGGGCGCGGGTGCAATCTGCATGGCCGTCATGGCCAGGAAGTGCACGAGAAGGACGCATGCGACGGCAAGGCCGCAGGCGAGCCAGCGAAACCGCCGGCGGCGTTGAGGAAGCGCGAGCGCGGTTCCCAGCACGACGGCGCCGAGCGCACCCAGGGCAAGCTGCGTGCCGACCGGATGCACCACGATGCAGCCACGCAAGGCCGCCATACCGACAAAGTGCATGACCGCAACGCCCGCTCCGGCACCCGCGCCCAAGGTAAAGCGCCCGATGGCTCCAGATGCTCTTGCCGATAGAGCGAGTGGCGTCCCGATCAGCAGAAGAGCCAGGAGGGCTGACACCGCGGTGGTCTGAGGTTCGTAGCTCAGCGGATAATCAGGCCGGTAGCTGAGCATGGCCAGAAAGTGGACGGCCCAGACGCCGAGGCCGCCGATGACGACAATCGCCGCGCTGCGCCAAGCACGCCCGCTTTCACCGCCCTCACGGATCTGGCCGACCAGGGTAATAACGATCCAGGCGATCGTAACGCAAAGCGCGGCCACGAAGGCAGTGTAGGCGAAGGTGGAAGCCTCGAGGATGAACTGCGCCAAGGTGTTCATGCAGCAATGTTTGCATGGAGAGATATAAGAAAACATAAAAAAGAGGTTAGTTAACTAAATGTGTAAGAGTTCGATCCCTGGCCTCTGAGCCAGTCTTGCCGCGAGGATCAGGGCGGCGGCGCCGAGAGCGCAGGGCGCCAGCGGGACTGACCGCCGTTTCGTTGTTTCGAGCGAGGCGGGGGCGACGGGATGGAGACCGGCAGGAGCGGTGGCGTAGCGTTCAACGTTTGGTTGAAAAATGATCGTCGGCTTGGCCGGATGGGAGTCCTCGTCCCGCCCGGCGGGAACCATCAGCAAGCGACACAAGGACGCTTCGCTCGCCGCGCAAAGGCGGTCACTCCGCGGCTGTCCGGACCGTGCTGCCTCCGAACACGACCTGCCGCCGCATCGAAGGCCGGGATAGCCCGTAGATCAGGCGCGGCTCGGCCGGCGCGCTTGCCGCATTCAGAGCAGCAACGTGTTCGGGCGCGAGCGTCAGGCCGAGGGCCGCCACGTTGTCGGCCACCTGCGCGACCCGGCTCACGCCCATCAAGGCCGAGGCCACGCCAGGGCGGCCCATCACCCAGGACAGTGCCACGCGGGCCGGCGTCTGGCCGATCATGTCGGCCACCCGGCGTACCGCCTCCACGATGCTCCAGTTGCGCGGAGTGAAGAGGCTATCGCCAAGCGGATTGGCCCCGTCCAGCCGCTTGTCGCCGGCTGGCCGCCGCTCTCCGGTCGCCGCATCTTTTGGCAGGCCGGCGCCGCGGGCCGGCGCGGCCTCGACCTTGGCGCGGTCGTACTTGCCGGTCAGCAGGCCGTAGGCCAGGGGCGACCACGGTACCATGCCCATGCCGAACTCGGCGGCGAGCGGAATGTGCTCGTCCTCCACCTCCCGGTTCACGAGGGAATAAAAGAACTGCAGCGCGACGGGTCCGGGCAGGCCACGCACCGCGGCGATCGTGGCGATCTTGGCGATGTACCAGGCCGGGGTATTTGACAGGCCCCAGTAGCGGATCCTCCCGGCCCGGACGAGGCCGGCCATCGTTTCCAGCAGTTCCTCGGCCGGCGTGACCCCATCCCACACGTGGACCCAGTACAGATCGACATGGTCCGTTCGCAGGCGGCGCAGCGAGGCGTCGAGCGATGCATGGACGTGCTTGGCGCCGTTGCCGCCGGCATGGGGCCCCTGCCCTGTCGCGAAGCCTGTCTTGGTGGCGAGGACCAGGCGGCCACGCAAGCCGCGATCCGCGACAAAGCGCCCGATCATCGCCTCGCCCTCACCACCGGCATACACATCCGCGGTGTCGATGAAGTTGCCGCCCGCTTCGACGTAAGCGTCGAACACGGTCCGGCTTTCCCCTTCGTCCAGGCCCCAGCGCGCGGTGCCAAAGGTCATCGTGCCGAGCGCGAACGGGCTGACGGCCAGGCCTGAACGGCCAAGGGTGCGGTAGTCTGTCAGGGACACGGCCACTTCTTTCATATCGTTCGCTATGAAAGCGTGTTCCGGTTGCTCCCGCCTGTCAAGTGTTTCATATTGAACGCTATGAAAAAGGCCACACCCCCGCCGCGCCGCAAGACTGGCCGCCCGCTCTCCTTCGACCGCAACGCGGCATTGGAAAAGGCCATGCACCTGTTCTGGCGGCACGGTTACGAGGCAACCTCGCTCACGGAACTGACCCGGGCGATGGGCGTGACGCCGCCGAGCATCTACGCGGCCTACGGCGACAAGAAGGGCCTGTTCCGCGAGGCGGTCGCCCTCTACCTCGCTCGGCCCCTGCCTCCTGCCGAGATGGTCGCGCACGCCGAAAGCGCGACGGCGGCAGCGCGCTTCTTGCTGGAAGGCGCGGCCATGGCCTTCACCGGCGAGACAACCCCGCCCGGTTGCCTGCTGGCCAGCTCGGCGATCGCCGTATCGGCAGAGGCCGACGACGTGCGCCGTGAGCTGGCTGAGATCCGCCAGGGTGTGGAAGCGGCGCTGAGGGACAAGATCATCGCGGACGTCGCAGGCGGCCTGCTACCCGCGGACACCGACGCCACCACTCTCGCGGCCTACACCACCTCCGTGATCCAGGGACTTTCGACGCTGGCCCGGGATGGCGCCACGCGCGACAAACTGGTGGCCATTGCCCGTCTCGCCTTGAGCACCTGGCCCCTATCTCCCGCCGGGACTTCGTGAAGTCAGGCGACTGCTCCATGAAGTCGAGTGATCGAACCAGGATCAGGACAATGTCCGCGTTGGCTAAAGCTCGAAGCAAAGCGGAGATGAAGTCCTGTGTCATTTCCAGAGCGCTTGGCCAGGGCAGCAAGCCAATCGTCGCGCAGGACCCGAGCGGAGCGTCCGATGCTTCCAGGCTTAGAAATTGACTTTATGTTTTGGATAGCTGCGGGTCGCTGACTGCCAGCGCGTCGGGCGAGAATGTCATACCCACCTTCCGGCTTGTTGGGCGACCGGATAGCTGCGCATCGACTTTGGCCGAATCAGCACTGTCCTGAGCATCTCAACATGGAAACCGGTCACTACGACCATCACGGGACCCAGCTTGACCCTACACCCAGGCACCCTGCCACGTGCCTCGCGCCCGGCACGATATTTTGGCAGTATGATCGGCTCCAGCCAGGGGCAGTGGCTGACTCCCCGGTTCTGATAGTGGTGGCTTGCGGTGCCGCGCCACGAGGATGGCCGATGCCTACAACGCAGCCGTCGCCGGATTATAGGTGTAGAGTTCCGGGTCGGCATTTGGCCGGGGCCTGGTCGCATAGGCATCGGTGTCACTGTCCTGGTAGACTTCGCCCTGCTCGCGGGAATTGATGAGCACATGGCGGGTGCGAGGCTGGCGCACCCGCTCGTAGTTCAGGAACGCCGCCTCAAGGTCGTCTGGGGAGGCCGCGCAAGCCCTGGCCAGCACCACCGCATCCTCGATCGCCATGGCACCGGCCAGGCCCAGGAAGGGCAGGATGGGGTGCGCGGCATCGCCCAGCAACGTGATCCGCCCGTCGCTCCAACGTGGCAGGGGGTCGCGGTCGTACAGCGCCCACTTGATCAGCTGGTCCCCGGGTGCCTCGGCAATCACACCGGTCAGGCTTTCGTGCCATCCGGCGAACTGCGCCCTGAACTCCTCGTGCGTCGCGGGGGTGGACCAGCCTTCCTCTTGCCAGTCTCCGGTCCGCACGATGCCGACGCAGTTCAGGATGGTGCCGCGACGCACCGGGTACTGATTGAAGATCCGGCCCGGGCCGATATAGGTGCCCGAGGTCCGCCCGCCGAGTGCGTCGCGCACCCGCTCCATCGGTATCAGGCAGCGATAGGCGACCTGCCCACGGAACTGCGGCGTGCCGGTATCGAACAACTGGGCGCGGATCGGCGATCGCGCCCCGTCGGCGCCCACCAATGCGTCGCCTTCCACCCGCGTACCATCCGCCAGGACGGCGACGACGCGGCCGCCCCCCTGCTCCACCCGCGCGACGCGGCAACCGAGGCGCAGCGTATCCGGACTAGCGGCTCGGATCGCGCTTTCCAACATCGCCAGAAAATCGGCGCGATGAACGCGGTGGTACCAGGTGACGCCATCCGCATCGGCGGCGTGGCCGGCGCTCATCAGCTCCGCGATGGCCTCACCGGTCCGGTGGTGGAAGACCCAGGAGCTGGGCGAAGGATCGGCGAACCGCCGGAATGCCGCGCCCAGGCCAAGGTAGTCGATGGCGCGCGTTGCGCTGGGCTGCACCGTCAGGCCAGCGCCGACATCGCCCAGCACCGGCGCCTGCTCCAACAGGGTGACGGAAAAGCCGGCGCGGATCAGGGCCAGGGCCGCCGTCATGCCGCCGATGCCGCCACCCGCGACCATGATCCGGGCGGGGCGGTCCGAGTTCGTGGATGCCATTGTGACCTGCGGGCTTTCGTGTTTGCGCGGGACAGGACCTGGAAGACCGCTCGCCGCGATGCTGTGCGGCGGCTGCACAGGAATGGTAACCAAGGGCTTTCGGATTGCAAGACGGCGTGCCGCTTCGTATCGTTTATTGAAATGACGCGGTGCCGACCAGGAGGCCCATGCCCGTCCGCCGATCCTATGTCGACCTCCCCTTCGGGCAGATGCACCTGCGCCACGCGGGAAAGGGCGCAGCCGCCGGCAGGCCGCCGCTGCTTTGCCTGCACATGAGCCCAGCCTCCGGCCTCGTCTACGAACGTTTCCTCGACGCGATGGGCCATGACCGCGTGGCCATCGCGCCAGATACGCCGGGCTTCGGACAGTCCGACCCGCTGCCGGAATTTCCTGAGATCGCCGACTACGCCCGCACGATGTGGAGCTTGGTGGACGCGCTGGCCTTGCCGGGCCCGGTGGACCTGATGGGCTACCACACCGGTTCCCTGACCATCGCCGAGATGGCGCGCCAGGCGCCGGACCGGGCGCGCCGGCTGATCCTGGTATCCGCCCCGATCTATACGGAGGAGGAGCGCGCCGCCTTGCGCGCCCTGTACCGCCCCGGCCCGATCTTCACCGCGGATGGCGCGCAGCTCCTGGAACTCTGGCGCTGGTTCCTGGTGTTTTTTCGCGTCGGCCAGGACAACACGCTGGAAGACGCCGCCCGCATCTTCTACGAGCGCCTGTCCGGCCGGGAGCGGCACTGGTGGGGCCACCGCGCGGCCTTCAACTACGACCTCGCGCCCGTGCTGTCAGCGCTGCCACATCGGGTAACGGTGCTGAACCCGGACGACGACTTGGCGGCCAACACGCCGCGCGCCGCGCCGCTGCTGCGCGATGGGCGCGTGCTGGACCTGCCCGCCTTCACCCACGGCTTCCTGGATACGCATACGGCGGAGGCGGCGCGGCTAGTCCGTGAACTGCTTGACTGACGCGGTGATCGCCCACGCCTTCGCGCAGGTCGGCAACCGCCGGGTGCACTACGCGCGCGGCGGCGAAGGCCCGCCATTGATCATGCTGCACGCCGCACCCTGCTCGGCCAAGGTGATGCGGCCGATCCAGAAGGTCTTCGCCACCCGCTTCACCACCTTCGCCTTCGACCTGCCGGGCTGCGGGCTGTCCGACCCGCTGCCGGCCGGACCGCTGGCCACCGAGGATCTGGCCGACGCCATCCTCGCCACCCTGGACGCGCTCGGGCTGGGCCGCGTGCTGGCCTATGGCCGGCATACCGGGGCGGGCGTCGCGGTGGAGCTGGCGCACCGGCACCCGGAGCGCGTGGCCATGGTGCTGACGGACGGCTTTCCCGTCTTCGCCGCGCCGATGTCCGAGCAACGCATCCACGAGAACCTGCCGCCGATCGTACCGCGCTGGGACGGCACGCATCTGCTCTGGTGCTGGTACCGCTACCGCGAGCAGCACATCTTCGCGCCCTGGGACCGGCCGCTGGCGGAATGCCGCGCCGATACCGACGTGCCGGACCCGGACTTCCTGCACCGCGGCACCGTGGAACTGCTGGAAGCGGGCGACGAGTACCGCCGCATCTTCGCCTCCGCCTTCCGCCATGCCGGGCTGGGCATGATCGGCGCGCTGCAGGTGCCCGTCTGCTTCGGCACGCGCCCCGGGGACAGCCTGCACAGCAGCCGGACGCTGTACCCGCCGGAGGCCTGGACCGAGGTGCTGCCGCGCGAGCAGATTGCCGCCGCGATGCGGGAGCGCGAGATCCTGTCCCGCCACGCGCAGGGCCTGCCCGCCGCCCCGCCCCATGCCGGCCGGCTGGCGCCTGGCCCAGGCGGCATCGACTATCTGCAAACGCCCGCGGGAGAAACGCTGGTCCGTGCCTATGGGCTGGAGCGCGAGCGGATGCCCGTGGTCGTGCTGCACGACATTCCCGGCGCTTCCGCGCTGGACGACGCACTGCTGCGTGAGCTAGGGACCCTGCGCCCGTCCATCGGCTTCGACCTGTCGGGCCTGGGTGAGTCCGCGCCGCCGCCGGGGCAGGCCATCTCAGTCGGCCTTTGGGTGGAGCAGCTCCGCGCCGTCTGCCGCAGCCTGGGCCTGGAGCGGGTGCACCTGCTGGCGCAGGGCGCCGCCGCCGCCGTGGCGGCCGAGGCCGCCCTGGCCGCGCCGGGCCTCGTCGCCGGGCTGACGCTGCGCTCCCCGCCCATCCTGACCCCGGCGCTGCGCCGGGACTTCCTGGACCACCCCATCCCCGCCGCCGATCCGGTGGAGGACGGGTCGCACCTGCTGCGGCTGTGGCACCAGCTACGGGACCAGGAGCTGTTCTTTCCCTGGTTCCGGCGCACGCGGGACCATGCGCGCGGCAACGCCCCACGCTTGCAACCGGAGGCCCTGCAGGCCCGCGCGCGGGCTTGCCTCAAGCAGCCGCACAGCCTCGCCCCCGCCTGGGCCACCGCCATGGCCTATCCGCTGGAACAGCGGCTGGCCCAGCTGCGGGCGGCGGTCGCCCTTGCCTCCCACCCCGCCGACATATTCGCGCCCCGCGCCGCCGCCGCTGCTTCCTTCCTGGGCCGAGAGGCATTACCCATGCCGGAAGATGCCGGACTGGCGGCGTCCACCCTGGATCAGAGTATCGGCCCGTGACCACGGCATCAGCCCGCTCCCTCCGCGCCCCCGCCCACCGGGCAAGTTTCCCCGCACCATGACGCGACCGGCGCCGAAGGATTCCAAGACCAAGCCGGATGACAGCGAGCCCCGCTCCCCCGGTGGCTCGCAGACCGTCGACCGGGCGCTGGCGCTGGTGCAGCTGGTGGCGGCCCAGGCCGGCCAGGGGCTGCGCCTGTCGGAACTGGCGGCGGCCAGTGGGCTGGACCGGGCGACCACCTATCGCCTGCTGGTCAGCCTGACCAACCGGGGCTTCCTGGACCAGGATTCGGTCTCCAAGCGATATCGCCTGGGATTGGAGTTTTTCGCGCTCGCCGCCACGGCCTCCAATCAGATCGACCTCGGCGCCGTCGCGCGGGACGTGCTGCAGCTACTGGCGGAACAGAGCGGCGACACCGCGATGTTCTGCGTTCGCTCCGGCCAGAGCCTGTTCTGCGTGGATGTGGAGTTCGGCGACTTTCCGGTCAAGGCGGTGCCGATGGACATCGGCTCCCACCGCCCGCTGGGCGCCGGTAGCGCCAGCCTCGCCATCCTGTCCGCCATGCAGGACTACGAGGTGGAGGCGGTGCTGAAGCGTAGCGCCGCCCGGCTGGCCGAGTTCCCCAACCAGGACCCGGACACCATCCGCCGCGCGGTGGCCGAATGCCGCGCGCGCGGCCACGCCCTGGCGCCGGAGGACCCGGCGGGCCGCATCATGGGCCTGTCGGTCGCCATCACCAGCAGGACCGGCCGGCCGCTGGGCGCGCTGACGCTGGCCGGCATCCCGGAACGGCTGGCGCCCGAGCGCATCGTGGAGCTGAGCGGCATCCTGTCCGGCGGCGAGGCGACGCTGACCGACACGATGCTGCGCATGCCCTCCGGCGAGCGCCACAGCGCGCGGTGGATGAACGGCACGGCGGGTGGGCGCAAGGCCAAGGCGGGATGAAGGCAAGCGGTTCTTTTTTGGAAAAAAGAACCAAAAAACTTCGTCAGTTTGGCGCGGCACGTGAACTGCAGGCGCCGCGCCACTTTCAGACAAAGTCTTTTTGCTACCCCCGAGCCCGCAGCTCCGTCTTGAGCACCTTGCCGGCTGGATTGCGCGGCAGCGCCTCGATAAAGGCGACATGGCGCGGCACCTTGTAGCCGGCCAGCTTCTCCTTGCAGACCTCGATCACCGCCTCGGCGGACAGGGCCGCGCCGGGTTCCAGCACCAGGAAGGCCTTGCCGACCTCGCCCCAGTAGTCATCCGCCGTGCCGATCACCGCCGCTTCCCGCACCCCGGGCAGGCGGAACAGCAGTTCCTCGATCTCGCGCGGGTACACGTTGACACCGCCGGAGATGTACATGTCCTTCTTGCGGTCCACGATGTAGTAGCAGCCGTCCGCGTCCTGCCACGCCAAGTCGCCGGCGGAGAACCAGCCATCGCGCATCGCCGCCGCCGTGGCCTCCGGCTTGTTCCAGTAGCCGAGGAACAGGTTGGGGCCGGTGCTGAACAGCTCCCCCACCTCCCCCTGCTTCACCGGCTGGCCGGCATCGTCCAGCAGCTTCACCTGATTCATCATGCAGGCATGGCCGACGCACTGCTTCTTGATTAGCTGGTCGCGCGGGCGGAGGCTGCACACCGTGCCGGCCTCGGTGGAGCCGTACATCTCATGCAGCAGCCCTTCCCCGAAGTAGTCCACGATCACTTCCTTGGTCTTCTGCGGCAGCGGCGCGGCATTCGACATCAGGGCGCGCAGGCTGTGCGAGCGGTAGCGGTCGAGCACCGGCTTCTCCAGCCCGAAGATGGCGTGGAAGATGGTGGGCACCACGAAGGTGCCGGTGGCACCGCCCTCGCTGAGGCGGCGCAGGCAAAGCTCGGGTTCGAATCTTTCCAGGATCTCGCAGGTGCCGCCGAAGAAAACGGACGTGTGGACATTGGCGTAGCCGGCGCCGTGGAACATCGGCGTCACCGCCAGGAAGCGGTCGTCCGGACCGTAGCAGCCGAATTCCGACGCCATGGAGAAGCCCAGCATGACACGGGAGCGATGCGGCAGCACCACGCCGCGCGGCTTGCCCGTGGTGCCGGAGGTATAGGGGATGGCGAAGGCCGACCATTCGGCGACCTCCGGCAGCGAACAGGGGCGCGCGTCCTGCAGCAGCGCCTCGTACTCCGCGCCGATGACGATGATGCGCTCGACGGCGGACGCGTCCGCCGCGCGTACCAGAGCCTCCGATTCCACACCAACGAAGATCACGCGCGCGCCGCAGTCCTGCAGGATGAAGCCCAGCTCCTCCGGTGTTTGCCGCGGATTAGGCGTGGCGACGGCGATGCCGGCATCGGCCAGTCCGTCCACGATCTCCAGATATTCCAGGCAGTTTCCTGCGACGATCGCCGCGCGGTCGCCCGCCCGCAGCCCCAGGCCGAGGCCGAGCGCGGAAACCCGCTCTATCCGGTCCACCAGCTGCCCGAAGGTCAGGCTGCGGCCGCCGCAGATCAGCGCCACCCGGTCCTGGCCCCGCGCTGCGTTGCAACGGATGCCAGAGGCCATGGTCATCGGGCGGAAGGTCGCCGGCAGCATCGAAGGGCGTTCGGTCAGCGGCATCAGAGCAGACATCATCTCAATCCTGCGCTTGCCCCCGGCGGGGGTTATCAAAGACGGTCAAGGAAGCCGAGGACCAATTCGGCGTAGCGGGCCGGCTGCCGCAGATGTGGCTGGCCCGGCAGCCCCGGCAGCACGGCGGTCCGCGCATCGCGCGCGAGCCGCATCGCCAGCGGGTCCTTCTCGGCGAGCGAATCGAACTCGGCGTTCAGCAGCAGCACCGGGCCATCGAACGCCTGCAACTGCGGCGCCGGGTCGTAGCGGAAGGCGGCGTTGTAGCCCCAGTCGTAGCGGGTGCCGGCCCGCATCAGCTCCGTCACCGCCACATGCAGCAGCTCGGCCGGCAGATCCGGCCCCCAGATGCGGCGGTAGCGCGCGATCGCCCAGGCGAACTGCGCGCCTTCCCCGTCCGTCACCAGCGGCGGCGCGTAGCCAGCCAGGAAGCGAGGGCGCTCCTCCGGCGTGTAAAGCGGGATGCCGGTCGGGATCAGCCCGGCGGCCGGAATGAAGGCGGAGGCCGCGATGGCGATGGAGGCACCGGTATGCACGCCCCCCAGCACCGGCCGCTCCATGCCCAGCGCAGCGGCGGCGCCGGCCAGCACGCGGGCGTAATCCGGAATCTCCTGCCCCGGGCCCTGGGGCGGGCTGCTGGCGCCGTAGCCCGGCGTGTCGAAGGCCACGGCCCGGGCGTGTTGGCCGAGCAGCGGCAGCACATGCTGATAGACCGCCGAACTCAGCGGCGATTCATGGAACAGCGCGACCCACGGCCCGGCATCGCCGCTGCGCCGGTAATGCACCTGGCCCCATTCGCCATCCACATAGCCGCAGCGGATCTCCGCCATCGTCGTCTCCTCCCTCGCTCGGGCCGCGTCCGCCGCCGGCGCGTCGGGCCGGCGCAGGCAAGGCGTCACGCCCTGCCGGACGCTGCATCTGGAATGGACGCCCCGCTCCCGCCGGGCGATCGGCGACAGGCCGCCGGGGCGGGCGCCGTCCGGACCGATGCCTGCATCGGTCCCGGCCATCCGCCGCCTGCGCCGGCGTCACGCTGGCACGGCATCGGCGCTGGCCGGCACGGCGAAGTGGCAGGCGCTCTGGTGGCCGGGTTCCGTGCGCTCCCGCAGTTCAGGATCCAACGTCGCGCAGATGTCGGCCGCCTTGAAGCAGCGCGTGCGGAAGCGGCAGCCGGAGGGCGGGGACAGCGGGTTCGGCAGCTCGCCCTTTAGCACGATCCGGCCGCTGGCCCGGCGCGCCTCCGCGCCCGTGCGCGGAATGGCCGAGAGCAGCGCCTGGGTATAGGGATGTGCCGGGCGCGAGAAGATCTGCTCGCGCGATCCGATCTCGATCAGCCGGCCCAGATACATCACCGCCACGTCGTCCGACATGTGGCGCACCACGGACAGGTCGTGCGAGATGAACAGGTAGGTGAGGTGGAACTCGTCCTGCAGCGTCTTCAACAGGTTGATCACCTGCGCCTGGATGGAAACATCCAGCGCCGACACCGCCTCGTCCAGGATCAGCACGTCCGGCTGCAGCGCCAGCGCCCGCGCGATGGCGATGCGCTGCCGCTGCCCGCCGGAGAAGTCACCGGGCCTGCGCGCCTCTGCCTCCGGCCCCAGGCCGACATGCCGCAGAAGCTCGGTCACGCGCCCTGGGTCGTAGCGCCCGTGGATGCGCAGCGGCTCGGCGATGATGTCGTGGATGGTGAAGCGCGGGTCCAGCGACGAGTAAGGGTCCTGGAACACCACCTGCAGGTGCTCCCGCTGCTCCCGCAGCCGGCTGCCGGACATGCCGATCAGATTGTTGCTCCGCAGCCGCACCGCGCCGGCGCTGGGCTGCTCCAGCTGCAGGATCACCTTGCTCAGCGTGGATTTGCCACAGCCGGACTCACCCACCAGCCCCAGGGTGCGGCCGCGGCGGATCTCGAAGGAGATGTCGGTCAGCGCCTGCAGCCGGTCGCGCCCCCAACCGGAGCGCCGGGAAACATGGAAGACCTTGGACACCTGCTCGATGCTGACGACAACCTCCTGCTCGCGCCGCTCGCCGGCCGTGAAAGCGGCGCTGGCGGTGTGCCGCTCCCGCTCCTGCGCCGCCGCCCAGGCAGGCGTCTCCTCGGCGAAGTGGCAGGCGGAAAGGTGGCCGGGCGCCATGGGCCGCAGCAACGGCCGCGCGGCGCTGCAGGGTTCCCGCCCGGCGGACAGCCCACAGCGCGGGTGGAAGGCGCAGCCGGACGGGCGGCGGGCGACCTCCGGTACGAAGCCGGGGATGGAGTAGAGCTTCGCCAGATCCTCATCCATGCGCGGCAGACTGGCGATCAGCCCGGCGGTGTAGGGATGGCAGGTCTCGCCGAAGATGGTGCTGGTGGCACCGGTATCCACCACGCGGCCGGAATACAGCACGGCGATGCGGTCGGCGGTCTCGGCCACCAGGCCCAGGTCGTGGGTGATCAGCACCATGGCGGCGCGCGTGCGCTCTCGCATCTCGGCCAGCACGCGGAGCACCTGCGCCTGGATGGTGACGTCGAGCGCGGTGGTGGGCTCGTCGGCGATCAGCAGGTCCGGCTCGTTGGCCATGGCGATGGCGATGACGGCGCGCTGCCGCATGCCGCCGGAGAATTCGTTGGGGTACTGGCCGTAGCGGCGCTCCGGATCGGGAATGCCGACCAACTCCAGCAGCTCCACCACGCGCTTGCGCACCTGGGCGGCGGACAGCTGCCGGTTGTGCAGGCGCACGGCCTCCGCGATCTGCGGGCCGACGCGCAACACGGGGTTCAGCGCTGTCATCGGGTCCTGGAAGATCAGCGAGATCTCCTTGCCCCGGATGCGGCGCATGTCGCGAAACGGAAGGTGGCCGATCTCGCGCCCGTTCAGCCAGATCTCGCCTGTGGAAACGCGGAGTGCCGGCGGCAGCAGGCCCAGCACGGCGAGCATGGTGATGCTCTTGCCCGAACCGGACTCGCCGACCACGCCCAGCACCTCGTTGCGCCCAACCTCGAAGCTGACATCGTCCACCAGCCGATGCCGGGTGCCGGCGATGTCGATAGACAGGTTGCGGACGCGCAGGATCGGCTCGGCGGCAAGGCTCACGGCTTCGCCCTCGACATGTCGCCCACCACGTCGCTTTCGGACGTGAAGGCCTGGGACAGGAACTGCGTGCCAGCGACCAGGCAGAACAGCGCGATGCTGGGCAGCACCGACAGCATCGGCGCCAGGGCCAGATAGCTCTGCCCTTCCGCCACCATCATGCCCCAGCTCGGCAGCGGGGGCTGCACGCCGAGGCCGAGATAGCTGAGCGACGCCTCCAGCACGATCACCTGCCCGAACTCGTGGGACGCGACCACCAGCAGCTGTGGCAGCACGTTGGGCAAGAGGTGCTTGCGCATGTTCCACCCCGCGCCCGCGCCTTGTGTGGTAGCGGACAGCACGAACTCCCGCCGCTTCAGGCTCAGCACCATGGCGCGGGCGACGCGGCCGTAGGACACCCAGCTCGTCAGCCCCAGCATGACCGCCAGCAGAACGACGCTGGGCCCCACCACGGCGGAAACGGCGATCAGCAGCAGGATGCGCGGGATGGACAGCTGCAGGTCCGCGATGCCCATGATCACGCTTTCCGTCCAGCCACCGAAGAAGCCCCCGACCAGCCCCAGCACGGCGCCGATGACGAGGCTCATGGCCACGGCGACGATGGCGATCATGAAGGAAACCTGCCCCGCCAGCGCCAGCCGGCTCAGCAGGTCCCGCCCCAGCGTGTCTGTGCCGAGCAGGTAGAGTTGTTCGTCGAAGGAGCGGCCGCCGGCCGGCAACAGCCCGTCCCCGAGGTTCTGGGTATAGGCATCGGAGGAAGGCAGCAGCGGCACGATGGCGATCAGCACAAAGGTGATGCCGAGCAGGATCAGGGCGGTGAGGCCCGCCCCTTTGCGAAACCGCTTCATCCGAGCTTCACCCTTGGATCGAGCACGCCGTAGAGGATGTCCACGGCCAGGTTGATCACCACGAAGATCAGCGACACCGCGAAGACGCCGGCGATCACCACGGGAAAGTCGCGCTGGCTGACGGAATCGACGATCAGGCGGCCGACACCGGGCCAGCTGAAGACCGTCTCCGTCACCACCGCGCCGCCCAGCATCAGGCCCAGATTGATGCCGGCGACCGTCACCAGCGGCAGCAGCGCGTTGGGCAGCATGTGGCGCAGGATCACGGCGGCGCGGCCCTGCCCCTTGGCATAGGCCGTGCGGACGTAGTCCTGCCGCTGCTCCGCCGCGAGGGAGATGTTGAACAGCCGGAGGTAGAGCGCGAGCTCGTAGGTGCCGAGCGTGAAGGCCGGCAGCACCAAGTGCCAGATCGTGCCGCGGCCCAGCGACGGCAGCCATTGCAGCCAGACCGAGAAGATCAAGATGGACAGGATGCCGAAGGAGAAGACCGGCATGGCCTGCCGCATCAGTGCCAGCCACATGATGACGGTGCGCAGCAGGTCGCTCCCCACCAGCCGGATGAGCAGGCCGCACAGGAAGGCCAGGGTGATGCCGATCAAGAAGGCGGAGATCGCCAGTTCCAGCGTGGCCGGGATGCGTTCCAGCACCAGTTGCAGGGCGGGCGCGTTCTGGCGGATGGAATTGCCGAAATCGCCGACCAGACCGTTCTGCAGAAAGGTCAGGTATTGGATATACAGCGGCCGGTCCAGGCCCAGCGCCGCGCGCAGCCGGGCCGCGTCATCCGCCGTGGCCTCGACCGGCAGCAGCAGCGCGGCGGGGTCGCCCGCCAGCCGCATCAGGAAGAAAGTGACGGTCACCACGCCGAGGATGGTCAGGACGGAGAAGAGGCTCCGCTTCAGGATGAACAGCAGCATCGTCCCGTCTCAGACCCTGCCCGTCCTCACTTGAATTCGTAGAGGCGCACGACGCCGTCGGGGAACGGCGTGAACTCGATGCCGTTCTTCACGCCGTAGACCTGCTGCAGGTTGTACAGCGGCAAGTAGGTCCGCAGCTCGTTGCTGCGGCGGAAGGCCTGGTGGATCAGCTGGATCTGCCGCGCCGGATCCTTCTCGCCGCGCTGTTCCCGGGTGATGCGGTCGATTTCCGGATCCGCCTGATAGGTCTGGCCACCCTGCGCGTAGATGATGCCGAGCACGCCCTCGGCATGGTACTGCGAGGAGCCGTAGGCGAAGAAGAACATGTTATCCAGCTTGGACTGCAGCCAGAGCGGGAAGAACGCTGTGAATTCCATGGAATTCAGCGATACCTTCAGCCCCACCGCGGTCATGTAGCCGGCGACGGCCTGCACGGCCTCGTTGGCCATAGCGAAGTTGTTGTTGGGGTAGTTGATGCGGATCGGCTCCCCGGCATAGCCGGCCTGCCGGATCAGCGCCCGCGCCTTTTCTAGGTCGTAGGGCGTGGGCTGCAGGGAGGAATCGTAGCCCACCGCGCTGGGCGGCAGCATGGAGCCGCTGGGCACGCCGACGCCGCGCAGCAGCCGCTCAGAAATGGCCTTGCGGTCGATGGCGTAGTCCACCGCCTCACGGATCAGCGGGTTGTTGAAGGGCGGCTTGGTCGGGTCCATGGAAACGTGCACCACGCGGATGCCGGGCGCGATGCCGACCTTGACGGTGGACGAAGACCGCAGCTGCGCCATGAGCGAGGGCGAGAGCTCCGGCACCACATCTACCTCGCCCGACAACAGAGCGTTGGCGCGGCTGGCCTCCGCCGGCACCGGGCGGAAGGTGGCCCGCCGGATGGCCGGCGCGCCGCCCCAGTAATTCGGGTTGGCCTCCACCACCATGCGGTCCGCCTTGACCCATTCCGTCATGCGGTAAGGGCCGGTGCCGACCGGCCTGGTGGCATAGCCCTGGTCGCCCGCCTTATCGAAATAGGTCTTGGACATGATGTAGACGAAGGTCGCCTGCCGCTCGAAGATCGCGTAAGGCTGCGACAAGGTGAATTTCACCGTGTGGTCGTCCACCACCTCGATCGACTGTGCGATGCGGGCGAAGGTGCGCACGGGCGAGGTCGCATCCGCGAGGATGCGGTCCCAGGTGAACTTCACATCGGCGGCCGTGAAGTCGCTGCCGTCATGGAACTTCACGCCCTGCCGCAGCTTGAACGTCCATTGCGTCAAGTCGTCGGATCGCGTCCAGCTTTCCGCCAGGCGGGGCGAGATGGAGCCGTCTCGCTCCACCGCCGTAAGGGCATTGAAGACGTTCAGCCGGTAGTTGGAACCCAGCGGCGACGAATCCTTGCTGGGGTCCAGCGAGGGAAAATCTCCCGTCAGCGCGACGGTGAGCGTCTCGGGCGCCGCGAAGGCCGCCGGCGCGGTGGCCAGGATGCCCAAGGACAAGGAGGCGATGCAGACCGGCTTCCAGAGAAGTCGCGCGAGGATCATCCTGTTCTTCCCAATGCTGCGCCCGGCAAGACCTGCCATAGCGGCAGGTGCGGGCAACACGGCGCGGCAGCCCGGCTCCGCGACGACATTCCGCCAACAGGCCGGTGGCACCGCCCGGCCGAACCCTGAGCACCACCCAAAAATTTCGTATGTCGAAATGCGGAACATTCCGGCGAACGATAGGTGATCTGAATTTTTCCAGCCCGTCAACGCCTTTCGAAATGCCGCAGCGAAGTTGGAAGCGGCCCCGGCAAACGATTGCACGAAAAGTCGCCATTTCTGCCGTTTCAGCAGATTTCCGCTCAGCTTTTCGGCATTCCCCGATTTGGCACAGACCTATCGTCAACCAAGACCACAACACCAAGCTTCATTCATTATATGAACTAACCCCTGTCATGCGCTTCGCATATCAAATTGGCTTTGACAGGCCCGCAGTCGGCTCCGTAGGTTGGCGGCAAAGAAGTTCGAGAATCTGATAGCATGTCCGGCGCCATCGACATCGTTTGCAACCTCTACACCCCGCTGGAAATCCAAAACAACCAAACGGGCGTGGACGACCAATTCAAGACTCAGGTCCGCATGACGGATGCCATGCGCAACGGCGTCGAGGTTGAGGATTATCTTCGCAAGATGGACCGGGCGGGGATCGAGCGCTCCCTGCTGATCGCTGTGCGCGCCGGGGACCTGCGCATACGTGGTTCCTTTGAGATTCCCTACGAGCGGGTGGCGGAGGTCTGTGCCCGCTACCCCGATCGCTTTTCCGGCCTCGCGGGGGTGGATCCCACGCGCGGGATCCAGGGGCTCAAGGACCTCGACCGCGCGGCAAGGGAATTCGGCTTCGTCGGCGCGCATCTCTACCCGCACTGGTTCGGGATGGAGCCGGGGCACGCGCTTTACTACCCCTACTACGCCCGCTGCTGCGAGCTCGACATCCCCATCATGATGCAGGTGGGCCACAACCTGATCTATTCGCGGGAGCGCCGCCTGCCTTCCGTGGCCAAGCCTATCACGCTGGATCAGGTGGCCATCGACTTTCCCGAGCTGAAGCTGCTCGGCATCCACATCGGCGTGCCCTGGACCGACGAGATGATCTCGATGGCCTGGAAGCACGAGAACGTCTTCATCGGCGTGGACGCCTATGGGCCGAAGCACTGGCCGCCGTCTCTGGTGCACTACATGAACACCTATGGCCGCGGAAAGGTGCTGTTCGGCACGGACTGGCCGGTGGTGGATCCTGAGCGCGCGGTGCGCGAGATCAACGAGCTGGGCCTGCGTCCGGAAAGCCTCAGCACCCTGATGCGCGACGCGGCGCTGAAGGTGTTCCGCCTGCCGCCCGGCCGGTCCGGCGCCGCGCAGGCCGCCGCCGAGTAGGGAGGCGCGATGAACCCCGTCGCCCGCGCCTTCCGGGACGCCGTGCCCGGACTGGCGGTGCAGGACGACGCCGCACTGGCCGAAGCGCTGTCCGCCGACCTCGCGACCCCCGCCCCCATGCCGGCCGGCGCCGTGCTGCAGCCAGGGGATGTGGGGCAGGTCCAGGCCCTGGTCCGGGTGGCACGGGCGGAAGGCATTGCCCTGGTGCCACGCGGCGGCGGCTGGTCTTATACGGGTGGCACGGTGGCGCCGCGCGCACCGGCAGCGGTGGTGGACATGACCGGCCTCACCGGCATCACGATCCGGCGGGACGCCGCGGAGGTGGAGGTCGGCGCCGGCACCACCTGGGCCGCCCTGCACGCGGCGCTGGAGGCCGAGGGGCTGCGGGCCTGCGCCTTCGGCCCGTTGTCCGGCACCGGGGCCACGGTGGGCGGCGGTGCCGCCCAGAACGGCGGCTTCTTCGGCGCCTCCGGCCATGGCGCATGGGGCGACGGGCCGGTGCATGCCACCCGCATGGTGGATGGTACCGCCGCCCTCGTCGATTTCACCCTGGCCGACCGCGTGCGGGGGCTGGAAGCCCCGCAGCCGCTGGTGGGGGATTGCGGCGCCTTTGGGCTGCGCACGCGCGTGACCCTGGCCACGATGCCTTTGCCGGCAGCAACGGGCTTCGTTTCGTTTGAATTCGCCGAGGGTGCCGCGGCGCTGGCCGCGCTGGTCGCACTGCGCGACCTGCCGGGCCTGGGCGAGTTGTTCCTGTTCGATCCCGCCAACCACCGCAACCTGGCACGCGCCGGGTTTTCCGTGATGGAAAGCGCGGGGATCGCGGGAGACCTGTTGCGCGCGCGCGGCAGTTGGTGGGAACGGCTGTCCGGTCTGCTGCACACGGCGCGCGCCGGCAAGACCTTCGTGGCGGACCTGCGCTGGTCCGTGCACCTGTCGCTGGACGGCAGCGATGCCGCAGTGGCAGAAGCGCAGCGCGAGGCACGGCGCCGCGCGCGTGCCCTGGGTGGGCATGTCATTCCGGACATCATCCCGCGCGTCACGCGTTCCCGCCCCTTTCGCCGGATCAAGGCATTGCTGGGCCCATCCGGGAAGTTGTGGCTGCCGATGCACGGTGTCTTCTCGGCCGAAGCCGCGCCGGCCGGTCTTGCAGCCACAGAGCGCGTCCTGGCGGAGCATGCGGAGCCGATGCGTCGCCATGGCATCCACACGGTGCTGCTCTGCTCCACCATGGGTGCGCGCGTGATCGTCGAACCGCAGATCTTCTGGCCGGATGCGATGGGGCCGCTGCACCGCCGCCTGGTGCCGCCCGAACAGTGGCAGGCGCATGGCGCCCGCCCGGCCAACCCAGAGGCCCGCGCCGCCGCCATGGCGTTGCGGCACGCGCTGATCGAGGCCTTCGACGCTGCAGGCGCCAGCCACTTCCAGATCGGCCGTTCCTATGCCGCGCATCCCGGCGTGCCGGCTGGCACGCGGGAAGCCTGGGCAGTGCTGAAGCGACGGCATGACCCGGACGGAATCATGAACCCCGGCGCGCTGGGCCTTTAGCGGCCGCTCAGCCCGCCATGACGTGCCGGCGGCTGTGCATGAGCGGCTGGACGCGTGTGCCGAAGGCGTCGATCCCTTCCACGAAGTCGTCGAAGGTGAGCATCACGCCCTTCAGGCCGGGAATGCCCTCCATCTCGTCCATCATCCGCGCCACGGATTGATAGGAACCCACCAGCGTCCCCATGTTGAAGTTCACCATCGACACCGGGTTGGTCATCGCCCTGGCCGTCGAGCTGGCATCGGCCGCGGCGTCGTTGTTCGCCTGCTGGTCCAGCCAGCCCAGCGCCTTGCTGTCCTTGCCCGCCTTGTAGTGCTCCCACTTCGCCATCGCCGCCGCGTCCGTCTCGTCGGCGATCACCATGAACAGCACATAGGAGCCGACGTCGCGCCCGGTCCTGGCCGACTCCTCCACCAGCCGCGCGATGGATGGCGCGAAGGCCGTCGGCGTGTTGACGCCCGAGCCGAGGCAGAAGTTGTAGTCGGCGTGCCGCGCGGCGAAGGCCACGCCCGCGCCGGACTGGCCGGCCGCCACGATCGGCACCGGCTGCTCCGGCCGCGGGCTCAGCACGCAGTCGGTCATCCGGAAGTAGTCGCCCTGCAGGTCCGACCGCCCGGTTTCCCACAGGTCCTTCATCACCTGCACGTATTCCGAGCAATACTGGTAGCGCCGCGCGTAATGCTCCTGCCCCGGCCACAGGCCCATCTGGCTGTATTCGGCTTCCTGCCAGCCCGAGACGATGTTCACGCCGATCCGCCCGGGCGCCACGCTGTCGATGGTCGAGACCATGCGCGCCGCCAGCGCCGGCGGCAGGGTCAGCACGGCGGTGGAAGCGTAGAGGCGGATCTTCTCGGTCACCGCCGCCAGCGCCGACATCAGGGTGAAGCTTTCCAGCGCGTGGTCCCAGAACTCGCTTTCGCCGCCGAAGCCGCGCAGCTTGATCATGGAAAGCGCGAACTCGAAGCCATATTTCTCCGCCCGCTGCACCACCTCGCGGTTCAGCGCGAAGCTCGGCTTGTAGCGCGGCGAGGTCGTCGAGATCAGCCAGCCGTTGCTGCCGATGGGAATGAAAACGCCCAGATCCATGGTTTCTGCTCCTGGTTCGGGAAGTTCGCGTCAGGCGGCAGGCGCCGGGACGGCGGTCAGCAGCTCGCCCTTTGCCTGGATGAGGATGCGGTCGCCGATGGCGGGCGGGCGGCCCGCCGTGTCCTGCAGGCTCAGCAGCAGCAACCCGCCGGCAGCCGGCTGAACCAGCGCCAGCGTGTAGGGCACGCGCGCCGCGAAGGCAGCGGAGGGCGCCCGGTGCACGGTGGTGAGGCTGAAGACCTCTGCCGGCAGCGGCAGGGCCGCGGCGGCGATCCGGCGGCCGCCGCAGGCATGGCAGGCCGGGCGCGGATAGCCCTGCGCCGTGCCGCAATCCTGGCAGACACGCAGCTCAGCCATCAAGCGCCCCCAGCACCAGCGAGCAGTGCATGCCGACAATCCCGCCATTGCCATGCGCCATGGCGAGGTCGGCACGTGGCAACTGCCGCGCGCCGGCCTCGCCCATGATCTGCCGCGCGGCCTCCACCACCGGCATCATGCCGGCGGGCAGGCCCGGATGCCCGCCGGACAGCAGCCCGCCCCCCGGGTTCACCGGCAGGCGCCCGGCGCGGTCGATATGCCCGTCCGCGACAAAGGCGCCGCCGGCCCCGGGCGCGCAGAAGCCGAGATCCTCCAGCTCCATCAACAGGGTGATGGTGAAGCAGTCGTAGAGGCAGGCGAAGTGCATCTCCGCCGGGCGCCGCCCCGCCCGCGCGAAGGCCGTGGCGCCGGAGCGCAGCGCGCCGGTCCGCATCGGGTCCGCCGCGTCGCCCAGATAGGCGTGCGACAGGCCGTAGCCGGAGCCGAGCAGATGCGCCGCGCGCCGCTTCATGCTTCGCGCGCGGTCGGCCGAGACCATCACGAAGGCCGCGCCGCCATCCGACACAGGCGCGCAGTCCAGCAGCGTGAAGGGCGTGGCGATGGGCTTGGCGTCGCGCACGGCATCCGCCGTGATAGGCTGCCGGAAATGCGCGCCGGGATTGTCCGCCGCATGGTGGCGCATCTGCACCGCGACGGCGGAGAGCTGCTCCCGCGTCGTGCCGTGCAGGTGCATGTGCCGCGCGGCCAGCAGCGCATAGAGCGCGGGCACGGGCGGGCCGTGCGGCGCCTCCGTCTCGGCATGGGCGGCGCTGCCGGCCATCAGCGCCACCGCGCGGTCACGCGACAGGCCCGTCAGCAGCGGGTCCCCGGCCACGCAGAGCACGGCCTCGCACGCCCCGGTGGCAATGGCGCGCGCCGCCTGGTCCGCCATGGCGGCGCCGCTGGCGCCCGCCAGATCGATCGTGGTCAGAAAGGCCGGGTCCAGCCCCAGCCCGCGCGCCACCACGGCGGCCGGCATCATCCAGCGCTGCGTCAGGCTGGGCATGCTGATCAAGCCGTCGATCTCGCGCATCTCCAGGCCGGCGCTGGCCAGCGCGGCATCGGCGGCCTCCGCCATCAGGTCCATGGCGGTGCGGCCGGGGTGGCGGCCCATGGCGGTCTCGCCCACGCCGATGATGGCGGCCCCGAGGCTCATGCGCCGAACTCGGCCAGCAGGGCGGCACGGTGCTGGTCCAGCGTCGGCGCGCTGGCGGCGTCCGGCGCAGCGAGGCCGGAAAGCTTCATGGGATTGCCGGCCACCCGGAAGCCGGCCATGGGCAGCAGCATCTCCCGCGCCGTCAGTTGCGGGTCGGCCAGCAGGTCCGCCATGTTCCGCACCGGGCCGCAGGGCACCCCGGCGGCGGCGAAGGCGGCGTCCCAATGCGCGGTCGTGCGCTCTCGCATCACCGCCTCGATCGCCGCCTTCAGCGCGGCCTGGTTCGCGAGGCGCGCGGCATTGTCGACGAAGCGCGGGTCGTCCACCCATTCCGGATGGCCCAGCACCGCCGCGGCGGCCGCGAAGTGGCGCGGCATGGGGCAGGCCAGCACAAGCGCGCCATCGGCCGTGCGATAGGCATCCACCGGGCTGGCGGTGGGGAAACGTGCGCCCAGCCGCTGCGGCGGATCGCCGGCCTGGGCGCGCATCATCGCATGTTCGAGCATGGCCACCTGGCTGTCCAGCATCGCCACCTCCACCCGCCGCGCGGGGGCGCCGCCACGCCGCTCAACCAGGGCGGCCAGGATGCCGGGCCAAAGAAACATGCCGCTGCCGATATCCACCAGCGAGGTACCGACCCGGGCCGGCCCGCCACCTTCCTCGCCGGTCAGCGACATGACGCCACCCATGGCCTGGATCAGCAGGTCATAGGCCATGCGGCCACGGTCCGGCCCGGTCTGCCCGAAGCCTGAAAGGCTGGCGAGAATCAGGGTGGGCCAGCGTTCCGCCAGCACGGCCGGGCCGTAGCCGAGCTTGTCCAGCACGCCTGGACGGAAGTTCTCCACCATCACATCGGCGGTGGTCAGCAGGCGCTCGAAGATTGCCCGGTCGGCGGGTGCGGTGAGGTCGAGCGCGATGCTCTCCTTGCCGCGGTTGAAAGCCATGAAATACGCTGAGTCGCCGCCGGTCCGAGGGGGGAAGTGGCGGCTGTCGTCACCGCCCGGCGGCTCGACCTTAATGACGCGCGCACCAAGATCGGCCAGCATCATGGTGCAGTAAGGACCGGACAGCACCCGCGTCAGGTCGAGAACCATGACGCCGGCGAGCGGACCGCTCATAGCGCGGTTCCGTCCGCGCCCGAGGTCGGCCTCGGGCATGTCGCCGTCCGGCCCGGCATAGACTGGCGATGCCGTACCCGCCGCGCCCTGGCCCCCACCGCGCCCCGCACGGTTGCGGTTTCATTTATCGAAATCATCCCTGACCTTTGGTCATTGAATGAAATGACTGTGGACAATCACGCTGCCTTTCGCAACCAACATTCGCGACCGTCACGCAGTGCCACCAAGTTTGGCGAAGTCGGGGCTCCGCACCGGATCGGAGAGGGTGGGCGGACAGGCCGACAGCGCATGTCGGGCCGCGCATGAACGCACCGGGGTGGATCAGCTTCGCGCTGCCAGGGTTCGATCGGGAGTTGCGGTCTGGCCAGGCCGCGTCTGCCACTTTGCAGCGAAGGTCAGGAGACGGGTCCAGGCTCTGCCATGTTTGGCATCGACTCATGGGGACTGCCCGGCCTCTCCCTCCGACGGGGATTGCCGCTAGCGGCTCGCGCGTTGATCGACCGTCCTGTTCGGGATGCTCCGCCGGCGGCCGCCAACAGGGTCTTTGGGACCGCAAAGCCGCCAGCCTGTCCGGAAGCAGATCAGAACTCCACGTCCTTCCTCCAGCGATCCTTGACCCCGTTCTTCAAGAGAACCTGCCAGCCCAGATTTGGCAGCGTGGGAGCCATCTCGCATACTTCACGCCAATGATGGACCAAGCTGACCGCCCCCGCCGTGGCCGCCGTGCCGCCGGTGCCACGAATGCCCTGAACAGGGACAAAATCGTCCTGGCGGCCCTGGCCCTGCTGGACGAGCGTGGCTTAGCTGCCTTCTCCGTGCGTGACCTGGCCAAGGCCATGGGCGTGTTCCCCGCCGCCATCTATTGGCACGTTCCAAGCCGCAACCAGCTTCTGGCGGCTATCGTGGCGCATGTGCTGCGCGACTTGGCGCCGCCGCCGATGAAGGACTGGCGCGACTGGCTGCGGGCGTTGTTCCGCCGGTACCGTGCCGCCGTCCGCGCGCATCCCACCATCGCGCCGCTGATCGGCGCGCAGCTCGTCTCCAATACCGGCCTCGACTTCGCGATGATCGAGGCGGTGCTCCGCGTCCTTTCCGGGGCCGGGTTCGAGGGGCAGCGGCTGGTGGACGCCTTCAACGTGGTCACCGCCGCGCAGGTGGGCTTCGTGACGCTGGAATTCGCGCCGCCCCCACCGGAAGGGGCCGACGAATGGGTGGACGGCATGCGGGCGCTGGTCGGTTCGGTGCCGGCAGGGGACTACCCGATGCTGGCCGCCCACATGCCCCGCATGCACAACCGCAGCTTCACCCTGCGCTGGCAGAACGGCACCGTCGTGCCGCTGGACAGCAGCTTCGAGGCTTATGTGGAGACCGTGGTGGCGGGGCTGGAACGCTTGGCGCAACGCGGCGCTTGACCCCTCCTCCGGCGGGTTATTATTGTTCGCCGGACAATTCAAGGAGTGGCGCAGATGGATATGGTCGAGGCCCCAATGCTGGATGCGGCCCTGGCTCGCGCCCGCGCCGCCTATGTCGCCCGCAACCCCCGCAGCGCCGAGATCCATGCCGAGGCCGCCGCCGTGATGCCCGGCGGCAACACGCGCTCCGTGCTGTTCTATGACCCCTTCCCGCTGGCCATTGCGCGCGGCGAGGGTGCCTTCATCTGGGATGCGGACGGGCACCGCTACCTGGACCTGCTGGGCGAATTCACCGCCGGCCTTTACGGCCATTCCAACCCGGCGGTGCGCGCCGCCATCGACAGCGCGTTGGACGGCGGCATCAACCTTGGCGGCCACAACCTGCTGGAGCCGAAGCTGGCGCGGCTTGTCTGCGACCGCTTCCCGGCCATGGACTCCGTCCGCTTCACCAATTCGGGCACCGAAGCCAACCTGATGGCCATCGCGCTCGCCAAGGCCGCCACGGGGCGCGGCACCATCCTGGTGTTCCACGGCGCCTACCACGGCGGCGTGCTGAGCTTCGGCGGCGGCGGGTCCCCGGTCAACGTGCCGCACCACTTCATCGTGGCACCCTACAACGACACGGAGGGAACCCTCGCGCTGATCGCCCGGCACGGCCCCGACCTCGCCGCCGTGGTGGTGGAGCCGATGCTTGGCGCGGGCGGCTGCATCCCGGCCCGGCCCGACTTCCTGCACGCGCTGCGCGACGCCACGGCGGACGCCGGTGCGCTGCTGATCTTCGACGAGGTGATGACCTCCCGGACCTCCGCCGGCGGACGGCAGGCGCTGCTGGGCCTGACGCCCGACCTGACCACGCTGGGCAAGTATATCGGCGGCGGCATGAGCTTCGGCGCCTTCGGCGGCCGGGCGGCACTGATGGCGATGTTCGACCCGCGCCGGCCGGATGCGCTGCCGCATGCCGGCACCTTCAACAACAACGTCCTGACCATGGCCGCCGGCATCGCCGGATTGACCGAGGTGTTCACGCCCGAGATCGCCGAGCGGCACCGCGAGCGTGGCGAGGCAGTGCGCGGGCAGCTCAACGCACTCTGCCGGCAACAGGGCGTCGCCATGCAGTTCACCGGCCTCGGCTCGCTGATGAACGCGCATTTCACCGCCGCGCCGATCGAGGACCCGGCCGGCGCCGCCTGCGACAACCGGCTGCGCGACCTGTTCTTCTTCGACATGGCGGAAGCCGGCTTCTACCTCGCCCGGCGTGGCTTGGCGGCGCTGATGTTGCCGCTCACGGACGCGGAGCTGGACGGCTTCCGCAATGCCGTGGCCCGGTTCATCGAGGCCCGCCGGCCCTTTCTGGCGAGCTGAGCAGGTGGCCCGGATCGACCGCGCCACGCTGCGCGGCCGGGTGCAGACCGTATCCGGCCTGATCGCGCCGGACCAGGTTGGCCCGGCGCTGATGCACGAGCACCTGCTCATCGACCTCAACCCGCCCCGCCTGCGGGCGGAGGCGGTGGGCGGTGCGGCCGGGGATATCACCCTGTGCAACTGCTTCGACATCCGCTGGGGGCGCACCGCCTCGCCCTTCAACATGCGGCTGGACAGCAGGGAACTCGCGATCGCCGAACTCAGGCGGATGTACGCCGCCGGCGGCCGGACGCTGGTGGACCTGACCGTGGGCGGGCTGCAGCCGGACCCGCAGGGGCTTGCCGCCATCGCCGCCGCCACCGGCGTGCAGGTGGTGATGGGCAGCGGCCACTATGTGCAGGAATACCAGGACCCCGCGCTGGCCGGATACCGCGTGGAGGACTTCGCCATGGAGATCATCGGCCAAGTGCTGGAAGGCGCCTGGGGTACGGAGATCCGCGCCGGCATCATCGGCGAGATCGGCTGCCAGGCACCCTGGACGGAGCAGGAGAAACGCGTCATGCGCGGTGCGATCCTCGCGCAGGCCGAGACCGGCGCGGCGCTGAACGTGCACCCGGGCCGCGACGCCGACCAGCCGCAGGAGGTGGCCACCTTTGTCCGCGCCCATGGCGGGCCGATGGAGCGGCTGATCATCAGCCATATCGACCGCACCATCTTCGACGACACGCGGCTGCTGCGCCTGGCCGACACCGGCTGCGTGGTGGAGTTCGACCTGTTCGGCTGGGAGGATTCCTACTACCTGCCCAGCGACGCGGTGGACATGCCCAACGACGCCGCCCGCCTGCGTATGTTGCGCACCCTGCTGGACCACGGGCATGGCGAGCGCATCCTGATCAGCCAGGACATCTGCACCCGCACCCGGCTGAACCGCTACGGCGGACACGGCTACGACCACATCTTCTCCAACATCGTGCCGTTGATGCGACGCCGCGGCTTTGACGAGCGCGAGATCGACACCATCCTGGTGCGCAACCCACGGCGGCTGCTGACCTTCGTCTGACAGCGGATTGTTTCTTGTCCGCCGGACAATAAACCCGCTAGGTTGCCAAAGCCATCGCGGCCCGGGCCGCGCAACAACGCCAGCCGACAGCTTCCCTTCGCTCGAGGAACCGACCTTGAAGAGACGCTCGCTCCTGGCCGCTGGCACCGCGACCGCCGCCCTGGCCACCCTGCCCCGCTTCGCCGTCGCGCAGGGCGCCGGCAGCCGCGTGCTGCGGTACGTCCCCTCCGCCAACCTGACGCAGCTCGACCCGATCTGGTCCACGGCCTATGTCACGCTGTGCCACGGCTACGCGGTGTTCGACACGCTGTACGGCACCGATGCGCAGGGGCAGGTGCTGCCGCAGATGGCCGCGGGTCACACGGTGTCCGACGACGGCCGCCGCTGGACCATCCGGCTGCGGGAAGGATTGCGCTTCCATGACGGCGCGCCCGTGCTGGCACGCGACTGCGTCGCCAGCCTGCAGCGCTGGTGCCTCCGCCAGGGCGCGGGGCAGATCATCGCCGGCTTCCTGGACCGTTGGGAAGCACCGGACGACCGCACCATCGTGGCGCATCTGAAGGAGCCGATGCCGACCCTGGCCACGCTGATGGCCATGTCCGTCTTCCCGCCCTTCATCATGCCGGAGCGGCTGGCGCGGACGGACCCGGGGCAGCAGGTGGCGGAGATGGTCGGCTCCGGTCCGTTCCGCTTCAAGGCGGATGAGTATGTCAGCGGCGCACTCTCGGTCTACGAGAAGTTTGCCGGCTACGTGCCACGGCAGGAGGCGCCGGACTGGACCTCCGGCGGCAAGGTGGCGAGGCTGGACCGGATCGAATGGCGGGTGATCCCGGATTCCGCCACGGCTGTCGCCGCCTTGCAGCAGGGCGAGGTGGACTGGGTCGAGAAGCCGCTGGCGGACCTCGTGCCCATGCTGAAGCGGCGCAACGACATCGTGCTGGATGTGATCGACACCACCGGTTGGGCCGGCGCGCTGCGCTTCAACGTCCTGCACCCGCCTTTCGACAACGAGGCCATCCGCCGCGCGGTGCTGCAGGCGGTGGACCAGCACCCCTTCCTGCAGGTGGCGACGGCGGGTGACGAATCCTCCTTCACCATCTGCCACTCCGCCTTTCCCTGCGGCACGCCGGCGGGGCGGCCGATCCCCGGCACCATGCCAGGCGATGCCCAGGCGGCGAGGATCGCCATCGCCGCCGCCGGCTACAAGGGCGAGCCGGTGGTTCTGCTGGCACCCAGCGACAACCCGCCGCTGGGCGACTTCGCCGAGCTGGCGGCGGATGTGATGCGGCGGATCGGGCTGAAGGTGGACGTGGTCAGCACGGACTGGGGCACCGTCGTGCAGCGGCGGGGCAAGAAGGAGCCTGTCGCCCAGGGCGGCTGGTCCGCCTTCGTCACCGTCGTCAACGGCCCGGCGATCATGAGCCCGCCGGTTAACTTCATGATCCGCGGCCAGGGCGCCCGGGGCTATTTCGGCTGGTACGAGAACGCGGAGGTCGAGGCATTGGTGCAGCAATGGCTGCGCGCCGCCTCGGATGCGGAGCGCGTGGCGATCAGCGATCGCATCCAGGCGGTCGTCATGCGCACGGCCCCCCTCGTGCCCTTGGGCCAGTACGTGCAGCGCACCGCGTACCGGAACACCATCCAGGGCGTGCTGAAGGGACCGGCGACCTTGCCGTGGAACGTCAGGAAGGCCTGAGCAGCGGCCCGCACGCGGAAAGGCCGGCGCGTTAGCAGCCGCCATGACGACGTGAGGCCGCTGTGTGTTCGTGGCAATCAGGGGCCTGGGGAGGCCGATACCAGGCGGGATCGATGGACCGGATGGCCCAAGGTTGCGTCAGACCTGTTGCGCGCTGCCTTCGACCATCATGAAGGACGCGGCGCCGGTCTGCCCATCCAGCATGTCCTTCGCAACCTTGCGTACCTCACTGACGAAGTTGGCGACCAGCGGCGAGGTCGGGCGGTTGCGCGGGAGGGCCGTCATCACTCTCAGCGTGATGGTCGGGCAGAAGCGGCGCAGCACCACCCCTGCCGCTCCCAGGGGCAGGCCGAAGGGGTGCAGCAATCCGATCCCGATGCCCCGCGCGACCAGATCGACGGCGACCGCGGACTGGTTGATCTCCAGCCGGTCCACCTGTCGCCGATGCTCGGTGGGAAACGCCCCGCGGATCGCGGCACCGACGGCGGTGTCGACGCTGGGCGCGATCAGCCGCTCCCCGATCAGGTCGGCGACTTCGATCTGCGCGCGCAGGCACAGGGGATGGCCCGGCGGCAGGACGCAGACGATCTCCGCCCTCAGCAAAGGCTCCAGCCGCACGCCCGTGTCGTCCCCGCCGACGATCGTGAAGCCGACATCCGCGATCTCGCCGCGCACCTGTTCCAGGATCTCGCCTGCCGCCGTGTTGCGGAGGCTGAAACGCAGCTTCGGCCGCGCTTCCAGAAAACGCGCGGCAGCACTGTTGATGAGCCACGTGCCGATCGGCGGCATGGAAGCCACCGTCAGATGCCCGGCGTCCAGGCTCCGCATGGCTTCCGACTGCGTTTCCAACTGCGAGAGCTGCGCGAAGACCCGGTCCATGACCGGGAGGATCGCCAGCCCCTCCCGCGTCAGACGCACCCTGTTGCCGGCGCGGAAGAACAGCTTGATGCCCAGCGTTTGTTCCAGGCCATGCAGCGCATGGCTGACCGCGGACTGCGACACATGGGTCAGCCGGGCGGTCTCGGTGACGCTGAGATTGCTGGAAAACAGGCGGAACGCTTCCAGTTGCCGGAACGAGATGCGCATGAGGAATCTCTCATGTGTGGTGCCATTCTTTGTATTGGGAATCACCTCGCAGGTGCAGCAATAATTTCGTCGGTCACGGCCTGGACCTTCCTTCGGAAGGCACCCGCCGTGCCCGCGCGGTGTTTGCACGAGGGGGCCTGCATGTCGCATTCCAACAAAATGATCCTCGCCCTGCTGGTGAACGGTGTGGGGCAGCACCAGTCAGCTTGGCGCATCCGCGACAGCCGGGCCGAGGATTCCTATTCGCTCAGCCTCTACGCCGATGCCGCGCGGATGGCGGAAGCGGCCAAGATGCACATGGTCTTCCTGGCCGACAGCGCCGACCACGACCAGGCGACGCTGCGCACGCGCCCCAAGCGATTTCTGGAAGCCCTGTCCATCGCCGCCGCCCTGGTGCCGCTGACCGAGCGGATCGGGCTGCTGGCGACCTTCTCCACCACCTTCACCGAGCCCTACAACGTCGCGCGGCAGATGTGCTCGCTGGATCACCTGTCGGGCGGGCGGGCGGGCTGGAACATGGTCACCTCCTATGGCGGCGCCGAGCATTATTCGGGCGGCGGGATGATGGAGCACGGGCAGCGGCACAAGCGCGCCTCGGAATACGCTCAGGTCATCCGCATGCTGTTCGACAGCTGGGATGCCGACGCGCTGGTGATCGACCGCGAAACCGGCATCTATGCTGAACCCGACAAGGTGCGCTGCGAACGCTTCGACGGCGAGGTCTTCCAGGTCGCCGGCCCGCTGAACATGCCGCGCCCGCCGCAGGGGCGGCCGGTGATCGCGCAGGCCGGCCAGTCCTCGGCCGGCAAGGACCTCTCGGCCCAGCATGCCGACATGGTCTATGCCCAGGGCACCTCGCTGGAGGAAAGCCAGGCACACTACGCCGATCTGAAGGGACGCATGGCGAAGTTCGGCCGGCACGCCGATGAGCTGAAGGTGTTGCCGGGCTGCGTGCCGGTGATCGGCCGCACGGAGGCCGAGGCACGGTCGATGCAGGAGCAGCTCAACGACCTGCTGGACATGACGGCCGCCAAATACGAGTTGCAGGTCCGCCTGCCCGGCGTGCCACTGGACGACTACGACCTGGACGAGGTGCTGCCGGCCGCAGCCTTCCCGCCGGTCGAGACGGTGCAGAGCATGCAGACGCGCTACGAGATCTATCGCCATTGGGCGGTCGACAAGAACTATACCATCCGCAACATCATCGAGAAGATGACGACCGGCGGCGGCCATTGGTCGCCCTGCGGTTCGGCCGAGCGCATCGCGGAGGAAATGCAGGAGCGCTTCCTGCTCAAGGGCTGCGACGGCTTCAACCTGTCCGCAACCTACCAGCTCGGCGGCAGCGAGCGGATCACCGGGTTGCTGGTGCCGGCATTGCAGGCCGCCGGCTTCTACCGCACCGAATACGAGGGCGTGACGCTGCGCGAGAACATGGGCCTGCCCGAGCCCGCCGCGCGGAAGCTGGCCCATGCGGGCTGATGCGGCGGCCCTTCCGTTGAACGACCGGAAACCATTGCCCATGACCGCCTCCGCCATCTCCCGGCGTTCCGCCCTGACCATGGCCGCAGCCCTCGCCGCCGCCACCGCCCCGCGATCCGCCCGCGCGGCAGAGGCCCGCGGGCCCGCCGTGCTGGCGATCGACACCGTGGCCACCCTGGACCCCGCCCATGCGCGGGCGACCGGCGGCAACCTGTCCGTGCTGTCGCAGGTGCTGTCGTCGCTGACCACGCTGGACGCCTCCGGCCGGCTGGTGGGCGACCTCGCGACCGGCTGGGAGGTCGATGCGGCCACGCGCTTCACCTTCCACCTGAACCCCGCCGCGCGGTTCCAGAACGGCAAGCCGCTGGACGCCTCCGTCGTCGCCTGGAACTTCCAGCGCATGATGGACCCGGCGATCCGCGCGACCGCCAACACCGACCTCGGCCTGATCGACCGGGTCGAGGCGGCCGGCCCGCACACGGTGGTGTTCCACACCAAGCGCCCCTGGCTGGAGCTGCCACGCCGCCTGAGCTGGATGTTCATGCTGGAGCCGGAGTGGACCGGGACCCACAACCCCAAGGTCGAGGTCAATGCCTCCGGCGCCTATCGCATGGTCAGCTTCGACCCCGGCGGCGACATCGTGCTGGAGCGCAATCCGGACTTCCACGGGCCGGCGCCGGCGATCGAGAAGGTCTTGTATCGCGGCATCGACAGCCCGGCCGCCCGCATCTCCGGCATCCGCGGCGGTGAGATCGACGCCACGCTGCGCATCGACCCGATTGACATGGCCCAGCTGCTGACCCTGCCGGACTACACCGTCGGCGCGCGGGAAGGGCAGCGCTTCCACGTGCTGAAGTTCCATTTTGGCAACCGGGCGCTGGCCGATATCCGCGTGCGGCAGGCGATCAACTACGCCATCAACAAGGACGCCATCACCAAGGCCATCTTCCGCGGCTATGTGGGCGCCGGCACCACCCAGGTGCTGAACCCGCAGACGCCCGGCTTCAACGACAGCTACAAGCCCTGGCCCTATGATCCCGCCCGGGCGAAGGCGCTCCTGGCCGAGGCGGGATATGCCGGCGGGCTGTCGCTGACGCTGAAGACCTCGGTGGAGGGATCGTCGCTGGCGGTGTCGCCGATCTGTCAGATCATCGCGGCACAGCTCGGGCAGGTTGGCATCCGGCTGCAGGTGGCGCTGCTGCCCTACTCGGCGTTTCTCGCGCTGCGCACGCAGCCCGAGCTGGCGCCGGATTTCACCTATGCCGGCTATGTTTCTCAATCCAACTCGGCGACCGAGCTGTTCGGACAATACAGCAGCAAGGGACCCTACGCCTTCGGCCCGATGCCGATGACCTTCGACCGCGCGGTGGAGGTGCAGCGGGAGGCGCTGGAGGCCGACCAGCAGATCCGTGACATCAAGGCGGCGTCGCAGGCGATGCTGGACGACGTGCTGGAGGTGTTCCTGTTCATCCAGCCGCAGACCTTCGCGGTTAGCAAACGGCTGCGCTGGCAGGCGCGCAGCGACGACTGGATCAAGGCCAGCGACATGAGCTGGGCCTAGATGCCGGGCGTCACAAAGAGTGGCAGCACCGGCTGGCTCGCGGCGCGCCTCGCGACCCTGCGGGTCCCGGTCACCCCGGACTTCCTGGCGCGGCGGCTGCTGGGCGCGGTGGTGGCGGTCTGGGGCGCGGCCACCGTGGTCTTCGCCATGATCTTCGCGACCGGCAACCCGGCGGTCTATCTCGCGGCCGAAAGCGCCAGCGCCGCCGATGTGGCGGCACTGGCCCGCGCCTATGGCTTCGACCGGCCGGTGCCGGTGCAGTACTGGGACTTCCTGGTGAATCTGGCCACCGGCAGCTTCCCGCCCTCCCTCTTCACCGGCCGCCCCGCCTTCACCGAGGTGCTGCTGCGCGTGCCGCGGACGCTGCAGGTCAGCCTCAGCGCCGTGGTGCTGGGCTCGGTGGTGGGGCTCGCCGCCGGCTATCTCGCCGCGACCGGGCGGGTGCCGCTCTTGCGCAGCCTGCCGCTGCGGCTGCTGATGGTGCTGCAGTCCACGCCCAGCTTCTTTCTGGCGCTGGTGCTGATCCTGCTGTTCAGCCTGACCCTGCGCTGGCTGCCGACCGGCGGCACCGGCAGTTGGCTGCATCCGGTGCTGCCGATGGTGACGCTGGCCTGCTACGTCGCCCCCGGCGTCGCGCGGCTCTTCGCCGCCTCGATCCGCGAGGTGCAGTTCGAGGAGCATGTGCTCACCGCCCGCGCCATGGGCCTGTCGGAACGGCGCATCCGCATCCGCCACGTGGCAGTCAATGCGCTCGGCGCGGTGATCTCGCTGATCGGCCTGCAGGTCGGCGGCATCCTCAGCGGCGCGGTGATCGTGGAAAGCGTCTTCTCATGGCCGGGCGTGGGAGAACTCCTGGTGCGCTCGGTCAACAACCACGACTATCCCGTGGTGGTGGCGGCGGTGATGCTGATCTGCCTCGGCTACGTCGGGGCCAGCCTGGTGGTCGATATCCTGGTGGCCCTGGTCGACCCCCGCGCGCAGGAACGTCGATGAGCGAGATATCCGTCACCCTGCCCGCCCAGGCGCAGCCCCGCCCCTCGCGCTGGCTGCGCGCCCTGGCCGGCGCGGCGGCCCCCGCGATGCTGGCGGTGGTGGTGGTGCTCGTCTGCGCCGCGCCGCTGGTCTCGCCCTACGATCCCAACGAGCAGGACCTGCTGAACCTCCTGGAAGGCCCCTCCGCAGCGCACTGGTTCGGCACTGACATGCTGGGCCGCGACGTGTTGAGCCGCGTGCTGTGGGGCGGCTGGCCGCCGCTGCTGGTCGGCCTCTGCTCGGTCGCCATCGCCCTGGCCGTGGGCACGGCGGCGGGGATCGCCGCCGGCTTCCGCCAGGGGCGGGTGGACAGCGTCATCGGCCGCGTGGCCGATATCCAGATGTCGATCCCCGGCCTGGTGCTGGCCCTGCTCGTGCTGGCGCTGTTCGGCTCGGCGGTGACGAACCTCATCTTCGTCATCGCGATCGAGAGCTGGCCGCTGCACTTTCGTGTCGTGCGCGCGCATGTCCGCGCCGTGCGCGGCCACGCCTATGTCGAGGCCGCGCAACTGGCCGGGCACGGCGTGGCACGCATTCTCTGGCGGCATATCCTGCCCTCCACCCTGCCGTTGCTGGCGATCACCGCCACGGTGAACTTCTCCCACGCCGTGCTGGCCGAGGCGGGGCTCAGCTTCCTCGGCATCGGCATCCAGCCTCCGGCGGCGGACTGGGGAATGATGGTGTCCGAGGGCAAGACGCAGCTCTCGGCGGCCTGGTGGATCTCGGTCTTTCCCGGGGTGGCGCTGCTGGTCGTCCTGCTTTGCGCGCAGTTGATCGGCGATGGGTTGTCGCGGCGCATGGCAGTGGGGGCGGAGTGATGGCCGAACCGGAGTCGGATGTCCTCGACCTGCGGGACCTGCGGGTGGAGATCGGGGCGGTGCGCGCGGTGCGCGGCGTGTCGCTCCGCATCGCGCGGGGCGAGGTGCTGGGGCTGGTGGGCGAAAGCGGCTCCGGCAAGTCCATGACGGCGCTTTCCATCGCCGGCCTGACCCCCGCCGCGGCACGGATCAGCGTCGGGCATCTGTCCGTGGCGGGGCAGGTGCTGGCGCGCACCACGCCCGCCGAATGGCGGCGACTGCGCCGGGACGTGGTGGGCTTCGTCTTCCAGAATGCGATGCGCGCGCTGAACCCGCGCCTGACGGTGGGCGCGCTGATCCGCGAGGCGCTGCCGGCGGGCGAACAGGACGCCGTCACCGCCCATCGTCGCGCCCTGGCGCTGATGGAGGATGTCGGCATCGACCGCGCGCGGGACCGCCTGTCGCAATACCCGCACGAACTGTCGGGCGGGCTGGCGCAGCGCGTGGTCATCGCCCTGGCGCTGGCACGGCGGCCGAAGCTGTTGATCGCCGACGAGCCGACCACGGCGCTCGACGTGTCCGTGCAGGCGCAGATCCTCGACCTGATCGACCGGCTGCGGCGGGAACACGGCCTGGGCGTGCTGCTGGTCTCGCATGACCTGGAGGTGATCGGCGACCGCGCCGACCGCGTCGCGGTGATGTATGCGGGCGAGATCGTCGAAGCCGGCCCATGCCGCGACGTCATCGGCCGGCCGTCGCACGACTATACCCGAAGCCTGCTCGCCGCGACGCCGGGCCGGCTGATCGCGGACAGGGCGGAACAGGTGGCGCCTGCCCCCAGGCCACGCTCGCGCCCGTTGGCCGAGGCGGTGGGCGTGTCGCGCAGCTTCGCGGCCGGTGGCCTGCGGTTGCCCTGGCGCCCGGCGCGGCGCCGCGATGCGGTGCGGGACGTCACCGTCACCGTGCGGCCCGGTGAGTCGCTGGGCATCGTCGGCGAAAGCGGGTCGGGCAAGACGACGCTGGCACGTATGCTGGTCGGGCTCGAGACGCCCGATACGGGCGACATCCGTTTCGACGGGCGGGAGGTCCGTGGCCTCGACGCCGCGGAGAAGGCGGGCTGGCGTCGGGACGTGCAGTTCATCTTCCAGGACAATGCCGCTGCCCTGGACCCGCGGCACACGATCGGCCACAGCATCCTGGAGCCGCTCAGCCTGCGCAGCCTATCCCGGGCGGAACAGGACGCGCGGCTCCGGAAGGTGCTGGAGGAGGTCAGCCTGCCGGCGGGCTTCGCCACGCGGCGGCCCCATCAGCTTTCGGGCGGGCAGCGCCAGCGGGTCGGCATCGCTCGGGCCTTGATCTCCGATCCCCGCCTGATCATCGCGGATGAGCCGGTGTCGGCGCTGGATGTCTCGGTCCAGGCGGTGATCATGAAGCTGCTGAACCGTCTGCGGGCCCAGCGGGGGATCAGCTATGTTGTCATCTCCCACGATATCGGCGTCATCCGCTACCTGTGCGACAGGATCGCGGTGATGCGTCACGGGCAGGTCGTCGAGGCAGGCGACACGCTGCAGGTGCTCGATGATCCGCAGCATGCCTATACGCGCAACCTCCTCGACGCCGTGCCCGGCACCATGCTCAGACGGCATCTCGATAGGATGCCGACAGCCTGATGCACCCGATCCCCCTGAATGAAGGGATGGGCGGGCCCGGTATCAGGTCTCAAGTCAGGATGTCCCCGCACGATCGGCCTCTCGATGATCGTACGCCGTGAACTGGACGCTCGCCTCTTGCCAGAGGGGGCGCTGGGTCTGGTGCCTCTCAATCAAGGCCAGAGAAAGCTGCAGGAACGGAGTATCCCTCCAGCCAGGGGGGGAGACGGGGCTCAAGCCCTGCTGGTCTTTTTGGTTTGCATGGGACCCGCTCGCCCGGGCTGGAGTTTGAGGGATCCGACGTCGGCCTGCGGGCAAGCAGGACCCAGGGTACCGACGCAGGGGGACGCGCGCTGGTATCGCCGGCCGTCGAGGTCCCGACAGCAGGGCCAAGTCGAGACGGCCGGCATTCCCACATGTCCATGGCGCCCCCCTACAAACACTGGATGAGTGGCAGAAAGACTGCCTTAAACCCCACGTGCCGCCGGGCCGAGCCGGGGTGAAGCCCAGCCCCCAGACCCTCCGTCATACCTGGGCGCCCCAGCTTCGTGCCGGTCTCCGTAAGCCATGGCGTCGCACAATGAGGGTTAGGCGACGAACAATCGCACAGGTTGAATGTTACGCTCGGATAATACACACTTTGATGTTACCGATCATCCGGGCTGTACGGGGCTGTCCCGCGCAAGGCATGGCTTGCGCCGGAAGACGAGCGGTGGCACATAGCTGCCACACCAATCCTTACCGGTTCGGCTAAGGCATTGGTTGTGTTTCGGAATATACTGTTGTGCGTTTCCCTTGGTAAGGGAAAGGTCCAGGGTTCGATTCCCTGCAGCAGCATGTCCGGAAGAACTCCAGCCGTGCCGAGCCGACCCTGCCGCGCAGGTGCCCCCGCGCCTTTCCGGCATCCGGACCTGTCCCGCATGACCAAGCCGCCACCCGACCATCCCTCCCCCCCGTGCCCACCCGCGTCTGGCTTGTCTCCTGCGGGACAGCGTCGTGCCGCCGAGGCCGCCAAGCGCCAGGCCGCCGCGCTGCGCGAGAACCTGCGCCGCCGCAAGGCGCAAAGCCGCGCCCGCGATGCCGCCGCGCCCCCGCCGGCCGACGACGACACCCCCGCCTGATCCGCTCGGTTGCGGCGCCACGGCGCCTGCGGTAGACCCCGGCGCCATTCTGCGCGCACGGAACCCCGCCCCATGTCCATCATGCCCGACCACTGGATTCGCCGCATGGCGACCGAGCAGGGCATGATCGAGCCCTTCGTGGAGAACCAGCGGCGCGAGGGCGTGATCTCCTTCGGCCTGTCCTCCTTCGGCTACGACGCCCGGGTGGCCGACGAATTCAAGATCTTCACCAACGTGGACAACGCGCTGGTCGATCCCAAGCAGTTCGACGACGGCTCCTTCGTGTCGCGCCAGGGCCCGACCTGCATCATCCCGCCCAATTCCTTTGTGCTGGCCCACACCGTGGAATACTTCCGCGTGCCGCGCGACGTGCTGGTGATCTGCCTGGGCAAGTCCACCTACGCCCGCTGCGGGCTGATCGTGAACGTCACGCCGCTGGAGCCCGAATGGGAAGGCCAGGTGACGATCGAGATCAGCAACACCACGCCGCTGCCCGCCCGCATCTATGCCAACGAGGGCATCTGCCAGTTCCTGTTCCTGCAGGGCTCGGCGCCGCCGGACGTGTCCTACGCGGACCGCCGCGGCAAATACATGGGCCAGCGCGGCGTCGCGCTGCCCCGCCTGTAAGATGGTAAGGAAGTAAGGCGATGGACCGCATCCGCATCCGTGGCGGCCGCCGGCTGCAGGGCACCATCGCCGTCGGCGGCGCCAAGAATGCCGCGCTGCCGCTCTTGGCCACCGCGCTGCTGACCGGCGACGGCGTGACGCTGACCAACACCCCCGCCCTGTCCGACGTGGTGACCATGGCGGCGCTGCTGGAGCAGCACGGGCTGCGGGTGGAGCACGACCGCGCCAGCCAAAGCATCCGCCTGGAAGGCGAGGCCACGAACTTCGAGGCGCCCTACGACCTGGTGCGCAAGATGCGCGCCTCCATCCTGGTGCTGGGGCCGCTGCTGGCGCGCTACCGCCAGGCGCGCGTGTCGCTGCCCGGCGGCTGCGCCATCGGCACCCGCCCCGTCGACCTGCACCTCAAGGGGCTGGAGGCGATGGGCGCGAAGATCGACCTGGAAGCCGGCTACATCGACGCCAGCGCGCCCGAGGGCCTGCACGGCGCCAAGATCCTGTTCCCCCAGGTCTCGGTCGGCGCCACCGAGAACCTCCTGATGGCGGCGACCCTGGCGCGCGGCACCACCACCCTGGTCAACGCGGCGCGCGAGCCGGAGATCGGCGACCTCGCCGCCTGCCTGGTGTCCATGGGTGCGAAGATCGACGGCATCGGCACCGACCGGCTGGTGATCGAGGGCGTGGACAGCCTGCACGGCACCACCCACCCCATCCTGCCTGACCGCATCGAGGCTGGCACCTTCGCCTGCGCCGCCGGCATCACGGGCGGCGAGGTGCTGCTCGCCGGCGTGCGGGTGGAGATCTTCGGCTCCGTCGCGGCCAACCTGCGCGAAGCCGGCATCGAGCTGACGCAGGAACAGGCTGGCCTGCGCGTGGCGCGCGTGGATGGCCTGCGCGGCGTGGATGCCGTGACCGAGCCCTTCCCCGGCTTCGCCACCGACATGCAGGCGCAGTTCATGGCCACCATGGCGGTGGCCGAGGGCGCTTCCATGATCACCGAGACGATCTTCGAGAACCGCTTCATGCACGTGCCGGAGTTGTCCCGCATGGGCGCGCGCATCAATGCCCACGGCTCGTCGGCCATTGTGCGCGGCGTGTCGCGGCTGACCGGGGCGCCGGTCATGGCCACCGACCTGCGCGCTTCCGTGTCGCTGATCATCGCCGGGCTGGCCGCGCAGGGGGATACGGTGGTCAACCGCGTGTACCACCTGGACCGCGGCTACGAGCGGGTGGAGCAGAAGCTGGCTGGCGTCGGCGCGGACATCGAACGTCTGCGCGACTGACATGACTCCGCCACGGACACGGTGCTAAACTCCGTCATGGACCAGCCTTTCAACGAAGCCGGCCTGGAGCCGGACGCCGCCACCCCTCTCGTGCTCGCATTGCCGAAGGGGCGCATCCTGAAGGAGCTGGGGCCGATGCTGGCCCGGACCGGCATCGTCCCCGCCGCCGATTTTCACGACGAGAACAGCCGCCGCCTGCGGTTCGAAACCAGCAACCCGTCGCTCGACGTGGTGCGGGTCCGCTCCTTCGACGTCGCGACCTTCGTGGCCTTCGGGGCCGCCCAGATCGGCATCTGCGGCGCCGACGTGCTGATGGAGCACGACTACCCCGAGATCTACGCGCCGCTCGACCTCGGCATCGGCCGCTGCCGCGTCAGCGTGGCGGAGCCGGTGGAAGTGGCCGGGCGGGCCGACCGCAAGCGGTTGTCGCGCGTGGCGGTCGCCACAAAGTACCCCAACATCGCGCGGCAGCACTTCGCCCGCCAGGGCATCCAGGCCGAGGTGGTGCACCTGAACGGCGCCATGGAGCTGGCCCCCGCGCTGGGCCTGTCCAACCTGATCGTCGACCTGGTGCAGACCGGCTCCACCCTGAAGGCCAACGGGCTGGTGGAAACCGAGGTCATCGCCCCCGTCACCTCCCGCCTGATCGTCAACCGCACGGCGCTGAAGACACGCCCGGAGGCGATCGGCGCCTGGCTGGCCCGCTTCCGCGCGGCGCTGGAGGCCGCATGATCCGCCTGGATACTAGCGAGGACGGCTTCGAGGCCGGCTTCGCCAGCCTGCTCGACATGGCGCGCGATACCACCGCGCGGGTGGACGGCGCAGTGGCGGAGATCATCGCCCAGGTGCGGCGGAGCGGCGACTCCGCGCTGCTGGAGCTGACCGCCCGCTTCGACCGCTGGCAGCCGGCCTCCGCCGAGGCCCTGCGCGTCACGCCGGCCGAGATCGATGCCGCGCTGGCGGAATGCGACCCCGCGCTGATCGCGGCGCTGGACCATGCCGCGACGCGCATCGAGCGCTTTCACCGCGCCCAGATGCCGGCGGACGTGCTGCTGGACGACCCGGCGGGCCTGTCGCTCGGCATGCGCTGGGGGGCGATCGACGCGGTGGGCATCTACGTGCCCGGCGGCAAGGCGGCCTATCCCTCCTCCGTGCTGATGAACGCCATTCCCGCCCGCGTCGCCGGCGTATCCCGCGTGGCCATGTGCGTGCCCACCCCCGGCGGCGTGCTGAACCCGCTGGTGCTGGCCGCCGCCCGCCGCGCCGGCGTGTCCGAGGTCTGGCGCATCGGCGGCGCGCAGGCCATCGCGGCGCTGGCCTGGGGCACCGCGTCCATCCCGCCCGTGGACCGCGTGGCCGGCCCCGGCAACGCCTATGTGGCGGAAGCCAAGCGGCAGGTGTTCGGCCGCGTCGGCATCGATTCCATCGCCGGCCCATCCGAGGTGGTGGTGATCGCCGACCGCTGGCAGGACCCCGCCCGCGTGGCCATGGACCTGCTGGCCCAGGCCGAGCACGACGAAAGCGCCCAGTCCATCCTGATCACCGACAGCGCGACCCTGGCCGGCGCCGTGGAGCGCGCGGTGCAGGACGCGCTGCAGACCCTGCCCCGCGCCGCCATCGCCGGCGAAAGCTGGGCGCGCAACGGCGCCGTCATCGTCGCCCGCAGCCTGGAAGAGGCCGCGGCCCTGTCCGACCGCCTGGCGCCCGAGCACCTGGAGCTGCTGGTGGAGGAGCCGCGCGCCCTGTTCGCCCGCATCCGCCACGCCGGCGCCGCGTTCCTCGGCGGCTTCTGCCCCGAAGCGCTGGGCGACTACATCGCCGGTCCCAACCACGTGCTGCCCACCGGCCGCACCGCGCGCTTCGCGTCCGGCCTGTCGGTGTTCGACTTCCTGAAGCGCACCACCTGGGTGGACGCGACCCAGGAAGGGCTGGCCGCCATCGGGCCCGACGCCGTGCTGCTGGCCGAGGCCGAGGGGCTGGGCGCGCATGCGCAAAGCATCGCCATGCGGCTTGGCCGGTGAACCTCCGGCTGCTGGCGCTGGGGCTGGCGGGCGCCACCGTGGGTGCGGCGCTGGCCGGCGACTGGGCGCTGGTGGCGCCGCTCGGCCTCGGCATGCTGCTGGCCTGCGTGGTGTCTTCCCGCCCGCCGCGCGGTGGCGCCGGGCCGGGCGCGCGGGGCTGACCCCGCCAGCCTGTCCTTGACCCGGAGCGGTGCCGCCATCATGTTCTGCCCGCGAATTTTCCGGCGCATCCCTCGCGGCGGTCCCTCCGGCATGGCCGGTCGCAACCCCCGCGGACGGCACCGCCGCCCCGTTCTGATGAATGCCCATCCCGGCAACGAAGAGGTCTGATGTCTAAAGAAGATATGATCGAGTTCAGCGGCCAGGTCGTCGAACTGCTGCCCAACGCGATGTTTCGCGTCAAGCTCGACAACGAGCACATGGTCCTGGCCCACACCAGCGGGAAGATGCGCAAGAACCGCATCCGCGTGCTGGCCGGCGACCGCGTCAACGTCGAGATGACGCCCTACGACCTCACCAAGGGCCGCATCACCTTCCGCTTCAAGTGAGCGCTCTGGCTGCCCGACCGCCGCTGGTATTGGCCAGCGGCAGCCCGCGCCGGGTGGATCTGCTGGCGCGGATCGGCGTCACGCCCGACCGCATCCTGCCCGCCGACATCGACGAGACGCCCGCGCGCGACGAGTTGCCGCGCCTGCTGGCCGCCCGCCTATCCCGCGCCAAGGCCGCCGCCGTGGCGCCGCTGGCGCCCGATGCGGTGGTGCTGGCCGCCGACACGGTGGTGGGCGTTGGCCGCCGCATCCTGCCCAAGGCGGAGACGGAGGCCGAGGCGCGGCAATGCCTGGACCTCCTGTCCGGCCGCCGCCACCGCGTGCATACCGGCGTGGCCCTGGCGCTGCCCGATGGCCGCGTGCTGACGCGGCTGGTGGAAAGCGTCGTCACCTTTCAGCGCCTGACGGCGCAGCAGGTGGACGCCTACATCGCCGGCGGCGAATGGCGCGGCAAAGCGGGCGGCTACACCATCCAGGAATCGGCCGAGGCCTTCGTGCGCTTTCTGTCCGGCAGCCATTCCAACGTGGTCGGCCTGCCGCTTTACGAGACGGCGCAGCTTCTGCGGGGCATCGGCTGGCTGCGCCCCTGATCCTGGTGTCCGCCTCGCCGGGCGAGCAGCGCACGGCGCTGTGGCGGGACGGCCGGCTGGACGCGGCCTTCGTGGAGCGTCCGTCCCGGCCCGAGGGCCTGGGCGACCTGCATGTTGGCCGCCTCAACGCCCGCGCGCCCGCCATGGCCGGCGCCTTTGTGGCCCTGGTGGGCGACGACACCGGCTTTCTGCCGGATTCCGAGGGCGCCAAGGGCCGCACGGAAGGCGAATGGCTGCGCGTCGCCGTCACCCGCGCCGCCCAGGGCGGCAAGGGCCCCCGCCTGTCCCTGCGGCCGCCGCCGGAGCCGGTGTCCGGCCCGCCCCGGCTGCTGTCGCGTGGCCCGGACGCCCCCCTGCGGCTGGCCGCGCAGCACCCCGATGCCCCCCTGCTCACCGACAGCGCCGCCACCGCCGCCCGGCTGCGCGCCGCGGTGGGCGTGGAGCGCGTGCGGCTGTCCGCCGCGCCGGCCTTCGACGACGCGGTGGAAGCCGCCTTCGAGGAGCTGTCCGGCCCCGAGGTGGCGCTACCCGGTGGTGGCCGCCTGTCCATCCACCCCACCCCCGCGCTGGTGGCCATCGACGTCGATGCCGGCGGGCTGGCCGGCGGGCGCGATGCCGCCGCGCACATGGCGTTGAACCGCGCGGCGTTGTTCGAGGCAGCGCGGCAGATCCGCCTGCGCCACCTGGCGGGCGCCATCCTGCTGGACATGGCGGGCCTGCCCGTGGCCCGCCGCAAGGCGCTGCTGCCGGCCATGCAGGAAGCCGCCGCCGCCGACCCCGACCTGCGGGTGCTGGGGCTGACCGGCCTTGGCCTGATCGAGATGCAGCGCCGCCGCGTGCGCGCCCCGCTGCACGAGGTGCTGGGCCAGCCGCTGTCGGCGCTGTCGCGCGGGCTGGCGGCGCTGCGGGCCGGGCTGCGGCAGGCCCGCCCCGGGGCACGGCTGGCGCTTACCGCCTCCCCCGCCGTGTGCGCCGCGCTGCGGGGCTGCCCCGGCGCGCTGGATGCCTTCGCCGAGGCCGCCGGCCCGCTGGCGCTGCGCCCCGACCCCCTTTGTCCCCCAGGCCAGGAGCATGTGCATGGCGACTAAGACCGGCCCGAAATGCCCGATCTGCGGCAAGCCCGCGGTGCCCGAGCACCGCCCCTTCTGCTCCGCCCGCTGCCGGCAGGTGGATCTTGGCCGCTGGCTGAGCGGCGATTACGTGATCCCCGGCGCGCCGGTGCCGGAGGAAGACGACAAGGAAAACTGAAAAGCCCGCGTCGGGCGAAACAATCGGCGAAACCGGCTGGACAGACGGCCCGGCCTCGTTTATCTCGCGCCTCCTCTACCGGCGGCACCGGCAACGGCGCTTCCGCTCATGGGCCCAGATAGCTCAGTTGGTAGAGCATACGACTGAAAATCGTAGTGTCGCTGGTTCGATTCCAGCTCTGGGCACCATCCTCTCCCTTCCAAGACCGACACACGCTGCGGCTTGCTTTCGCGCCAGGACGCGCGAGGATGCGCTTTCCATCCCGCATGCCGAGAGCCGCCATGATGCCTCGCCGGATCGCGCCGCCGCTGCGCCTCGCCGCCGCCCTGCTGCTGGCCGCCCCCGCCGCCGCGCGGGCGCAGACCGCCGACAGCGTGCCCGCCGCCACCGCCTGCGAGGAAGGGCGCGACCTCGGCAGCGGCGTGTGCGTCAATGCCGGGTTGCTGGTGGACGGCTTCGCCAACCTGCGCGGCGGCGTGCGGCGCGGCGCCGTGGCCCTGGGGCAGCTCACCGCCGCCACCACGGTGGACCTGGGCGAGGCGCTGTCGCCCGCCCTAGACGGCTGGCGCTTCGGCGCGAGCGTGGTGGGCATCTACGGGCGCCAGCCGACGGCCAACTTGGTCGGCAGCCTGGCCGCTGTCAGCAATGCCGAGGCGCTGTCCGCCCCCCGCCTCAGCGCGCTGTGGCTGGAACGCAGTTGGGAGGACGTGCTGTCGCTGCGCGCGGGCCAGCTCGCGGTGGACACCGAGTTCACCGTGGCCGAGGCGGCGGAGAACCTGGTCAACGGCACTTTCGGCTGGCCGGTGGGGCTGGCGACCAGCCTGCCATCGGGCGGCGTTGCCTACCCCTTCGCGGCGCCCGGCGCGCGGCTGGCGCTGGGCGCGCCGGACAAGGGCACCGGGCTGCGCATTGGCGTGTTTTCCGGCGACCCGGCGGGGCGGCCGGGCGAAGGCACGGACCCGCAGCGCCACAACCGCTTTGGCACCACCTTCAGCTTCAGCGGCGGCACTTTTCTGATCGTGGAAGCCGTGACCGGCGGCACGGCGGAGGACGGCCCCCGCCCCTGGACCGCCAAGCTCGGCGCCTGGACGCTGCGGCGCGGCGGCTTCGACTCGCAGCGCCTGGACAGCGCCGGGCTGTCGCTGGCCGACCCGGATGCCGGACCGCCCCGCCGCTTCGCGAACAACCAGGGCGTCTACGGTGTCGGCGAGGCGACGCTGTGGCGCGAGGGCCCGCGCAACCTCGCCCTCTTTGCCCGCGCCTTCGCGCAGCCGGGGGACCGCAACCTTGTGTCGCTGCAAACCGATGCGGGGCTGGCCTGGCGTGGTGCCTTCGGGCGGGACGACGAGACGTTGTCGCTCGGTGCCTCGCTGGCGCGCATCGGGCGCGACGCGCGGCGGCTGGACCAGGACGCCGCCGCCTTCGGCGACGCCCGGCCGGAGCGCGACCACGAGCTGGTGCTGGAAGCCAATTACGACGTGGCGCTGGCCGGCGGCGGGCTGCACCTGCGCCCCGGGCTGCAATGGCTGCTGCACCCGGCCGCACGGGCGATCGACGACCGCGAGCCCGGCCGCCCGCTGAAGAACGCGGTGGTGGCCGGGCTGCGCCTGCAAGCCGGCTTCTGACGGCGGCCGGGCACCGGCTCGACACGGTTTGGCCGATGCGACACCCTGGCCGCCGCCAGAGTGCCCACAGCCAGGACCACCGATGACCCAGCCCCTGCAAGCCGACGCCAGCCAACTCGCCCGGGTGCTGGATGCCCCTGCCCTGCGCGCCGCCCTGGCCGCGATGTTCCGCGACGGCTGCGAGGTGCCGGTGCGCCACCACCACACCGTGGCCGCCGGCACGGGGCCGGATGCCACGCTGCTGCTGATGCCGGCCTGGCAGCCGGGGCGTTTCCTGGGCGTCAAGGTGGTCAACGTCTTTCCCGGCAACGGCGCGCTGGGCCTGCCGGCGGTGCAGGGCACCTACCTGCTGTTCGATGGCCGCACCGGCGTGCTGCTGGCCACGCTGGACGGCAACGAGCTGACGGCGCGGCGCACCGCCGCCGCCTCCGCCCTGGCCGCGTCGTATCTGGCGGCGCCGGAGGCCGACAGCCTCCTGGTGGCGGGTACCGGCCGGCTGGCGCCGCATCTGGCGCGCGCCCACGCAGCGGTGCGGCCGCTGAAGCGCATCGCCATCTGGGGCCGCGACGGCGGCAAGGCGGCCCAGGTCGCCGCCACGCTGCGGGCGGAAGGGCTGCCGGCCCAGGCGGCGCCCGACCTGCGGGCCGCGGTGGGCGAGGCGCGCATGGTGAGCTGCGCCACGCTGAGCCGCGCACCGCTGGTGCAGGGCGCATGGCTGCGGCCCGGCACGCATCTGGACCTGGTGGGCGGCTTCACGCCCGAGATGCGCGAAGCGGACGACGAGGCGGTGCGCCGCGCCAGCGTCTTCGTGGACGCGCCGGGTGCCTTGTCGGAAGCCGGCGACATCGTGCTGCCGATGCGAAGCGGCGCGCTGCGCACCGGGGGCGTGCTCGCCAACCTCGCGGCCCTGGTGCGGGGCGAGCATCCCGGCCGCCGGACGGCCGACGAGATCACGTTGTTCAAGTCGGTCGGCACCGCCGAGGAAGACCTCGCCGCCGCCGTGCTGGCCTTCGGCCGGCTGCGCGCGCCGGAATGACGGCCCGGCCCCGGAGCGGGGGCCGGGCCGCCGGCCGCCTCACACGAAGACGTCGTCCGGCTGCAGGCTGATGCCGGATGCCGCGAGCTGGAACAGCGCCGTCTGGGCCTCGCCGGCATCCAGGAAGCTTTGCACCACCGCGGCGCGCGTGCCGCCCGAGCCCAGCACGCCCGTCCAGAAGGCCAGCCCATCCGCATCCGCTTCGCGCCCGAAGGCATTGCCGTACAGGCTGGACACGAAGTCGGCGTCGGTGGCGGTGCCGTAGCGGTCGGTGAACTCGGCCGTGTTGACGAAGGCCGAAGCAAGCTGCTGCTCCGTCAGCACGCCGCTCGTCAGGCTGTCGGCCTGGAACTGCAGCCCGGCGACGTCGCCCGAGCGGCCCAGCGCCGTCAGGTAGCCGCGCTGCGCCAGCAGCACGTTGTAGTCCGCCACGACCAGCCCGCCCGTGGCGCCGCCGGTATCGGCCGAGATGGCCTCGGCCGATGTCGCGATCTCCGCCAGCATCTCGGCGCGGGACACGCCGCCGCCGAGCGCCTGCACGCGCGCGGCGGTTTCATCCGCCCCCGCCCCGCGGCCCAGGGCGGTGGCATAGGCGGTCTGCACGAAGCTCGCGTCGTCCAGCCCGCCCAGCCGGGCGGCCCCTTCCGCCGAGCCCAGAAAGCCGTTGGCCAGCGCCGTGCCGGACATCCCCTGCTCCAGCATCGCCGTCCAGCGCGCCAGGCCCAGCGCGTCGCTTTCGCGGCCCAGCACGGCGTTGTACAGGCGGTCCACCAGCGCGGCGTCGGTGTCGGCGGTGTATTCCACCCGCGCGTCCACCAGTTCCGCCCGCTCGATGCCGACAAAGGTGGTGACGTCGGCCGTGCTCATGGCGATGCTGGAAGCACCGCCCGGCAGGCCCAGCGCGATGGAAACGTCGCCGCGGCCGGTGGCCGCGAAGATCAGGCGGTCGAAGCCCTCGCCGCCATCCACCGTGTCGAGGCCGGCGGTGGCGGTGATCGCGTCGTCGCCCCCACGGCCCAGGATGACGTTGTCGGCCGCGTTGCCGCGCAGCGTGTCGTTGCCGTTGCCGCCGGTGGCGTTCTCGATCACCACGCCGTTGGCGATGGTGAAGCCGCCACCGATTCCGGCCGCGTAGCTGAGCACGCCGGCGCTGGTTTCGCTGAGGTCCAGCGTCGCGGCGGTGAGGTCGATGATGACATTGCGGCTGCCGGCCACGGCATTGCCGTTCGCGTCCATCACGTCGTAGCGGATCTCGTCGATGCCGCCGGCATCCCAGATCGATTCCCAGTAGGCCCGGTCAGGCTGGTAGATGATCGACTCCGGCACGCCGGCCTCGTTGGGCTCGCCGCGCACGAAGGGATGGGGGTCGTTGGAATCGGGCAGGATGTAGACGTTGTCGCCCGTGCGGAACGCGGTGTTGGCGCCGTACAGGTACTGGATGGCGGCGATGTCGTAGGCCATGGGCGTGGCCGCGAAGCCGTGGTCCAGAAAGAAATCGTCCGCCACCGGGCGCTGGCGGGTGGGCACCAGCTGGATGATGCCGTTGTCGTCGAACTCGTAGCCATGGATGTAGGACATGACCGAGCCGAACATGTGGTTCAGCTCCAGCACGCCCAGGCTGCGCTGCCGCTCGGCCGAGCTTTCCTCCGCGCTGATGCCGGGAAAGTAGTTGCCCGCGAAATCGCCGCTGCCGCCGTCATGCGGGTGCTTGAGGCCTAGCCCGTGGCCGACCTCATGGATGAAGGTGCGGTAGAAGTTGCCGCCCGGCTCCAACTGGTCCGGCGACCACTGCCGCACGTTCACCGCCTCGAAGTTGTAGGTGCCGCGCGACTGAGCGGTGGTGCTGGCGCTCGGCAGGCTGTGCGAGGCGGAAACAGTGCCGCCGGCCGTGGCCTGGTCTTCCAGCCGCTCCAGGAACAGGGCCTCGGCGGCGGTGTTCACCCGGTTGAACGACACGTTGGCGACGTTGCTCCAGCCCTGCACCGCCTTTTCCCAAGCGGCGGTTTCGAAGGGCCGCCAGGTATAGGCGGTGTTGCGGCCGCTGGCGTCGGTGCCGGGCAGCACGTCGAAGTAGTAGTTGACGACAAAGGGCGTGCCCCCGGGTGTTCCCGGATCGTTGACGTAGTGCCGCCCGTTGTTGATGAACGCATCGACGAACTGATTGCCACTTTCAGGAGAGAGCTCGGTCTGCGCCATGCCGGATTCACCTTTTCCCCTGGGCGGATCATGAAGGCATCGTGGGATGCGCCGCCCAATGATTACAATCTGACTACCGGAAATTCATGTGGTCCAGAGGCGCGGGACCGGTCACAGCGTGTGATCACAAATTATCGAGGCGATGTGAACATTGTCTGCCATTGTAATGTCCCCGCAATGATCGCCGGGCGGCGGGGCGCGGTGCCGGCATGACCGGCCTTGACGGGCCCGCCATGCGGCTGTTGCAGCAGGGCGTCGCGCTGCTGCAGCAGGGGCGGCTCGCACAGGCCGAGCCGTTGCTCCGGGCCGTGCTGGCGCGTTGCCCCGCCTCGCCGGACGCTCATCAGCTCCTGGGCACCGTTCTTGCCGCGCTGGGCCGGCCGGGAGAGGCCGAGCCCCTGCTCCGGCAGGCCGTGCAGGCGCGGCCGGAGTCCGCCGATGCGCATGGCAACCTCGGCAATCTTCTGCGCGACCTGGGCCGCCCGGGGGACGCCGTCGCGTGCCTGCGGCGCGCCATCCAGCTGCGCCCGCACTACCCGGAAGCACACAACAACCTGGGCGCCGCGCTGCGCGACCTGGGCCACCACGCGGCCGCCGGGGCCAGCTTTCGCGAGGCCCTGCGCCAGCGCCCAGGTTTCGCGCTGTGCCACGCCAATCTCGGCGGGTTGCTGCGGCACCAGGGCGACATGCCGGCGGCCGAGGCACAGTTCCGCGCCGCGCTCGGCGCCGGCGACGCGACGGCCGAGGTGCTGGCGGGGCTTGGCGCCAGCCTGCGCGGGCAGGGCCGCGACCGGGACGCGGAAGCCCCGCTGCGCCAGGCCCTGCGGCATGAGCCGGAACGCACGGAGTGCTGGGTGGAGCTGGGCCTTGCGCTGATCGGCTGCCACCGCGCCGCCGAGGCGGTGCCTTGCTTCGAGGCCGCGCTGCGGCTGGCGCCCGGGCTGGCGGAAGCCCGCCTGGGCCTGGGTGTCGCCATGGCGGCGCAGGGCGAATACGACCGGGCGGAGCGGCAGGTGCGCGAGGCCGTGGCGCTGGCACCCTCGCTCGCCGCCGCGCACAACGCGCTGGGCGACATCCTGCGCAACCGCGCAGAATTCGCGGCATCGGAAGCCAGCCTGCGCCATGCCCTGGCGCTGGCACCGGATCTGGCGGAAGCCCAGGTCAACCTGGCCTTCACCCTGCTGCAAACCGGACGCATGGCGGAGGGCTGGGCCGCCTACGAGCACCGCTGGCGGGCGGCACCCTGGGTGCACCGGCCCCGCGCGCTGCCCGGCCGCCCCTGGCGGGGCGAGCCGCTGGCTGGGCAAAGCATCCTGCTGCATGGCGAGCAGGGGCTGGGCGACAGCCTGCAGTTCCTGCGCTTCGTCACCCTGTTCGCGCCGGATACGCGGGTGGTGCTGCAGGTGCAGCAACCATTGGTCGGACTGCTGCGATGCCTTCCAGGCCACGTCACGGTGCTGGGGCCTGAGGATGCCCCGCCGCCGGTGGACTGGCACTGCGCCTTGCTCAGCCTGCCGCACCGGTTTGGCGGCCGTCCGGTGCCGGCGCCACCCTACCTGTCCGCCGACCCAGCCGCCGTGGCGGAATGGCGGCGGCGGCTCGCCGCCGCGCCGGGGCTGCGGGTGGGCCTGGCCTGGGCCGGCAGCCCGGGCCTCGTCGCCAATGCGCGGCGGTCCCTGCCGCTGCGGGATTTGGACGCCCTGGCCGGGCTCGCCGGGGTCAGCTTCGTGTCGCTGCAACGCGGCCCGGCGGCGGCGGAACCTTCCGCCCTCCCGCTGTGGCGACCACAAATGCGGGGCGACGGCTTCGACGACACAGCCGCGCTGGTTGCCGCACTGGACCTGGTGATCTCGGTGGACAGCAGCGTGCTGCATCTCGCGGGGGCACTGGGCGGTCCGGTGTGGCTGCTCAACCGCCACGACCCGTGCTGGCGCTGGCAGCATGGCGAGGCGGGCAGCGCCTGGTATCCATCGCTGCGCCAGTTCCGGCAAACGGTGCCGGGCCATTGGGGCAACGTGGTCCAACAGGTCCGGCAGGCCTTGCAGGAACGATGCCCTCAATGACGCCCCGCAGGGCCAGGGACAGCAGTGCGGCGGGCGGGCAATGACTTGCCGCGCTGCAACTAATCCGCCCCGGGGGCGAAGTTGTGCGATGTAATCATTAATTGCACCCGGCGCAATTTTGAAAACAGATCGTAACATGTGGCGCCGGCAATGCAGTCACGCTAGGATCACTTGAAACGCTGACAAGAGGCCTCACGGAGGCAAATAGTGCAGGACCACAGCCAGGATCTCTTGTGGCGGGACAGCGCGCCGGTGGCTGGGCCCGCCCTGCAGGCGTCGATCGCGCTTCTGCAAGGTGGCTGGGTGCTGATGGCCCACGGGACCGACGGCCTGGTGCCGGGACCCATCATCCTGGCGCGCAGCCAGACGGGCGTCGCGCTGTTCGAGCTGGAACCCAGCTGGACGCCCGACCTGGTCAGCCGGTTCCGGCGGCAGCTGGATGTGGCGGGCTTCACCACCGCGTTTCCCGGCTACCTGCCGGTGATCCACCGCCGCCTCCGCGTGGACGACCTCCCCTACCTCGCCGTGATCCTGGACGAGGGCTTCACCTTTCAGGACCCGATCCGGCTGCCGCCGGACGACCGCTGGCGCCACGCGCTGCAGGTGGTGCTGGCGCAGCCCCCGGCGAACCCGCCCCCCCCGCCCCCACCCGCCGCACCGGCCCGGCGGCGTGGACGCGCGGCGTGGCCGATCATCGTGCCGGCCATGCTGGGCCTGACGCTGGCGGGCGTCGCCACGGTGGCCTTGGTGCCGCGGCCATGGACCGGCGGCCCCGCTCCGGCGCCACCGCCGATCGTCGTGGCACTGACCGAGGAGGCCCCGCCGGCAACGCGGCCCGAGGCCACCGGGGCGCCCGCCCCCGGCTTGCCCGATGCCGTGGATGCCGCCATGGCCAGCGCGCCGGAGCCGTCGCCCGAGGCCGTGCCGGATGCCGCGCCGTTGCCGCCCGCGCAGGCCATCGACCCCACCCCGCCGCCCGAGGATGTGGTGGCCGAGCAAGGCATGCCGCCGCTGGCCGCCACGTTGCCCGTGCCGGCAGAAGATACCGCCCTGGCGCCAACGCCCCTGGCACCCGAGCGATCCGCCGACATGGAACCCCTATCGCCGCCGGACGGCACCTGGGCCACCGGTCCCGGTTCTGCGGAACCGGTATCCGCCGAACCGGTGCCACCCCCCCTGGTGGTGGCCATGCCGACAGACACGCCGCCCGTGGTGCAGGCGGTGTCCGCGGAACCGCTGCCGGCCCCTGCGGCCATCCCGTCCGTGGTCGCCGCCACGCCGCCGGACCCGCGCGCGACCGCCACGCTGCTGCGGCGCGGCACGGCGCTGCTGGCGCTGGGTGACATTTCCGGTGCCCGCCGTTTTCTGGAACGCGCCAGCGAAAGCGGCAATGCCGACGCCGCCCGCCTGCTGGCCGAAACGCTGGACCCCAACACCTTGCCGCAGTTCCGCACCCGCGGCCTGCAGCCCGACCCCGCCGCCGCCCTGCGCTGGTACCACCGCGCGGCGGCGCTGGGCGCTGCGGTCGAACGGCCCATCGCCACCCTGGAGGCCGCCCCGTGACCAATGCCCCCGCCGCCGCCCTGGGGCGCCGCCTGCTGCTGGCCGGCGCGGCGGCCACCGCCGCCATGCCCGCCGCCCTGGCGCAGCCGGCACCCGGCGGCCAGGCCAGCATCACCGCCCTGACGCAACGTGCCAATGCCGGCACGGTGGGCGTGATCGCCGGCGGCGTGGACGGCACCTACATCCGCATCGCGTCCGACCTCGCTTCCGTACTGGATGACGGCGACGGGCTGCGCGTGCTGCCGATCCTGGGCAAGGGCTCGCTGCAGAACATTGCCGACATCGTGCTCCTGCGCGGCGTGGACATCGGCATCGTGCAATCGGACTCGCTGGCCTACGCGCGCTCGCGCCGGCTGGTGCCGGGGCTGGACCAGCTGATCCAGTACATCGCCAAGCTGTACGACGAGGAGGTACATGTCCTGGCGCGCGGCGACATCGGCTCGGTCGCGGATCTTGCAGGCAAGACCGTCAACATCGACGTCGCCGGCAGCGGCACCGCCATGACGGCGTCGCTGCTGTTCGAGCTGCTGGGCATCCGCGTGCAGCCGGCACAGGACACGCAGGACGTGGCCCTGACGCGGCTGCGCGCCGGCGAGATCGCCGCCATGGTCTTCGTGGCGGGCAAGCCGGCGCGCCTGTTCGCCGGCATCCCGCCCGGCAGCGGCCTGCGCTTCCTGCCCGTGCCCGCGACGGACGCGCTGATCGAGACCTACCTGCCGTCCAGCCTCGCCGCCGCCGACTACCCGTCCTTGATCGCCGAGGGGCAAGGCATCGAAACCATCGCGGTGGGCGCGGTGATGGCGGTCTATGCCTGGCAGCCGGGCACGGAGCGGCACCGCAAGGTGGCCCGCTTCGTGGAGGCCTTCCAGGCGAAGTTCCCCGCCTTTCTGCGCCCGCCGCGCCACCCCAAGTGGCGCGACGTCAACCTGGAAGCGCAGGTGCCGGGGTGGACGCGCTTCAACGCGGCGTTGCGTTAGCGCTGCGGGAAAAGGTCGGGGGAAGGAATTCCCCCGAACCCCCATCTTTTTTCTGTCGGGGTTTGAAGTCCGCTGTGGCGGAGTTGCGCTTTCGGCAACGGCATCGGCGTTCCGCCACGCGGCGGGAAATCCAAGAAGAGGCGGTCCGGGGGGAGTCGCTCCCCCGGCCCTTTATCCCATCAGGTGCTGCCGCAGGAAGCCGGCGACCGCCAGCATCACCGTGCGGCGGTTGTCGCGCTTCAGGAATCCGTGGCCTTCATCGGGGAAGATGACGGATTCCACGGGAACGTTGCGATTCTTTAGGGCCTGCACGATCTGCGCGCTTTCGTGCGGCGGCACACGCGGGTCGGTCAGGCCCTGGGCCACCAGCATGGGGCAGCGGATGTCGCCCGCCTTGTGCAGCGGCGACAGGCGTTCCAGCAGCTCCGCATCCGCGACGGGGTCGCCGTATTCGGCTGCGCGGTGGCCGACGCGCCAGGGGCCGGTCCGCTCGAAGAAGGTTTTCCACCGCGCGATGCCGTAGTAGTCCACGCCCGCGGCCCAGAGCTCCGGCTGTTCCGTCACGGCCGCCAGCACCATCCAGCCGCCGTAGCTCTGCCCCATGATGCCGATGCGCTGCTTGTCGAAGCGCGGCTGCGCGCCCAGCCAGGCATGCGCGGCGGCGAGGTCGCGCACGCTGTCCATCCGTTTCTCGCGGTCGTCCAGCGCCGCGTAGTCGCGGCCATAGCCGGTGGAACCGCGCACATTGGGCACCAGCACGGCGATGCCGAGCGACAGCATAAGCTGCAGGTCCGGCCGCCAGTTGGGCAGGGCCTGCATGGCCGGGCCGCCATGCACCCAGACCAGCACCGGCCAGCCCCGCGCCGGCGCCTCACCCGCCGGCAGCGCCAGGAAGCCCGGCAGGTCGCGGCTGTCAAAGGTGGGGAAGCTGACGGTCTGCCAGTCCACCACCGCTTCCGGCGCGGCGCTGGCGGCGAACAGCAGCTCCGCCGCGGCCTCGCCCCGGCGGTGGCGCCACAGGGTGGCGGGGCGGGTCGGGCACACGAGGTCGAAGGCCAGGCTGCCCCCATCCGGGTGCCAGGACAGCTTGGTGATGACCCCGGGCGGGTGCTCCGGGCTTTCCAGCACCGCGCCGGTCGCGGCATCCAGAATATGCAGGCGCGACCAGGCGGCCTCGTTGACCACCACCGCGAGGCGCGACTGGTCGGGCGAGACCTCCAGCTTTTCCACGTCGGCATCCGGCGCGAACAGCCGGCGTGGCGTGCCACCCGGCAACATGAAGGCGACGCACAGAAACTCGCCGCCCCGGTCGGTCAGCAGCCAGAAGCCCTCGCCATCCTTGCGCCAGCGCGGGTTCATGTGGCGCCAGTCGCCCTGGTGCGGCGTCAGCGGCGTGGCCGCGCCATCCGGCGCCACCGCGATCAGCTCGCTTTCAAAGGTGCGCGGCGCGGTGGACAGCACCACGGAACGCCCGTCCGGCATCCAGCCCGGCAGCTCGTGCGGGCCCTGCACCTCGCGAAGCCGGGTGGCGGCGCCGGTGGCGATGTCGATCACCACCGGGTCGGCATGCGCCGGGTCGCGGCTGTTGGCGGCGCAGGCCACGCGCCGGCCGTCCGGCGAGAAGGCGCCCCAGGCATGGATGGTGCGCGGGTCGGCGGTCAGCGGGCGTGGCTCGCCTTCCGGCTCCAGGCGGTACAGCTGCACGCGCTCGTCGCCGGCGCTGTCGCGGCCGAACACGGCGCCGCCGTCGGCGGGGCTGCCGGCCACGAAGCTGACCGCATCCCGGTGCGCGCTGCGTGGGCGGGGGGCGCCGCCCCCGGCCGGCAACTCCCACACCTGGGCGGAGCCGCCGGCATCGCACAGGAAATACAGCCGGCCGTCGGCAGCGAAGGAGGGCAGGCTGGCGGCGGGCGCGGCCAGCAGGGCGTCGAGGCGGGCTTCGATCTCGGTCATGCCGCCATAGCAGACCCTGCGGGCCGCCAGATCAAGCCGCCCCGCGGCTCGCCGCCAGCAATTCCCGGCTGTAGGGGTGCGAAGCCCGTCCGGCGCGCAGATCCGCGACCGGAATCTGCTCGACGATCTCGCCCCCGTTCATGATCGCGACGCGGGAACAGAGATGCGCCACCACCGCCAGGTCGTGGCTGACCATGATGTAGGTCAGCCCCCGCTCCTGCCGCAGCCGGGCCAGCAGGTTGAGGATCTCCGCCTGCACGGACACGTCCAGCGCGCTGGTCGGCTCGTCCAGCAGCAGGATCTCCGGCTCCAGCACTAGGCAGCGCGCGATGGCGACGCGCTGCCGCTGCCCGCCCGAGAGCTGGTGCGGGTAGCGGTAGCGGAAAGCGGTGCCGAGGCCGACCGCCTCCAGCACCGCATCCACCCGCTCCTGCGGCCGGTCGAGGCCATGGATCGCCAGCGGCTCCAGCAGCACCTTGTTGACCATCTTGCGCGGGTGCAGCGAGCCGTAGGGGTCCTGGAACACCATCTGCGCCCGGCGGAAGAAGGCCTTGTCGCGGTGGTGCGGCAGCTCCTGCCCGTGCAGCAGGAGCGCGCCATCATACTGCTCGTTAAGGCCCGAGAAGGCGCGCAGCACGGTGGACTTGCCGGAACCGCTCTCGCCGATCAGCCCGAAGGCCTCGCCCTTGCCGACCTTGAAGGAAACGTCCTTCACCGCGTGGTTGGCGCGCGCGCCATGACCGAAATGGATGTCGAGGCCGACCGCCTCCAGCGCGGGCGGCGGGGTCATGCGGGCACTCCGAAGCGCCAGGCGGGGCCGTCGCGCCAAGCCGGGTCGCGGGTGGGGACGGCCAGCACCTCCACCGGCTCCTCCAGCCGCGGCAGGCTGCGCAGCAGCGCCTGGGTGTAGGGGTGGCGGGCGGCGTGCAGCTCGGCGGCGTGCAGCTCCTCCACCACGCGGCCGGCATACATCACCAGCACGCGGTCGCAGAACTCGGCGACGAGATTGAGGTCGTGGCTGATGAACACCAGCCCGGCGCCGCGCCGCGTCACCAGCTCATCCAGGATCGCCAGCACCTGCCGGCGCACCGTGACGTCCAGCGCGCTGGTCGGCTCGTCCGCCACGATCAGGTCGGGTTCCGTCACCAGCATCATCGCGATCATAATGCGCTGGCCCATGCCGCCCGAGACCTCATGCGGATACAGGTCGTACACCCGGGCGGGGTCGCGGATCTGCACCGCCTCCAGCATGGCCATCGACTTCTCGCGCGCCACGGCCTTGGAGACGCGCTGGTGCAGGCGGCAGGATTCGGCGATCTGCGCGCCGACGCGGATCAGCGGGTTCAGCGAGTACTTCGGGTCCTGCAGGATCATCGAGATGCGGGCGCCGCGGATGGTGCGCAGCTTGCGCTCGCTGGCGGCCATCAGGTCGATGCCGTCGAAGCGCATCTCGGCCGCCGTCACCGTCGCCGCGCGGGGCGACAGGCGCAAGAGCGCGCGGCCGGTCATCGACTTGCCGGAGCCGCTTTCGCCGACGATGCCCACCTTCTCGCGGCCGATGTCGAAGGAGACACCCCGCACGGCTTCGATCGGTCCGTTGGCGGAGGGGAAGGACACGCGCAGGTCGCGCAGGCGCAGGAGCGGCTCAGCCATGACGCGGGTCCAGAATGTCGCGCAGCCCGTCACCGAACAGGTTGAAGGCCAGGCTGGTGAGCAGGATGGCGCAGCCGGGAATGGCGGCGATCCACCAGGCATTCATCACGAACTGCCGGCCGGTGGAGAGCATCGCCCCCCATTCCGGGCTCGGCGGCTGCGCACCGAGGCCGAGAAAGCCCAGCCCCGCCGCCGTCAGGATGATGGCCGCCATGTTCAGCGTGATGCGGACCACGACGGAAGGGATGCACATCGGCATCACGTGGTGGAAGATGATCCGCATCCGCGACGCGCCTTGCAGCCGCACGGCGGCGATGTAGTCGGATTTCCGCACCGTCAGCGTCTCCGCCCGCGCCAGCCGCGCGATGGGTGGCCAGGCGGCGAGCGAGATGGCGATGATGGCGTTCTCGATGCCCGGGCCGAGCGCGGCGACGAAGGCCAGCGCCAGGATCAGGCTGGGAAAGGACAGAAAGATATCCACCAGCCGCATCAGCACCGTGTCCGTCCAGCCGCCGATATAGCCGGCGGTGGTGCCGATGATCAGCCCCAGCGGGGCCGCGATCAGCGCCGCCAGAAAGGCGATGTAGAGCGTGATGCGCGAGCCGTAGACGACGCGCGAGAAGATATCCCGCCCCAGGTCGTCCGTGCCCAGCCAATGCGCGGCGGAGGGCTTCTGCAACCGCGCGCCCAGGTCCTGCGCCAGGATGTCATGCGTGGCGATCAGCGGCGCGAAAAGCGCGATGCCGATCAGGACGACCAGCAGCACGAAGCCCGCCATGGCCGGCGGGTTGCTCCGCAGCCGCCGCCAGGCGGACCAGCCGGCCTGGGCGCGGGCCTGCCAGGGCGTGGCGGGCACCGGCTGCCGCAGCCATTCTCCCAGTGTCATGCTCATGGTCAGTGCGTCCGCGGGTCAAACAGGCGATACAGCAGGTCGGTCAGCAGGTTCAGGCCCACGAAGATGATGCCGATCAGCAGCGTGCAGCCGACCACCGCGTTCATGTCCCCCGCCAGCAGCGCGTTGGTGAGATAACGGCCGAAGCCGGGCCAGGCGAAGACCGTCTCGGTCAGCACCGCGCCCTCCAGCAGAAAGGCATAAGCCAGCGCCACCACGGTCACCACCTGCACGGCGACGTTGCGGAAGGCGTGCAGCCAGACCGTGCGCATCCAGGACAGGCCCTTCACCCGCGCGGCGACGACGTATTCCTGCGCCAGCTGTTCCAGCATGAAGCTGCGCGTCATGCGGCTGATATAGGCCAGCGCGCCGAAGCCGAGGATCGAGGCCGGCAGGATGATGTGGCCGAGGACATCCCGGAAGATCTCCCACTGCCCGGCCATGGCGGTGTCCACCAGCAGCAGGTCGGTCACCGGCTCGATGTCCCACTGAAAGGCGGTGTCGATCCGCCCCGGGCCGCCGACCCAGCCGAGCGTGGCATAGAACAGCACCAGCCCCATCAGCCCGAGCCAGAAGTTCGGCGTGGAATAGCCCAGCAGCCCGAACACCCGCACGAAATAATCCACCGGCGTGTCGCGATACGCCGCCGCCATGACGCCGAGCGGGATGCCGAGCCCGGTGCCGATGATGATGCCCACCGTCGCCAGCTCGATGGTCGCGGGAAAGACGCGGGCGATGTCTGAGAGCACCGGCTTGCCGGTGGTCAGCGCCGTGCCGAGGTCGAGCCGGAGGATGTCGCCCACGTAGCGGAAGAACTGCACCCAGATCGGTTGGTCGAGGCCGAGTTGCGCGCGCATCGCCTCATAGGCTTCCTGCGTGGCGTTGTCGCCCAGGATGGCGGCCACGGGGTCGAGCGGCAGCATGCGGCCGATAAAGAAGGTCAGCGCCATCAGCCCGAACAGCGTGACGGCGATGGACACCACGACGCGCAGCGCCGTGGCCCCCCGCCCCGGCAGCACCGGCCGCCGGGAGGGGGTGGTGGCCGCACCCGACATGCGGCCCTCAGTCCTTGGACGCGAGCGCGTAGTAGGTGGAGAAGCCGTGCCACAGCCAGTTGCGCACATTGCTGCGGATGCCGGCGACCTGGATGGTCTGGAACATGATCGCCGTCGGGCCGCTTTGCATCATGTCGCGCTGCAGCTGGTAATACATCTCGGCCCGCTTGGCCTCGTCGCGCTCCAGCAGGGCGGCGGCGACGGTGGCGTTGGCGGCCTCGGACTGGAAGGCATGGCGCCAGGCGGGGTACTGCGTCAGCTTGGCCTCGGCGCGGTTGTCCGGGTTGGCGATCAGGCGCGACGCATTGCCCTGCGCATCCGGCACGCTGGTCTGCCACGCCAGCATGGCGGTCTGGAACTCGCGGCCGCGATGGCGGGCGAAGAGCTGCGCGTTGGCCATCTGCTCCAGCCGGATGCGCACGCCCACCTTGGCGGCATTCGCCTGGATGTGCTGCGCGATCGGCCCGGAATAGGGCAGCGTGCCGAAGATCAGCGTGGTCTCGAAGCCGTCCGGGTAGCCGGCCTCGGTCAGCAGCTGCTTGGCGCGGGCGAGGTCGAGCGAGAAAGGCTGGCCCTGCTTCTCGTCCAGCGCGCCGAAGGCACCGAGCTGCACGAAGGAGGCACGCGGCACGCCGTCATAGGCCATGATCGTCTTGGCCAGCGCGTCGTAGTCGATCAGGTAGCGCATCGCCAGGCGCACCTTCTCGTTGGCGAAGATCGGATTGCTGTTGTTGAAGCCCCAGTACACCAGCTGCGGCATGCGGGCGCGCGACAGCGTGATGCCTGGCACCTTTTCCAGCGCCTGCATGTCTTCCGGCGTCAGGTTGCGGGCGATGTCGATGTCGCCCTTTTCCAGCAGCAGGCGCTGCGTGCCGGCTTCCGCCACGTGGCGGATGATGATGCGGCGCAGCTTGGGCGCGGTGTCCCAGTAATTCGGGTTGGCTTCCAGCACCACCGTCTCGCCCGCGTTCCATTGCCGCAGGTTGTAGGGGCCGACGCAGGCGGTGCGGGTGGCCAGGAACTTGTTGCCGAGGTCGCCGTTCACCTCGCCCGCCATGATGGTCTTGCGGTCCAGGAGCGCGCCCACGCGGTTGGCGGCGATGGCCTGCAGGATCAGCGTGGTGGGGTAAGGCTTGTCCAGCTTCATCACCAGCGTGCGGTCATCCGCCGCCGTGATCATCTGCTCCACATTCGCCTTGGTGAAGCCGTACTCCGTGAGCGTCGCGGCATTGCCGAAGCCGAGCTTGACCACGCGCTGCATGGACCACGCCAGGTCCTGCGCCGTGGCCTTCTCGCCGCTCGGGAAGCGCAGGTTGTCGCGCAGGTGAAAGGTGATCTGCTGCCCGTCGGGCGAGACGTCCCACCGCTCGGCCAGCCCCGGCACCACCTTCTTCTCGTCCCGCGGGTCGAAGGCCGCGATGTAGTCGCAGGTGTTGTTGAACAGCTCGCTGGTCACAACCTCGCCGATCTGCGCGGGGTCGAAGGTGCTGATGGCGTCGATGTTCCAGGCCATCACCAGGGCATTGCCGGGCGTCGCCGCCTGGGTCACGCTTGGCGCGGCCAGCGCGGCGGCGACCGCCGCTGCGGCCAGGAAACGGCGGGGTCGGAACATGGCCATCGGCTTTATCCTCGTCGGGTCAGTTGACGCTTGCAGCGTGGTCATGCTGAAGCAAACCATATGCCATGGCCTGCGCCAAGGCGCAGCGCGTGAGGATGACCGGCTTGCCTGTCCCGCCCCATGAAACCGCCGATTGCGGCGACTGGCCCTGGTGGCAAGGGCCGGAGGAAGCCGGCTGGCACCCTGGCCCGCTCGCCGAACTGCGGCGGGAGGCCGCCGCGGGCGATACCGCCGCGCTCATGGTGGTGGCGGATGGCCGCGTGCTGCACGCGCAGGGTGCGGTGGACCGCCGCTTCAACGTGCATTCCATCCGCAAGAGCCTGCTTTCCGCGCTGGTCGGCATCCATGTGGCGGCAGGCCGCATCGAGCTGGAAGCCACGCTGGCGCAGCTCGGCATCGACGACGCGCTGGGCCTGACGGAGCGCGAAAAGCTGGCCACCGTGCTGGACCTGTTGTGCGCGCGGTCCGGCGTGTTCCACCCCAGCGGCTATGAATCGCCATGGATGCTGTCCATCAAGCCGGCGCGGCACAGCGCCGGCCCGGGCACCACCTGGTGCTACAACAACTGGGACTTCAACGCGCTGGGAAGCGTGTTCCGCCATTGCACCGGCGCCGACATCTTTGAGGATTTCGCCGCGCGCATTGGCGCCCCCTGCGGCCTTTCGGATTTCAGCCCGGCGCGGGACGGCACGCTGGTATCGCTGCCGGACTCCCGCCACCCCGCCTACCCCTTTCGCATGACGGCGCGCGACCTGGCGCGGGTGGGGCAGATGATGCTGGATGGCGGCCGCGCCGCCGGCCGCCAGGTGGTGCCGGCGGACTGGGTGGCGGCCAGCGTGGCCCCCGTGTCGGAAGCCGGCTATCGCGGCGCTTATGGTTACATGTGGTGGGTGGAACGGGCGGGGCTGCTGTTTCCCGGCCTGCTGGTGCCACCGGGCAGCTTTGCCGCCATCGGCGTGCGCGGCCATGTGCTGCTGGTGATGCCCGCGCTGCGCGCCGTGGTGGTGCACCGCGTGGACAGCGACCGCGAAGGTCCCTCCGTGTCCCTCGGCCGCTTCGGCCGGCTGCTGTCCCTCCTGCTCGCGGCCGCGCCGCGCTGACCATCTGGAAGATCCGCCCATGAAGTCCACGCCCATCCGCATCGCCGTGCTGAAGTTCTCGCACGAGACGGTGACCTTCCTGCCCTCCGACACCACGGTGGCGGACTTCACCTACCAGGGCTCGCCCGCGCGCGGCGAGCAGCTGCTGGCGCATGAGCCGCGCTCCTATGTCGGCGGCTTCGTGAAGGTGGCGCGGGAGTTCGAGAACGTGGAGCTGGTGGGCATCGAATCCCCGCTCGATTCCAAGCGCGGCTCCGGCTCCGGCTGGATCACCGAGGACACCTTCGAGACCTTTGTCGGCCGCATGGAGGAGGAGCTGCGCGCGCAGGGGCCCTTCGATGGCGTCTATCTTTCTCTGCACGGCGCCATGGGCGTGCGCGGGGTGCCCCGCCCGGAAGCCGAGATCGCCCGGCGCGTGCGCGCCATCGTCGGGCCCACCGCCCGCATCGCCGCCACCTTCGACCCGCATGGCAACGAGGACGCCGAATTCCTGCGTCACGCGGACATGGCCTTCACGGTGAAGTTCTATCCGCATTACGACAGCTACCTGCAGGGCGAGCGCGCGGCCCGCACCCTGGTGCGCGCCATCCGCGGCGACTACGCGCCCGCGCATCACACCGTGAAGGTGCCGGTGATCTCGCCCACCGTGCTGCAATGGACCGGCGCCTCCCCCTGGATGGACCTGATCCAGCGCGCCATGGTCTGGGAAGCACGCGAGCCCGATACCTACGTCAACGTCTTCTTCGGTTTTCCCTGGTCGGACGTGCCGGATGTCGGGCTGTGCTTCCAGGTGCTGACCAACGGCGACGCGGCGCTGGCCCGGCGCATCGCCGACGACATGGCACAGTTCGCCTGGCGCTCGCGCGAGGCCTTGCTCAAGGCCGCCACCATCCACCGCATCGGCGCCGGCGTGGCCCTGGCCAGGCAGGCGGTGGCCGAGGGCCGCACCCCCGTGGTGCTGTGCGACCACAGCGACCGCTCCGGCGCCGCCACCTGGCTGCTGCGGGAGATCGTGGCGCAGGATTGCGCCAACACCCTGGTCGCGGCGGTGATGGACCCGGAAGCGATCGACGCCCTGCTGGCCGCCGGCATCAAACCGGGCGACGCCTTTGACCGCGCGATCGGCGGGCGCGTGGACGATTCCGCCGGCGAGCCGCTGCGCATCCAGGGCACGGTGGAGGCGGTGAGCGAGGGCCTGCGGCGCGGCGCCGGCTCCACCTGGGTCACGGTGCGCTTCGGCCAGGGCAACCTCCTGGTGATCAGCCCCAACCTGGTGCAGATCATCGAGCTGTCCGAGCTGCGCGAGCGCGGCATCGAGCCGGCGGACTACGCCATCATCGCCATCAAGTCCCGCGTGCATTTCCGCCGCGGCTTCCACGACAGCGGCTTCGCGCCCACCATCCTGCTGGTGGAGCCGGAGCAGCCCTTTCTCGGCACCGTGCGGCTGGAAGCGCTGCCCTACCGGCACGTGACGCTGGGCGACTACTACCCCTACGGCGCGCCGCAGTTCGGCTGAAGCGCCCAGGGCAAGCATCATTGACGCATGGCGCGGCGGGGCGTTGCACCCCGCCGGCGAAGTTCTGCCCTGCACTGCGCGCGGCGTGAACGCGGCGGATTTCCATCTTGCCGGATGTCGTTCCGCGCCCAGATGCGCCTCCATGACCCCCCTGCCGGCTTCCCCCGCCACCTTGTTCTGCCTGCCCTTCCTGGGCGGCAGCGCCCGCGAATGGGGGGCGGTCGCAGCCGCCCTCCCCGCCCACATCCACTGCCATCCGCTGGACCTGCCCGGCTTCGGCGACGCCGCCGGCCAGACCGGCTACGGCGTGGCCGAGATGGCCGACCACGTGGCCGCCCGCATCCGCGACGCCGCCCCCGCCGGCCGCTGGCTGCTGGCCGGCCACAGCATGGGCGCCAAGGTGGCCGCCGTGCTGGCCCGCCGCGCCGTGGACGGCGACCCCGCCCTGCGGGAACTGGCCGGCGTGGTGACGCTGGCGGGCTCCCCGCCCTCGCCCGAGCCGATGGCGGAGGAGCGCCGGCAGGAGATGCTCGGCTGGTTCAATGGCAGCGCCGAGCAAAGCGCCACCCAGGCCGCCCGCTTCGTCGACGCCAATGCCGCGCGGCTTTCCCCCGAGGCACGCACCCTGGCGGAGCGGGACGTGTTGCGCGCCAACCCCGCCGCGTGGCGCGCGTGGCTGGCCGCCGGCAGCCGCGAGGACTGGTCCGGCCGCATCGGCACCCTGCCCCTGCCCGCGCTGATCCTGGCAGGCGCGGAGGATGCCGACCTCGGCCCCGACGCGCAGCAGCGTCTGATGGTGCCGCACTACGCCAAGCCGACGCTGCGCGCCCTGCCCGGCGTCCAGCACCTGTTGCCGCTGGAAGCGCCGGAAGCGGTGGCCGAGGCCATCGCCGGCTTCGCCGCCGCCATCGCCTCCCCCGCCGTGCCTGTGCCGCCCGATTATCTCGCGCTGCTGCGTTCCCCCCGCACCGCCGGCGCGCTGCGCGATGGGCTGCTGGCGCGGACGCTGCCGGACGACCCGGCGCCGCAGGCGCTTTCGCCGGAAGCCATGGACGTGCTGCGCGCCGTGCTGGACCGCGTGGTGCCGCAGCCCGGCCCCGCGCGCATCGACCTCGCGGCGCGGATCGACGCCGTGCTGGCCGCGCAGGGCGGCGACGGCTGGCGCTTCGCCGCCCTGCCGCCGGATGCCGAGGCCGCCGCCCTGGCGCTGCGGCACCTCGGCGCGCTGGGCTTCACGGCCATGGACGCGGTGGCGCAGGACGCGCTGCTGCGCCGCTGCGCCGATGGCGAGCTGCCGCCCGGCCCGCTGGACGGCGCGCAGATGGCGTTGTGGTTCGGCGACCTGCGCGCCATGGCGGTGAAGCAGTATATCGGCCACCCCGCGACGCTGGCCCGCATGGGCTACAGCGGCGTCGCATCGGGTGGCGACGGGCCACGCAAAAGCGGGTTCCGTGAATTCGGCATGGATGTGCGCGAAGCCTGGGAGCCGCGGTCGTGAACGAGATCGTCGATGCCGTGGTGATCGGCACGGGTGCCGGCGGCGCGCCGCTGCTGGCGCGGCTGGCCCAGGCGGGCCTGCGCGTGGTGGCGCTGGAAGCCGGCCGCCACCGCGACCCGGAAGGCTATGTCAACGACGAGACGCTGTCGGCCGACCTGTACTGGCAGGGCGAGCGGCTGGCCGGCGGTGCGATGCCGCAGGCCTTCGGCGCCAACAACAGCGGCATCGGCGTCGGCGGTTCCACGCTGCACTGGGGCGCCTTCACGCCGCGCGTCGATGCGCGCGACCTGGCCCTGCGCAGCGAAACCGGCCAGGGCCGCGACTGGCCCGTGACGCTGCAGGAGCTGACGCCGCTGTACGAGGAGCTGGAAGGCTATCTCGGCATTTCCGGCCCCGCGCACTACCCCTGGGACCCGGCGCGGCGCTACCCGCTGCCGCCGGTGGCCCGCAACGCGCCGGCCGATGCCATGGCGCTGGGCTGCGGGCGCCTGGGCATCACCACCTGCGACGCGCCGGCCGCCGTGGTGTCGCAGGACTACCAGCAGCCCGGCGGGCCGCTGCGCCAGGCCTGCGTCAGCTGCGGCTACTGCCACCAGGGCTGCCGCAACCGCGCCAAGGTCAGCATGGACGTGACCTTCCTGCCGCTGGCCGTCAGCCACGGCGCCGAGATCCGCGCCAACTGCTTTGCCAATGGCTTTGAGCGCGACAGCCAGGGCCGCGTCACCGCCGTGCTCTACGTGGAAGCCGGCGAGCAGAAGCGCCAGCTCTGCCGCGCCGTGTTCCTGTGCGCGGGCGCGGTGGAAACGCCGCGCCTGCTGCTGCACACGGGGCTGGCGAATTCCTCCGGGCAGGTCGGGCGCAACTACATGGCGCACGTGGCCACCCAGGTCTGGGGCACCTTCCCGGCGGAGATGCGCGGCAACAAGGGCTGGCCGTCGTCCCTGATGACGGAAGCGATGGTGCGCCCGGTGGATGCCGACTTCGCCGGCGGCTACCTGATCCAGAGCCTCGGCGTCGTGCCGCAGACCTGGGCGGACCAGGTGGCGCGCGGGCGCGGGCTGTGGGGCCAGGCGCTGGTGGACTACATCGACCGCTACAACTTCACGGCCGGGCTCGGCATCAACGGCGAATGCCTGCCTTCCGGGGACAACCGGCTGACGCTGTCCGACGAGGTAGACGACACCGGCCTGCCCAAGCCGCGCATCGACTTCGGCTACGGCGACAACGAGCAGCGGCTGCACCGCCACGCCGAGCGGGTGATGACCGAGATCTGGCAGGCGGCCGGCGCCACGGACATCTGGACCCTGCACCGCGCCGCCCACACCATCGGCACCTGCCGCATGGGCACGGACAAGGACGACGCGGTGGTCAATCCCTTTGGCCAGAGCTTCGACATCGGCAACCTGTGGATCTGCGACAATTCGGTGTTCCCGAGCTCGCTGGCCGCCAACCCGGCGCTGACCATCATGGCGCTGAGCCTGCGGACGGCGCGCGCCTTTCTGGCGCAGTAGAAGGCCGGGGAAAGAATTCCCCGGGCCCCTTCCTTTCCTTCTGACTGTTCGGTGCCTGTGAAACGGAACCGCCCAGCAGGCTCGCGTGGGTGAACAGATAAAAAGAAGATGGGGGCCTGGGGGAATTCCTTCCCCCAGCCTTGCCTGCTACCGCCGATGCCGGAAGCACTCCGGCGCGTGGTCGTCCACCATCCCCACCGCCTGCATCCAGGCATGCACGATCACCGGCCCGACGAACTTGAAGCCACGCTGCTTCAGGGCCTTGGACATCGCCAGCGACAGCGGCGTGCTGGCCTGCACATGGCCATTCCCCAGGATCGGCGCGCCGCCCACCATGCTCCAGGCAAAGTCGGAGAAATCCTCGCCGGCGTCCCGCATGCTGAGGAAGGCACGGGCATTGCCGATGGTGGCGACGATCTTGGCGCGGGCGCGGATGATGCCGGGGTCAGCCATCAGCCGGTCGATATCCGCGTCGCCGAAGCGCGCCACCACCTCGGGGTCGAAATCCCGGAAGGCGCGGCGAAAGCCGTCACGGCGCCGCAGCACCACCAGCCAGGAAAGGCCGGCCTGGAAGCCCTCCAGCATCAGGGTTTCCCACAGCTCCCGGCTGTCGCGCACCGGCACGCCCCATTCGGCGTCGTGGTAGGCGGCCAGCAGCGGGTCGCCGTTCGCCCAGGCGCAGCGCGCGGTCACGGCAGGCGTGACAGGCGCTCGCGCAGCAGCGCGAAAAAGCGGTCGGCATCCGCCTCGTTCAGCCAGGTGGCGTTGGGGGCGCGGTCCGTGGCGCCGAACCAGTCGGCCACGGTCATGCCGGCCGTCAGCGGGCTGGCCGTTTCCACCGCCACGTTGATCAGGCGGCCACGGAACAGCACCGGGTCCATCAGGTGCGCGATGACGCAGGGGTCGTGCAGCGGAATGCCATCCCGCTCGCGCTCGCGCTGCGGGTTGCCGTCGGCGTCGCCGAACATGGTGCAGACGGCGCGGGCGGCGGCGGTGTCCACCGCGCGCAGCTCCAGCAGCCGGTCGCGCGTCATCAGCACCTGATGCGTCAGGTCCAGCGGCAGCAGCGTCAACGGCACGCCGCTGGCCAGCAGCACGGCGGCGGCCTCGGGGTCCGCATAAACATTGTATTCGGCGGCGGGGGAAACGTTGCCGCCCTCGCTGCGCGCACCGGCCATCCAGACGATTTCGGCGATGCGCGGCGCGATCTCCGGCGCCTTGACCAGCGCCATGGCCAGGTTGGTGGCGGGGCCGAGCAGGCAGAGGGTGATGCTGCCCGCAGGCTCGCGCAGCAGCAGCTCGACCAGATGGTCCACCGCATGCCGGGACTGCGGGGCGGCGACGGCGGCAGGCAGCACAAGGCCCTGCAGCCCCGTTTCGCCATGCACGTGCTCGGCGGTGACGGCGGGTCGCACCATCGGCCGGGTGCAGCCAGGAAACACCGGCACGTCCGTGCGGCCGCCGAGCTCCAGCAGCGCCAGGGCGTTCTCGGTGGTGCGCGCCAGCGGCACGTTGCCGGCGACGGAGGTGATGGAAACGATCTCCAGTTCCTCCGGCGCCGCAAGCGCCAGCAGGATGGCGACGGCGTCGTCCTTTCCAGGGTCGGTGTCGATGACGATGCGGCGCATCAGCGAAGCCTTTCCGAAACCAGCGCAGCGCAGCGCTCGAACATCTCCAGGCTGTCCATCGGCAGTTCGCGCCCGTCCTCCGGCACCACCATCGGGAAGCCGCCGCCACCATGCAGCACGGCGCCCGCGATCATCAGGTTGTCCGGCAGCCCGAAGCCCTCGACGCTGACGCCCGGAATGGGGTCCGGCAGCACGGCGTTGTGCGCGGCGCAGCGGCGGGCAAAGGGAATGCCGTTGTTGCTGTAGGCGAAGACCGGCTTGCCGCGGCCAAGGAACCAGCCGACCTCGATCAGCGTGCCACTGTCGGCCGAGACGCCGCGGAAGGGCGTGAGGTTGGCCAGGATGACGTCGCATTCCTCCATCATGCCCACGTCCTTGCGGAAGATGGTTTCCCACGCCTGCTCCTCCGGCATGGCGGCCAGCGACGCCACGTCCTCGTTCAGCGGCGGGCGGCCGGTGAAGCCGAGGCGGGCACAGATCGCCACCTTGCGGCGGGCGTGCTCGGTGGCATTGGGCAGGAAGACATCGGGGCCGGCGAGATAGGCTTTCATGCGGCGGGTTCTGCCAGATTGTCGGGGCCGAAGGAATGCGGCAGCAGCTCCGCCAGGGTGGCGCGCAGCAGCAGCCGCCCTTCCCCGTCCACCATGCGGATGGCGGTATCGGCGCCGCCGAATTCGCGGATCTTCTGGCGGCAGCCGCCGCAGGGCGTGCAGGGCATGGCGCCGCCACCGGCCACCACCACCTCCAGGATTCGCCGGCCGCCGGCCATGGCCATGGCGGCGATGGCGCCGGCTTCCGCGCAGGTGCCCTCGGGGTAGGCGGCGTTCTCCACGTTGCAGCCGGCGAAGACGGCGCCCGTCTCGGTGCGGATGGCAGCGCCGACGGGGAAGTTGGAATAAGGCGCGTAGGCCTTGGCGCGGGCGTCCAGCGCCGCCTGGGTCAGCGGATCCATCAGCGTTCCTTCACGTAAGGGGTGCCACTGGCCTTGGGCGGGATGGCGCGGCCGACGAAGCCGGCCAGCAGCACCACCGTCAGCACATAGGGCAGCGCCTGGATGGCCTGCACGGGAAAGGCGCCGATGCCCGGCAGCACGACACCCTGCAGCCGGATGGCCACGGCATCCAGCAGCCCGAAGCCCAGGCAGGCCAGCAGGATCGGCCAGGGCCGCCAGCCGCCGAGGATCATCGCCGCCAGCGCGATGTAGCCGCGGCCCGCGATCATATCCCGCTGGAAGCCGGCGCCCTGGGCGGTGGCGATATAGGCCCCCGCCACGCCGCACAGCACGGAGGCGATCAGCACGCCAGAATAGCGCAGCCGGGCGACGGAGATGCCGGCCGTATCCACCGCAGCCGGATGCTCGCCACTGGCGCGCAGCCGCAGCCCGAAGCGGGAGCGGTACAGCACCCAGGCGGAAACCGGCACCAGCAGCAGCGCCACATAGACCAGCAGCGTCTGCCCGCCGATCAGCGACGACCAGACGCGGCCGAGCTCCGGAATCTCGGGCAGTCGCAGCGGCAGGAAGCGCCCGCCCGCCGGCAGCGGTGGCGTTTGCCCGCCCATGGAGAACCAGGCCAATGCCAGCGTCGCCGTCAGGCCGGACGCGACGATGTTGATGGCCATGCCGGACACCACCTGGGAACCGCGCAGCGTGACGCAGGCATAGGCATGCACCAGCCCCAGCACGCAGGCGGCGGCGATGCCCGCGCCCAGCCCGGCGAAGACGCTGCCCGTCACGGCGGCGGTGGCCGCCGCCGCGAAGGCGGCCACCAGCATCTTGCCTTCCAGCCCGACGTCGATGACGCCCGCGCGTTCCGAGAACAACCCGGCCAGCGCCGCCAGCAGCAAGGGCGTGGCCGTGCGCAGCGTGGCGGCGAGGATGGAGACGAGGTCGAAGCCCTCCATCACGCGGGCTTCCGCGCCAGCAGGCGGGACAGGCCCGGCCGCAGCATGTTGCCCAGCGCGCCGGCGAAGAGGATCACCAGCCCCTGGATCAGCACGACGATCTCGGAGGGTACGTCCGGCACCTCGAAGGCCATCTCGGCACCGCCCTGGGTCAGCGCGCCGAACAGCAGCGCCGCCAGCAGCACGCCGCCCGGGTGGTTGCGCCCCATCAGCGCCACCGCGATGCCGGTGAAGCCATAGCCGCCGGTGAAGCCCAGCAGCAGCTTGTGCTGCGCGCCCAGCAACTCGTTGACCGCCACGCCGCCCGCCAGCGCGCCGGACAGCGCCATGACCAGCACCGTCATCCGTCCCTGGTCGATGCCGGCGTAGCGCGCGACCTCGGCGCTTTCGCCCATCACCCGCAGCGCGTAACCCCAGGGGGTGCGCCAGATCAGCAGCCACACCGCCCCCGCCGCCAGCAGCGCCAGCGGCAGCGCCAGGTTGACCGGCGCCGAGCTGGGGAAGCCGAAGCCCGCCAGCCCGGGCAGCGTCGCGGCCTGCGCGAAGCGCCGCGTCTCCGGCGCTGGCGAGCCGGGGGCGATCAGCACGTTGACGATCAGGTAGACCATCAAGGAGGCGGCGATGAAGTTGAACATGATGGTGGTGATGACGATGTGGCTGCCGCGCTTCGCCTGCAGCCAGCCCGGCACCGCACCCCAGGCGGCGCCGAAGGCGGCCCCGCCCAGGATGGCCAGCGGCACCAGCAACGGCCCCGGCAGGGCATCGAGATACAGCGCCACCAGCGCGACGCCGAGCCCGGCCAGGTAGGCCTGCCCCTCGGCGCCGATGTTGAACAGCCCGCCCTGGAAGGCGACGGCGACCGCGAGGCCCGTGAAGGCCATGTTGGTGGCGTAGTACAGCGTGTAGCCGATGGCATCCGCCGACCCCAGGCTGCCCACCGCCAGCGCCCACAACGCGGCACGCGGGTCGGAGCCGGTGGCCAGCACGATCAGCGCCGTCAGGCCCAGCGCCAGCAGCAGGTTGACCAGCGGCAGCAGGATCAGGTCGGCCCAGCGGGGCAAGGCGGCGTTCACGCCGCGACGCCCGCCATCAGCAGGCCGAGGCGCTGCTCGTTCGCCTCGGCGGCGGTCAGCTCGCCCATGATCCGTCCATCGAACATCACCAGAATGCGGTCGGCCAAGGCCAGGATTTCCTCCAGTTCCACCGACACCACCAGCACCGCCTTGCCCGCCGCGCGGCAGGCCAGCAACCGCTGGTGGATGGCGTCGATGCCGCCGATATCCACGCCGCGCGTCGGCTGCCCCACCAGCAGCACGGCGGGGTCGCGCTCGATCTCGCGCGCCATGATCAGCTTTTGCTGATTGCCGCCGGAAAACAGCGCGGAGCGCAGCGCGGGGTCGCCCGGCCGCACATCGTGCTCGCGCATCAGCCGAGCGCCATGCGCCATGATCCTGTCGCGCGACAACAGGCCCAGCCCGTCGCGATAGGCCGGGTCGTCCTGGTAGCCAAGGATCGCGGTGTCCGCCGCGCGGGCGGCGCGCAGCAGGCCGGAGCGCAGCCGGTCCTCCGGCACATGGCCCAGCTTCTGGCGGCGCAGGGCCGCCGCGTTGAAGTCCCGCCCGGGGAAGACCGTGCGGCCGTTCAGCCGGATCTCGCCCCCCGCGGGGGTGCGCATGCCGGCCAGCGCCTCCAGCAGCTCACCTTGCCCGTTGCCCGCGACGCCGGCGATGCCCAGCACCTCGCCGCCGCGCAGCGCCAGATCCACGTCCTTGACCCGCTCCACCCCCTGCGCGTCGCGCACGGAAAGGCCGCGCGCTTCCAGCAGCGTCTCACCGAGATGCGACGCCGGGCGGGCGGCGGGGGCGGCCAGCCGGCGGCCGATCATCAGCTCGCCCAGCTCGGCGGCGGTGGTCGCGGCGGTGTCCCGGTGCGCCACCATCTGGCCCGCGCGCATCACCGAGACGCGGTCGGTGATGGCCATGATCTCGCGCAGCTTGTGGGTGATCAGCAGCACGGTGCGGCCCTGGTCGCGCAGCGCCCGCAGCACGCGGAACAGGTCGTCCGCTTCCTGCGGCGTCAGCACGCCGGTCGGCTCGTCCAGGATCAGCACCTCGGCGCCGCGATACAGCGCCTTCAGGATTTCCACGCGCTGCTGCGCGCCGACCGGCAGGTCCTCGATGCGTGCGTCAGGGTCGACGCTGAGCCCGTAGGTCTCGCCCAGGCGCTTGAGTTCGGCCCGTGCCCTGGCGGCACCCGGCGCCAGCCGCGCGCCGCCCTCGGCGCCCAGCATGACATTTTCCAGCACGGAAAACCGCTCCACCAGCATGAAGTGCTGGTGCACCATCTCGATGCCGTGGCGGATGGCGTCGCGGCTGTCGCGGATGCTGGCGACCTGCCCGTTCACCCGGATGGTCCCCGCATCGGCCGTGTAGAAGCCGTGCAGGATGGCCATCAGCGTGGACTTGCCGGCGCCGTTCTCGCCGATGATGCCGTGGATGTGGCCGCGGCGGACCACGAGGTCCACCGCGCGGTTGGCATGGACGGCGCCGAAGCGCTTGTCGATGCCTTCCAGCTCGATCGCCGGCGGCGCCGGGTCGCTCATCAGTTGGGGCAGGAATTGTTGCTCATGTAGTCGTGCACCGAAACGCGGCCGGCGACGATCTCGGCCTTGGCGGCATCGATCCGCGCGCGCATCTCCGGCGTCACCAGCCCCGCGTTGTTGCTGTCGAAGGCCAGGCCCACGCCGTCCTCTGCAAGCCCCAGCACCTGCGTGCCCGGCTTCCAGCTGCCGTCGCGCGCCGCCGCGAGCGTGGTGCGGGTCGCGACGTCGAGCTGCTTGACCATGCTGGTCAACACATGGCCCGGGTGCAGCATGTTCTGGTTGCTGTCCACGCCGATGCCGAACTTGCCGGCATCCGACGCCGCCTGCAGCACGCCGTTGCCGGTGGCGCCCGCCGCGTGGAACACCACGTCCGCCCCGCGCTCGATCTGCGATCGGGTCAGCTCCGCGCCGCGCACCGGGTCGTTCCAGGCGCTGGGGGTGGAGCCTGTCATGTTCTGCAGCACCTCGATGCGCGGGTTCGCCGCGCGGGCACCCTGCACGTAGCCGCAGGCGAACTTGCGGATCAGCGGCACGTCCATGCCGCCCACGAAGCCGATCTTGCCGGTCGCGCTCTTCAACGCCGCCAGCATGCCGGCGAGGTAGCTGCCCTGCTCCTCGCGGAACACGATGGACTGCACGTTGGGCGCATCCACCACGGAATCGATGATCACGAAGCGGACCTGCGGGAACTCGGCCGCCACCGCCTTCACGGCGCTGACTTGGTTGAAGCCCACCGCGATGATGGGCGACTGGCCGCGGCGGGCGAAGTTGCGCAGCGCCTGCTCGCGCTGCGTGTCGTTCTGCGGCTCGAACTCGCGCACCGCCACGCCGGTCTCGCGCGTGAAGGCCTCGCCGCCGTTGTGCACGCCCTCGTTGAAGGACTTGTCGAACTTGCCGCCCATGTCGAAGACGATGGCGGGGTTGATCTCGGCGGCCTGCGCCGTGCCGATGGCCAGCAGCGCGCAGGCGGCGGTGGCCAGAACTCGTCTCTTGATCATGGGGGCGCGTCCTCTGCTGTCAGCCGGCATGGCCGAGCCGGTATTTGGTGAAGCCCTCGGGCGTGTGGCCCATCTCGGTGGCCGCCAGCCCGGCGGGGCGGAAGGCGCCGGCGCCCGGGCCGGTGACGTAGCTGACCACGGCGCCGGCCGGCCAGGGGGCCAGCGACCAGTTGCCGTCGGCGGCGGGGTCGATCACCTTCTGCTCGACGATGTAGCGCACAACCACGTCGCGGTTCAGGTCCGGCGCCTCGATGACGATGGTCTTGCCGTCGGCACCGGGGAAGTTGCCGCCGCCGCCGGCGCGGTAGTTGTTGGTGGCGACCAGGAATTCCTGCGCCTCCCCCACCGGCTGGCCCTTGTAGGACAGGCCGACGATGCGGTGCGCGTCCGGCGCCACCACCTTGCCGTCGTTGTCGTAGCGCTGCGCCTGGGTGACGTCGATGCGGTAGGTCACGCCGTCGATCACGTCGAAATTGTAGGAGGGAAAGCGCGTGTCGATCAGCGGCTGTTCGGCGGTGCTGGCCGGGTCGATGCGGTTGAATAGCCCGGCCGAGCGTTCCAGCCATTCGCGCAGCTGCGCGCCCGTCACCTTCACCACCCGCAGCGTGTTGGGGTACAGGTAGATGTCCGCCACGTCCTTGATGGCGATGGGCCCGGGCTTGACGTCCGTGAAATAGTCCGGCCCGCCGCGCCCGCCGGCCTTGAAGGGCGCGGCCGCCGACAGCAGCGGCAGGTCGCCGAGGCCCGCGGTCTTCGCCAGTTGCGCCACGTACCAGGTCTGCGCGTTGGAGACGATCTGCACCGAGGGATCGTCCGCCACCAGCGCCCAGTAGCTGTTGATCGAGCCACGCGTCTCGCCCACCGGCTGGCGCACATAGGCCAGCGTCGCCTCGTGCTCCGTGCGGGCCGCGGCCAGCACGCCGGCGGCGGCCTCCACCTTCGGCACGATCTTGCGGTCGGCGGTGCGCTCGTAGATCGGCCGCGCCTCGACGGCGAAGTTGGCCACCTTCCAGCCCTCGGCATGCTTTTCCAGCGACAGGTCGATGACGCCGAGGTGGCTGCCCCAGAAGCCCGCCATCACCGCCGGCACGCCGTGCAGCGTGCCGCGCTTGGCATCGACCCCGGCGATGTTGGCGAAGTCGCTCCCGGGGAACACCAGGTGCTGGTGGCCGGTCAGGATGGCGTCGATGCCCGGCACCTCTGCCAGAAAGAGCGCGGCGTTCTCCACCCCCGCCTTGGCGTCGCCGCCGGCGATGCCGGAATGGCACAGCGCCACCACCACGTCGGACTGCGCGCGCAGCTCCGGCAGGTACTTCCGTGCCGCCTCGACGATGTCGGTGGTGGTCAGCTTGCCGGACAGGTTCGCCTGGTCCCATTGCACGATCTGCGGCGGCACGAAGCCGATGACGCCGATCCGCAGGCTGTGCTTCGCCCCGGCCTCATCCACCATCTCGCGGGTGAAGACGCGGGTGGGTGCTACCAGCGGCGTGCCGTCGGCCTTCACCGCATTGGCGCAGACGCTCGGAAAATTCTGCCCGGCGAGCGACACGCCGAGGTAATCCAGCCCATAGTTGAATTCGTGGTTGCCCAGCGTGCCGCACAGGTAGTCCAGCCCGTTCATGGCGGCGACGATGGGATGCATCTGCCCCGGCTTCAGCCCGTGCGAATAGGCCATGTAGTCGCCCAGCGGGCTGCCCTGGATGACGTCGCCATTGTCGAACAGCAGGGTGTTGGGCGCCTCGGCCCGGGCGGCGGCGATCAGCGACGCGGTCTTGGCCAGCCCCACCGTGTCGTCCGTGCGGTCGCGGTAGTAGTCGTAAGGGTAGACGTTGACGTGCAGGTCGGTGGTCTCAAGCAGCCGCAGGCGCAGCCGGGGCGCGGCCGGCTGCGCCCGGAGGGCGGCGGGCGCGGCCAGCGGCAGGGCGGCACCCGCCATCAGCAGGGCGCGGCGGGAAAGAAACGTCATGGCGATGCGGCCCGGGGCAGTGACGGCATATTGTCCGCGCCACGGGCGTATCGATCAACCGCGAAGAATCACTCCGCCGGCACCGCCGCCGGGCCGGCCGGGGCGGCGCGGCTGTCCAGGGTTTCCGGCATGGCCAGCAGGTACACCACGAAGCCCGCCGCCGCGATGCTGCCCAGAACCAGGAAGGCCAGGCTGTAGCCGCCCGAGACGATGATCACGCCGGCCAGCGTGGTGCTGACCGCCGCCCCCACCCCCTGCATGGTGGCGATGGCGCCCTGCGACACGTTGAACCGCCCGGTGCCGCGCGTCAGGTCCGCCACCACCACCGGGAACAGCGCGCCGAAGATGCCGGCGCCGACGCCGTCGAGGCATTGCACCGCCACCAGCGCGTAGGGGTTGTCCGTCAGGCTGAACAGCAGCCCGCGCAGCGCCAGCACGCCGAAAGCCGCCAGGAAGATCGGCTTGCGCCCCCACTGGTCCGCCTTGCGGCCGACCACGATGGCCACCGGCACCATCACCAGCTGCGCCGCCACGATGCAGATGGCGATCAGCGAGGTGGCGTAGTCCTTGCCCACCACCCGCGTCAGCAACTGCCCGACGGTGGGCAGCATCGCGGCATTGGACAGGTGAAAGGCCGCCATCAGCCCCGCGAAGATCATCAGCGGTCGCGACCTCAGCAGCGCGCCGAGGCCCGATGGCTGTTCGTCGTCCGCCTTGTTCTCGGGCGTCTTGTCGGCGGCCAGGCCGCGCGCCACGTCGTCGTCGATCGCCTTGGCCGGCACGGCCAGCATGGCGCCGATGCTGAGCACCGCCAGCACCGCCATGATCCAGAACACGACGATCGGCCCGAACAGCGTGGCGGTGCCGGCGGCGATGGCGGCCGAGGTGGCGTTGCCCGCGTGGTTGAAGGCCTCGTTGCGGCCGATGCGGCGGGAAAACGCCTTGGGCCCCACCACGCCCAGCGTGATGGCCGCCAGCGCCGGCGGAAAGATGGCGCCGGCGATGCCCGCCAGCGACTGCGTTGCCGCCACGGCATAGAAGTTCTCGATGAAGGGCAGCATCAGGCAGGTCAGCGTGACCGCCAGGGCCCCGGCGATGACGATGGCCCGCTTGTGGCGCGACCGGTCGATCAGCGCGCCGGCCGGCGTCTGCGCCAGCAGCCCGGCGATGCCGGCGATGGTCATCACCAGCCCGGTGGTGGCCTCGTTCCAGCCATGCTCCGGGCCCCGCACCGCGATCAGGTAGATGGCCAGGTAAGGCCCCAGCCCGTCGCGCACGTCGGCGAGAAAGAAGTTCAGCCCGTCCAGGCCAAGCAAGGCACGACGCGAAGGGGTGCGCGCGGCGGCGGCATCCCCGGGTTGGCTGGCGGCCATGTGGGCGGTTCCAGATGAGGGCACCGCTCCGAACGGGGCTGCCCTGCGCCGGTTGCAGCCTTGGGCAGCGGGAATGCAAGCTGTCCGGGGTTTAATCCGCGGCGGGCAACAAAGCCTCGTCGCACAGCATCAGCCGGGCGGTCGCGGCCGGCAGCGGCGCGCCGCACAGGCCGCCCTGGTATTCATGGCAGCCGCTGGCCCACAGCAGGCGGCGCTGCTCCGGCTTTTCCACGCCGTCGGCCGCCACCGGCACCGCCATGCCATCCCCCAGCGCCACCACGGCGCGCATCACCGCCTGGGTGGCGGCGTCCTGCGGCAGGTCGCGCACCACGCTGGGGTCCACCCGGACACGGTCAAAGCGAAAGGCCCGCAGCGAGGCGAGCGAGCCATAGCCGGCGCCGAACCCCTCCATCGCCAGGCGCACGCCCAGCGCCCGCAGCGCGCGCAGCACCGCCTGCGCCGCGTGGTCCTGATGCAGCAGCAGGCTCTCATGCACCGCGAGCTCCAGCCGGGCCGGCTCCAGTCCGCTGTCCGCCAGAACCGCCGCCACCAGCGCCACGAAGCCGGGCTGCCGCACCTGCCGGGCGGTGATGCCCAGGCCGACGCGCAGCGGCCGCGGCCAGCCGGCGGCCTCCGCGCAGGCCGCGCGCAACGCCCATTCCCCGGCCGCCAGCATGGCACCGCCGCTGTCCTCGGCCCCGGCGACCTCGCGCAGCGGCAGCTCGCCATGGCCGGGCCGGTGCCAATGCGGCAGCGCCTCGAAGCCCACCAGCGCGTCGTCCGCCACGCGGCGCCGCGGCTGCCAGCGCAGCGCCAGCTCCCCGCGCGCCGCCGCCCCGGCCAGCTGGTGCTCCAGCGTTTGCCGGTCGCGGATGCCGTCCTCCATGGCGGGCTCGAACCGCGCCACACCGTTCCGCCCCGCCTGCTTGACGCTGTACAGCGCCACGTCCGCGCGGCGCAGCAGCGCCTCGCCATCCAGGCCATCCTGCGGGCAGCGCACCAGCCCGATGGAAGCCGACAGGTCGCCCACCTGCCCGTCGCCCAGGTCGTAGGGCTCGGACAACAGGCCGGCCAGCCGCTCGCCCAGCGCCATCGCCCCGCCGGCACCGCCCGACTGCAGCACCACGAACTCGTCGCCGCCCAGCCGGGCCACCATGTCCTGCTGCCGCGTGCCGGCGCGCAGCCGGCGCGCAGCCTCGCGCAGCACGCAGTCGCCGGCGGCATGGCCGTGCGTGTCGTTCACCGCCTTGAAGCGATCCAGGTCCAGGCACATCAGCGCGAAGCCGGCGCCGCCGCGGCGCGCCGCCTCCAGCTCCGCCGCCAGCCGCTGCTGCAGCAGCGCGCGGTCCGGCAGGCCGGTCAGCGGGTCGTGCCGCGCGTTCAGCAGCATGGCATCCTCGGCCGCCCGCCGCTGCCGCAGGTCACGCATCACGATGCTGCTGCCGCCCGCCCCGTGGCGACGGATCAGCACCTCCACGGGCACGCCGCTGGCCAGCGTCGCCACCGCCTGGGCGCCGGCCGCCATGCCCGGCAGCCAGTCGCCAAAGGCCCGGTCCTGGAACAGCGTGCCCAGCGGCAGCCCGCGCAGCGCGGCGCGGGGCCGGCCCAGCAGCGTGCCCAGCACGGCGTTGGCATCGGTCAGCCGGCCCTGGGCGTCGCACAGCGCGATGGCCTCGAACGCCGCCCCCGCGAAGCGGCGCAGCGCGGTGTTCCGCACCATCAGGCGGGCCCGGATGCGCAGAGCGGCATACAGCACCGCCAGCACGCCGCCGAGCAACGCCACGGACACGCCGGCCACCAGCGCCGCCAGCCACAGGCGCGACTGCTGCGCATCCGGCAGGGTCGCCGCCCAGTCGGGCAACAGCGTCGCGGAGGCCATGCCGGTCAGGTGCAGCGTGCCGATCGCCACGGCCAGCAGCAGCGACGCCAGGGTCACCGCCGGGGTCCGCCGCCGCCCGGCCCTGCCGCGCGCCCCGCCCAGCACCACGAAGGACAGCGCCGTCAGCCCGATGGCGGACAGGCAGGCGGCCAGCACCAGCGCGGGCTGGTAGATGAGCTGCCCGGGCAGCTGCAGCGCCGCCATGCCCAGGTAATGCATGGCGGCGAAGCCCGCGCCCACCACCGCGCCGCCCAGCGCCCGCCGCGCCGCCGAGCGGGCCGCCACCTGCAGCCGCAGCCCCGCCGCCGCCGTGCCGCAGGACACCACGGCGCAGCCCAGCGTCACCCCCGGGGCGAAGCCGACGGGCACGGAGGTCTCATAAGCCAGCATGGCCAGGAAATGCGCGGACCAGACCCCGAGGCCGAGCGACGCCACGGCCAGCCAGAAGCAAGCGCGGCGCAGCCCGAGCATCCGCGCCGGGCCGGCCAGAATGGCGCTGGCGAAGCCCGACAGCAGGCACACCAGAATGGCGGCGGCCGCCACGCGAAGGTCAAGCTGTCCCTGCAGGCATCCGGTCACCAGGCTCATGCGGAATCCTTCGCGCCGGCGCCTATCACAGGCGCCACGCCGCCAGAGATTTGGCGACGCAGCATGAAGTGCAAGAAAAACTAGTGTGATGCAAACTTCAAGAGATTTGCCCTGCTATCACCACAAAGGCGGTCGCGGCGCAGGCTGCGGCTTAGTCCCAGCTCAGCGCGCCACCATTCTGGTACTCGATCACCCGCGTCTCGAAGAAGTTCTTTTCCTTCTTCAGGTCCATCACCTCGGACATCCAGGGGAACGGGTTCTCCGTTTCCGGGAACAGCGGCGCGAGGCCGAGCTGGGCGCAGCGGCGGTTGGTGATCACGTGCATGTACTGCTCGCACAGCACGGCATTGAGGCCGAGGAAGCCCTTGGGCATGGTGTCCTTTCCATAGGCCACCTCCAGCGCGCAGGCCTCGCTCAGCATGCCCCGCACCTCCTCGGCGAACTCGGCGGTCCACAGGCCCGGGTTCTCGGCGCGGATCTGGTTGATCACGTCGATGCCGAAGTTCAGGTGGATGCTCTCGTCGCGCAGGATGTACTGGTATTGCTCGGCGATGCCGACCATGCGGCCGCGCCGGCCGAGCGACAGGATCTGCGCGAAGCCGGTGTAGAACCACATCCCCTCGAACACGACGTAGAAGGCGATCAGGTCGCGCAGAAAGGCGCGGTCGGCCTCCGGCGTGCCGGTCTTGAAGTCGGGGTCGGACAGGTTCTGCGTGTACTTCAGCGCCCAGGCCGCCTTGGCGGTGATGGAAGGCACCTCGCGGTACATGTTGAACAGCTCGCCCTCATCCAGGCCGAGGCTTTCCACGATGTACTGGAAGGTGTGGGTGTGCACCGCCTCCTCGAAGGCCTGGCGCAGCAGGTACTGGCGGCATTCCGGGTTGGTCAGGTGGCGGTAGACGGCCAGCACGATGTTGTTGGCGACCAGGCTCTCGCTGGTCGCGAAGAAGCCGAGGTTGCGCTTGACCGAGCGGCGCTCCTCCTCCGTCAGACCGTCGCGCGACTTCCACAGCGCGATGTCGGCCTGCATGGAGACCTCGGTCGGCATCCAGTGGTTGTTGCAGCCGGCGAGGTACTTCTCCCACGCCCAGGTGTACTTCATGGGCAGGAGCTGGTTGACGTCGGCGCGGCAGTTGATCATCGCCTTGTCGTCGACCGAGACGCGCGCCGCGCCCTGGGTGATCTCGCCCAGGCCGGTGGCATCCGCCACCGGCTTGTCCCCTGCCGCCTCGTCCCCGCCCCAGCTCAGAATGTTCGTGTCCATGGTCTCAGTTCCTTACTGGCAGGCTTCGCAGGTCGGGTCGTCGAGCAGGCAGACATTGGCGCTGGCGCTGGGCGCCGACATCACGGGGGCGGCGGGCACGGGCGCCGGCGCCGCTTCCAGCTTCACGGCGTTCAGCTTGCCGTCGCTGCGCGTCATGGTGGACTTCTCCACATGCGTCGCCGCCTGGGTGCGCAGGTAGTAGGTGGTCTTCAGCCCGCGCTTCCAGGCCAGGCGGTAGAGCTGGTCCAGCTTCTTGCCGTTGGGATTGGCCAGATACAGGTTCAGCGACTGCGCCTGGTCGATCCACTTCTGCCGGCGGGCGGCCGCCTCGATCAGCCAGGAAGGGTCCACCTCGAAGGCCGTGGCGTAGAGCGCCTTCAGCTCGTCCGGGATGCGGTCGATCGGGCCCAGGCTGCCGTCGTAGTACTTCAGGTCGCTGACCATCACCGCGTCCCACAGCCCGCGCGCCTTCAGGTCGCGCACCAGGGCCGGGTTCACCACCGTGAAGTCGCCGGACATGTTGGCCTTGACGTAGAGGTTGCGGAAGGTCGGCTCGATGGACTGCGTGGCGCCGACGATGTTGGAGATCGTCGCGGTCGGCGCGATGGCCATGGTGTTGCTGTTGCGCATGCCGGTGGTCTTCACCCGCTCGCGCAGCCCTTCCCAGTCCAGCGTGGCGGACTGGTCCAGCGCCTCGCCGCGCGCCTCGGACACGTACTTGATGCTGTCCACCGGCAAGACGCCCTGGCTCCACAGCGAGCCGGGGAAGGAGGCATAGGCGCCGCGCTCGGCAGCGAGTTCCACCGAGGCCTCGATGGCATGGTAGCTGACCAGCTCCATGCTCTCGTCGGCGAAGCGCACGGCTTCCTCGGAAGCCAGCGGCAGGCGCAGCGCGTGCAGCGCGTCCTGGAAGCCCATCAGCCCCATGCCGATCGGCCGGTGCCGCAGGTTGGAGCGGCGGGCCTGCGGGATGGTGTAGAAGTTCACGTCGATGACATTGTCCAGCATCCGCATCGCGGTGCGGATGGTGCGCTGGAGCCGCGCCCGGTCCAGCGCGCCGTCGACGATGTGCTGGCCCATGTTGATGGAGCCGAGGTTGCAGACCGCGACCTCGGTGTCCGAGGTGTTCAGCGTGATCTCGGTGCAAAGGTTGGACGAATGCACCACGCCGGCATGCCGCTGCGGCGAGCGCAGGTTGCACGGGTCCTTGAAGGTCATCCAGGGATGCCCGGTCTCGAACAGCATGGTCAGCATGCGGCGCCACAGGTCCACCGCGCGGATGGTCTTGTGCACGTTCATCTCGCCGCGCTTGGCCTTCGCCTCGTAGCGCTCATAGGCCTCGCGGAACGGGATGCCGTAAAGGTCGTGCAGGTCCGGCGTCTCGTCCGGGGAGAACAGCGTCCACTCGCCGTCCTGCTCGACGCGCTGCATGAACAGGTCCGGCACCCAGTTGGCCGTGTTCATGTCGTGCGTGCGGCGGCGGTCGTCGCCGGTGTTCTTGCGCAGGTCGAGGAACTCCTCGACGTCGATGTGCCAGCTTTCCAGATAGGCGCAGACCGCGCCCTTGCGCTTGCCGCCCTGGTTCACCGCGATGGCGGTGTCGTTGGTCACCTTCAGAAAGGGCACCACGCCCTGCGACGCGCCGTTGGTGCCGCGGATATGCGCGCCGAGGCCGCGCACCCGCGTCCAGCTGTTGCCGATGCCGCCGGAATACTTGGCGAGCAGCGCGTTGTCCTTGATGGAGCCGAAGATGCCATCGAGGTCATCCGGCACGCTGGTCAGGAAGCAGGAGGAGAGCTGCGAATGCCGCGTGCCGCTGTTGAACAGCGTCGGCGTCGAGCACATGAAGTCGAAAGAGGAGATCAGGTCGTAGAACTCGATCGCCCGCGCCTCGCGGTCGATCTCGTTGAGCGCCAGCCCCATGGCGACGCGCATGAAGAAGGCCTGCGGCATCTCGAACCGCACGCCCTTGGTCTGCAGGAGGTAGCGGTCGTACAGCGTTTGGAAGCCGAGGTACTGGAACTGCAGGTCGCGTTCCGGCTTCAGGCTGGCGCCCAGGCGCCCCAGGTCGAACTGCGCCAGCACCGGGTTCAGCAGCCCGACCTCGATGCCGCGCGCCACGTATTGCGTGAAGTAGTCCGGGTAGGCCTCGGCCATCTCGGCCTGCGAGCGCACCGGCAGGCCGGTGACGAAGCCGGTCGCCTCGCGCCGCGCCACGGCCAGCAACAGGCGGGCGCTGACGGTGGAATAGTTCGGCTCCTGCTCGATCAGCGTGCGGGCGGCCAGGATCGGCGCCTGCGCCAGCTCGTCCTCGCTGATGCCGTCGTAGATGTTGCGGCGCGTTTCGGCCAGCACCGGCTCGGGCGAGACATCGGGCAGGCCGGCGCAGCTTTCGGCCACCAGGGCGGCCAGCGCCGCCTCGTCCAGCGGGCGCAGCGTGCCGTCGGCGCCCTTCACCTGCCAGCGCGGCGCGGCGGCGGCGGGGGCGGCGACCACGGCGGCGGCGGCGCGCTCCTGCGCCCGCTGCTCGCGGTAAAGCACATAGGCGCGGGCCACCTTGTGGTGGCCGCCGCGCATCAGCGCCAGCTCCACTTGGTCCTGGATGTCCTCGATGTGCAGCGTCTGGGTGCCGTGGCGGGTCAGCGCCGCCACCACCTGCTCCGTCAGCTCCGCCGTCACCTCGTGGATGCGGTGCGACACGGCGGCCGAGGCGCCCTCCACGGCCAGGAAGGCCTTGCTCAACGCGCGGTTGATCTTGCCGGGATCGAATGCAGCCGGGCGGCCATCGCGGCGCAGGATCAGCAGGGCATCGGCGGCGACCGGCCGGGCGGCGTGGTGGGTGTCTGGCATGAGGCCCCTCGGAAATGAGTTTCGGTGCTGAGGCGCACCGAAGTTGCGAATCGATCCAGGTGATTCGCAATGCGTTGGCCCCGTCATAGGCCCAACATCTAGTCGGCGCGACCGGTTTCCTGACTATATGTATGATTAAAGCTGGGGATAACGAGGAGTTCGCGGTTGACGCGAGTCGACCTTGCGGCGCACTCGCGTGGCCGCTAGACCCCCTGGCTTGAGGTGGTTTCGCGGCATCGGACCGCAGGCCGTTGATCCGCCCGAAAACTTCACCGCAGCCTTTTCCGCGCAGCCTGGCCTCGGCGTTTTGGCCGGCGCCGGGACCACGCCGCCCGGAGCGCCCGCAGCATCATGGAACACGTTGACGCGATCATCCTGGGTGCCGGTGCGGCCGGGCTGATGGCCGCCATCGCGGCCGGCCGGCGCGGCCGCCGGGTAGTGGTGGTAGACCACGCGCCGCAGGTCGGCTCCAAGATCCTGATCTCGGGCGGCGGGCGGTGCAACTTCACCAACACCGGCACGGCGGCGGACCGCTTTCTGTCCGCCAACCCGCGCTTCGCCCGCGCCGCGCTCCACCGCTACAAGCCCAGCGACTTTCTGGCGCTGGTCGAGAAGCACCGCATTCCCTGGCACGAAAAGACGCTGGGGCAGCTGTTCTGCGACAATTCGGCGCGCGACATCGTCGCCATGCTGCTGGCGGAATGCCAGGCGGCAGGCGTCACCATCCGCACCGGCGTGCGCGTGACGGAGGTCAGCAAGCCCGGCCGCTTCCGCGTGGTGGCCAATGGCCGCGAAACCGAGGCGCCGGCGCTGGTGCTGGCCACCGGCGGGCTGTCCATCCCCAAGATGGGCGCCACCGGCTTTTCGCTGGACCTTGCCCGCCGCTTCGGGCTGCCGGTGGTGGAGCCGCGCCCCGGGCTGGTGCCCCTGACCTTTGAAGGCGAGATGCTGGAGCTGATGCGCCCCCTGTCCGGGCTGTCGCTGCCGGCGGTGGCCCGCTTCGGCAAAACGCCGCGGTTCCCGGAAGCGGTGCTGTTCACCCACCGCGGCCTGTCCGGCCCGGCCATCCTGCAGGTGTCTTCCTACTGGCAGCCGGGGCAGGCCTTTTCGCTGGACCTGCTGCCGGGGCAGGACCCGGTGGCGCTGCTGCTGGCGCGCAAGCAGTCCCGCCCCCGGGCCGAGCCGCGCACCGTGCTGGGCGAATTCCTGCCGCAGCGCCTGGCCCAGGCGCTGGGCGGCGCATGGTTCACCGGCACGGAAATGGCCAACCAGCCCGACCGTGCCCTGCGCGCCGCGGGCGAGAAGCTGCGCGCCCTGCCCCTCGCCCCATCCGGCACGGAAGGCTACGCCAAGGCCGAGGTCATGCTGGGCGGCGTCGATACGGCCGTATTGCACCCCGATACGCTGCAGGCCCGATCGGTGCTTGGCCTTTTTGTGGTGGGGGAGGCGGTGGACGTCACCGGCTGGCTCGGTGGCTACAATTTCCAATGGGCCTGGGCCAGCGGTTGGTGCGCGGGCGAAGCAATCCTGCCCGCCGCCTGACACGCGGCAACCGGGACACGGTCGCAACCATTTACACCTCGGTCACGTGTTGCAGCGCAGGATTAGCTCGCGGGAAGGTTAGCTGTCCGATACCTTCCCGGCCGGGCGGCAGGAAGCGGCCAAAACGAGGATGCCCGCCGGGCGTCCCCGGATACCACAGGCGGCACGCACCGTTCAGGAAGGCTCCGGCACCGATGTACTACCAGCTCTACCAGAACCAGGCCGACTTCATGGCGCCGATCCGTGCCGCAGCCCAGGGCATGGGCGGCGTGCTGCGGCAGTTCGACAACGGCGGCCCGGAAAGCTTCGGGGTGCGGCAGTGGCGCGCCTCGCTGGAGTTGCTGGCCAGCACCGGCCTGACCCACAAGCGCCCGCCCTTCGGCTTCACCACCGTGCAGGTCGGCAACGCCGAGGTCGCGGTGGAAGAGGAGGTCGTCGCCTCCACCCCCTTCGGCAACCTGCTGCACTTCAAGAAGGACGTGGCGGTCGCCCAGCCCAAGCTGCTGGTGGTCGCCCCGATGTCCGGCCACTTCGCCACCCTGCTGCGCGGCACGGTGCAGGTGCTGCTGCCGGAAAACGACGTCTACATCACCGACTGGGCCAATGCGCGCGACATCGCCCCCGCCGCCGGCCGCTTCGGCATGGACGAGTTCATCGACCACGTCATCCAGTTCCAGCATGTGCTCGGCCCGGACAGCCACGTGTTGGCGGTGTGCCAGCCCGCCATTCCCGTGCTGGCCGCCGTGGCCGTGATGGCCGAGGACCGCGACCCGGCCACGCCGGCCAGCATGACCCTGATGGCCGGCCCGATCGACACCCGCATCAATCCGACCGAGGTGAACCGGCTGGCGATGGAGCATGAGATCGACTGGTTCGAGCGGAACCTGGTGGACGCCGTGCCCTGGCGCTTCGCGGGCGCGGGCCGCAAGGTCTACCCCGGCATCGCCCAGCTCAGCGCCTTTATCTCCATGAACGTGGAGCGGCACAGCCGCGCCTTCGGCGACTATTACCGCAACATCGTCGGCGGCGATTCCGTGCGGGCCGAGGCGCACCGCAAGTTCTACGACGAATACCTGGCGGTGATGGACCTGCCGGCCGAATTCTACCTGGAAACGGTGCAGCAGGTGTTCCAGGACCACGATCTGGCGCTGGGCCGGATGACCTATCGCGGCCGCCCCGTGCGCCCCGAGGCCATCACCGGCACGCGGCTGCTGACGGTGGAAGCCGGGCGCGACGACATCTGCTCGGTCGGCCAGACGGAAGCGGCGGCGACGCTGTGCAGCAACCTGCCGGCGGCGATGAAGCACCACCACCTGCAGGCCGATGTCGGGCATTACGGCGTGTTCAACGGCCGCCGCTGGGCCAGCGAGATCTATCCGCTGGTGCGCCAGGTGATCGTGCCGGGCTGCGAGCCGGCGACGCCCCCGGCCGAGAAGCAGCTGGCCGTGCCCAAGCCGGTGGACGGCGTCGCCCCCGCCTGAGCCGGCGGTTCAGGCCGCGGTTTCGCCCAACGGGTGGTAGCCGCGGCCCCAGTACATCAGCGCCGAGCTGGGGCCGGTCAGCCGCAGGGCCGCGACCTGCGCGAAGAACACGCTGTGGGTGCCCTTTTCCAGCACCTCGTCCACCCGGCAATCCATCACCACGGCGGCGCCCTGCAGCGTCGGGCAGCCGGTTTCCATGGTGTCCCAGGTGCCGGTTTCGAACCGCTCGGCCACCGAACACTTGGTGGCGCCGGCGAAAACGTTGGACACGTCCTGCTGCCCCGCCGCCAGCACGTTGATGCACACCACGCCGTTGGCCTTGATGATGGCGTTGTTGTCGCTGGTGCGGTTGATGCAGACCAGGATGGTGGCCGGGTCGTCCGTCACGCTGCACACGGCGCTGGCCGTCAGCCCGGCCAGACCGCCGGGGCCCCGGCTGGTGATGACGTTCACGGCGGCACCCAGGCGGGCCATGGCATCGCGGAATTCGGGACGGGTCACGGGCATCGGTCGGCCTCCTGAGGGTCGCTTCCGACATAGACCGGCATGCCGCGGTTGCAAACTTCTGGCGGCCGCGCCGCTTTCGCCTATCCTGCCCCACCACCGCAGGACCATGCCGCATGCCCGAGATCACCATTCCCGCCACCGACGGCAGCGGCAGCTTCAGCGCCTATGTCGCCATGCCGCGCCAAGCCATGGTGGGCGCCGTGGTGCTCATCCAGGAGATCTTCGGCGTCAACCACGCCATGCGCGCCTTGTCCGACTGGGTGGCGGACATGGGCTTCGTCGCCATCTGCCCCGACCTGTTCTGGCGCATCGAGCCCGGCATCCAGCTCACGGACGCCACGCAGGGGGAGATGCAGCAGGCCTTCGCGCTGATGCAACGCTTCGACCAGGACAAGGGGATCGAGGACCTCAAGGCCACGCTGGACACCGCCCGCACCCTGCCCGGCGGCAATGGCCGCGCCGGCACCATGGGCTTCTGCCTGGGCGGGCGGCTGTCCTTTCTGATGGCCACGCGCTCGGATTCCGATGTCAACGTGTCCTATTACGGCGTCGGGCTGGACGGCCTGCTGGACGAGGCCGGCGGCATCCGCGCGCCGCTGCTGCTGCACATCGCCGAGCGCGACCAGTTCGTGTCCGCCACGGCGCGCGAAGCCATCCTGGCCGGCCTGGACGGCAGGCCCGGCGTTGCCGCGCATGTCTACCCGGGCGTGGACCATGCCTTTGCGCGCATGGGCGGCCATTCCTGGGACGGCCGCGCCGCGACCATCGCCAACGGGCGGACGGCGGAGCTGCTGGCCGGCGTGCTGGGCTGACGCGCCCAGGCGGGCCCGCGGCCGGGGCTAGCCGAACCGCGCGGCGATCCAATCCCGCCGCGTCAGCCGGTACAGCACCTGCTGTTGCATGGGGTGCCCGTCCGGCAGGCGGGGATGCGCGAACGACCCGTCCTCCGCCATGCCCAGCTTCCGCATCAGTCCCCAGGAACGGGTGTTCGCGGCCAGGGTGAAGGCCACGATCTCCGGCAGGTCCAGCGGCCCGAAGCCATGCGCCAGCGCGATGCGCGCGGCTTCCTCGGCATAGCCCTGGCCCTGGTGGGCGGTGGCGAAGCGCCAGCCGATCTCCACCGCCGGTGTGAAGCGCGCCTGCCACGGAATCCGCGCCAAGCCACACAGCCCGATGAGGCCCGGCGCCGCGTGCCGCTCCACGGCCCAGAAGCCGAAGCCATGCGCGGCGAAATGCGCCTCCATCCGCGCCAGGAAGCCGTCCGACTCCGCGCGGTCCAGCGGCTGCGGGAAATGCCGCATCACCGCCGGGTCGGCGTTCAGCGCGGCCAGGGGGGCGGCATCCCCCGGCTGCCAGGGGCGCAGGCGCAGGCGGGGTCCCTGCAGGATCGGCGGCTCGTGCTTCATGCCGCCGGCATAGGCCAGCCGGGCACCGACGGCCACTCCGCCCGCATGGCCGCCATCCCGCCAGCAACCCTGGTGCGGCGCAGCACGGCGCCCCACATCACCGCCAACCGAATTTTCCTGGACCCTTCCACCATGCCCGATACCGATCTCCTGTTCACGCCCGTGGCACTGGGCGCCCTGGCCCTCAAGCACCGCGTGGTGATGGCGCCGCTGACCCGCCTGCGCGCCACCCGCCCCGGCGACGTGCCGCAGGCGCTGAACGCCGAGTATTATGGCCAGCGCGCCAGCGACGGCGGCCTGATCGTCACGGAAGCCACCGACATTTCCGAACAGGCCCGCGCCTATCCCGGCGCCCCCGGCATCTATTCCGCCGCGCAGATCGCCGGCTGGCGCCGCATCACGGACGCCGTGCACGCCAAGGGCGGGGTAATCGTGGTGCAGCTGTGGCATGGCGGGCGCGTCTCGCATTCCTCCATGCAGCCGGGCGGCGCGCTGCCCGTGGCACCCTCCGCCGTGCCGGTGTCCGGCATGCGGCACGTGGACACCAACGGCCAGGCGGTCGATTTCGAAACGCCGCGCGCGCTGGAGCTGGAGGAGATCCCGGGCATCGTCGCCAGCTTCGCCCAGGCCGCGCGCAACGCCCGCGAGGCGGGCTTCGACGGCGTGGAGATCCATGGCGCCAACGGCTACCTGCTGGACCAGTTCCTGCAGGACGGCGTGAACCACCGCAGCGATGCCTATGGCGGTGCCATCCCCAACCGCGCCCGACTGCTGGTGGAGGTGGTCGACGCCGTGGCGGGTGCCTGGAGCGCCGACCGCGTGGGCGTGCGCCTGTCCCCCTGGGGCCACTTCAACGGCATGTCGGACAGCGACCCGGGCGCCTTGTTCGACCATGTGGGGCAGGTGCTGGGCCAGCGGGGCCTGGCCTACCTGCACGTGGTGGAGCCGCGCGCCGACCAGACCAGCGACACCAACGCCATCGACGGCTCCGCGCCGGACGCGGCGCTGCGCGTGCGCGCGGCCTTCGGCGGCAAGGTGATCTCGGCCGGCGGCTACGTGCGCGACACGGCGGCGGCGGCGATCGCGGAACACCGCGCCGACGCCATCGCCTTTGGCCGGCTGTTCATCGCCAACCCCGACCTGCCGGAGCGGCTGCGGCGCAACGCGGCGATGAACCGCTACGACCGCGCCAGCTTCTACGGCGGCGCGGCCACCGGCTACACCGACTACCCGGCGCTGGGCGACGCGCCGGCGCAGGACGCCGCGGCGGCCGACTGAGCGCCCCCACCTGTCCCCTGCCCGCCGGATCGCTCTATGCTGGCGGGCAGGAGGACCCAAGATGCCCGATACACCGTTGCCGCCCGCCGCCCCCACCGGACAGGGCCCCGCCGGGCAGGGCCTGGCCCGCTCGCCCGGGGCGCTGGCCGGCCTGAAGGTGGTGGACCTGACCCGCGTGCTGGGCGGCCCCTATGGCACCATGATCCTGGCCGACCACGGCGCCGAGGTCATCAAGATCGAGCCGCCGCAGGGCGACGAGGTGCGCGAATGGGGCCCGCCCTTCCAGCCCGGCCCGGAGGGCGAGCGCGGCGACGCCAGCTACTTCATCGGCGTCAACCGCAACAAGCAGTCGCTGGCGCTGGACCTCGGCCAGCAGGCCGGGCGCGACGTGCTGTTGCGCCTGCTGGAAGACGCCGACGTCCTGATCGAGAACTACAAGCCCGGCGCCATGGAGAAGTGGGGCCTGGGCTACGAGGCCGTGCTGCGCCACCGCTTTCCCGGGCTGGTGCATTGCCGGGTGTCGGGCTTCGGCGCCGACGGGCCACGCGGCGGGCTGCCGGGCTATGACGCCATCATCCAGGCCATGGTCGGGCTGATGTCGATCAACGGCACGCCGGACAGCGGCCCGACCCGCATGGCGACGCCGATCGTCGACCTCGCCACCGGCCTGTATTCCGTGATCGGCATCCTGATGGCGTTGCAGGAGCGGGCGCGCTCCGGCCAGGGGCAGTTCCTGGACATGACGCTGCACGACTGCGGCATGGCGCTGCTGCACCCGCATGCCGCCAACTTCCTGCTCAACGGCAAGCGGCCGCAGCCCACGGGCAACCCGCACCCCAACATCTCGCCCTATTCGGCCTTCCGCACCGCGACGGGGCAGATCTTCGTGGCCTGCGGCAACGACCCGGCCTTTCGCAAGCTCTGCGCCTTTCTGGAACTGCCGGAGCTGCCGGACGACCCGCGCTTTCGCAGCAACGGCGACCGCGTGACCAACCGCGCGGCGCTGACCGCCATCATCGAGGACAAGCTGGCGGCGGTGGACGGCCACGCCTTCTGCGACCGGCTGCTGGCCATCGGCCTGCCCGCCGGCCCGGTGCTGGCGGTGGACGAGGCCCTGGCCGAGCCGCACACCGCGCACCGCGAGATGGTGACGGAGCTGGATGGCTTCCGCGCGCTGGGCACGCCCATCAAGCTGTCCCGCACCCCGGGCGGCACCCGCGCACCGCCGCCGCGCTTCAACCAGCACGGCGCCGAGGTCCTGGCCCGCCACGGCTTCACGCCCGAGCAGATCGCGGCGCTGGAACGCGACGGCGTGGTGGTCGCCCAGCGCCGCTAGACGGCGCGCGCCAGCCCCAGAAAGCGGTCCACGCCCGCGCGCAGCCCGTTGGCCTGGTCCCTGACCAGCAGGGCGGCGTCGGACGCGGATTGCGCGGCCTCGCCGCTGCCGGCGGCCGCGTCCCGCACCGCCGCCGTTTCGCGCGACACGGCGGCGGCGGCCTCGGCAGCGCCGGCGATGTTGCGAGCGATCTCCTGCGTGGCGCTGCCCTGCTGGTCCACCGCCGCGGCGATGGCGGCGGCGGCCTGGTCGATCTCGGCCACCACCATGCCGATGGAGCGGATGGCTTCCACCGCCAGCCCGGTGGCGCCCTGGATGGCGCCCACCTGCTGGCCGATCTCCTCGGTCGCCCGTGCGGTCTGGCTGGCCAGCGACTTCACCTCGCTGGCGACCACGGCGAAGCCCTTGCCGGCCTCGCCGGCGCGGGCCGCCTCGATCGTCGCGTTCAGGGCCAGCAGGTTGGTTTGCCCGGCGATGTCGGCGATCAGCCGCACCACCTCGCCGATCTTGCCGGCGGTCTCGGCCAAGTCGCGCACCGTGCGGTCGGTGCGCTCGGTTTCCGCCACGGCGCGGCGCGACACCTCGGTGGCGCGGCCCACCTGCCGGGTGATCTCGTTGATGGAAGCGCCGAGCTGCTCGGTCGCCACGGCCGCCGCCTGGGCGTTGCCGGCCGCGCCCTCGGACGCCGCGGCCAGCGTGCCGCTCAGCCGCCGCCCGTCCTCGGCCGCGCCGCGCATCTGGCCGGCGGTGCCGCCCAGCCGGTCCGCCGCATGGCGCAGCCCGTCCAGCAACACGGCCGCGTCGTCGCCGAAGCCGGACACCAGCGCGTCCAGCCGCTGCGCCCGGGCCGGGTCGGCCGGTTGTTCGGCCGGGGCCGGCGGGCGGGCCTCCATGCGGGTCTGGTAGCTGTCCATCGCCCGCGCCAGGGCGCCGATCTCGTCGGGCCGCTGCCGCGCCGGCAGGGCCACCCCGGCTTCGCCGCCGGCCATGCGCTGCAACGCGGCTGTCAGCTGCACCACCGGCCGGCGCAGCTGCGCCGCCAGGGCCAGCCCGGCGCCCAGCAGCAGGGCGGCGAGCACCAGCGCGCCCCCCAGCAGAACCAGGGGCGTGGCTTGGGCGGCGGCGATGCCGGGAGCGGCGGCGGCCAGGACCGCATCCCGCATGCGCGCCTGCGCCCCGAGCAGTTCCGCCAGCGCCTCGGCCGGCTGCCGGGGCGCGGCGGCGAGGTAGGCGGCCCAGGCCTGCTGCCAGGGGGCGGGTGCCTGTTCCAGCAGGGCGGTGCCGGCGGCGGCGAGGCGCGCCGCGTCCTCCGGGCGGGGCGGCACGGCCGCCAGGGCCGCGTGGTGCCGCGCCGCGGTGTCCGCCAGGGTGGCGAGCCGGGCCATGGCCGGCAGGCTTTCGCCCCCCAGCCGCGACACCGCCTGCCGCGCGGCGCCAAGCCGCTGCTCCGCCATGCCCGCCAGCCCGGCGAGCCCCAGCAGCAGAAGAACCAGGGCGGCGGTGATGCGCAGGCGCAACGACATGGGCGGGCGGCTCCGGTGATGAAGCGGCATCATGGCGGGGAAACCGTGAAGATTCGGTTGACCCCGCCGCAGGGCGCCCGCTGAGGCACAGACTTCCAGGCTTTGTTCACCATTCCGGCCCCACCTCCCCCGCCAGCGCAAAGGGAAGGGGCGCGGCGATGGCCAACCCGCTGGCGACCGGCACGGTGCCCGACAGCATCCTGGAGAATGGCCGGCCGGGGGACTGGCAGGCCGAGCTGCTGCTGTCCGATGCCGCCGGCGCGCTGGACGTGGCGCTGACCGGCGATGCCGCCAGCCGCTTCGCCGCGCGGCTCGACACGGCACGCGGCGTGGTGGTGATCACGCCGGCCATGGCGCTGGACCGGGAAGCCTTCGCCGCCGGCGCCGACCCGCTGCTGCAATTCGGGCTGGCGGTGCGCTTCGCCGACGGCTGGCTCGACACCGGCCAAAGCTGGTCCGTAAGGCTACAGGGGGTGGACGATACGCCGCCCCAGAAGCTGGTGTTCAGCAGCGGCGGCACGGTGCTGGAAACCGATGCCGGCGCCGAGATCGGTGCCTTGCAGGCCAGCGACCCGGACAGCGCCGCCAGCGCGCTGACCTACAGCGTGGTGTGGCCGGATTCGGCGTGGTTCGAGATCGTGGGCCGCACGCTGAAGCTGCGCGACGGCGTGGATCTGCTGCGCGAAGGCGGCACCACGCGCGCCGTGCTGGTGGAGGTCAGCGACGGGCGGCAAAGCGCAGCGTTCAGCGTCAACATCAAGATCCTCAATGTGACGACGGAGGACGACACACCCGCGCCCCCGCCCGTGGCACCGCCGCCAGCACCCCCGCCGCCGCCGCCGCCGCCGCCGGAACTTCCGCCGCCTGCGCCACCGCCACCCGCGCCACCGCCGCCGCCTGCGCCACCACCACCCGTGCCGCCACCACCCGTGCCACCGCCGCCGGTACCCCCGCCGCCTGCGCCACCGCCGCCGGCACCCCCGCCGCCGGTACCGCCGCCGCCTGCGCCACCACCACCCGTGCCACCGCCGCCGGCACCCCCGCCGCCTGCGCCGCCACCACCCGTGTCACCGCCACCACCCGTGTCACCGCCACCCGCGCCACCGCCGCCGGCACCCCCGCCGCCTGCGCCGCCACTACCCGTGCCACCGCCGCCTGCACCGCCACCACCCGTGCCACCGCCGCCGGTACCCCCGCCGCCGGCACCCCCGCCGCCTGCGCCGCCACTACCCGTGCCACCGCCGCCTGCACCGCCACCACCCGTGCCACCGCCGCCGGTACCCCCGCCGCCCGCGCCACCGCCACCCGCGCCGCCATCACCCGTGCCACCACCACCCGCGCCACCGCCACCCGCGCCGCCATCACCCATGCCACCGCCACCCGCGCCACCGCCGCCGGTACCCCCGCCGCCCGCGCCACCGCCACCCGCGCCGCCATCACCCGTGCCACCACCACCCGCGCCACCGCCACCCGCGCCACCGCCGCCGGTACCCCCGCCGCCCGCGCCACCGCCACCCGCGCCGCCATCACCCGTGCCACCACCACCCGCGCCACCGCCACCCGCGCCGCCATCACCCGTGCCACCGCCGCCGGCACCCCCGCCACCTGCGCCGCCACCACCCGTGCCACCGCCGCCGCCTGCGCCAACGCCACCGGTTCCTTTGCACGTCGGCGAGTCGCATCTCGGCTTCACGCAGGAGTCAGCAGCCATTGCCAGCACCCTCCGCTTTGTGTGGGAAGCCGAGCGCATCAGTACGAATGACAACCATGCCACGCAGATCGTCATGCCTGGGGGCGACAGCGTTTGGATCGGTCCCGTGGCGCGCATCGCCTTCGCCAACGGCGCCATCGAGTTCGCCGGACAGTCGCACGCGGCCGAGATCGTCCGCCTTTACGCCACGGTGCTGGGGCGCGAGCCGGACAGCGAGGGGCTGGTGTTCTGGCACGAGCACACGCAGCACGGGCTCAGCCTGACCCAGATGGCACAGGGCTTCCTCAACAGCCCGGAATTCACCAGCCGCTTCGGCGGGCTGAGCAACGAGGCGCTGGTGCTGAACCTGTACCGCGAGGCGCTCGGTCGCGCGCCCGACGCGCAGGGCATGGCCTTTCAGCTGGATGCGCTGCAGCACGGGCTCAGCCGTGCGCAGTTGTTCGCCAATTTCGTGGCCAGCCCCGAGGCCGCCCAGCGCTTCGAGGTCCTGCATCCACATGGCGTCTGGGTGCGGGACGCCGAGGCGACCCAGGTGGCCATGGCCTATGACGCGGTGTTCGATCGCGCCCCGGACCCCACCGGGATGGCGTTCTGGACAGCAAAGCTCGCCAGCGGCGAACTGGACATGCGGGGCATGGTGGAGGGCATCGCCAACAGCGCGGAATTCCAGGCCCGCCATGCCGGGGAAACCGATGCCGAATACGTCGCCTCCATCTACCGCAGCGCGCTGGAACGCGAGCCGGAGGCGGGCGGCCTGAAGTTCTGGGTGGACCTGCTGGCGCAGCACACGCTGGACCGCATCGACGTGGTGATGCTGATCGGCGTGTCGGAAGAGCAAAAGGCGCAGTTCCTGCAACACCCGCATGGCGACGCCTTTCTGGGATGACCCGGCGCGAGGATTGACTTGCGAGCCATTCGCAGAAGCGTCAGCCTGGACCTGCCCGCCATCCCGGGGAGAATGCTGCCATGGCGACTCACGGCCTGCCCACCTGGCCCTGGACCGATGCCGAAACCGAGGAGCTGCCCGCCGCCGAGGCGTTGCTGCTGGATGCCATGCGCCGCTGGGAGCAGGCGGCGGACCGGGGCGAGCCACCCCGGCCGGCTGCCCGCTGGCCGCTGGTCACCGCCGACGCGGCGGGCGCCGCGGCACCGCTGGATGCCATGCTGCGGGCGGCCGGCGCGCGGCGCTTCGTGATCAGCGGTCCCGCCGCGCCGCGCCTGGCGGGGCAGGAGCCGGCGCTGCTGCTGGCCTGCGCGCTGGCGCAGCGCGGCCCGCGGCGCGAAGCATTGGCCGCGTTTCTGCGCCTGCTGCCGGCCGCCGATGCGCAGGCGGCGCTGGCCCGCGCCGTGCTGCTGGGGGCGGAACTGCGCCGCGCCGGACTGCTGCTGGCGCATCCGCTGCGCGGCTGACACAAAAAAGGGGGCCCGAAGGCCCCCCGTTTCCGCCGCGCAACCGGTGCCGCTCAGGCGGTGGTCAGGATGCGGCCCGGGCCGCGCTGCCAAGTCACCGTGCCGGCGGTGCCGCAGCCGTCGCACACCGGCACCCAGCGCGCATGCACCTTGCCGCAATGGCCACAGCGCCAGCGCGGCTCGGACGGGGCCGCCGTCGCGGCACGCAGCCAGCGGGCCTCGGCCGTGCGGGCCACGGGGCTGTCGCCGTGCTCCACCTGCTCCAGCTCCACCAGCAGCAGATAGGCGCGGGCGTCGGCGGTGCCGTCGTTGACCAGCGACTCCAGCTCCGCCCGCGCCCGGCCGGTCAGCGAGCCGGCCAGGGCGGTGCGCGCCAGCAGCAGCCGGCTTTCCGGATCAGCGCGGTTGCCCTGCACCAGCGTCTCGGCCAGCTTGACGCGCTCCAGCGGCTCGGCCTCGCGCGCCAGGTAGGCGTCGGCCAGGTCGGGGTTGGGGGCCGCCGCCCAGGCCTGCTCCAGCACCGCGCGCGCCTTGCGGTCGGCACCGGCCGCCTGCAGCCGGGCGGCATGCGCCAGGGCGGCGGGGGCGAAGCCGTGGTCGGCCGCGAAGGCTTGCTTTTCCAGCTCGGCGGCCTGGGCCGCGTCCGGCTCCTGCTCCGCGGCGGCCAGCGCCAGCTGCGCCCGGCTGGCGCCGGGGGCGGCCAGCGACAGCGCCTCGCGCCAGTCCTGGGTGCGCAGCGCCAGCGCGGCACGCTCCTCGCGCAGCCAGGCGGCGCCGGGCTGGGCGGCCTCGGCCTCGCGCGCCAGTCGCTGCGCCTCGGGCCAGTCCTGCTTCTGGATGGCCTGCCGCAGCAGCCCGCGCAGGCCCAGGAACCGGGCATCGTCGCGCGCGGCCAGGGCGCGGAAGGCTTCCGCCGCGCCTTCCTCGCTGCCCGCGATGCGCTCGGCCTCGGCGGCCAGCAGCAGCACCTGCGGGCGGTCGCCCAGCAGCTTGCGGGCGTTGCGCACTTCCAGCCGCGCCGTGTCGGCGGTGCCGGCGGCCAGCGCCACCAGGGCGCGGGTCAGCGCGGCCTCGCCCTTGTCGCGGTCCTTCGCCTCGCGCTTGGCGCGCAGGCGGGCGGGCAGCCGGCGCAGGGCGCGCCAGGCGGTCAGCAACCCGTGCAGCACCACGAACAGCACCAGCAGCGTCAGCAGCATCACCGGCAAATCCAGGCCGATGAAGGTGTCGCCGAAGCGCACCTCCACCGTGCCGCCCAGGCGCATCAGCGCCCAGGCGATGCCGACAACGACAACGCAAAGAAGAAGAAGCTTGAGCGCGCGCAGCATCAGCCCTGCCCTCGCGGCGCGATCAGCTCGGCCAGCGCGGCGCGGGCGGCAACCAGCCCGCGCGCCTGCTTCAGCCACTCCTCCATCGGCCCGCGCGCGCTGGGCGGCAGGGCCTCGACCTTCTGCACGGCGCCGGCCAGGTCGCCGGCGTCCAGCGCCTGTCGGGCGCCTTCCAACGCGCCGCTGGCACTGTCGCCCCACACGGTCTGGTCGCCCCGGCGCACGGTGACGAGGTTGGACAGCCGCGTGGCGGCGGCTTCCAGCACGCCCTGCCCGCCGGTCTGCGGCTCGGACGCCGCGCGGGCGGCACGGGCCGCCTCGTCAAAGGACAGGCGGAGCTGCGCGGCGGTCGGCGGTGCCGCCGTGGCATAGGCGGCCAGGGCCGGCGGCACCGTGCCCGGCAGCCCGGCCAGCGAGGCGCCCAGCGGCCGGCCGGCTTCCAGCGCGGTGGTCACAGCGGTGGAGGCCACCAGCCGGTTCAGCCGCTGCTCGGCGGCGTTGAGCCGCTGCTCGCGGCTTTCCAGCGCGGCCAGCCGCGCGTCGTCCTTGCTTTGCTGCTGGGCGGCGGCGTCCTGCATGGCCTTGATGGCGGCATCCGCGCGGTCGCGCTGCGCCTGCACGGCGGCATCCATGCGCTGCTGCAGGCTGTCGCGCAGCCCGTCCAGCCGCTGCTGCTGCGCGGAGTCGATGGCCGCCAGCTTGGGGGCCAGCGCCGCCTCGGACGCCGCGACGCGCTGGGCCAGCTGCGCCTCGGCGCCGGTGATGCGCTGGGACAGGGCCTGCTCGGCCTCGCCGATGCGGGCCTCGACGCGCTGCTGCACGCCGGCCTGGGCGGCCTGCTGCTTGCTCAGCTCCTGCTGCAGGGCCTGCACGGCGTCGGGCTTCACGGCGTTGTTCTGCGCCGCCTCGACCCCGCCCAGCCGCTGGTCCAGCCGCTGCAACTGCGGCGGCAGGGCGCCGCCGGCCTGTTCCAGCCGCTCCAGGCGGGTGTTCAGCGCGGCGACCTGTGCGGCATCCACCGGCGGGCCGGACGGGCGGCCGGCGTACACCAGCCCGGCGGCGACCAGCACCACGACGGCGGCGCCGGCCACCACGGGCACGCCGATCCGCAGCCGGCGGTCATGCGCTGAGTCTGTGCTGGCGGCGGGCGCCGCTTGGCTGCGGGGGGGCGTGGGTCCGGCCGGGATCTCGCGGCTGGGCATCGCCTCGGCCTTGGGCGCCGCGGCGGGCGTGGCCGGGATGTGCTCGGCCGTCACGTCCTCGGCCGGCGGCACCTCGGGCCTCGGCGTGGCGGCGGGTGCCGCGTCGGCCGGCTGCGCGGCGCGAAAGCGCCCGCCGCCATTGCCGCCCTTGCCGGCGTTGCGCCCGGGGCCGTCCTTCGGCGTGTCGCTCATCTCTAATCTGCCCCTCGTCGTCTGGCCCTCGCGGCCGGTGGGGGCGCCGGGCCCAGCAGGGCCAGCAGCGCCGTCGGTTCGGGCGTGGGGGTAGCACGGATCTCCTGCCAGGACAGTCCCGACAGTGCCGCTGCAATCCGCGCCGAAAGCGCCAACGCGGCCACGCGACCGGCGGTTTCCGCCAGCCCCTCGCGCCGCAGCAATCCCGTGGTGACGCCGGCCGAGCGCGGCGAGAAAAACAGTGCGGCGCGCACCTCGCCCACGCGCCAGGCGGCCACCACCCCGGCGGGCAGGGCTTCGGCCGGGCAGGCGGCGTAGACCACGCGGCGCCGCACCCGGAAGCCCCGTTCACGCAACGCCAGCGCCAGGGCCGCGCCATAGCCCTGCCCCACCGCCAGCAGCAGCGGCAAGCCGCGCGGGTCCAGCGTGGCGGCGGCCCGGGCGGCCAGCGCGGCGGCATCGCCCGCCGCCGCCTCGACCCGCGTGAAGCCGGCGGCGCGGGCTTCCTCAGCCGTGCCGGGGCCCACCGCCAGCACGGGCGTGTGGCGCGCCACCGGCGCCACGGCGCGGGCGGCGGCGCGGCTGGCCAGCAGCAGCGCCTGGGCGGGCCGCTCCAGCCCGCCCGGCGGCGGCAGGGGGCGCAGCACCAGGGCGGGCGCCAGCAGCGGCCGCCAGCCCAGCGCCCGCACGGCGCGCGCCGTTTCGGTGCCGCCGGGCTCCGGCCGCGTGATCAGCACGGCGTCCGCCGCCGCCATGGCGGTCAGGCGATGAAGATGTCGGCGGGGCTGTCGGCGCGCAGGCTGTCGCCCAGCTCCAGCCCGATGCGCTCGGCATCCGCCACCGCGCCGTGCAGCGAGCGCTTCAGGAGAAAGGAGCCGTCCGGGCGCGCCACCAGCCCGGTCAGGATCAGCTGGCCGTCCGGCAGCAGCCGGGCGTGGCCGCCGATCGGCGTGCGGCAGGAGCCGTCCAGCGCCGCCAGCAGCGCCCGCTCGGCGCGCGACACGGCACGGGCTTCCTGGTCCTCGATGCCGGCCAGCAGCTCGTGCAGCTCCAGGTCGGATTCGCGCACCGTGACGCCGACGATGCCCTGGCCGGCGGCCGGCACCATGGCTTCCGGGCTGATCACCACGGAGGCACGCTCGGCCATGCCCAGGCGCTTCAGCCCGGCCAGGGCCAGCAGGGTGGCATCCGCCTCCCCCGCCGCCAGCTTGGCGAGGCGCGAGCCGACATTGCCGCGGATCATGCCGACCCGCAGGTCCGGCCGCGCATGCAGCAGCTGCGCCTGGCGCCTGAGGCTGGCGGTGCCGATCAGCGCGCCCACCGGCAGGGCGCCGAAGGGGTCCGCCGCGTCCGGCACGCCGCATTGCGGGCCGAGGATCAGCGCGTCCCGCGCGTCTTCCCGCCGCAGGGTGCAGGCCAGCACGATGCCGGGTGGCATCTCGGTTTCCAGGTCCTTCAGGCTGTGCACGGCGAAGTCGATCCGCCGGTCCAACAGGGCCTCGTGGATTTCCTTGGCGAACAGGCCCTTGCCGCCGATATCCGCCAGCCGCTGGTCCTGGATGCGGTCGCCGGAGGTGGCGATCACATGTTCCTCGAAGGCGTTGACGTTGCGCAGCACGGGGCAGAACCGCGTCACGAGGTCCAGAAAGGTGCGGGTCTGCCACAGGGCGAGCGGCGAGCCCCGCGTGCCCACGCGCAACGGCAGCGAGCGCCGCGCATGCGGGGCCATGGCGGTGGCTTCGGTGCCGGTTCGCAGGTCGGCGGGGGCGGCGCAGACCTGCGGATAAGCGAAGTCGCCCGCCGCGGCAGACGGCGATGCGGGGTGGGCAAGGGACATGGCGCGCGTCATAGAACCGCCACACCCGATGGGGAAGGCAGAATAAGGATGCGTGGCGTGGGGTTGGACAATTGGTCCAGGGCGGGGTGGTCCCATGGGGGCGGGCCGGTGCTGGGGCTGGAGGCGAGCTGCGACGAGACGGCGGCCGCCGTGCTGGCGCCCGACGGCACCATCCTGGCCGAGGCCGTGCGCTCCCAGCTGGCCGAGCACACCCCCTTCGGCGGCGTGGTGCCGGAGATCGCCGCCCGCGCCCACCTGGCCCACCTGCCGGCGCTGACCGCCAAGGTGCTGGCGGAGGCGGGCATCGCGGCCGCCGACCTGGGCGGCATCGCCGCCACCTCCGGCCCCGGGCTGATCGGCGGGCTGATCGTCGGCGCCACCTTCGGCAAGGGCATGGCCATCGCGCTGGACAAGCCCTTCGTGGCGGTGAATCACCTGGAAGGGCACGCGCTGACGGCGCGCATCCCCGGCATGGTGCCGGGCGGCGTGGAATTCCCCTTTCTCCTGCTGCTGCTGTCCGGCGGCCACTGCCAGTGCGTGGCGGTGGAGGGGCTCGGCCGCTACCGCCGCCTCGGCTCCACGCTGGACGACGCGGTGGGCGAGGCCTTCGACAAATCCGCCAAGCTGCTCGGCCTGCCCTGGCCCGGCGGCCCGGCGCTGGAAGCCCTGGCCCGGACCGGCGACCCGAAGCGCTTTCCCCTGCCCCGGCCGATGCTGCGCCGCCCGGGCTGCGACTTCTCCTTCAGCGGCCTCAAGACCGCCGTGGCCCAGACGGTGCCCAAGCTGGCCAGTGACCAGGACCGCGCCGACCTCGCCGCCGCCTTTCAATACGTGGTCGCCGCCGTGCTGGCGGACCGCGCCTCCAACGCGCTGGGCATGATGCCGGGCGCCACCGCCATGGTGGTGGCCGGCGGCGTCGCCGCCAACCAGGGCGTGCGCGCCGCGCTGCACGGCGTGGCGGAAGCGCACGGGCTGCCGCTGGTGGCGCCCCCCATCCGGCTGTGCACGGACAATGCCGTGATGATCGCCTGGGCGGGGATCGAGCGCCTGCGCGCCGGCCTGTCCGACCCCCTCGACCACGCGCCCCGGCCCCGCTGGCCGCTGGCGGAGCTATCTGCATGAACTACCGCCACGCCTTTCACGCCGGCAACTTCGCCGACTGCATGAAGCACGCGCTGCTGCTGCGGCTGCTGACGCGGCTCGCCGCCAAGGACAAGCCGTTCCGGGTTCTGGACACCCATGCCGGCATCGGCCTCTACGACGTCTCGGCCAGCGAGGCCGAGCGCACCGGCGAATGGCAGCGCGGCGTCGGCCGGCTGCTGGAGATCGAGACGGGCCCGCTGGCGGAATGGCTGGCCCTGCTGAAGCGCGCCGGCTTTCCGCCCCGCTACCCCGGCAGCCCCAGCCTGACCCGCATGGTGCTGCGCCCCGAGGACCGGCTGGTCTTGTGCGAGCTGCACGAGCAGGACTTCACGACGCTGCGCGCGCTGTTCCGCGGCGACCCGCAGGTGGCCGTGCACCGGCGCGACGGCTGGGAAGCGCTGACCGCGCTCACGCCCTTTCCCGAAAAGCGCGGGCTGGTGCTGGTGGACCCGCCCTTCGAGAAGGAAGGCGAGTTCGAGCGCATGGCCGCCGGCATCGCCGCCTGCGCCCACCGCTTCCGCGCCGGCGTGCAGGCCGCCTGGTACCCGATCAAGCACCGCACCCCCGTGCGCGCCTTCCACACCGCGCTGGCCGAAAGCGGCGTGCGCGACATCATCGCCTGCGAGTTCTGGCTGCGCGAGCCGACCGACCCGCAGCGGTTGAACGGCTGCGGGCTGATCGTCGTCAACCCGCCCTGGAAGTTCGAGGAGGAAGCGCGCGAGATCCTCGCCGCCCTGGTGCAGAACCTGGGCGACGACGAGCGTGGCCAGGGCATCGCCGTCACGCGGATCGCCGCCGAATGAGCCGGGTCGCCGTGATCGGCGCCGGGGCCTGGGGCACCGCGCTGGCGATCCAGGCGGTGCGCGCCGGCGCGGGGGCCACGCTTTGGGCACGCGACCACGGCCGCGCCGGCGCCATGCAAGCGACGCGCGACAATGCCGCCCACCTGCCCGGCGTGGCCTTGCCGGACGGGCTGCGCGTCACCGCCGATGCGGCCGAGGCGCTGGATGGCGCGACGCTGGCGCTGCTGGTGGTGCCGGCGCAGCATCTCGGCACCGTGCTCAGCACGCTGCCCGCGCTGCCGCCCGTGCTGATCGCCGCCAAGGGCGTGGAGCTCGGCACCCTGCGCCTGCCGCTGGAGGTGTTGCTGGACGCCCGCCCGGGCCTCGCCGCCGGCGTGCTGTCCGGCCCCAACTTCGCGCGCGAGGTGGCGATGGGCCTGCCCGCCGCCGCCGTGGTCGCCAGCACCGACGCGGCGCTGCGCGACGACGCGGCGCACCGCCTGTCCAACGCCTCCTTCCGCCTTTATGGCCAGGACGACCCGGTGGGTGCCGAGGTCGGGGGCGCGGCCAAGAACGTCATCGCCATCGCCGCCGGCGCGGTGATCGGCGCCGGGCTGGGCGAGAACGCCCGCGCCGCGCTGGTGACGCGCGGCCTGGCCGAGATCGGGCGCCTTGCCGTGGCGCTGGGCGGCAAGGCGGAAACGGTGGCGGGCCTGTCCGGCCTGGGCGACCTGCTGCTGACCTGCACGGGTGGCAGCAGCCGCAACTTCTCGCTCGGCGTGGCGCTGGGCCAGGGCCGCGCGCTGGCCGACATCCTGGCCGAGCGCAACAGCGTGACCGAAGGCGTGGCCACCGCCCCCGCCCTGCTGGCCCGCGCGGCCCGGGCGGGGGTGGCCATGCCCATCACCGCCGCCGTCGCCGCCGTGCTGGCGGGAAAGGCCGACGTGGCAGGAGCCGTGCGCCAACTGATGGCGCGGCCGTTGCGGCAGGAGGGCGCGTGATGGCCGGCGTGGCAGGAAGGTCGCGGAAAGAATTTCCCGAGCCCCTTCTTTTTCCTGTTCTATTTTCGGCCGTGCCCGCTGGCCGCTTCTGCGCTGAAGACAAACAGAAAAAAGATGGGGTTTCAGGGGAATTCCTTCCCCTGACCTTTTCCCCCGCCCCGGACATACGCCCATGACCCCCGGCTTCGAGATCTTCCTGGCCGGCGTTCCCGGCTTGGAATCCGCTTTGTTCGAGGAGGTGCGCGGCAAGGGCTTCAAGCAGCCGAAGCTGGTGCCCGGCGGCGTGACCATCCGTGGCGGCTGGCCGGAGGTGTGGCGCGCCAATCTGTGGATCCGGGGCGGCAGCCGGGTGCTGGCGCGCGTCGCCAGCTTCCGCGCCGTGCATTTCGCGCAGTTGGACGAGCGCGCCCGCGCCGTGCCCTGGGCCACGCTGCTGCGGCCGGACGTGCCATTCCGCGTCGAGGCGACCTGCGCCGGCTCCCGCCTGTATCATTCCGACGCCGTGGCCCAGCGGGTCGAGACGGCGATCCGCGACACGCTGGGCGCGCAGCCGGCGCCGGATGCCGGGGTGGTGGTGCGGGTCAGGCTGGAAAACGACCTTTGCACCCTCAGCCTGGATACCTCGGGCGAACTGCTGCACAAGCGCGGCTACAAGGAGGCCGTGGCCCGCGCGCCGATGCGCGAAACGCTGGCGGCGCTGTTCCTGCGGGAATGCGGCTTTGAGGGCAACGAGCCGGTGCTGGACCCCATGTGCGGCTCCGGCACCTTCGTGATCGAGGCCGCCGAGATCGCCGCCCGGTTGAATCCCGGCCGCCACCGCCACTTCGCCTTTGAGCAGCTGGCGGGCTTCGACGATGCCGCCTGGCAGGCGATGCGCGCCGTGCGCAGCGCGCGCGAGCCCGCCGCCCGGTGCTACGGCAGCGACCGAGACGCCGGCGCCATCGCCATGGCGCGGGCCAATGCCGAGCGCGCGGGCGTCGGCGGCCAGACCGAGTTCCATCACCGTGCCATCAGCGATGTCACGCCGCCCGAGGGGCCGCCCGGGCTGGTCATCGTGAACCCACCCTACGGCACCCGCATCGGCGACAAGGCGCAGCTGGCCAACCTGTACCGCGCCCTGGGGCGGGTGCTGCTGGAACGCTTCGCCGGCTGGCGCGCCGGCATCGTCACCAGCGACCCGGCGCTGGCCTATGCGACCACCCTGCCCTTTCTGCCCAAGGGGCCGCCGGTGCCGCATGGCGGGCTGCGGATCTCGCTGTACCGGACGGGGGTGCTGGGCTGACCGCCAGGCGAAAGCAGGGTTCTTTTTTGGAAAAAAGAACCAAAAAACTTTTGCCAATCTGGCGTGGTGTCAGGAGTTCCGCGCTGCGCCGCTGACAAACAAAGTCTTTTTGCTTCTTTTTCTTCAGAAAAAGAAGACGCTCCGCTTGCAATGCTTCTCCACCCGGCCCCGGTAATGGAACCCGCTACCGCAGCAGCAGCGCCACCGCAGCCACTAGCAGCGGGGCCAGCAGGGCGTGCATCAGCCCCGTGCCGGCACCGCGGACTTCGACAGGGCGCCGAGGATCAGGGCGAGGAGCCCGGCGTAGAAGGCGGTCCGGGCGGGGCAGGTCATGCGGCCCATGCCTGCAAAGGCCGGGCGGCCTGCCCAGCGTGCTTCAATCCGCTCGCAGCGCGGCGCCAGCCGCCAGCGGCGCCAGCGGCAGCGCCGCCGCCACCAGGGCGCCCAGCAGCAGCACAAAGGGCCGGGCCGCCACGCCGCTGGCCGCCGCCTCGATCGCGGCGGCGCCGAAGATCATGGCTGGAATGGCCAGCGGCAGCACCAGCAGCGGCAGCAGCACGCCGCCCCGCCGGGCGCCCAGCGTCAGCGCCGCGCCGGCGGTGCCGAGCAGGGACAGGAACAGCGTGGCCAGCCCCAGCACCAGCGTGGCGGCGCCCCAGGCGGGGGTGGGCAGGTTCAGCATGGCGCAGGCCACGGGGCTGGCCAGCAGCAGCGGCCCGCCGGTGGTGAGCCAGTGCGCCAGGGCCTTGACCAGGGCGATCTGCGGGCCGGACAGGCCGGACAAGAGCAACTGGTCCAGCGATCCGTCCTCGGCCTCGGCGGCGAACAGGCGGTCCAGCGGCAGCAGGGCGGCCAGCAGGGCGCTGGCCAGCAGGGCGCCGGGGGCGAGCCGCGCCAGCGTGTCCGGCGCCGGGCCGACGCCAAAGGGAAACAGGGCGCAGACCAGCAGAAAAAATAGCATGGCCGCCAGGGTGTCCCCCGGGTGCCGCGCCGCGAGCCGCCATTCGCGGGCCAGCAGGGCGATCACGCGCCGACACCCGGCGAAGCGGCGTCCAGCCGCAGCTCGCGCGCCCCGGGCAGCGGCAGGTCGACGTGGGTGGCGGCCAGCACCATGCCGCCGCGGGCGCGGTGGGCGGCGAGCAAGGCGCCGAAGCGCCCGATGCTGGCGGCGTCCAGCCCGACGCTCGGCTCATCCAGCAGCCACAGCGGCACGGGGGCCAGCGCCAGGCGGGCCAGGGCGGCGCGGCGCTTCTGGCCGGCGGACAGCATGCGCGCGGGCAGCGGCGCCAGTTCCTCCAGCCCCACGGCGGCCAGCGCCTCCGCCACCGATCCGCCCCACAGCGCGGCCCAGAAGCCCAGGTTCTCAGCCAGCGTCAGGCCGGGCTTCAGGGCGTCGGCATGCGCGAGGTAGCGCAGGCGGGCGGCATGGGCCGGGCGGTCGGCCAGGGCATCGGCGCCATCCCACAGCAGCCGGCCCTCGGCGGGGGGCACCAGCCCGGCCAACAGGCGCAGCAGGGTGGACTTGCCGGCGCCGTTGGGGCCGGTCAGCAGCAAGGCCTCGCCCGGCGCACAGCCGAAGCCCAGCCCCGCGAAGACCACCCGTTCCCCGCGCACCGCCGCCAGTTCCACCGCCTGCAACATGCCACCCCCGCCCCGGGTCCTCATAGACCGGTAAAGGCTGGCGTGTAATAAGCGGGCCGGTTCGCAGCAATATGACGTGGGATACCCCAACCATGCGCTTGATCGGGCAGGACAGCCTCAACACCCGCCGCTCCCTGTCGGTGGACGGCAAGACCTATCATTATTTCAGCCTGCCCGAAGCCGCCAAAACCGTTGGCGACCTTTCCCGCCTGCCCTTCTCGCTGAAGGTGCTGCTGGAGAACGTGCTGCGCTTCGAGGACGGCCGCTCCTACTTCGTCAAGGACGCGCAGGCCATCGCCGACTGGACCAAGCAGGGCCACAGCGAGAGCGAGGTGCCCTTCCGCCCCGCCCGCATCCTGATGCAGGACTTCACGGGCGTGCCCGCCGTGGTCGATCTGGCCGCGATGCGCGACGGCATCCTGAAGCTGGGCGGCGACCCGCGCCGGGTGAACCCGCTGGTGCCCGTGGATCTGGTCATCGACCACTCCGTGATGGTGGACGTCTCCGGCAGCGCCTCCTCGCTGCAGAAGAACGTGGACATCGAGTTCCAGCGCAACGGCGAGCGCTACGAGTTCCTCCGCTGGGGCCAGGAAGCCTTCAACAACTTCCGCGTCGTGCCCCCCGGCACGGGCATCTGCCACCAGGTGAACCTGGAATACCTGGCGCAGGGCGTCTGGACCGCGACCGACGCGGGCGACACCTTCGCCTACCCGGACAGCTGCTACGGCACCGACAGCCACACCACCATGGTCAATGGCCTGGGCGTGCTGGGCTGGGGCGTCGGCGGCATCGAGGCCGAGGCCGCGATGCTCGGCCAGCCGATCGCCATGCTGATCCCCGACGTGATCGGCTTCAAGATCACCGGCAAGCTGCGCGAGGGCGTGACGGCCACCGACATGGTGCTGACCGTGACGCAGATGCTGCGCAAGAAGGGCGTGGTCGGCAAGTTCGTCGAGTTCTACGGCGCCGGCCTGGCCGAGATGCCGCTGGCCGACCGCGCGACCATCGGCAACATGGCGCCGGAATACGGCGCGACCTGCGGCATCTTCCCGGTCGACGAGATCACGCTGGACTACCTGCGCCTGTCGGGCCGCGAGGAGCACCGCATCAACCTGGTGCGCGAGTACTACAAGGCACAGGGCATGTTCCGCGACGAGAACACCCCGGACCCGGTCTTCACCGACCTGCTGGAGCTGGACCTCTCGACCGTCGTGCCGTCCATGGCCGGCCCGAAGCGCCCGCAGGACCGCGTGGCGCTGGACAATGCCGGCCCCGCCTTCGCCAAGGAGCTGGCGTCCGGCAACCTCGGCGTGCCGGGCGACAAGGCCGACCTGCGCGTGCCGGTGGCCGGCGCCAACTACGACCTCGGCCACGGGGACGTGGTGATCGCCGCCATCACCTCCTGCACCAACACGTCCAACCCCTACGTGATGGTCGCCGCCGGCCTGGTGGCCAGGAAGGCCAATGAGCTGGGCCTGACCGCCAAGCCCTGGGTCAAGACCTCGCTGGCCCCCGGCTCGCAGGTGGTGACCGAGTACCTGGACAAGGCCGGCCTGACGCCGCACCTGGACGCGCTGGGCTTCCAGACCGTCGGCTATGGCTGCACCACCTGCATCGGCAACTCCGGCCCGCTGGCCGAGCCGATCGTGGATGCGATCGAGGACAACAAGCTGGTCGCCGTTTCGGTGCTGTCGGGCAACCGCAACTTCGAGGGCCGCGTGCACCAGAACGTGCGCGCCAACTACCTGGCCTCCCCGCCGCTGGTGGTGCTCTACGCCCTGGCCGGCTCCATCAGCCTGGACGTGACCAAGGAGCCGATCGGCACCGGCAAGAACGGCCAGCCGGTGTTCCTGAAGGACATCTGGCCCACCACCCAGGAGGTGGCCGACACCGTCCACGCCGTGGTGACGCGCGAGATGTTCCAGGAGCGCTACGGCGACGTGTTCAAGGGCCCGACCCAGTGGCAGGCCATCCGCGTCGATGCGGGCTCGGACACCTACAAGTGGAACTCCGGCTCCACCTACGTGCAGAACCCGCCCTACTTCGAGGACATCGCGCCGGAGCCCAAGCCCGTGGCCGCCGTCACCGGCGCGCGCGTGCTGGCGGTGCTGGGTGACAGCATCACCACCGACCACATCTCGCCCGCCGGCAACATCAAGAAGGTCTCGCCCGCCGGCGAGTACCTGGTGGAGCACCAGGTGCGGCAGGACGACTTCAACAGCTACGGCGCGCGCCGCGGCAACCATGAAGTCATGATGCGCGGCACCTTCGCCAACATCCGCATCAAGAACCAGATGGTGCCGGGCATCGAGGGCGGCATCACCAAGCACCAGCCCTCGGGCGAGGTGATGCCGATCTACGACGCGGCGATGAAGTACAAGGCCGAGGGCCGGCCGCTGGTGATCTTCGGCGGCAAGGAATACGGCACCGGCTCGTCGCGCGACTGGGCGGCCAAGGGCACCTTCCTCTTGGGCGTCAAGGCCGTGATCGTGGAAAGCTTCGAGCGCATCCACCGCTCCAACCTGGTGGGCATGGGCGTGCTGCCGCTGGTGTTCAAGCCGGGCGAAAGCCGCGAAAGCCTCGGCATCACCGGCGAGGAGACCATCGACATCGAGGGCCTGGACGACCTGAAGGCCCGGATGATCCTGACCCTGGTCATCCACCGCCCCGACGGCACCACCCACCGCACCGAGGTGCAGTGCCGCGTCGATACGGCCGACGAGGTCGAGTACTACAAGAACGGCGGCATCCTGCACTACGTGCTGCGCAACATGGCGTCGACCCAGGCCGCCGCCTGACGGCGCGCCCCGCGCGGGGCGGATGAAAGGGGGCGCGGTCCGGCAACGGGCCGCGCCCTTTTTCGTGCCTCAGCGGCGCGGCGGCGGGGCGGCGCCGAACAGGGGCGCGGCCCAGGGCAGCTGGCACAGGCTGCGCAGCAGGCTGGCGGTGGTGATCTTGTGCATCGGGGTTGCTCCAGGTTTCGGGTCCGTGGCGCGACTATCCGCGACAAGCGTGAAGACTTCCTGAACCGGTGCCGCGATGCTGCGACCGCGGCGGCGGGCGGGGCCGAGGTTCCGGCTGTTTGCCGCCCCACCCCGCGGCACCCCGCGCCGCAACCGCGAAGCCCAGCCCGCGTTGCCCGCCCGATGACCCCGCCCTCCCCCCCGGCAGCCCGCCGCGCCGCCCTGTTGTTGAACCCGCGCGCCGGCACCGTGCTGGCGCGGCCGGAGTTGCTGCGGCTGATCCCCGAGGCGCTGCGGGCGGCGGGGCTGGATCTGCTGGAGCCGGACGTCGCCGCCGATGCCAGCATGGACGACAAGCTCGACGCCGCGCTGGCCCTACGGCCCGAGGTGCTGGTGGTGGGCGGCGGCGACGGCAGCATCCGCGCCGCCGCCGCCCGGCTGGCGGGTGGCGCGGTGGCGCTGGCGGTGGTGCCGCTCGGCACGCTGAACCTCCTGGCACGCGACCTCGGCCTGCCGATGGAGCCGGAGGAGGCCGCCGCCGCGCTGCGCGGCGCGGTGTTCCGCGCCATCGACATCGGCGAGGTGAACGGCGAGGTGTTCCTGTGCCAGTCCGTGATCGGCCTGCCCAACCGCATGGGCCTGCACCGCGAGCGGGTGCGCGGCAAGGGGGGCCTCGCGGCGCGCTGGCGCGTCGTGGTGGGCTTCGCGCGCGCGTGGTGGCGCTATCCGCCGCAGCGGCTCGGCCTGCGGCTGGGCGACGCGGCGATCCGCCGGGTGTGGACCCGCGCCGTGTCCGTGGTGAACAACGAGTATTCCGAGGCGCCCGGCCGCATCTTCCACCGCGACCGGCTGGATGGCGGCGTGCTCAGCCTGCACGCGGCGCGTGACTTCGGGCTGTGGTGGGCCGTGCGGCTGCTGGCCGCCATGGCCATGGGCAAGTGGCGGCGCGGCGGCACCCTGATCTCGGGCAGCGCGCCGCAGCTCGCCATCCACAGCCGGCGCGGCCACCTCAGGGTGATGAACGACGGGGAAGCCATGCTGCTCAGGACGCCTTTGCGCTACGTCATCCGCCCGCGCGTGCTGCGCGTGCTGGCGCCCGCCCCCGCCGCGGAGCCGGCGGCATGAGGGTGCTGGACCACATCTCCGACCTGCATTTCAACCGCATCGACCCGATCGCGGCGGACGCCCTGCTGATGCGGCTGAACGACGACCCGGCGCATCTGGTGGTGGTCAGCGGCGACCTGACCATGCGCGCCCGCAACCGCGAATACCGCGCCGCCGCCGCCTTTCTGGCCAAGCTCAAGGCCCCCGTCATCTGCGTGCCGGGCAACCACGACATCACCGCCTTCTATCCGTGGGAGCGGTTCCTGCACCCCTTCGGCCGCTGGCACCACCACATCTCCCGCGAAACCGAGCCGCTGTGGCGGGACGAGGAGCTGGCGGTGATCGGCCTCAACACCGTGATCCGCGGCGGCCTGCACTTCGCCTGGGAAGGCGGCCGGGTCGGCCGGCAGGGGCTGGAGCACCTGCTGGAACGGCTGGACGCCCTGCCCAACAACCTGTTCCGCATCGTGGTCGCCCACCACCCCTTTCTGGCGCCGGAGGAACGGCCGGACACGCCGCTGGCCAAGCACGCCGCGCCGGCGCTGGAGCGGCTGTCCAAGGCGGGCGTGCGGCTGATCCTGTCCGGTCACTTGCACCGCGACTACGTGCGGCTGCACCGCGGTGCCGCGGGCGAGCGCGCGGGCCTGCTGCGCCGGCCGCGGCAGGACCTGCTGGTGGTGCAGGCGGGCTCGGCCATCTCCACCCGGCTGCGCGGCGACCCCAACGCCTACAACCGCATCGTCATCGACAAGAACGTCGCGCATATCGAGCCGCGGCGCTGGAACGGCGCCACCTGGGTGGCCGCCCCGGCGCCCGCCTGGCCGCAGCAGCGGGTGGGCGAGCCGGCGCCGGACAGCCCGGAAGGCTGACCGCCGCCGGGGGCCTTTGACAAGCTGCAACGATGCATGGCATCGCAGCGGCATGGGATCATGCCCCCACCGCCGCGCCGGACGATGACCCGGGCCGACCATCCGCCGGCGCCGGGGGCCGCCGGGCTTGGCCCGCCCGGCAGCGCGATGGCCACCCGCATCCGCGCGCATGACTGGGCCGGCAGCACGCTGGGCCCGATGGAGCACTGGCCCGCCACGCTGCGCACCGCGCTCGACATCATGCTGCGGTCGCATTTCCCCAAGTGCCTGTTCTGGGGCCCCGAACTGGTCGCGCTGTACAACGACGCCTTTGTGCCGCTGCTGGGCGACAAGCCGGACGCGCTGGGCCGGCCGCTGCGCGAAACCTGGGCCGAGGTCTGGGACGAGCTGTCGCCGATCGTCGCCCGCGCGATGGCGGGCGAGGCCACCTTCGTGGAGGATCTTCCGCTCACGGTGGACCGCTACGGCCGCCCCGAGGAAGCGTGGTTCACCTTCTGCTACAGCCCCGTGCCGGACGAGCATGGCCAGGTCGTCGGCATGCTGGACACAGTGATGGAAACCACCGGCAAGGTGCTGGCCGAGCGGGAACTGCGGCATGAGCGGGCACGGCTGGACGCGCTGACCGCCTCGCTGGAAGCCGAGGTCGCGAGCCGCACCGCCGACCGCAACCGCATGTGGCAGCTGTCGGCCGAGATCATGCTGGTGGCGCGCCTCGACGGCACCATCCTGGCCGTCAACCCTGCCTGGACCGTGGTGCTGGGGCTGGACGAGCGGGCGCTGCTCGGCACTTCCGTGTTCTCGCTGGTCCACCCCGACGACCTGGACGGCGCGCGCGGCGCGGCCGCGCAGCTGCAGGCGGGGGAAAGCGTGTCGCGCTTTGTCACGCGCTACCGGCACCGCGACGGCAGCTGGCGCTGGATCAGCTGGACCGCCGTGCCGGGCGACGGGCTGATCAACGCCGTGGGCCGCGACATCACGGCCCTGCGCGAGCAGCAGGACGCCTTGCAGCGCGCCGAGGATTCGCTGCGGCAGGCGCAGAAGATGGAAGCCGTGGGGCAGCTCACGGGCGGCATCGCGCACGACTTCAACAACCTGCTGACCGGCATCATCGGCGGGCTGGAACTGCTGGAACAGCGCCTGGCGGCCGGGCGCGGCGCCGAGGCGGCAGCCTTTCTGGACGTGGCGCGAAACGCGGCGGACCGCGCGGCGGCCCTGACGCACCGGCTGCTGGCCTTTTCCCGCCGCCAGGCGCTGGAGCCTCGGCCGACCGACGCCAACGGGCTGGTGGACGGCATGGCGGAGCTGGTGCGCCGCACGGTGGGGCCCGCCATCCGGCTGGACATCCGCCTGCAGCCCGCGCTGTGGCCGACGCTGTGCGACCCGCACCAGCTGGAAAACGCCATCCTCAACCTGTGCATCAACGCGCGCGACGCCATGCCCGGCGGCGGCCGGCTGTGGATCGAGACCAGCAACACCCAGCTCGGCGCGGCGGCCGCGCGGGAGCGCGACATGCGGCCGGGGGACTATGTTTCCGTCGCTGTCACGGACGAGGGCAGCGGCATGCCGCCCGAGGTGGTGGCCCGCGCCTTCGATCCCTTTTTCACCACCAAGCCGATCGGCCAGGGCACCGGGCTGGGGCTGAGCATGATCTACGGCTTCGCGCGGCAGTCGGGCGGGCAGGCGCGCATCCATTCGGCGCCGGGCCAGGGCACCACGGTGCGCCTGCACCTGCCGCGCCACCACGGCGCCCCCGTGCCGCCGCCCGCGCCGGTGCCGGCCCCCACCCCCGCGCCGCCGGCGGCGCCCGGCCAGGCGGTACTGCTGGTGGACGACGAGCCGGCGGTGCGCGCGCTGGCCACCGCCGCGCTGTCCGAGGCGGGCTATGCCGTCCACACCGCGGCCGAGGCCGGCGCGGCACTGGCCATCCTGCGCTCGGCCGAGCGCATCGACCTGCTGGTCACCGACATCGGCCTGCCCGGCGGCATGAGCGGGCTGGCGCTGGCCGATGCCGCGCGGGCGCTGCGCCCGGCGCTGCCCGTGCTGTTCGTCACCGGCTATGCCGGCCACAACAAGGATGGCGCGCCGCTGCTGCCGGCGGGGCAGCCGGTGCTGCCCAAGCCCTTCACCATGCGGGCGGCGCTGGCCCGCATCCAGGCCCTGCTGCCGCCCGGCTAGGCGGCGTGCCGCGCCTCGGCCAGGTCGATCTCGCGCACCAGCCGGGCAAAGGTCGCATCCTCCAGCCGGCGGGCGCGGCGCAGGCGGTACAGGGCGTCGCGCTCCGCCTTCAGCCCCGCCAGGCGCAGGTCGCGCTCGATGGCGGCGATGCGGCGAAACCGCTCCGCCTCCGCTTCCGTGAGCTGCGCGCCGTCGGCCTGGCGGTGATAGGGCTCCATGCTCAGCGTCGCGGCCTCGGCATACAGGTCGGCGTCGGGCTGGCCCTCCGCCATGGCGTGCTGCGCCTGCTCGATGGCGCGCACGGCGGCCTCGGCGGCGGCGCGGCGGGCGGCGTCCTCTTCCCGCGCGTGCTCGTCCTCGGGCGGCAGCTCCAGGCCGCGCAGCACCGGCGGCAGCAGGAGCGTGGCGCCGGCGAGCGACACCAGGATCACGCCCATCGCCAGGAAGATGGCGAGGTCGCGTGCCGGAAAGGGCGAGCCGTCCTCCATCACCAGCGGCAGGGTCAGCACGCCGGCCAGGGTGATGGCGCCGCGCACGCCGGCCAGCGAGGCCGCCACCAGCACGCGCCAATGCACCGCCGGCCGCGGCTGGCCGGTGACGCGCGCCTTGTACAGCGTGAATTGCAGCGAGGCCCAGACCCAGCCCAGCCGCAGCACCCCGAGCGCCACGGCGATGCTGAGCACGTAGACCGCCAGCAGCCAGTCGTCGCCCGATTCCGGCCCGGCGACGTTGCCCAGGATGGCGGGCAGCTGCTCGCCCAGCAGCACGAAGATGATGCCGTTGGCGGCGAACTGCACCGTGTCCCACACCGCGTTGCGCCGCATGCGGGTGGCGGCCAGCGCCTGGCCGAAGATCTCGGCGTAGTTCATGGTCACGCCGGCGGCGACGGCGGCCAGGATGCCTGAAACGTGCACGTGCTCCGCCAGCAGGTAGGCGCCAAAGGGGATCAGCAGGCTGACCAGGGTTTGCAGCCCCGGGTCCTCGCCGATGCGCCGCACCAGCCGGCCCAGCACCCACATCACCGCCCAGGTGAGCGCGACGCCGATCGCAATGCCCCCGAGCGCCAGTTGCAGAAAGGTCAGCGCCGCCGTGCCCAGCGAGAAGCTGCCCGTCAGCGCCGCCGCCACCGCGAAGCGCAGGCACACCAGGCCGGACGCGTCGTTCAGCAGGCTTTCGCCTTCCAGGATGTGCATCAGCCGGTGCGGGATGGGCACCCGCGCCGCCACGGCGGACACGGCGATGGGGTCGGTGGGCGACAGCACGGCCGCCAGCGCGAAGGCGACGGCCAGCGGCATCTCCGGGATCAGCCAGTGGATGAACAGCCCGATGCCCAGCACGGTGAACAGCACGAGCCCCAGCGCCAGCTCCACGATGGTCCAGCCGTCGCGGAACAGGCCGCGCTTGGGAATGCGCCAGCCGTCCAGGAACAACAGCGGCGGCAGGAACACCAAGAAGAACAACTCCGGCTGCAGCACCACCTCGAAGCCGGTGGCGGCCGCCAGCAGCGCGCCGAAGCCGATCTGCAGGATGGGCAGCGGCAGCGGCACGGGGGACAGGCGCGTCAAGAAGCCGCTGGCCACCACCGCCAGCAGCAGGGTCAGCACCGTGGTCACCGTGTCCATCGCGATCGCTCCTTTCCCCAACCCGGTCCTGGCCTAGCCCGGCGTGGCGGCGGCGCGCAACGCGGCGCGGGCTTGCCCCGCCCGGCGCGCGGCGCCAACGTGGCCGCCGCCGCCGCCCCTGCCCGCCGGAGTTGTTGTCCGCCATGCCCAGCGCCCTTTCCGCCCCCCAGGCGCGCGGCAACCTGCGCGGCGCCGCGCTGATGGCGGTCGCGGCCGTGTTGTTCTCGACCGAGGCGCTGTTCGTGCGCTGGATGAGCGCGCGCGGCGTGCCGGTGACCACGCAGCTGTTGTTCCGCGCCGGCGGCCAGTTGGCCTGGACGCTGCCGCTGCTGCTGGCCGCCGGCCCGGCGCTGTTCGGCAGCCGGCACAAGAAGCTGCACCTTCTGCGCGGTAGCTGCTCGCTGGCCACCTGGGCGCTGTACTACCTGTCCGTGGTGTGGCTGGACCTCGCCACCGCCACGGTGCTGTCCTTCACCTCCATCCTGATCACCACCATGGCGGCGGGCCCCGTGCTGGGGGAGAAGGTGGGGGCCGCGCGCTGGGGCGGCGTGCTGGCGGGCTTCACCGGGGTGTGCCTGATGCTGCGGCCGTGGGAGGGCTCTGGGCTGCTGGCGGCCTCGCCCTGGGGCGTGGCGGTGGGGCTGGCGGCCAGCATCACCTGGTGCGGGCTGACGCTGACCACGCGCATGCTGACGCGCACGGAGGCCACCGGCACCATCCTGGCCTGGGTGGGGCTGGTCACCTTTCTGGGCGTGCTGCCGGCGGCGGTGTGGGGCTGGCAGCCGCTGGGCTGGGCGGAGCTGGGGCTGCTGGCGGTCTTCGCCACCTTCACCCCCGCCATCATCCTGCTGGTGACGGAAGCCTTCCGGCATGGCGAGGCCTCGGCCGTCGGGCCGTTCCAGTACCTGCGGCTGCCGGTGGCGGCGCTGTTCGGCTGGCTGGTCTATGCCGAGGCGCCGGATGGCTGGGGCTGGGCGGGGGCGGCGGTGATCCTGGCCGGTGCCCTGCTGGTGTCCACCGCCGAGGCCCGCACCCGCCGTTGATGTTGCATCGCAGCAGGCGGCGGGCTAGCCTGCCGCCATTCGCCCTGGAGCCCGGTGAAACCCCGGGTGGCTCTTCCGGCCGCCAATCCGCCGGATAACGCATCAGACACGAGACTGCCGCCGCGACGCTGTCGCGCGCCCTCGTGCGCCTCTTGCGGACCCCAATTCATGCAGCAACATGCCCTCACCCGCTACCGGACCGAATGGTTCAGCGGGTTTTCCGACCTGCGGCGGGACATCCTGGCCGGCATGGTCGGCACCTTCGCGCTGATCCCCGAGGTCATCGCCTTTTCCTTCGTGGCCGGCGTCGACCCCGAGGTCGGGCTCTTCGCCTCCTTCGTGATCAGCATCGTGCTGGCCTTCTTCGGCGGCCGGCCGGCCATGATCTCCGGCGCCGCCGGCTCCGTGGCGCTGGTCGCCGCCGCGCTGGTGGCCAGCCACGGGCTGCAATACCTGCTGCTGGCCACGCTGCTGTGCGGCGTCATCCAGGTGGTGTTCGGCCTGCTGCGGCTCGATGTGCTGATGCGCTTCGTGTCGAAGTCCGTTCGCACCGGCTTCGTCAACGCGCTGGCCATCCTGATCTTCGCGGCGCAACTGCCGCAGATGATGGACGTGACCTGGCACACCTATGCGCTGATCGGCGCGGGGCTGGCCATCATCTACCTGCTGCCGCGGTTGACCACCGCCATCCCTTCCCCGCTGATCTGCATCGTGCTGCTCACCGCCTTCTGCGCCGTGGTGCCCATGCCGGTGCGCGTGGTGTCCGACCTCGGCCGCCTGCCGGAAGCGCTGCCCGCCCTGTTGTGGCCTGACGTGGCGCTCAGCTGGCAGACCCTGGCGGTCGTGGCGCCCTATGCGCTGGCCATGGCCATGGTGGGCCTGCTGGAGTCCATGATGACCGCCAGCGTGGTGGACGAGCTGACCGAGACCACCTCCTCCAAGAGCATGGAATGCACCGGGCTTGGGCTGGCCAATGTCGCGGCCGGGCTGTTCGGCGGCATCGCCGGCTGCGGCATGATCGGCCAGACGGTGGGCAACGTGCGCTTCGGCGGGCGCGGCCGCGTCTCGACGCTGACGGCCGGCGTGTTCCTGCTGGTGCTGATGGTGCTGCTGCGGCCCTGGGTGGCGGCGGTACCGGTCGCGGCGCTGGTGGCGATCATGATCATGGTCTCGGCCGAGACCTTTTCCTGGTCCTCGCTGCGCGACGTGGCGCGGCACCCCAAGGTGTCTTCCGCCGTCATGCTGGCGACGGTCGCGGTGACGGTGGCCACCCACAACCTGGCCGCCGGCGTGGCGGTGGGCGTGCTGCTCAGCGGCGTGTTCTTCGCCTTCAAGGTCATGCGGCTGATGAGCGTCGCCGAGCACTACGATGAAAGCAGCGACACCCGCACCTACACCATCACCGGCCAGGTGTTCTTCGCCAGCGCCGATGCCATGGCCGACCGCTTCGACCTGCGCGACACGGCGCGCCGCGTGCGCATCGACCTGACGGCGGCGCATCTGTGGGACGTCACGGCGGTGGCGGCGCTGGACGGCGTGGTGGGCAAGCTGCGCCGCCACGGCATCGCGGTCGAGGTGGTGGGGCTGAACCAGGCGAGCGCGGTGCTGGTGGACCGCAGCGCGCCGCTGTTGCAGGGGTAGGAGAAGCAAGGCCGGGGAAGGATTTCCCCGGGCTTCTACTTTTTTTCTTCGAAAAAGCAGGCGGGTGGGCGCATCGCCGCCAGCGGCCACCACGGGAAACAGAACAAAAAGAAGATGGGGTCCGGGGAATTCCTTCCCCCGGCCTTATCCTATTTCTCGATCCCGTGCTGTTCCCGCAGGCTCAGGAACCGCAGCATCGGCCATTCGTCTTCCGACCGCTTGCGGCCCCAGTCGGAGGAGAAAAAGGCCACCGGCTCGTTGTCGTGGTCCTCGGCCATCTGGCTGGGGGCGGTGCGCAGGAAGCGGTCCAGCGCGGCGCGGTCGGTCGGCCCCTCCTCCTTGGGCGCCACCCAGCGCATGGTGGACCAGGAGGTCGGCTCGAAGGTGATGTTCACGCCGTATTCGGCCACCATGCGGCTGCTCAGCACGTCGAGCTGAAGCTGCCCCACCACGCCGACCACGGGCTGGCTGCCGTCCAGCGGGCGGAACACCTGCACCACGCCCTCGTCGGCCAGCTGGTCCAGCGCCTTGCGCAGCTTCTTGGCCAGCATCGGGTCGTCCAGCCGCACGCGGCGCAGGATTTCCGGGGCGAAGCTGGGGACGCCGCGGAAGTTCAGCTCCTCGCCATCGGTCAGCGTATCGCCGATGCGCAAAACGCCGTGGTTGGCGATGCCCACCACGTCGCCGGGCCAGGCCTCCTCGGCCACCTGGCGCTCCTTGGCGAAGAAGAACAGCGGCGCGTTGACCGGGATGCTCTTGCCCGTCCGCACCTGCTTCAGCCGGGCGCCCTTGCGCAGCTTGCCGGAGCAGATGCGCAGAAAGGCCACGCGGTCGCGGTGCTGCAGGTCGGTGTTGGCCTGGATCTTGAAGACGAAGCCAGACAGCTTCTCCTCTTCCGGCTCCACCACGCGGGCATCGGCGCGGCGGGCGGAAGGCGGCGGGGCGAAGCGCGCCAGCCCGTCCAGCAGGTGCTTCACGCCGAAGCCGCGCAGCGCGGAGCCGAAATAGATCGGCGTCAGGTGGCCCTCGCGAAAGGATGCCATCTCGAACTCGGGGTAGACGGACGCGATCTCGGCGCTTTCGCGCAGCGTTTCGGCGGGCTCGGCCCCCAGCAGCGTGTCGATGCGCGGGTCGTCCAGCCCGCTCACCGGCTCGTCCCGCTCGCCGCCCTCGCCCAGCAGGCGCAGGGTGGAATGAGCCATGTCATAGACGCCGCCGAACTGGCGGCCGGAGCCGATCGGCCAGGTGGCGGGCGTCACGTCCAGCGCCAGGGTCTTCTCGATCTCGTCCAGAAGCTCCAGTGGCTCCCGCGCCTCGCGGTCCATCTTGTTGATGAAGGTGACGATGGGGATGTCGCGCAGGCGGCAGACCTCGAACAGCTTGCGGGTCTGCGCCTCGATGCCCTTGGCGGCGTCGATCACCATCACCGCCGCGTCCACGGCGGAGAGGGTCCGGTAGGTGTCCTCCGAGAAGTCCTCGTGGCCCGGGGTGTCGAGCAGGTTGAACACTTGGCCCGCGTATTCGAAGGTCATCACCGAGGTCGCGACAGAGATGCCACGGTCCTGCTCGATCTTCATCCAGTCCGAACGGGTGCGGCGGCGCTCGCCCTTGGCGCGCACGGCGCCGGCGATCTGGATGGCGCCGCCCAGCAGCAGCAGCTGCTCTGTCAGCGTCGTCTTGCCGGCATCGGGGTGGGCGATGATCGCGAAGGTGCGGCGGCGGCGGGATTCGGTCGCGGTTTCGCTCAGCGGCGGGCTGTTGTGGCCGAGGGCCGGCGTCTCGATGTCCTGCAAGGCTGGTGCTCCGCGCGCGTCGTTCTGTCTGGGCTGTGGCGGCATATAGCGCGGCGGGGGCGGCAAACCCAGGGGCGGGACTAGAAGGGGAATTCCTGCTGGTGCTCGCGGTATGGGTCCATCGGGTCCTCCGCCCGGCGGGCCTCGTCGCGGTTCAGGCCCAGGGCGTCCAGCTGCTCGCCGGTCACGGCGGTGAACTCCACCCCCGCTTCCCGCAGCATGTCGATCGCCAGCAGCCCCACCCGGTCCCAGTAGGAGCCGGTGCTGAGCCGGGGCGCCGCCGCCACCACGCGCTTGACGCCCGACTGGATCAGCAGCGTGGCGCAGACGTTGCACACCGGCTTGCCCACCACGTAGGCGTCGCAGCCCCGCGCGCCGTGGCCGGCGTTCAGCAGCGCGTTCTGCTCGGCATGCAGGATCATCTGCAGCTTGTTGGCCTTGTTTTCCAGCCGCTCCACGCTGTCCTCGACATTGGCGGGAAAGCCGTTGAAGCCGGTGGACACGATGCGGGCATAGCCCTGGTTCACCAGCACCGCGCCCACCTTGGCGCGCGGGTCCTTGGACCATTGCGCGATGTGGTGGGCGAGCCCGATGTAGCGCGCATCCCACCGCGCCCGCTTGGCCGGCTGGTGATCAAAGCTGTTGGGGTTGTCCATCCGCTGTTCCGCACCCGCATCCGTTGCAATCAACCTGTGGATGGCATGGCGCCAAAGCAAGGCGTTGACCGGCGCCCGCGCCCGTGTCGCAATCCGCCCCAGACGCAGGACGCCGGGAACAGGCGCCGCGGAGGACGCTGCTCATCTCATGACCGCCGGAGAAACGACCTTGGCCGATCATCTGAACCTGCGACGCCGCGCCTTTTTCGCCCTGCCGGCCGCCGCCCTGCTGGCCGGCACCGGGCGGGCCGCCCTGGCCCAGGCACCCAGCCAGAACCTGACCCTGGCGGTGGCCGCGCCGCCGACCTCGCTGGACCCGCACTACCACACGCTGTCGCCCAACAACGCCGTGGCGGCCCACTTCTTCGACAAGCTGGTGGAGCGCGACGCGGCGGCCAAGCTGCAGCCGGGCCTGGCGGAATCCTGGAAGCTGATCGACGACACCACCTGGGAGTTCAAGCTCCGCCAGGGTGTCAAGTTCTCCAACGGCCAGGACTTCACGGCCGACGACGTGGTGTTCACGCTGAAGCGCGTGCCTAACGTGGTGAACAGCCCCGGCTCCTTCAGCATGTATTCCCGCGCGGTGGTGGCGACCGAGATCCTGGACCCCCACACCATCCGCCTGAAGACGGCGGAACTCTACCCGCTGCTGCCCTACGACCTGAACAACATCTACATCATCTGCAAGTCGGTGGGCGACAACGTGTCCACGGGCGACTTCAACAACGGCAAGGCGATGATCGGCACCGGGCCGTTCCGCCTGCAGTCCTACACGCCCGACGACCGCATCGTCATGACGCGCAACGACAGCTACTGGGGCGACAAGCCGGACTGGGCGCAGGTCACCTACCGCTTCATCACCAACAACGGCGTGCGGGTCGCGGCGCTGCTGTCGGGCGACGTGCAGATGATCGACGTGGTGCCGCCGTCCGACACGCCGCGGCTGCGCACCACCCAGGGCATCTCCTTTTCCGAGATCCCGAGCCTGCGCTGCATCTACCTGAAGGTGGACGTAGAGCACGATGTCTCCCCCTACATCGCGGACAACGACGGCAAGCCGATGACCAAGAACCCGCTGCGCGACCTGCGGGTGCGGCAGGCGCTGAGCATCGGCATCAACCGCCAGGGCATCGTGGACCGGGTGATGCAGGGCGTCGGCACGCCGGCCGGGCAGATGATGCCGCCGGGGGCGCTGGGCTATAACCCCAACATCGCCGTGCCGAAATACGACCCGGACGCCGCCAAGAAGCTGCTGGCGGACGCCGGCTACCCCAACGGCTTCCGCATCACGCTGATCGGGCCCAACAACCGCTACGTCAACGACGCGCAGATCATCCAGGCGATCGGCCAGATGTGGCAGCGCATCGGTGTGCAGACCACGGTGGACGCCATGCCCTTCGCGGTGCTGGCGCAGCGGCAGGCGCAGAACAACATGTCCGCCATGCTGATCGGCTGGGCGACCAGCGGCGAGCCCTCCACGGCGCTGAAGGGCGTGCTGACCACGCGCATTCCCGACAAGGGCTTCGGCACCACCAACTTCAGCGGCTTTTCCAACGCCAAGGTGGACGAGCTGACCATGGAAGGGCTGCGCACCGCCGACGACGAAAAGCGCGACCAGTTGTTCCAGGATGCCATGAAGGCGGCGATGGAAGACCTGGGCCTGGTGCCGCTGCACATGCAGAAGAACATCTGGGCGCTGCGCGGCGCGCTGAAATACGAGGCGCGGGCGGACGAGCTGACGCTGGCGCACAGCGTCAAGCGCGCCTGACCGGCGGCGGGGCGGCAACGCCCCGCCCTTGCCGTCACGGCGACGGGTAGGCGCTGCGATCCCCGGCCCGGGCCGGGTGGTCCAGGTAGCGGCTCTTTTCCGGCACCGCCACGCGGTCGAATTCCTCGGCCAGGCGGTGCAGGGCCTGGCGCATCTCGGCGCCGCGCATCGCCTCGCCATGGCCGGACACCACCACCTCCGGCTCCAGTGCCGCCAGGGCCTGGACCGAGGCGCGGGCGGCGGCCCAGTCCACCGTGAAATAGGCCGGCGGCCCGTGCATCTCGGCACGCTGCACCGCCACGGCATAGGCGGATTCCTGGCCGGTGGTGACAAAGGCATCGCCCGCGATCAGGCTGCGATCGGCGTCCCGCCAGAAGGACACGTGGCCGACGCTGTGGCCGGGCGTGTGGATCCAGCGCCAGCCGGGCATGCCGGGGATGCCGCCATCCTCCGGCAACAGGCGCAGCCGGGCGCCGAGGTCGATGGGGCTGCGCGGGTAGAGCGGCGCCATCAGCGCCATCAGCCCGCCGCCGACCGAAGGCTCGCCGGGCGGATAGGCGGCGGTGCCGTTCAGGTAGGGTGCCTCCAGGGCATGCGCGTAGACGGGCACGTCCCATTCCTCCGCCAGGTCCAGCAGGACGCCGACATGGTCGAAATGGCCATGGGTCATGACAATGGCGCTGGGGCGGGCGCCCTCGCCGAAGCGGGCCTCGGCGGCGCGGCGGATGAAGCCCTTGCTGCCGGGGATGCCGGCATCCACCAGCACCCAGCCGCGGTCGCCGCCACCGGGTTCGCCCACGAAGGCGACATTGACCAGGGCGAGGCGGCGATACGCCAGCCCGGGCGCGATTTCATGCGTCAGGTCGTCGCGGTAGTCGTCCAGGGCTTCCGAGATGGCGCTGGCTTCGGGGGAAAGCGGGATCTGTTCGGCCATGGCGTGGTCCTCCGGTGGATTGAGCCTGCCGGAGAAAAGCGCATGGCGCGCGGCGGGGTTGCCGCCGCCTCAGGCCATCTGGCCGAACACCCCGTGCATGCGGCCCAGGAACCCCTTCAGCCGCTCGCCTTCCGGCCGGCCGAAGACATCTTCCGGTGGCCCCGCCTGCGCCACCCGCCCCGCATCCATGAACACCACGTGGTCGGACACGTCGCGCACGAACATCATCTCGTGGCTGACCACCAGCATGGTCATCCCCTCACCCGCCAGCGTCTTCATCACCTGCAGCACTTCTGCCACCAGCTCAGGATCGAGGGCCGACGTCACCTCATCGAACAGCAGCAGCCGCGGCTGCATGGCCACCGCGCGGGCGATGGCCACGCGCTGCTGCTGGCCGCCCGAAAGCTGGTAGGGGTAGTGCCCGCGCCGTTCCGCCAGCCCGACGCGCCCCAGCCAGTGCCCGGCGATCTCGCGTGCCTCGGCCGCGTTCTTGCCCAGCACCTTGGTCAGGCCGAGCATCACGTTGCCTTCCGCCGTCAGGTGCGGAAACAGGTTGAAGCTCTGGAACACCATGCCGATGCGCGCGCGCTGGGCGGAGATGCGCGTTTCGCTCAGCCGCTTCCGGCGGCCAGCCTCCACGCGGTAGCCCACCGGGTCGCCGTCCAGCAGGAT